>CAYVAR010000001.1:0-160691 GCA_964449675.1 uncultured Gammaproteobacteria bacterium
GCGTAGAACACTCCATCATCCTCTGTCAACTTTTTGCTAACTCCTGAACGGTTACTAACGTCGCAGTTGACAAACGTTATATAAAGTTTATATAATATAACCATGGATACACAAATGATAAATTTTATGATCCCTACGAATCTTCTTCGCACGATAGATCAAGCGGCTAAAGAAGAGGAACGAACGCGCAGTGAGTTTATTCGAGACGCAATGCGTGAGTATGTTTCTAGGCGTGGGATACGGCGTCAATTATGGAAGATTCGAGCCGCGAGCGTGAAGCGCAGCAAGCTCAGTTATGATGAGGCCATGGAATTGGCAGAAGAAGCAAAACAATGGGCCCGAAGAACCTCAAAATAGTACTCGATGCAAACGTCTTTGTAAGCTTCTTCATCCATCATGGAACAATTATTGACGCTCTTTTTCTTTGGTTTCTTGAGCGCGCGTTATCTGCATATGTTTCAGAGGATATATTTGCAGAGATTCAGAAAGTATTCCTTTATCCGAAGATAGCAAAGATTCTTGCGTCGCCTTCCGAAGAAATTACGTGGCTTTTGTGGCACCATGCGGAGTGGGTAAAGCCCAAGAAACACTTTTCACTGTCACGTGATCCAACAGACGCAAAATATCTCGAAGCTGCTAGCGCATGCCAAGCGGATTACTTGGTAACTGGAGACCGAGACCTGCTTTCGCTCAAAAAATTCGGTACAACGCGGATCGTATCGCCGAAAGAATTTTTCGAGGTGTTACAAAAAGGAATATGAAAAACGCGTTCATTCTCCACGGCATTGGCGGTAATCCGACGCTGAATTGGTACCAATACGTTGCACAGAAAGCGAGAGAAAAAGGGTATACGGCGTATATTCCGCAGTTGCCATCATCAGACAAGCCGGATCTTGAACTGACATATGAATTTCTGGCGAAGAACTTCACGTTTGATAAAGATACGGTCCTCATCGGTCACTCCTCGGGTGTGAGCTTGGCGTTGGGAATACTTCAAAAACTTCCCGATGACATCCTCATAAAGAGAACGATACTCGTATCCGGATTTATAGATCCACAGTTAACGCCGCAGCTGTATAGGTACATAGCTCGATCAGATTACGACAACTTATTTCCGCATGTCTGGGATTGGAATAAAATAAGAAAAAAGTCTGGCGACTTCATTATTTTTTATTCCGACTCCGACCCGTTTGTACCGCGTCGACACGCTGACATTATGGAAAAAAAACTTCACGGGACGCTTATCCTTGTTCCTGATGCGCTTCATTTCAGCGTGACATCGGGTGGAGAACGATTTAGAAAATTTCCAGAGTTAGTTGATTATTTTTAAGCTCCACGAAAATGTTTGAGACTAAGGTATAATTGGCAAGCAATGCCAAAGATTCCTCCGGAAGAACGGAAACTTAATGATGAACAAAAGACGGCCGTGACGTTTGGCGAGGGGCCGCTTTTGATTATTGCAGGAGCGGGGACGGGGAAGACGACGGTAGTCACCGAACGGATTAAACACTTAATTGCTTCTGGAAAAGCACACGCCCAAGAAATTCTCGCCTTGACTTTCACTGAAAAGGCGAGCAGAGAAATGGAGGAGCGAGTTGACGTGGCGCTTCCGTATGGCACAACGCAGATGTGGATCAGTACGTTTCATGCGTTTTGCGACCGGATCCTTCGGAGTGAAGCCATCAATATCGGCCTTGATCCCGGCTTTCGGTTAATGACGGAAGCAGAGACGATTCTGTTTTTCAGAAAAAACCTGTTTAAGTTCGAGCTGAAATATTTTCGTCCCCTTGGAAATCCAACAAAGTTTATCGCGGGGATGATACAGCATTTTTCGAGACTTAAAGATGAAGATGTTAGCCCAAGCCAATACTTAGCTTGGGCAAATTCTAAATCCGAAATCCGAAATCCTAAACAAATTCAAAATCCTAAATCAAAAATTCCAAACGAAGATAAAGAAGAGACTGAAAAATATTTGGAACTTGCGAATGCATATAGAACGTATGAGGAACTGAAGATGAAAGAAGGAGTGGCGGATTATTCGGACCTTATCAGTAACACGCTTAAGCTTTTTCGGACACGAAAAAATATCCTCACGCGCTATCAAGAACAATTTAAATACGTTCTCATCGATGAATTTCAGGATACCAACTTTGCACAAAATGAAATAGCGGTTCTCCTTGCCGGTTCCCGCAAAAACATCACCGTCGTAGGAGATGATGATCAGGCGATCTACCGGTGGCGGGGAGCTGCAATCAGTAACATCATCCAGTTTCGCAAGCAATTTCCGAAGGCAAAAATAATTGTTCTTACAAAAAACTATCGTTCCACCAAAGAGATTCTGGATCGCTCTTATGACCTTATCAACAATAATAATCCGGATCGGCTAGAAGTAGCCGAGAAGATAGATAAAAAACTTGAGAGTGTTAGGAGAGTCAATGGTGAAAAAATAGAAGTAATCTATACAGAACGCGTAGAAGAGGAAGCAGAAGAAGTCGCGAAAGTGATTAAGATTTTGTCAGGGTCAGACCTTGAGAAGAAAGGGACTGACCCTATCCACTTTCGATGGAGTGATTTTGCAGTATTGGTCCGGGCAAATAATCATGCAGAGCCATTCACTAGAGCACTCGCCCACTCCGGTATCCCCTATCAATTCCTTGGCCCTGGACAACTATTCCGCCAGCCGGAAGTAAAAGATCTCATTGCATATCTCAAAGTGCTTTATAATTTTGAAGATAATGTCGCGATGTATCGGGTGCTCGTCATGGATTGGCTAGGGATATCTGCGCGGGATGTGGCAGTCATAGTAAATTATGCAAAAAAATATGGGTTATCTATTTTTGAAGCGTGTGAGATTTTAGTGGGGCTTAGTTCGCAAAAAAAATTTCTCGATCCGCTATCTCGCGCTGAGGTCACTCAGTCAAATTCTCGTGTCCTGCGATCCTCGCTTCGCGAGGCCCCTTCGGCGCAGGGCTCGAATTTGCCTGAGCTCCCCGCGCGACACTATGATATTCCATTTCCAAATTCATTAGAAACAATTGGAAAACTAAAAAAATTAATTGAGATGATTCATCGACATTTGGGACTTATCAAAAAAGAAACAGCAGGACAGATTCTTTACTATTTTCTCCAGGACAGCGGACTTCTTCAACAATTAACCGTGTATAAAACAACGAAAGAAGAAAAAATTGCAAATAATATTGCGAAGTTTTTTAACAAACTCAAGACCTACGAGGTGGAACATGAGGATGCCAGTGTGTATACGGTCGTTGATTGGATTGATCTTGCCATGAGTCTTGGCGAGTCTCCATTAGTAACAGATACCGACTGGACGGAAAACAACGCCGTCAACATCCTGACGATTCATTCAGCCAAAGGACTTGAGTTTCCGGTAGTGTTTCTCGTCAATCTTGTTGCTGCAAGGTTTCCCACTATTGAGCGAAAGGAGCAGATTCCTATCCCTGATGCATTGGTCAAGGAGATTCTTCCGATCGGTGATTACCATCTGGAAGAAGAACGGCGACTCTTTTATGTTGGGATGACGCGCGCGCGTGATTTCCTGTACTTTACTGCTGCAAAATATTATGGAGAGGGGAAACGGGAGAAGAAACCTTCGCTATTCATAGAAGAGGCACTGGGCGAAGGAATTTCCAATTTCCAATTTCCAATTTCCAATAGGGAGAAACAACAGTTAACGCTTCTGGATTGGGCAAAGGAAGAGGAGAAGGAAGAAAAGACGGTTCGTCAACCGATTACCTACCTTTCCTATTCGCAACTGAATACCTTCCAAACCTGTCCATTACAATACAAGTATCGCTACATTCTTAAAATTCCCGTTCCTCCATCTGCGGCGCTTACCTTTGGCGATACGATGCATAAAACGATTCGAGCTTTCTACGAACTTGTCAAGCAAGATATGCATCCTACGAAAGATACACTTGTAGGACTTCTTAATAATTACTGGAATTCCATAGGGTATGGCGACAAAGGATATGAAGAGAAGATGAAAAAGCAAGGAGTCAAACTTCTTACTGAATTTTATGAAAAAGGATATGACCCAAAGAGAATTCCGACTGATTTAGAGCAACCATTTAGATTAAAAATTACCCCAACGCTCAAGCTCGGGGGAAGAATCGACCGCGTCGACGAACTTACTGACGGGAAAATTGAAATTATTGATTATAAAACAGGTCAAGCGCCGAAAGGCCGTGATGTTACCCAAGATCTTCAATTAACTGTCTACGCGCTTGCCGCAACCGATGATGGCATTTACAAAAAAATTCCGGAAAAAGTCATTGTTTCCTTTTTACTTTTTTGAAGGTCAGGAGAAGATATCTGCGACACGAAATCAAGATCAACTGGATAAGGCTAAGAAAGAAATTGCAAAAAAAGCTGATGAAATCTCTCGAAGTGACTTTAAGCCGACCCCCGGCAAGCACTGCGACTTTTGCGAGTTCCGCCTGATCTGCGAAGCGTGGCAGTAAGAAAAAGAGTACAATAGAGTGTATGAATGACAATAAACGCCCCTATTTTTTGTGGGACTATGATTTAACCGAGGATGATGCGCGGCGGATTTTGCGCGGGGATAACGACGTAGAAAAATGGTGGATGATGGGGAGAATTTTGACGAACGCTCGCTTTGAGGATATCTGGCGCTATCTTTCTGTGAGAGATATCGTTCGGGAGTTTACTCACTTGCGCCTTCGACCGCAGGTCAAAGCCAATTGGTTGCGCGCACTCACCGTATGGGGGTACCATGTATAGCTTGCAAAGTAATCCCATTCTTTTGCCCCATCAACGTGAGCTTTTAACGCTTTTTTTTACGACGGACTTCGCAAAACCATTTTTTATAACCGGCGGGACCGCACTGTCAGCATTTTACCTGGCACACAGAGAAAGCAAGGATTTGGATTTGTTCAGTCTGGAACCCTTTGACGGATTGCAGCTTGGAGCAGTCATCAGGGATATTGCCCATTCTCTCAACGCGCAGATCACCACGAGAGTCCAATCTGATAGTTATAACGAAATCTACCTAGAAAATAAAAAGGAAGGGTGGACTCAACGCGTTGATGTGGTGCGGGAGCAACCCAAGAGGTTTGGTGATGTGATTGACATTGATGGCGTAAAAGTGGATTCTCTTGAGAATATCGGATCAAATAAAGTATTGACGATTTTCGGACGGATGGAAATCAAAGACTACATAGATCTGTATGCGATTGTGACACAAACAGACCATACGTTCGACGCTCTGTTTCAATTGGCCAAACAGAAAGATTTAGGATTAAACGAGTTTTATTTTGCTCATACAGTCGCAAATGCGGGCATTGATCGCATCGTGACGTGGCCTCGGTTAAAAAAAAGCATTGACCGGCAGGGGATGTACGATTTTTACGCAACATTAGCACACGATCTGTTGATGCGGGTCAAACCACAGGATCGGTGACTGTTCTAGTAAGCATCACAAAGTTATGCACGTTAGTACCTGAAGGTCCACATCACTGCGACTTCTGCGACTTCTGCGAGTTCCGCCTGATCTGCGAAGCGTGGCAGTAGATACTGTCGTTGACAATCATTGAGCGCGGTGCTATGCTTTAATAGTTGCGTAACTACTTAAACTTATGCTGAGCAAAGCTCAAATCAAAAAAATAAAAACAGCAACTGCCAAAAACGGCAGGAGGCTCCCGTTGATCTTTGAAGCTCTGGGCGACCAGGGAAGGTTTCGTATTTTTAAACTGTTAACGGCGCATCACGATCTGTGCGTGACGGATATTGCGCAGGTGTTCGGGATTACCGTATCAGCGGCTTCCCAGCAGCTAAAGATTTTGGAACGAGTCGGGCTGGTGCAAAAAATCAGAATGGGGCACATGGTCTGCTATGAAATTAACAAAGATTCGGCTTTCCTTCGCATTGTCCAACTGGTACAGTATGAGAAATAAAACCGTCATCGTAGGACTAGTCGCTGTCATTGTTGCGATAGCGGTTATTGCAGCAATATTTTCGAGAAATGACGGCGCCATAAAACATAGCGTTCCTTTAAACGAGATTATCGGCGGCGGTCCGCCTAAAGACGGGATTCCCTCCATTGATAACCCCAAATTCACTTCAGTGGCGGAGGCAAACAAGGCTCTGGCGGATGACCAGCCCGGCATCGCTTTCAGCATGAGCGGCGTAGATCGTTTTTATCCGTTTCAAATTCTGGTCTGGCACGAAATCGTCAACGATAACGTGGCCGACCAGCGAGTGCTCATTACCTATTGCCCGCTGTGTTTGTCGGGAATTGTTTTTGACCCGCTTGTTAACGGAGAGCGAGTGGAATTTGGAACATCCGGCAAGCTTTGGAACTCTAACTTAGTAATGTATGATCGCAAAACAGATTCGCTCTGGTCGCAGATTTTAGGCGAAGCAATCGTTGGGGAAATGACTGGGAAGCGGCTTGCCGTTTTGCCGTCAGACCAAATTCGATTCGGCGATTGGCGAAAACTTCATCCAAATGGCCAGGTTCTGTCGCGAGACACTGGGGCCGCAAGATTTTACGGACAAGATCCATACGGTGACTACTACACCAAGCCCGGCACATATTTCCCGGTTGGTAAAAAGGACAGCCGGCTTCCCGAGAAAGAATTTATTTTAGGAATTGTCGTCAACGGCAAAGCCAAGGCGTACTGGCCGCAAGCCGTCAAAAAATCCGGGCAGATCGAAGATCGTTTCGAAGGGAAAACCATTATTGCGGAGTACCAAAAAGATATTGATGTCGTGCGGCTCTTTGAGAAAAAAGCCGATGGACAGGCCCTCCGCATCAGTCCGTTCGGTGCGTTCTGGTTTTCCTGGGTAGCCGCCCATCCGGATACGGAATTGTTACAATGAAAAAAGGTTTAGCTATTACCATCGGGATTTTGATTATTGGGGGCGCCGGCTGGTTAGCAATATCTAACCGTAATGTTCCTGAAGAATCAACGCGCCAAACGAAGTTCCAGAAAGCTCCTGATTTTGCTCTGCAAGACTATAACGGCAAGACAGTACGCCTTGCGGATTTTACCGGAAAACCGCTCGTCATAAACTCGTGGGCGGCGTGGTGCCCGTTCTGCCGCGAAGAACTCGTTGACTTCGCCGCCGCCCAAAAAGAATTTGGCACGAGTGTTGTCATTGTCGCTATTGACCGGGCGGAGTCTCGCGAGGTTGCAAAAAAATATTCGGATGAGCTTGGCGCAACCGGCGATCTGATATTTTTACTTGATCCTTCAGATTCGTTTTATCAATCAATCGGCGGATTTTCCATGCCGGAGACAATCTTTGTAGATAAAAACGGCCAATTAGTAGACCATAAGCGCGGCCCGATGGACATTGAAGAGATTGGCGATCGGATACGGAAAATTACGCAATAACTATGGATACGTCGCTTATCATCCCGGCTTTTATCGCCGGCATCCTTACCTTTCTCGCCCCTTGCACGCTTCCTTTGGTGCCAGGGTATTTAGGGTTTATTAGTGGAGCGTCTTTAGAAGATCTTAACGATCCGGCCAAGGCAACAAAAGCTCGCTGGAACATATTTGGGAACGGCGTATTCTTTATGGCCGGTTTCAGCACGGTGTTTATTATTCTGGGAACGCTCGTCGGTTTTATTTCCGCTTCATTGCTTGTTCCCTATCGATTGTGGCTAGGTAGAATCGGCGGTATCTTCGTCATTCTTTTTGGCCTGTTTATGCTCAATGTGCTCAACATCCCGTTTCTCGCGCGGGAGAAACGACTGATGGCTCCGGCACTTTTTAAACGGGGGAACCCGATCAACTCCTTTATCCTGGGCACCGCGTTTGCCTTTGGCTGGACGCCGTGCGTGGGCCCGATTTTGGGTTCCGTTCTCTTTTTGGCCTCCACCGCCGCTACGGCCGCCTCGGGGGCGCTGCTGCTTGCTGTTTTCTCTGCGGGGCTGGCGATTCCGTTCCTGCTTATTGCCCTAGGGATCGGATCAGCTTCCCGATCCATCAAAACCATCTCCGGGTATCTTCCTGTTGTTTCCGTGATCGGTGGCATATTCCTTGTGTTTCTGGGGGCACTCATGGTTTCCGGAAACATGGGTATCCTCATTTCCACCGGCTACCGAATCTTTCAATTTATCCGGTATGATCGTCTGCTTAATTATCTTTAATCCTATGACGGGAGGTGATACCCTATGATGGGACATGGGAAACACTGTGATTGCCTTCTATGTAAAGCGGGTAAAGCAACGGGTATGATACAGCCATGCAACGATGGGCAGTGCGCCCACCCGAGCCATACAGAAGAAAAAGAGGAGGAAAAAGGGCAAAAGGACGACAAACACGATAAGAACTGCGATTGTTGTTGATGCTACGTAAGCACGGAGAGGGGGTGAGCATATGGCAAAAGTAAAGATATACTCCACGACAACATGCCCGTATTGTAAGATGGAGAAAGCGTATTTTACTGAGAAACATATTCCGTTTGAGGATGTGCTCGTTGACGAGCGCCCTGACCAACTACAGACGTTTATCGACACATGCGGCTCTATGGGAGTACCCTGCACTCATATAACAAAGGATGACGGAACAGAAGTGAAAATACTTGGTTTTGATAAAGAAAAAATTAATCAAGCGTTGGGTATCAACTAAATAAACATATAGACATGTGGCGTAAAAAATTATTTACCATGGGAGCTCCCATTTTAGGGGCTGGTGCCGTAGGGGTATGTCCGCTTTGCTGGATTGGTTCAGCGTCACTTTTAACCTACATAGGGTTAGGTGCGTTAATTCCGGTGTGGCGGTGGCTCGCGTTCGGTTTTATCGCTTTCGGCGCTGTTGATTTTCGTTTACAGAAAAAGTTGCACCTACCTATGGTAGGGGACTAATCAAGGATAGAACAGGGATAATCTACAGAGGAGATGGCACGTGGGAAATTGTCTCCGGTAGACCATGATCACAATCAAGAAGAACGTCTATGAATGAGTATGACTTAATTATTATCGGTGGAGGCGCAGGAGCATTTGCTGCTGCGATTAAAGCTAATGAACTTGGGGCAAAAGCCTTACTTGTCAATAAAGGATTACCTTTAGGCGGAACCTGCGTCAACGTGGGATGTGTGCCGTCAAAAACACTCCTTTGGGCCGGTGAGGTAATGCATCAAGCAAAGCACCACAATATTCCGGGCATTGATATTGAGGTTAAAAACTTTAATTTTGGTCAAGTGGTTCAACATGAACTTGATTTAGTAGCAAAACTGAGAGCTGAAAAGTATGATAAAGTCTTAAATGGTTTAGAAAATATTACCCATAGAGAAGGTAAAGCTCGTTTTGTTTCTCCTAACGAGATTGAAGTTTCCGGTCAAACGTATCAAGCCAAGAAGTTTATTGTCGCTGCTGGATCAACAGCGACTGTACCACCAATAGAGAACATTAGAGAGGTAGGCTATGTAACCCATATTGAGGCGTTGAAATTAAAGGAGCAGCCGAAAGAACTCATCGTCGTTGGAGCAGGGCCGGTGGGGCTTGAGTTTGCGCAAATGTATGCTCGCTTCGGGACGAAAGTAACAGTACTTCACAGAAGCTCTTCTGTTTTTCGAGGTGAAGAAGAATTGATTACGAGACTGAAGGAGATAATTACCAACGAAGGGATAACCATTAGAACAGGAGTTCAAGTGCAATCAGCTCGTAACGACGGAGGTAAAAAAAATTATTTCCTATCTTGTTGAAGGAAAACAAGGAGAGGTATCCGGTGATGAAATTCTCCTTGCTGTTGGCAAAACTCCCAATACACAGGGATTAGCACTTGATAAAGCCAATGTTGCAATTGGTGAGAAACAAGCGATCAAAGTAAATCCACAGTTTCAAACCTCACAAGCCCATATTTATGCGGTTGGAGATATCACCAACGCTCCCTTTCGTCTTGAAACAACCGCCGGACGTGAAGGAACCTTGGCTGCGGAAAATGCTTTGAACAATATGCAAAACAGCATTGACTACAATACTGTCCCCTGGACGATCTTCACTGATCCCCAGCTTGCTGGTGTAGGACTTACTGAAGAGCATGAGATGAAGCAGTTAGGAAGATGCTTATGTCGTACTGTTTCTTTTGCCGATGTGCCGAAAGCCGTCATCATGAATCGTACGGAGGGCCTCATCAAAATGGCTGTCCACCCGGATACGAACGTCATTTTAGGCATCCATATCCTCGCTCCCAATGCGGGAGAGCTTATTGCCGAAGCGATGATGCTCGTCAAAAACAAAAACACAATTAACGATGTGGTCAATTCTCTCCCGATGTTCCCGACTCTTGCCGAGGCGATAAAAATTGCTGCCCTATCATTTACCAAAGATGTTAGCAAATTAAGCTGTTGTGTGTAAGGAGCACAAACTTTATGATGACAATACGAGGAGGTGGTTGAGCTATGGCCAGAACGGTGAAGAAAACCGCCAAAACGCCGATGGAAATAAAGCCGCAGGAGAAATCCGTGTGGGTTTGTATGTGCGGCTTGTCCCAAAACCAGCCGTTTTGCGACGGTTCACACAAAGCAGTAGCGGATGAAGAGGACGGCAAAACCTATACGTACGACGATCAGGGACATCGGAAGCTCACGTCATAGGATTTTTACCGCGGGTTGGAACGCGCTTACTTCGTGATATGAACAGGAATGATTCATTTGTGGTGATCATCTTCGGCGCGACCGGCGACCTCATGCACCGTAAGCTCATGCCGGCCTTTTATTCGCTTGCCGCAACCGATGATGGCATTTACAAAAAAATTCCGGAAAAAGTCATTGTTTCCTTTTTACTTTTTTGAAGGTCAGGAGAAGATATCTGCGACACGAAATCAAGATCAACTGGATAAGGCTAAGAAAGAAATTGCAAAAAAAGCTGATGAAATCTCTCGAAGTGACTTTAAGCCGACCCCCGGCAAGCACTGCGACTTTTGCGAGTTCCGCCTGATCTGCGAAGCGTGGCAATAACTCCCAAAATACCTCTTTTTTGTATACGTGGCGAGAAAACGAGAGTCTTGTATGATGTTTTTTTGACATTTCATGAGAGTTATGATGTATTGATATACAGGTATTGATTCATATGTCAGATGTCAAAGAAATAATATATAGAAGCCCATCAGAAGGCAATTACCGATTATTAAAATATATTGTTACAATAATTCCATTGGTTGTTATAGGGGGAAGCATATTTGTCATAGCATTGTCCATAAAAAACACCAAAACTATTCCAACTGAGGCTGCTAGTACTGTTTTAGGTCGTAGCGTACAAGCGCCTCGGGGTATACCGGAAGACCTCTGGGCAGATACGGTTCTCGGCCAACCGGATTTTACTCAAGTGACTCCACGAGAAATCGTACCGTTTAAAGTCGCCGGTCCTGGAGGAACACTGGTGGATCGGAACGTAACGCCCAATAGAGTCTATATATATGACGGTATTAATAGCCGCATCTTGGGATACACGTCGTTAGGGGTGTGCAGGTCGAATTCCACTTCCGCTTGTTCATCTGACTCCGATTGTGCCGGTTCCTCTTGTCAGCTGCAGGTTGGTGGCCAAACAGGCGATAAAAAACCGGATATTGTGATCGGTCAAGCATCCGGATGGGACTATAGCGCATGCAATCGAGATTCATCACTAGAGACATACCCGAAGCTTGCGCCAGCCAGAAACGACAGTCTCTGTTTCATGCAGGATACACAGATAAGTTTATTTGAAGGAGGCTCGTTTGCCAGCATGGCGCTTGACAATGAAGGGAGCCTTTATGTGCCGGATTTTTACAATAATCGCGTTTTGAAATTCTTCAAGCCATTTGAAACGGATCAGATCGCAGATGACGTCTGGGGTCAGATAGATTTTTCTCAAAGAATGTGCAATCAGGGCTTAGCTCGTCCGAGTAGTACAACGCTTTGTCTCGCCGAGATAGGAAATACCGCAGGCGTGGATATAGATAACAAAGGAAATATGTGGGTTGCAGATTCCGGTAATCATCGGGTACTTCGGTTTCCTCTGACTTCTGGAAAAATTTCCCAATCAGCAAATTTGGTCCTTGGCCAGTCGTCATTTACTGAAAACACTCTCGGGACAGCATTGAACAAACTTAATGGACCCTCAGCAATTCGGGTGGATCCGAGTGACAGGGTATATGTTGCCGATGCGCAAAATAATCGAGTCGTCATATACGATGGTGCGCTAACAAGTGGTATGAACGGCAGATTATTTGCTTCAAATTTCAATTTTCCAAACGGCATAGAGTTTGACGTACCATTGTCGACTGATCCAACGAGTGGCGGTATATGGATTTCAGATACAAATAACAATCAGCTTGTTCTTTTTGACTCATCCGGCGTTGTCAAAAAGACGTTGTTTAAAGATGTCTACCGGCCGGACGGACAATGCGGCAATCCCAACATGTATTGTGATTCACCACTTGGTCATGATACGTGTAATCTTTGTGATGCGCGGGGATCTATCGGCATCACCCGTGACGGAGACGTGATTGTTGCAGCTTCAAGTTTTGCGCAGAACGTTAATTTCTACCAGCACCCAATACCAACACCTGTTGCTGAAAAACCGTATCCAGCTATTGCTGAATTTTTTAGCCCGCCGGGTAACCATAATTATTTAAGCAACCGTGGTTTTGATTCTCCACGCGATGTCGTGACAACAGATTCACAGATTATTATCAGTGATGCGGGAAGAATCATGTATTGGAATACACCAAACGGTATTACCGATCTGATAAACGGGAAGGTAGCAGACGGAGTAGCCGGAGTCGCTGATTTTTCAAAATTTTCCAAACCTGACTTTGGCAGGATGGATACTGACACTAAAGGAAACCTATGGATTCTTAAAGATAGAATCATTCAACGCTATACGTTGCCATTAACTAACGGACAACTTCCAGCGCAAGAGATCCTATCGAGCAAATTCGTCCTTCTAGGACAAGCAAATTCCCTCAATAAACAGATTGTTCTTACAGATATTCATGCTGACCGAGAGGGGAAGTACCTTTGGATTGCAATGCCCAATAATGATCGCGTTGTTCGGGTTTTGGTTCCGTCCAACTATGCCGGTCCATATACGATTGATGTTATTATCGGTGGTTCCTCGATTCCCGATGAGACTATCGGTTGGCAGCTTCCGTGCGATCAACACCCGGATTATCCTAATACTCTTTGCTATCCGGGTACGGTAACAGAAGATAGAAATCACCATGTATACATATCTGATTATTACTTGGAACAAGCTGGCAGTGGTCGATTTTTTCGATTTGATCGTAGTAAATTTTCGATTGATACAGCTTCGTTGCTTACTTACAATACAACAGCCGCCGCACAACAATTTACCGGCGTGGAAGGCTGGAAACCGGCGTTTGATTCTCAAAATCATATGGTACTTGGATTCTCCGGCTACTCTGGAAAAACTTTTCCACAGATGTATACCGATATCCTTTCCAAAAAATCATCTACCCTGATACCGGATGACACTCTCAAAGATTTCTACTCCCAAGCGTTTTCACCCGTATTTGACAAAAACGATAATCTGTTTCTGACGGATCTTAATCGCGGGAGAGTATTACTCTATAAACAGCCATTTCCGTCATCCACCCCCACTCCTACTCCGGGTCCAATTACCATAAAAAATGGTTCCTTTGAGCAGGATAGTGATAATAATAAGATTCCGGATTATTGGGTAAAGAATAAAGATACGGAAGCAAAGGATGTTAAAACCGCTCAATTTGCTAAAGATGGAACAAGTTCATTTGTATTTGTCGGAAATAAGAAAAAATGGAAGTATATAAATCAAAAACTCAATGGTCCTACACCTTCTGGAAAGATTTTCTATCTTTCCGGTTGGGTGAAGGCAAACAAAGCCGAATCAGGGAACACTATCCGTTTGACGGCCATAGTAACCTACCAAGACGGATCGGTTCTGCAATACTACTTGCCTTTCCCCGGAGGATCCTATGACTGGATGTATAAGAGCGGATCGTTAACTGTCGACAAACCTACTGTTTCCGTGAGCGTACGTGCCGTTGCCGGCTATCAGTCAGGGACAATATATGTGGACTCTGTGAACTTTACAGACCAACCGCAGTTGACAAAGTCAGGCTTTACCCAACTCGCCCCAGAGAAGGTTGCCTCTTATGAATGAGAGTGACATGCGACGGTAAAGGAATCTGGAATTTTTATTATTGGGCTTCAAAACGTACATGTTATATGTGAAATGTGTTAGTCGATCCATCCTTGTGACCGGCTGTGTGCTCGGATGGTTACGCTATTTGTCCCAGTTTGGGTCGGCGTAAAGTCCAAAAATGCTTTCCCTCACTTACCCCCGTTTTCTCCTGACTTCTGCAAGATATCCATTTTTAGTAACATTCCGAGGCTAAATTGGTAAAAAATTACGTACTAACTGAACGTTAATAAATTTAAGGCTAGACAAATTATCACAGCTTCGAAAATAAACTTAAAAACGCACTAAAATGCAGAAGTCAGGTGTTTCTGACGGATCTCAATCGCGGAAGAGTATTAATCTATAAACAGCCATTTCCTTCATCAACCCCCGCTCCTACTCCCACCCCGATCACCATTAAAAAATGGTTCCCTTGAGTTGGATAGTTACAAAAACAAGGTTCCTGATTTCTGGACGAAGAATGCTGGTACGGACGAGAAAGATGTCTGGAGTTTTTTATTGTTCCTTGTTGGTTATGTCTTTGAGGACGAACTTATAGTGCAGTTCACCAGAGTTATGCGAGGATATTTTTACATAAAATACCCTATCGCTTCCATCCGGTACGGTATAGGTAAAGTTCTTTTTTTTGTTTTCGACGACCAGGGTGCCGGAGCTGCTGGCAAGCGCCCAGCGAATTTCATCTTTTTGATCGTTTCCTGTGTTTTGTTTGATCGATCCGTCCTCCAACACCGTGACCTCGCTTCGGTTGGCATTGCCGATATTGGTCTTTGACCCCTGGGTACCTCCTCCTTTATCATTATCATCTTTTACCATCTGGAGTTGGTACCGACGCTCGGGAGTGAGGACTACTTTCCAAAAGTCTGTATCTTTTGAAGAAATCTTTCCTCGATGTTTTTGTCCGAGGTCTCTTACGATTGTTGCGCTGGTGGTAGCATCATTGGGTTCTTGTTCCTGTTCTTCGTTCTGCCCCGCGCGGGCGTCAAGCGGCGGGGTTGGTTGCTGGGTGTAGATAACGAGACCTACCACTAATGCCGCGCTCAACAACAGTACACCGATGACAACCGGTGTACGTACCGTATCGTTGTATGATTTTTTCTTATTTTTCTTCATCTTTTATGATTATGGGATCGGCATAAAAGAGAAGTCAAGGGGATAATCCGACCTTCTGCTCACCTCTTGACAATGCGCATACAACTTGAGATTCTGATAGATGGAAAGGTCTACCTATGGCAAGAAGAAATAAGCAGCGCTATACTCAACTGGTTGTTGGCGTGTTTGGCGTCGCGTTTCTCCTCGTTGCCATTGCCGTGGGATACAAAGTAGTTCAGGAAGGATCTGTGCTGGGCCTATCAAACGTACATAGTGATAGGGTACTGTACAGTTGGGAGTTTAAAATTGGGACAGAGAACTGGCGGGGAAGAAATCTCGGTAGTTCCCTAAAAAGTGTGGGTGGGTATTTGAACTTCACGACCGGTCCTTCTCAGAATCCCTCTTCGATTCGAAACGATAAAGACAATCCGAAACTTAGCCAAGGCCCTAAAGCTCTTCAGGTGCGTATGAGTATCAAGCCATCTGTTAATGTCGTCGTTGATCCCGTAATGATAAAAAGGGAAGCTATCGCACAGCCACGAGAAGTATCGGGACCGATTGCGAGTATGACTTCAGATATAAGTAGCGTGCCGGTTTCAAACGTTGTACAAAGAAGCACGAGCGGATTTAAGAGCATCCCGTGTATGCTCTTTGGTGATAATGAAAAGTGGTGTCCGCCACCGCTTCCCAAGCCAAGCGTTGCCCCTTCCTGTAAAGAGCGACCGACGTGTCTTGATGCCCTTCCGTACTGTAGGCTGGTGGAACCAGTCGATGGGTGGTGTCCGCCACCGAAGCCGCAACCAAAACCAAGCCAACCAGTGCCCGTTGTTTCTGTACCGGTAAGCTATTGGCTTGCTGGCAAAAAAGTTGCACCCCGGACTCTTATCCTGACGGCAAGCGCAGATGGAGCGCAGCACGAGTATTCCGTTTCCCTTCCAGAAACAGAAGCGCTTACTCTCGGCGGCATGGAAATGACTTTTGAAGGCGTTAGCGATAAATCAGCTGTCAGTATTGACTGGATCCGTTTTAAAGGTAATTATGTATCTCCTCTAACACCAACGCCAACGGTATCCTGTGTACCGATGCCAGCCGGATGCAATGTCAATGGTGTAGTCTGTGATCCAAAACCTGGTCAACGATTCTGTCCTATAACTCCTACACCGACGATATGTAAATATGGAGTGAATAGTTTTACTGCGTATGATTCATGTGGTTCTGAACTTTATAGACACGCAAAATATTCTTGTTATGGTGCTATACAGGGAGTTCTTGGAACAGGAGATGAATGTTTATCCTCGTCAAGTTGGTCAGTTCAAGCAAAAGAAGCCTGTTATAAAAGTTCAAATTGTGATATTACTCCAACACCCACTCCAACGCCGCTAGTTTGTAAAACTGGATTAAATAGTTTTTCCGTTGACACCTCATGTGGTGGGTACAGTTATCGCTACATGACTTTTTCTTGTTATGACGGATATGGAAGAAGAGAGGGTGGTTCGACAAGCTGCAAGCCATCGGATGTTTGGTCTTCTTATGCAAAAGAGTATTGTGCAGGACATTCCAGCTGTAATAAGACGCCAACGCCTAATCCGGGAAACGGAAATGTTGCATGTATACAAGATGCTAAAATTTGTCCAGATGGAAGCGGTGTAGGCAGGATTCCACCATCTTGTGAGTTTGCTCCGTGTTCAGTCATTAAGAAAAAATAATTGTTGATGTAGGATAATAGATACGTGTTTCTCCAAAATCGAAGTATGGCTAATAGAAGCGATTCAAAGAGAGGTTTGTTATTATTTGGAGTGCTACTCTTTGGGTAGACAATTTTGGCAATATCTTCAAATCTTTTCTCTATCATAGCATCCTCCGCAATACTCTTTGATTCCTGTTTGTGATGAGCGTGAATAACGCATTTTAGATGATAGTGTGGTAATATAGCGACTTCCGCCCAACTCCTGGCAGGCACTGCGACTTCTGCGAATTCCGCCTCATTTGCGAAGCATGGCAATGGAAATGGATTACTTTAATCCACCCAGTCTTGTGTTTGGCTATGTGCTCGGATGGTTACGCTATATGTCCCAGTTTGTGTCGGTGTAAAGTCCAAAATGCTTTTCCACGCTTACCGCCGTTTTCTTGCTTGGTGGCATCGACTTCTTGTTGCACGACTGTTTCTGTGCCTCGTTGTACCGTAAACTCAATTTTGTCTATTTTGTCGCCATCAATGAATGTGTTGCCGCTACCGATGAGTTCCAGTTCACTGTTGACAAGAAATGCTCCGCGCTTCGACTGGCCACCCTTTTTTTCCACAACTACCTTTCCGCAATTGGCACCAACTTTTACCGCTTCACTGTTTCCTATCTCCGGTAGTGAGGGCTGTACTTGGTCAGAGAATACCGCAACGACGATAAATGTCGTTGTACATTTTTCTTTTGCAGCGTAGGAATCCTGCGGATACGTAACGGTATTTTTATCTGCGGTTTTATTTGAAGTAGCCACGAGGACACCTACCACAACAACAGCAAAGATTATAAATAGGCCATGCTGTTTGAGCAAGTTTTTATGCATAATATAATAACTCTATCATACCCGATCGTTAGCGGCAACGGGCCGGGGGAGTTGGTGTTCACGTACGACTGCTACGACTGCACCCGTCGGGTGAAACATGCCTGCACCTGTTCTTTTAAACCGTGAAAAAGTATTGCCAATCGCGTTGCGACCGCAACGCCAAAAACAATACTATTCCGAGTCCCTCCCTTCGGGTAAATTAGCTTCATAATCGGAATCCCCATACACGAGAGGCAACGGAGGAGGTCAAACGACTAGCAACCCTTACAAACCTCTGGTGGGTCACTTAAATAGTGAAGTCAGAGGGGTTTCTTGCCACCCCCTTTACCGGCGATGTACGGCATCGTCGGCGGCTTGCAAAAATAGCAGCACGAGAAACACATGGTAATACAGCGGTGTGCCACCGAAGCCTTCTTTGAATTTGGTACATCCTTTTCGCGAGCGTGGGTAGCGTGGCTGGTAACAGGACAGAGTTAATCTTCTTTATCGGTAATATCTTTTATGACAAACTTGTATCCCAGTTCTCCAGCATCAGGCTTGTATTTCGGATGTCCAGGAGGCAACGTATCAACTCTGACATAATAGGTACCATCACTGTCAGCCGGTATCAGATAGTTAAAGTTCTTTTTCTTATCACTGACAACCATGACACCGGAACTATCAGCCAGGCCCCAGACAATCTGGTCTTTCATGTCGTCTCCCGTCCCGCCGCCGCCACCCTCGCTGCGAACCATCTGGAGTTGGTATCTTCGCTCAGGCTCGAGGCTTACTTTCCAAAAATCTAGATCCCCTGAAGAAATCTTCCCTCCGTGTTTCTGACCAAGAGGTAACGTCGGAACAGTCGCGGTGGCGATGGTATCGTTCGTGTGAGTATTCTTTGGTTCATGTTCCCTCTCCGTGTTTTCACCGGCACCGACGTCTATCGGAGGGGTTGGTTGCTGGGTGTAGATAACGAGACCTACCACTAATGCCGCGCTCAACAACAGTACACCGATGACAACCGGTGTACGTACCGTATCGTTGTATGATTTTTTCTTATTTTTCTTCATCTTTTATGATTATGGGATCGGCATAAAAGAGAAGTCAAGGGGATAGACCGCGTTTATTGATTTTATTTTTCATAGCGTGAATAATGGGATCAATGGATACTCCCGTACTTCCTCAACAACCGCAAAATTTAGGTATTCAGGAACCTCAAACTTCGCTGTCAACACCTCAAAAATCTTTTTCTCATACTATTCTTTCCATCGTAGGCATTGCCTTGTTCTTAACTGCTATCGGTTACTTAGGCTATCAAAATTGGCAACTCAAACAACAAGTCAATCGCCTCGATGAGATCATCAAAGTGGATAACGCCCCTATGCCTTCACCTACTTCTTTCTCCGACCTTTACCGTGAACCGAATGGTTCTGCGGCTACCGCCGACTGGGAAATTTACACAAATATAGAAAACGGGTATTCGTTAAAATACCCCAACCAAGGACTACTCAGGCTAATTTGTCCCGGAGAGGAATTAACTGTAACTAATGATGGTGTAGGAAACCAGGTAGGCCCGGTCGAAATGTCCACTTGCGCAAGGGGCGGGAGGTATACACTGGAAACCAAAACATATAACTCGATACAACCCGAGCCAGAAAAAACTAAGTATTATACAGTTGAAGGAAAGAGCATAAATCTTAGCGGAATACAAGCAAAACAATACATATTCACCTTCACCAATGTTGAAACGGGTCCTTTTCCTTTCTGGTATACCTTAGCAAGAGTGAATAAAAATGGTAAGACCTATGAGATCTACTTTGATGAAAAAGAATCTCTTTATATATTCGACCAAATCCTCTCCACCTTTAGATTCTTAGATCAGAAGAGTTACTCTCAAGAATGTGAAGTATGTGGACCAAAAGGTTTGCACAATGTAGAAGGGAAAACTTGTACACTTGGCCTTGAATGCAAGAGTTCAGACAATGGCGTCGTCAATTCTGTGAGTTTCTGTGTTAAACCGAGAGAATCAATACAGAAATGCCTATGATGGAAATAGCTATTTTACTATTGGATAATACAGCGCCTTTCCTCCGAACCCTTCTTTGAATTTGGTGAAGCCCTTCCATTCATGAAATTGTTTGGGACTTCGCTCGTCCCAGACGCCGACAAAATCAAACTGCTTCATTCCGCGTTTTTTTGAAAGTTTCAGTGCTTCCCACACGAGGAGCGTCGGCGAAAACAACTTTTTTCCTTCGCGCGTTGCGCCCGCGATCCAGTAGTAGGCGACAGAGTCCCAAAAGATGAGCAATACGCCGCCAACCGTTTTATTGTCATTGCGAGGAGTGAAGCGACGAAGCAATCTCTGAACAGTTTGGGGATTGCCGCGCCCCTCCTCAACGTCGGGGTTCGCAATGACCTTACCCTGATAAGCAAGCAGGATGGCGGCATGGTCGGGAGCAAAGATGGGCCAAAGTTTATCAATTCCATACGTCGTGATAAAACCCAAGAAACCGGATGATTTGTTTTTGATAGTAATTAGCACACGAATATCAGAGGACTCCTTGATGAGCACATGATGGCGGGTAGCTCTGCGGACCGCTCGGCGCTTCGCTTCAGAAAAATTATGAAAAATGTCATCTTCAGACGGTTTAAGATCGATGCGTATTGTTTTGGTCGGTAAATAGGGTGTTGTGGTGATGGTAAAGCTTTGGGATAGCTGCGTTACCCACTGGTCAAAGTCTCGTTGTAACACGTTGGCATCCGGTTCGACGATGATTCGACGGACGCGAAACTTTTTGAGAAGTGGAATAAGTTTATCGGGATTAAGTAACGTAGTAATTCTTTGGATTTTTGCCAATCCTCCGTACAACGGAAATTGTTTGATAAAAATAATAAATCCCTGATGGTGGACGACATTCCATCCAAGTTTGATTATGTACTTTTTATAAAAAGGTGATTGTTGTATCTCCATTGGAGATTCATGTTACTTTGTTTTAAAACAAGATAACATGAAATATTAGGGAACTATATTATACATTGCGATTCATTGTTAGGAATTTCCAACGGAGGGTATCGAGTATTGTATAGGTGCGATATAAAAAGGGTCGTAGGATAAGATCATATGAACCGGTACATTCTACGAGTTGGGGAGAAAAACCTTCTTTAAACCGGTGAAAACCATACCATGGGTCAGTTGCTGAGGCGTGCGGACCGATGGCACCCCACAGATCAAATTTTTTGTAGCCATTTCGTTTGCCCCACTGCGCTATTTCCCATAATAAAAGATAGGGCGCCATAACGTCTTTATGATTTCTTGAAGAAGACCCGTACGGGTAATAGATGGTATCGTTCCAAGTAAAAATGATCCAGGCCGCTAAGATTTTTTCCTGGTACGTCGCGGTAAAGAGTTTGGCGATACCGGCAGGATGAAGAACTTCCCACATACGGCGGTGGTAGGTTTCATTATGGGCGTAAAACCCCTGACGATTGGTCGTTTCTTTCGTCAGTGAGAGGTATGTGTCAAATGCGTCCAATGAGTTGTTTTCTTGAATAACGACATCATGTTTTTGCGCGACTTTTATATTGTAACGGGTTTTTGGATGCATCGCTTTAAGGAGTTCATCTTCCGATTTGGTAAGATCTAGCACAAACGTATATTTCGTAAATAAAGGGTGGTGGGAAAGCTTCAACAGCTTGTCATTGCGAGCGATCAGCGAAGCAATCTCTGTAGATGGATCAATAGAGATTGCCGCGTCGTTTCGCTCCTCGCAATGACACGGGACATTTGACTCGAGTTGGATAAAAATTGCCTTTTTTTCTTTTCCTAGTGTTGCTAGTGCCTCAAGCATTACTTGTGTCAGCAAGGGTCCTTTGGGAAAGTATCCAATTGCCAACGAAGTGAATGGAATGTTATGAAACGTAATTTGCCACCCGTCTATAATTTTTTCATTTTGTTCAACTACTAAGCGCACAACATCTATGCCCATTGATGCGCGAAATTCTCCCCACTCCCACAATTGGAGAGGATGACGAGTAACTTCATTCCATTTCTTTTTATCGTCCGATGTGGCTCGCCGCACTATTGAAATAGGACTTTTCACAGCTTGTATTATCTGACTTTTGCCAATATGTTACAATGACTTTGCTATGAGTAAACGAATAAGAGTAAAGAATAAATCTCATAGAGAAACTCCTGCCTTATGGCTTCCGATAGATAGCCGTCTGTTTACAAAATTTTTTTCCTTTGGACATGTCAAGGGATTATCACGAGTATTTTTGGAGGTTGAGATAGCGTTATCGATTCTCGTGGTATTTGGTACAGTCCTATTCCTCCTTCTAACACTTTTCGGATTTATTTTCTAGTGTTACAAAAGATAATCGTTTTCTTGAAATGAACGAATTGGATCAAGCGATACATTAAGTTCTAGCGTGTGTTGTGGCATATCTGCAATAAAACGGGAGATCATATTTTGTGTCCTTGTGCCGAAAAATAGCCGACGATTTGCATACGTTAAATAAAGCTTTTCTTTAGCACGCGTCACTCCCACATAACAAAGCCTTCGTTCCTCTTCAAGTTCCTCTTTGTCCATAAGACTTCGACTATGTGGGAACAATCCTTCTTCCATGCCAACCATAAATACAATCGCAAACTCTAGGCCTTTTGCTGCATGAAGCGTCATGAGGGTAATAGCTCCATTTGTACTATGTGCGTGCTCAGTTTTTTTTGCCATTTTGGATTCTTGGGCTTCAGTCAAAGCGACAGTTTCCAAAAATTCCTGTAACAGGGGAAACTCTGTTGCAACCGATCGAAGTTCTTTGATATTTTCCAATCGATAGGCTTCTTCTTCTTTATTTGCGTCATATAATTCAAGGTATTTTGTGGATTCAATAATGGCGTCAAGAAGCTCAAGAGTAGAAAGAGTAATCAGTTTATTGTCTGTTGAGATTGTCTCAAGAAACGTAAGAAATCGTTCAAGTCTCCCTTTGCCGAGTTTTTCGATGCGTTTGTATGCGACCATGTCTTTGGGATTAAAAACGACACGAAGGTAACCAATGACATCTTTAATTTCTTTCCGTTCGTAGAATCGAACTCCCCCAACAAGGACATAGGCAATTCCTGCATGCAAGAATGCTTCTTCTATGGTTCGAGATTGCGCATTGGTCCGGTATAGTATTGCGATATCAGAAAACGGCCGAGATGACTGCAGAATGGTTTGTACGAGAAAATTTGCCTCATCATGTTCGCTTCGAGCTTCGTAGAGAGTTATTTTGTCTCCTTTTTTATTATCTGTCCAAAGTTTAAGGATCGGGTGGGATGAATTTTTTGAAATGACACCAAAAGCAGTGTCTAGAATTGCTTGTGTAGAACGATAGTTTTGTTCCAAATGAAATACCTTACTATCCGGATAGTCTATCTTAAAGTTATTAATATTTCGAAAATCAGCTCCGCGCCATCGGTAGATGCTTTGGGCTGCATCACCAACAACACAAATATTGCGATACCGCTTGGCAAGAAGTTTAATAATACTAAATTGTGCGTGATTGGTGTCTTGATATTCATCAACTAAGATATAACGGAAACGTTCCTGATATTCTCCCAAGATATTTGGATTCTTTTGGAAAAGCTCGACAGTTTTACCGAGTAAATCGTCAAAATCAAGCGCCTCGTTTTCTTTTAATATTTTTTGATAGGCGACATAGACGGTAAGAGCCGTTTCCTGAAAATACCCTCGCGCATATTGTGCGTACTCCGTGGGGCCAATAAGTTCATTTTTTGCTTGAGAAATCGTATGAAGAATTGCGCCTGGATTAAAATTTTTCGTTGAAATATCCAGTCTTTTCATAATCTCTTTTATCGCATCTAATTGGTCGCCTTCGTCATAGATCGCAAATGACGGGGGAACTGCTATATGGATGCCGTCTTTTCGCAGTATCTTGACACATAGCGAATGGAACGTGCCGGCAAAGGGCGTTGCGGATGGTTGGATGGTTGGATGGTTGGATGGTTGAGAAAGTAAAAGTCGAATTCGTTCCTTCATTTCATTGGCTGCTTTATTGGTAAACGTAACCATTAAAATGGTATGAGGTGATATTTTTTTCTCTGCAATAAGATACGCGACGCGGTAGGTTAATACTCGAGTTTTTCCACTCCCTGCTCCGGCGAGGATTAGGACCGGACCTTCTGTTTGCTTCACTGCTTCTTGTTGTTTAGGATTAAGATCATTGAGAAGGGTATGGGCCATAACATATAATAGTAGCATATGAAGAAGCTATTTATTGCCGGAAATTGGAAAAGTAACAAAGGTATTGTCGAAGCACAAGAATGGCTTCAATCGTTCAAATCACAAATCTCAAATCACAATGACCAATTGAGCAATATTTGTACTATCCTTTGTGCGCCCTTTACGCTTCTTTACTTGCTTAAGCAAGAGATTGATCATCTCCATATATCTATTGAACTTGGGGCGCAGGATGTATCCCCGTATGATGTTGGGGCTTATACAGGAGAAGTGAGCGCGTCTCAGATAAAAGAATTTGCTCGGTGGGTGATCATTGGTCATTCGGAACGACGAAAGTATTTTTTAGAAAATGACGCAGTTTTACAAAAGAAAGTAGAACAAGCCAAAAGTGTCGGACTGCAGATAATTTATTGTGTACCAGATGAGTCAACATCAGTTCCTTCTCAGGTAGATGTTGTTGCATATGAACCAATCTGGGCTATTGGTACAGGAAAAACTGATACACCAGAGAATGCCAACCGTGTAATACAAGAAATTAAATCTAAAACGAAAGCTTCGGTCGTTATTTACGGTGGGAGCGTAACGGCAGATAATGTGGCATCGTTTGTTTCGCAAGAATCGATACATGGCGTTTTACCTGGTGGAGCTAGTCTAGATCCGGAAAAATTTTATAAGATAATCACACGTAGCTCCTCGATCTAATCTATCATGCATCCTAAAATAAGACGTTTCCTAACCCCCTACGTACAACGCGGTATCGTTATGGCGATACTTTTTGTATTCGTTTATGTATTCACAAAATTAGCTTTCTGGACGAACGAATTTATGCATCAGACCGGAATTACTCCGCTCACCGCATGGAACCTTGCTTTTGATACGGGTGTGCCACTAAAATCATCAAATGGAAGGACGAATATACTTATTCTTGGTATTGGTGGTGGTACTCATACAGGGGCAGATTTAACCGATACTATGATGGTGGTATCCATAGATGGCAAAGGTAACAAAATAGCGCTTACTTCTCTACCAAGAGACCTTTGGAGCGATACGTTAAAAGATAAAATCAATAGCGCGTATCATTATGGTGAAGAAAAGAAAAAAGGCGGTGGCGTCATACTTACGAAAGCCGTTGTTGAAGATGTCGTTGGGTTACCCATGCAATACACTCTTCTTATAGATTTTTCAGGTTTCACGAAAGTCATTGACCGAATCGGCGGTATTGATATCGTGGTGCCGAAAGCATTTACTGATACGGAGTTTCCGATAGAGGGAAAAGAAAATGATCTATGCGGTGGTGACACTACATATGCTTGTCGATATGAAGTGATTACGTTTGAGCAAGGATTACAACATATGGATGGAGTGCGGGCACTAAAATATGTACGGAGCCGCCACTCTGAAGGTGATGAAGGAAGCGATTTTGCACGCGCTAGACGCCAACAAGACGTGATGGTAGCCATAAAACAAAAGCTTCTTAGCTGGTCGACGTATGAACATTTTCGTACACTTTCAGAAATTATAACTGCGTTTGATAACGCGACGGAAACAGATATGCGTATCGGTGAGCTCGCTACCATAGCAAAAATTGCTTCGCGAATTTCCCAAGAGTCAATCACGCGTATATCGCTTGAAGATGATCTTATGTCTCCTCCTTTGTGGATGTATGGGAAATACGTCCTCGTACCAAAGGAATCGTTTGAAAAAATTCATGAACATATAAAAGAGAAGCTACAATAACTCTTCTTTTATAAAACTAATCCAAGAAGTATAAGTAGACCTCCGATAGTGATTACAGAGGCTCCAAGGACATTTGGTCCAATACCTGCAACTGGAACTTTTGGCGTCGGAAGTGGCGACGGTGTAGCCTGCACAAGAGGTGCAGCTTCTGTTGGCTCAACTGTAATTTGTGTTGTCACGCACGTACAATTTGATCGATCAACACAGGATGCGTTACGACATCTCCCGCCACTACAAAGGAGATTATTTGGACAATCATTATCTGTGGAACACGTGCTATTGCAGCTTGGAGCTCCTGGTTGTGGTGTGGGAGTTGGTGTTGCCGTTGGGCCGGGAGTACTTGTTGCCGTTGGTGTTGCGGTGGGAGTGGCGGAGGGAGTTGGTGTAGCTGTAGGAGAGCCAGTTGGTGTTACTGTAGGAGTCGGTGTATTCGTTGGAAGAGTTAGTGTAAACGTTAATCGACACGCTGGCTCGACTGCTTTCGGTTCTTCTTGAGGAACGGAAGGCGCGACGGGACTGGCTGTTTTTAACTTTTGGCCCGTCAAAATCGTTACGATACCAAGTCCAACTGTCGTAATTGCGATAAGCAGTAAATACCAATATTTTTTAAAAAATGTCATATTATTCCCATTTCTTTCCATCTTTACTGACCTCTGCTTCTAGTGTTATTTTTGTTGCGTCATTTGGTATAGTAAATGATTTGATAAATTCTCCTTTATCATTTTTTGTATCTGTTTCCACCCACGCTGCACCGTTGAGTCTGATATGCGCTTTTTTCGCATTATCTCCTTTGACAGAAGCGACGATTTGATCGCCTGGCATAAGCGTTGATGGATTATCAACTTCTTGTCCATCTTTATAGATTTTTATTTTTTTGCACTCAAGTCCGCCGTCTTTATCTTTATCTTTATCTTCATCATCTTTATCCTCGTCTTTTTCTTCGTCTTTTTGTTCCTGTGATCCACCACCGCTACAACTGGAATCGCATAATGATACAGCTTCCCAATCTCCGTTTGATCCTTTTGCTCTTTTGTCTATTTGGTTACAAGAGCCAGGATTTGCTCCGGTAGAAAATTGTGGATTCGTACCGATTTCCGTTTGGCAGCGTCTATCAGAACCGCACGTATCACAGCTAAACGTGATGTAATCAAAATTTTCATAATCTGGTGTGGGTGTTGGACCACCCGACGGGGTAGTGCCGGCAGTAGAAGTTGGAATGGCTGGGGTAGTCCGAGGAGCTGTCGTTGTTGCATTGGGGTTTGGCCAACATACACCTCTTGGGCCGTCACAGTAACCAGAGGTACAGTTATCACCTTTTACACAGTTTTCTCCGTTAGGTAATTTATATGCTGGATTTTGAGGTTTACATACTCCAGAAGGTCCATCGCAGTAACCGGAGAGACAATCAGTGTTTCGACTACAGTTGTTACCGCTGGGATACGGACCCGTGGCTTTACTGCGAATTTCTGCTATTTGGCGCTGTTGAGATATAAAAAAAACACCAAGCGGAATGGTCAGGAGAAAAAGTAGAACGATTGCTATAATGGGGCCGGATTTTCCATGCTTTGGTTGTTTGGGTGGTGGCAAAACAGTTGGAGTAAGATCTGTATGAGTATCATCAACGGATAAAGAGGAGACATTGTCTGTTGGTGGTTTGTTCTGTTTTTGTTTTGTGTCATCTATTGTTTTACTTGCCTCAATATTTTTCCTTTGCTCGCTAGTGTTATCTGAAGAGATTTCCGAAGGAGGATTCTCTGATTTATTCACATCAGTTGAAAGAACCGATTCCATTATCGATGATACAGTCTCAGTATCAGATGTAACATCAGAAGGTAGATCAGATTTTGATCGTGATGTCGGATTTGTTTGAGTCGTGGTAGATGGTTGCACCGCGGTTATACTGCTTTTTTGCTGTGAAGATTGTTCATTTGCTGATGGTTCTTTTAGCAAATCATTGTTCGATTGCAGAGGATTACCACCGATAGTTGATTGAGCGGCGCTATTTATTTTTTTTTGAGCAGCATCAACAATATCATCAGCCATGGATGTAGTAGCCAATAAATTATTTCAGATATATAAAAATATAAGCCGTATATTATTAGCCCTATATCCAAGTTAGAGCCTTCTCTAGTATCCGTCAAGTGCCTTATACAAGCTATTTGACAAAGATTATTGCTCCACTTGAAATAAGACTTACACCAAGTACGAGTAAAAGTAAAGTCGGGAGTATTGATCCGCTTGTCGGGAGTGGTTGTCCGGAAAGCGTGTCTGTCGGTGTAGCTTCTGGAGTTAGTGTTGCAGATGGCGTTGCTTCCCCTAATACCTGGGTACCGCTTTTGAGAACCTCAAAAGTATGGGTAATTGCTTTTGGTTTTCCGTTTGCGTCAACAGAGGTGACGGTAACGCTTTGTTTTCCGGAAGTAAGCTTTTCACTTGGGGTATAACGCCAACTCCCGTCACTCCCTACAACCACCGATGCGCCAAATGGTTTTTTAATGCCCAAGGTCACGGCTACTCGTTTTCCCGGGATACCAGTGCCACTAATATTTGGAACAAAGGTTGACAATGAGGCATCTTGTGCCGGGCTTATAAGCGAGAATATTTGTTGAGGAGTTGGTTTTTCGATTGTTTGACTTCCTAAAACATTTGGTATGGTTGCAAGATCTACGAATGATGTGTTACTTTGTTTTTCTTGCGATTTCGTATTTTTGACTTGAATTTTACGAAAATCATACGATTTTCCCAGACGTATCGCTGGAACAGGTGCGTCATTGAGCGTATCAGTTGTTGCATACGACTCGTTTGTTCCACTTCGGATTGTTATAACTTCCGTGAGTCGTTGCTCGGGTTCAATAAAACTTTCTAGTGTCTCTTTACGAATTGTATTGAGGGCAATAATCCATGATCCAGAAGAAGAAACAAGTGATGATAGAATTTGGCTTCCCTCAAGAGACAAGTACACTATTGCTCCGGTTGCAGGTTCGTCGTTATCAGATAATACGGTGCCAAACGCCGGTTCTAAATTATTTGGCAAAGACGTCAGTTGTGTTCCTGTTTGTACAACCCAAGGACTTCCTTGATTAAGATATGTTTTTCCATTGGAAAGTATTGTTACCTGATACCTTGAAGATGGTTTTGCATTGCGTACGACGATGCTATGGGTCACATATTTTCCAATTGATCCTTGCGTGTCACGCTCGTCATACAGGACTTGATTTTTTTCATGTTCTGTGACAATTGTTATAGCTCCAGATGCATCGTCATGTGTTGTCCATGTTACCGTGAAGGAAGTATCAGTAATATTTGTGACGATGACATTTGTTGGAGCAACAGTTGGAGCAGCGTTCGTAGTTATACGACTAATTCTTTCAAATCCAAAGATGATGCTACCAATAAAAGCGATAAGGAGAATAAGACCAAAAATCGTTGGGAATTTCGTTGGTATATTCATGGTGAGTAGTTTACTCGCTTTTCTAAACTGTCTAGTATGTTCGTATCAATTTTTGCTGTCAAAGGGGTAATGACATAACGAACTGTTGGAGCAACTGTTGACGTTTTTACCGTTTTGACGAGTTCAAAAAAAATCCATAATAATACGGTAAAAAAAGTAAATACAGATACGAGAAGAATTTCACGATCCTGTTCCATAAAAATAGTATTACTTTCTAGTATACCAGGTAGTGATCCCGCTAGGGGGGGACTACTACCTGGTATAATACGTGACGAGCCGAAGAGCGAGTTTTAATGGTGCATCGCTTCTTTCTCCTTCGGTTTTTGGTTCAATTTTTATTGATTCTATCGTAACAATTCTTCTCATATTCATAAGACCTGTTACATATGATTCAATTGACTTATAAGACCCGGATAATGAAAGAGATACAGACAGTGTATGTTGCGGTTGCTTTGGAGTGATTGCCGTTGACTTAGGAGTTTTTTCTACAGTTTTTGTAGTTACCTCACTTGTTTCATTTATAGGTTCTTTTTCAAGAGAGTTAAGCATGTAACTTCCGACCTGGACACCCGAAAGAGAAGCTTCCGAGAACGTAGCAAGATTTTTTAACTGAGAAACCAAAGAGACAGCTTCTGGTGACTCCGGTAAAGCTTCCAAGAGGACGGGAAGCCTTGGACTAATAGATTGATATACTTCTTGAGCTTCTATAAGTGCAGATATTTTTTCTTCCATTTGCGCACTTACTTTTTTGTCATCACTTATCTCTCGACGCAAATAGAGAATTGTTCGCAGTGTCGGCAATATTGCATACCAGCTAAATAACGAGATAGCAAGAAATGAAAAAATTGCCGCGGTATACGAGCGATATGCTGGTTTTTTTACTGAAGTCTCAAGGGATAGGTAATATCGTTTATATCGTTCAAATTCTGATTTATAGTCCATAGGTGTTCGTCCTCATTATTTTTTTGGTGTTATTTGAGATTTTGTTGGCACTAAATGAGCATGAAAATCAAATGCAATACCAGTAATTGGATTTTTATGAATTTCTCCTATGTCTACTTGCGAAATATTTTTAGCAGATTGGATGCTACCCAGAAATTGTGCAAAACCTTGCGTTGTTGAAGCTATCGCCTTTCCATGTACTTCTGTTGGATTTATATCAACAGATTCAAGATATACACCAGGTGGTAACAGAGTACGAAGAAGCGATAATATATCAGCAAGCTTAGACTCATCTTTTAAGAGAGATTGGATCTGGGTCGTTTTTCCTACAAGATTTCGTACATCTTGTTCAAATGATACGTTTGCTTCAAGTATTGCTTGTTTTTGAGAGATTTCTTCTTTCAGGTCGGTGAGTTTTCTGTCTAAACTAAATCGAGATATAAATGCAAGAAGTACCACAATTTCCGTACCTATCATAATATAACGACCATAGGTGAGTGCCCATTGAACAATTCTCCCCTGAGGAGAATGCTCAAGGTCTTGAGTGCCAAGAAGGTTTATTGATAGTGAAGGAGTGGCAGGCATACCTCAATAATAAACCAATACTACCAATAAACCAATACTACCAATCCGACAATGAAAACATTACTTTATCCCCCATTCATTTGTAGTATTTTCGGATTTGTTTATTTGTCGGATTACTTTTTGGCAAGAAGTCGTGAGAGGCGAGATTTGAGACGAGAAGCTTTATTTTTGTGAATTATGTTTTTTTTAGCTGCTTTATCGAGGAGTCGAAAAGTTTTTGCAAGATGTTGTTTCGTAGGAGATTTTCGTGCAGATTTTACCGCATCTGCCAGGTGCCTTCGTATGTGCATAGTAATAATACTACGCTTGCGATCGTGACGCATTTTTTTATGTGCTTGTTTGATGATAGGCATGAGGTGTCAAGTATATCACACCATATTCATGGTTTAAAGTAATACTCTTCATAAACTATAATAGGAAAGGTGAAACGAGTTGTTGCATTATTAGTCAAAAAACAAAAAAGTGTTGGCGCTGCAGCATTTGTGCTTGCTTTGATGGTTTTGACTTCTCGATTACTGGGACTTATCAGAGATCGTTTGCTTGCGGCTCGTTTTGCTCCTGATGAGCTGGGAGTATATTTTGCGGCATTTCGACTGCCGAATCTCCTCTTCGAACTTCTTGTCATGGGTGCCTTAACTTCTGCATTTATACCGGTTGTTACAAAATATTTAACCCAAAAAAAGGAAAATGATGCATGGAGCATGGTATCGACACTTATTAATGTATCGCTTCTCATCCTCATACTTATCGCGCTTCCTTTTTTTATATGGGCGAGGGAATTTTCAAAAATGTTTGCACCAGGTTTTTCCGACGGACAGATTGAGCAAATGGTAACGTACACTCGATTTATGATAGCATTTCAGGTGACTCCGCTTCTTATAGGCAACTTGTTTACTGGGCTATTACAAGCGTATCAGTTGTTTCTCGTTCCCGCTCTTGCTCCGGTTATCTATAATCTTGGCATTATAGCTGGCATTTTACTGTTAACTCCAGCTCTTGGACTTATGGCACCGGTTGTCGGTGTTGCTATCGGTGCAGTTCTTTTTATGGTCATACAAATTCCTCTTATTTTTTCCGTGGGGTATCGGTATAGATTTGAAATGTACTATCGCCACCCTGGTGTACGGGAAGTAGGCAAACTCATGCTTCCACGAACGATCGGACTTGCGATTGGTCAAATAGATACGACAGTAGATCTTATACTGGCAAGTCTTTTGGGAGCGCGTATGGTGACGATATTTAATTTTGCTCAACATTTACAACAACTACCGATCGGACTATTCGGGACGACGATCGCTCAAGCTGCTCTACCAACACTTTCAATTTCTGAAGCATTGGAAGATCGGCAGCAATTTCAGCACGTCATCCTTCGGTCTCTCCACCAAATACTTTTTTTCATATTACCTCTTTCAGTATTTTTTATTGTTTTACGCATACCAATCGTTCGATTAGTTTTTGGTGCTTCGCGATTTGATTGGAGTGCGACTGTGCTTACTGGTATGACACTAGCAATGTTTAGTATTTCACTTTTTGCCCAAGCAGTTTCTCAAGTACTTGCTCGTGGTTTTTATGCACTCTATGATAGTAAAACACCGGTGATTGTGGGAGTCGTATCCATACTTGTTAATACGATCCTAAGTATTTACTTTATCCGGGTTCTCCATCTATCTGTTTGGTCTTTGGGATTATCTACTTCCGTAGCAAGCATCCTCAACTCATTTGTTTTATTTATTATTTTAGATAAACGACTCGGCTATTTTCCGAGAGCAAAACTCATTGTATCTCCCATAAAGATGCTTGTTGCGGCACTTGTTACCGCGATTACACTGTATATCCCTATGAAACTTTTTGATCAATTGGTTTTTGATACAACGAGAACTTTAGGTCTTCTTCTTCTTACTGGGACGGCTGGACTTGTTGGACTTTTTACGTATAGCTTTCTTTCGTGGGTTTTTGGTGTCGGTGAGATACGATCATTTATAGCTCTTCTTCGGAAAGTAAGTAAGTCAAGTACGGTACTTCTTGAACCGGCAAGTGAAGTGATAGATGGCGGTGGTCAAGATAAGCTCACTTAGAATATAACTATTTTTTAGTTAATTGCAAAAAAGCAATACTTTGAGCCGGAATCAGGACATTTTGTAAATACGTGCCGTTTTTGATTTGTACATCAGCAAGAGACACGCTCGGGATACTTGAAGGAGTATATTTTTGTTTATATGTGTAACTTCCGGGGTCAAGATTGGTGAATGTTACTGGTGTTGTTTCTGAATGGGAACCGGTTGGGTCAAAATTGACAAGAAGTACCTGAATAGAGCTTCCTTTTATGCTTGCAAACCCAGTGACCCATGTCCCTTCTCCGGTAAGGAGCAGGCGAGTGCCAGCCATATTGTCGAGCAGTGAATAAATATTGTAACGGGGCTTAATCCGTTTACCATTTGATTCATGTGTGACAAGGCCCCATCCGCTTCCATCTTCTTGTCCCGGTCCGTCTTTAAGTTGGAATGAAAATAGATACGTTGGTCCGCCTGAGATGAGTTGTCGTATAACTGCTGCGGTATGTGCTGCGCCGAATGCCGTGCCATATCGTTTATCTTTTGCACCTGTGAAGCCGAATTCAGTTATAAGTTTTTGTTTCACTGCATATTGTGGATAGGGTTGCAACCAGGTGATGAGATTTTTTTGGTCGCGGTCAAATTGCAACGGGTCTTTCAAGTAGCTATGCCATGAGAGAAAGTCAACGCGGTTTCCACTCGTGACGAGCCCAAGTATCCAGTTTTTATAAAGTCCCGTGGTGCCAGGTCCACCGAGATAAAAAAGATTCACGTTTTGTGCGCGACCCGCGCCTATTGCTGCATAGCGATAGAGCTGAAGATAACTTTTTTCTCCACCCATTTTCCAGCTACCAAATTGATCTAAATCCGGTTCATTCCAGACTTCATAATAGACACCACTTATATTTTTTCCATTTTTTCCGCTATAGCGCTCTATCGTTTGTTTTACCACCTCGGCCCATCGGTCCCAACTGCGAGGCGGATTGATAATAACCCCTTCTTTGGCAATGACTGATGGCATAAACGAAAGAGACAGAAGTGGTTTCGCGCCTGTTGCAAGAATTGTATCGATAGCCCGGTCAAGACCAGCGAAGTCAAACGAAAGGTTGTCTTCGGATCCATTGACTACGTCATAGTGATCATAAATATGATCAAGACGAATAAGTTTTGGTTTGAGTGCTGATACTTCACTTAGGATTGGGGAGAGCATATCAGTCGATTCTTCTCCGCCTTGAGCGAAAGCATGGTAGAAATCTGTTTTAATTTCTTCAAGCGGTGCTTTGGTATTAACTGTAATTTTTGCAGCTTTTCCTGATGCGCGAGAGATAAGGACCGCTGTTTGATATGTACCCAAAAGAAGCAGTGGAAGAAAAAAAAGAAGAGCGATAAGTGAAATAAATGATGAGGTTTTTGGTGATACTCGGTGTGCTAAATAATTTTCCATACTTATCGAGTAACAATTGGTATGACAATACCACTTGTTATAAGAAGCATTGCCAAAACAAGCATGAGTAGTGTCATTTCAGTATTGCCAGAAGTTGGCAACGGGCTACTTGTGGCCGAGTTCGTGCCTGATGCATCAACGACGATAGTTGATGACGTTGTCAGATTAGTTCCATCGCTAGCTGCTGCTGACACAACGACATCATGCGGTCCTTCCTCTAGTGGTGTATCTGGTGAACATGAGTAGTCACCGTTTTCATCAGCAACGGCGATACACGTGACTGGTGTTGAATAGAACGTCACCGTAACTGTAGATCCAGGTGGTGCTTTGCCTTTTATAACGGGTTTCGGATCAGATACTTTATTGTCGAGTGATTCCGATAGTATTGTTACAGCGCTTATTGATGCTTCAGGTGTGTCTTTTTCATCAGAGCTTGTAGATGAAATAGGGGTAAAAGATGAAAAATTTGATAAACCTTTATTTTGTAACGATGCTCTATCTGTAACGGTCTCTTGGGTAGAGTCCTCTGTAATCGTAACCGTTGCAGGAGTTGTTCCGATAAGAACATTTTTAGATGACTCTTTCAACGCACCGACAAAGGTCGTTGCCGCAAAGCGTATTGACACGGGAGCGTCGGTTTTTTCCAATGCTTTCATACGAAGTGTCGCAACAGTGCCAGAGCTTGTAACCGGTGAGGTAGAGTTTGCAGCACCAACAGTGATAGATGCAGCACCGCTTTCCACAACACCAGAGGAAAGAACATTTGGGAAAAGAGGACCATTGACGATGGAAATAGCCTGAAGTTTTGTAGCATCAAAGGTAAGGTGAAGTTCAGTCGTAAGTACTTGATTTTCCCCTGTATTGATTTTAATTTCTACAGTAAATTCGTCGCCTATTTTTTTGGTAAATGTTGATGGAGCAAGTAAAAGCGTTGTAGCGGGGGCCGCTTTTTTACGCAGCTCTTGTTTTTGATTTAAAACATATAATGTTATGGGTATAGCTGCAAGGAGGATAAGAGTTACGAGAATTACTATAATTTTTTTCATGTATGTCTATTATGGTAAACTTGTCGTTTGTACGCAATAGGTTAATACCGTAGGAAAATAAAGAATTTAGAAAGAAAGGTATTGACATGGATTAGCACTCGATGTATATTACTGCTAACCCGTCGTAAACGACGGAAATACTAAGCAGCAATTTCCAATTACCAAACAAATTCCAATATTAAAATTCCAAATTCTAAACGTTTTGAGCATTGGTTCTTAGTAATTTGATATTGTTTGGAATTTGATGCTTGGGATTTGGAATTTCTTATACATATATGGATCAAATACCAAACCTTAGCGAAAGACAACTTCAGATACTTAAGGCTGTCATAGAAGATTATATCGCAACCGCAGAGCCGGTTGGATCTGAGACTTTGGATAAGAAATATAACCTTGGAGTATCTCCTGCAACGATACGAAATGAAATGGTTCGTCTGACGGATATGAAACTTCTAAAACAACCGCATACGTCTGCTGGAAGGACGCCTACGCCTATGGCCCTTAAATATTATGTGGATCATCTCATGAAACTCAAAGATTTGTCTGTTGCAGATGAAGTGTCTGTCAAAGAGAAGATTTGGGATTATCGGCAAGAGGTAGACAAAATGCTTCGGGAAGCAACCAAAGCATTAGCAGAGAAAACAAAAGCGCTTGCGCTGGTAGCCACAAACGAAGGAGATTTGTATTACGCTGGGGCAGCAAATATTTTAGATATGCCGGAATTTTATGATTTTGAGCTTACCCATCTTCTGCTTGCTACTCTTGATCAATTTAGTTTTTGGTGGGAACTACTCGAGCGAAGTACAGATCAATTTGATACCATTCTCGGAGAAGAACTTGGATCACGGACCTTACTTTCGCAATGCGGATTCACCTATACAAAATTTTCAACCCCTCATGTGACCGGTGCAATTGGAGTCGTTGGACCATCGAGACTTAACTACGCGTATATTATCCCTGTTGTCCGTTATACGGGAGGACTTATCGATGAAATGGGGAGAAACTGGTGACGCGTTACTTGGTTACTTAGTTACTTAGAAAGAAATGAAAAAAAGAGATGATATCAATCAAAATGCTCAACGTATTGAAGAACTTGAAAAGCAAGTAGAGGAATGGAAAATTAAATATTTACGGGCGCTTGCTGATTATCAAAACCTTGAAAAACGAAAAAACGATGAGGTAAAAGAAATACGTCGGTTTGCAGGAGAAATGATGTTAGTTCGGTTACTCCCAATCGTTGATACGTTTGAGCGAGCATTGAAACATAGTAACGATCAGGGTCTTGCAATAGCACTTAAAGAATTTGCAGGTTATTTAACAGAACTCGGAGTTAAAAAAATTGACGTTGTCGGAAAGACGTTTAATCCGCACGAAATGGAGTGCATTGAAGTAGTTGAGGGAGAAGAAAATAAAGTTATTGAAGAGCTCTTGCCTGGATATACACTTCATGGGAAAATAATACGGGTAGCGCAGGTGAAGGTTGGAAAACAAAACAGTATTGAGGCACAACGTGTACCCGCCTAAGCTTGCTTTGAGCCTTTTCACTACTATTTGTAGACGGCTCAAAGAGCGCTTGAGCGGCGGGCTTAAGAAACGCTAAGCTAATCTATAAGGAGATTAGCAAGCGTTTCTAAAGGAGGACAATATGAGCAAAATTATCGGTATCGATCTTGGTACGACGAATTCATGTGTTGCTGTCATGGAGGGAGGCGCCCCAAAGGTGATTCATTCAGCAGAAGGCAGAAACGTGATACCGTCGGTTGTTGATCCGGTTAAAAATATCGTTGGTGATGTGGCAAAGCGTCAAATGGTCATTAATCCCAAATCAACGGTATTTTCCGTCAAGCGGCTCATGGGGCGAAAGTATAGTGACAAAAGTGTCCAGACTGACATGAAATGGTTGCCGTATGGAATCAAATCCGGCAAAAACGACATGGCGGTTGTGGAAGTCGAAGGCCGTCAGTTTACCCCGCAGGAAATTTCTGCAAAAGTATTGTCAAAAATCAAAGCAGATGCCGAGCACTACCTCGGCGATACCGTCAAACAAGCTGTTATTACCGTCCCGGCGTACTTTGACGACAGTCAGCGTCAAGCGACGAAACAAGCAGGAGAGATTGCTGGACTTGAAGTCATGCGTATCCTGAATGAGCCTACTGCTGCGGCTTTGGCGTATGGACTCGACAAGAAAAATGCCCATACAATAGCTGTGTATGACTTGGGCGGAGGAACCTTTGATATCTCTGTTTTGGAACTTGGCGAAGGCGTGTATGAAGTGAAAGCCACCAATGGTGACACACACTTAGGTGGTGACGACTTTGATAAAGTGATCCTTGATTACTTTGCCGACGAGTTCAAAAAAGAGCACGGTGTCGATCTTCGAAAAGATCCGCAAGCCCTTCAAAGACTTCGGGACGCTGCTGAAAAAGCAAAGATTGAGCTTTCCTCATCAATAGAAGCTGAAGTCAACCTTCCCTTTGTTACGCAAGGCAAAGACGGGCCGCTTCATTTAGTCATGAAACTCACGCGCGCAAAACTTGAAGCGCTTGTGGATGAGCTTATTAAAAAATCTATTGAGCCCGTCAAAAAGTGCTTGACCGACGCTAAAGTGAAAGCAAGCGATATAGATGAAGTAGTCTTGGTTGGCGGAATGACCAGGATGCCCAAAGTCATCGAAACCGTTAAAAGCTTTTTTGGAAAAGACCCAAATCGCTCCGTCAACCCTGATGAAGTTGTCGCTGTAGGTGCGGCAGTGCAGGCGGGAGTCTTAGCCGGCGACGTCAAAGACGTCGTGCTACTCGATGTCACACCGCTCACCCTTGGCGTTGAGACACTCGGTGCGGTGTCTACGCCTCTTATCCAGAGAAATACCACGGTCCCGACGAGTAAAAGCGAGATATTTTCAACTGCTGCAGATAATCAGACATCCGTTGAGATAAATGTCCTTCAAGGAGAACGACCCATGGCTGCGGACAATAAATCTCTCGGACGATTTGTCCTTTCCGGTATACCAGCTGCTCCACGAGGAGTACCGCAGGTTGAGGTGACCTTTGATATTGATGCAAACGGAATTCTCAACGTAACCGCTAAAGATAAAGCAAGCGGGAAAGTAGCAAACATTAAAATCACCGGTTCGACCGGACTTTCTAAAGACGAAGTGGAGAAGATGAAAAAGGAAGCCGAAGAGCATGCCAGTGAGGACTTGGCCAAAAAGGAGAAGATTGAGGCCAGAAACCATGCGGACACCATGATCTATACGGCCGAGAAAACTTTGAAGGACGCAGGAGATAAAGTCAAACCTGAAGATAGGGAAGCGGTTGAAGAAAAAATGAAAGCCCTCAAAGATATCCTTGATTCCGGCACCAAGGAAGACCTTGAGACCAAAACGAGTGAGCTTTCCGATGTGGTCCAAAAAGTCGGAGCAGCAGCGCATGAGTCCAGCGAAGCTGGATCCGGCTCCGCCGGACAAGACAAGCAACCTCAAGATGACCATGCCACAGAAGGCAATGGGAAGAAAAAGGATGAGAAGAAGGTGGAGGAAGGAGAAGTGGTGAGCTAGTGGAAATGCCAAATGCTAAATGACCAATGCTAAATAAAATGAATGGCTAAAGAGAAGTACAAAATTCATGATCGTATATATTCATTCGTTCTTCGAGTTTTAAATGCTGTTAAGGAAATACCAAGAACTCCGGAAAACGTAGTTTTAATAAAACAAGTTGTACGATCTTCTGCCTCGATTGGTGCGAATGCCTCCGAAGCGGATGGAGCAGAATCAAAAAAAGAGTTTATTCATCGGTTTACCATAGCAAAAAAAGAAGCAAAAGAAACACTATATTGGGTAATGCTTATTAGTGATCATAATGAGTTATTAAAAAAAAGATTTTTGCAGCTTCTTGATGAAAATAAGCAAATTATTGCTATTATTAGTAAAATAATAATAAATGCAAAGTCGAAATAAGACAATTGTGCCAAATGATTTAATTGGTCATTTGGCATTTATCATTTAGCATTGATACTCTATGGCGAAACGCGATTACTACGAAGTTTTAGGAGTTTCTAAAAATGCCTCTACAGAGGAGCTTAAGCGCGCGTACCGCAAGCTTGCCCTTGAGTGGCATCCGGACAGGAACAAAAGTCCTCAAGCAAATGAGAAGTTTAAAGAGATAAACGAAGCCTACGCGGTATTGTCTGATTCTCAGAAGAAACAAACGTACGATCAGTTTGGCCACGCTGCATTCCAACCAGGTATGGGTGGCGGGGCATCAGGACAAGGGCCATTCGGCGGCGGATTTAGACAACAAGGACCATTTTCTTACACGTATTCAACAAGTGGTGGAGGGAGTCCCTTTGGTGGTGATTTTGAAGGTATCGATCCATTTGAAATATTTGAACAATTTTTTGGTGGAGGATTCGGTCGTTCGGCAGGTTCACGACAGCAGCGCCACCAGGTGTATGAGATAGGCATTGATTTTATGGAAGCCGCCCGCGGAGTAACGAAAGAAGTGCATGTGCCGGCAGGCCGTGCGGGAGATGGTTCAGTAAAAAAAACTATTAAGATACCGGCCGGTGTCGATACGGGATCGCGAATTCGCTTTGATGATTTTGATATTGTCGTAGATGTACGACCGAGTAAAGAATTCAAGAGAGAGGGCGATGACCTGATCATTGATCATGCAGTCACCTATGCGCAGGCTGCCCTTGGTGAAGTTATCGAAGTACCTACGATTGATGGGTTGCTTAAGATTCGTGTGCAACCGGGTACTCAACCGGGTACCCTCATTCGGCTTCGTGGTAAAGGCGTCCCGCACGTCCGAGGCAACGGCCGCGGTGACCAATACGTGCGTATCCAACTCAAGATTCCTACACACCTATCCAGACGTCAGAGAGAACTTCTTCAAGAAATCGAACTTTCTTAACCTTTAGGACTTGATATAAATATCTCATAATATAGACTATACTTCATACGACGAATTTGCATGAGATTTTGTAAGCGCACAAAAGACTCGTCGATATTCATCGTGCTCTTTGAAAAAGAGAGGGAAGAACACTCGTCCCTCCTCGTGTGATTTGGTTTTTTAATCGAAAAACGTATGAGATCAGTAACCAAGCCAGAGGAGGAGGGAAGAGAAAGGAAGACAAATGAAAAAGTTAATGATTGTTTTGGCTGCCATGGTTATAGCCATGGCAGTGTTTACCGGCTTGACCACTCTGACAGCATCGGCAGACGACTGCCCGCCTAACGGCAATGGTGGAGGCGATGGGGGCGCCGGTGCATTTGTCTCCACCGTTTGGGCAAAAGATTGCCCGCCGGAGGAGCCGGTTGGGGAGAAACCGGCTGAGAAAGAAAAGCCGGACAAGTTGCCCGCCGGCCCTCCCGGTCACGCACCAACGTCGACGATGATCTTGTCGTTACCCCCGGGAGCCTGTTTCCCGAGCGACGGGGAACTGATCATCAACGTCCTCGGCCGGGGAGAGGTGAAGCGCATCCCGGTTACCGCCGGGACGTGCGCAATCGGTTCTTTAGAGGTTGACGTCCCATTCTGGGAGAACTGGGTGCAAGTCGTGTTTTTTGCTGCGGATGGGACGATAATTCAGCTTCACATGACCGGTGAAGGCCCTTGCCCTGAAGGAACCTGCGGGAGCATTGCCGCCGGGCAAGAAAAGGCCTTCGAATTGACATTCCCTTAGGTCAAAGTTCTTCCCTTCTCAGGCGACGGTGAAGCTTTGCCGTCGTTCTGCTCTCATTACCGGAAACGCTGCCTTCTCGGGCAGATTATTTTTTCCAAGCGTTTCCGGCATTTCAGACGCAATCACTGGGGAAAAATATTTGTGTTTGCGTCTGAAATGAATTAGGTAATTTGATTGACGCAGTTAATGTTCATGATATAATATTGTCTAGTTGAGATAAGTATGAGGTGGGATTGCCCACCTTTTTTATTAAATAGGATAACCCGCCGCGACTTACCGTTCGCCTTAGTTCATTCAAACTGCGGCTCACGGAGCGTCACTAGGCGGGTGCAGAGGCCACTAGGCTCCCGCGAGATCGCGTAGCCTGTGGACACTAGCATGCCTGCAATCGTTCGATCAGAATTTGCATTAGCTTTAAATCAAGTAGCCACCGAGCGGGGGATTGATCCTTCCGTGGTTTTAGAAACTATCAAAGCGGCAATTCTTGCGGCATACCGGAAAGACTATGGTATTGCTGAACTTGAACTTCTCGTTGTTGAACTTAATCCTGACAGCGGGGAAGCAAAAATCCTCAAAGACGGCAAAGACATTACTCCTCCTGGTTTTGGTCGTATAGCCGCCCAAACCGCTAAGCAAGTCATCCTTCAACGCATACGCGAAGCAGAAAAACAAGCAGTTTTGGCAGACTATCAGACAAAAGTTGGGACGATTATTCCTGGCATGATTTTGCGATTTGATGGACCAAACATAGTGGTTGATATTGGTCGCGCACAAGGAGTGATGCCGACTCAGGAGCAAAGCCACAGTGAGCACTATCACCTCAATCAGCGACTTACTTTTTACATAGAGGGAATCCGAGAAACGATGCGTGGTAATGAAATCATCGTTTCGCGTGCACATAAGGGACTCGTCGAAGGACTTTTTAAGCGGGAAGTACCAGAAGTCGCGCAGGGGTCGGTAGAGCTTCGAGTGGTTGCAAGAGAAGCAGGAGGACGGACAAAAGTAGCTGTCTATTCGACGCAGTCAGGAGTTGATCCGGTCGGCTCGTGCGTCGGACAAAAAGGAGTGCGCGTACAAGCAGTTATAAGTGAACTCGGGGGAAGTGAAAAAGTCGATATTATCCAATGGAGTGATGATGCAAAACAATTTATCACCGCAGCGCTTGCTCCTGCCAAAGATTTAGAGGTGGTACTTAACGAAAAAAAGAAATCAGCAGAAGTTCTCGTCCCTGAAGATCAACTATCACTTGCTATCGGACGCGATGGACAAAACGTACGCCTTGCTGCAAAGCTTACCGGATGGAAAATAGATATACGGGGAAAAATGAGTAACGCGAGCAATGCAAGCAACGCAAGTGACACAAGTAAGACAAGTCAAGAGCAAAACAAGCAAGTTGAACCTTCTCAAAACGATGTGAAAGAGGTAGAAAAGGAAATAATTGTATCGGAAAAAGGAACGAGTGAAAAGAAGGAAGAAAAAAGTGCTGCAGAAACACCTTCAACTGATATGCCTGCGCCATCTCGTTTAGCCACGTCTCAAACATCTGATACAACAAAGAGTGATAAAGTTAATGAGGCCAAAGATTCAAGTAAGCCTTAAGGTATGAATCGCCTGGTCAATCAAAATTTTTATCATGAAACACAAGGAGACATTGCCTGTCACTTCATATCGTCCGCCGGTTGTTGCGATACTCGGTCACGTTGATCACGGAAAAACTACCCTTCTTGATACTATCCGAAAAACCAATATTACAAGTCAAGAACACGGAGGCATCACTCAGCATATTGGGGCATACCAGATTAAAGTCAAAAGTCAAAAGTCAAAAGTCAAAAGCGAAGAGCGCCTTATAACTTTTATTGATACGCCGGGACATGAAGCATTTTCAAAGATGCGAAGTCGGGGAGCGAGTGCAGCGGATATAGCTGTCCTTGTCGTTTCTGCTGATGATAGCGTGAAGCCGCAAACAATTGAATCGATTGAACAAATTAAAGCTGCTGGCATCCCAATAATCGTTGCGGTAAATAAAATAGATCTCCCAGCGGCAAATGTCGATCGGGTAAAACAGGATCTGGCAAAAGCTGGCGTGCAAGTAGAAGGATTTGGCGGTGATGTCCCAATTGTTCCAATTTCAGCAAAACAGGGTACAGGTATCCCGGAACTTCTTGACATGATTCTTTTAGTGGGTGACATGAAAGAACTGGTGGACGAATCCGATGGTCTGCAAGTGGCAATCGTTATTGAAACAAAAATTGACAAAGGAAAAGGGTTAATCTCAACCATAATTGTCAAAAAAGGAACACTTACGGCCGGCGTGTCCCTTTTTGAAGGAGCCATGCAGATTGGTAAGGTTCGGGCAATGGTGGATGAGTTTGGCGCTGCCGTTAATGCTGCAGGACCCAGTAAGCCCGTTGTCGTCCTCGGATTTACGAAGCTTCCTCAGATTGGCGCTCAACTGGCGGCTGTCGCGATCGCCCGGGAGCCGCAGCCTATTGCTAAGACTCCACAATTTTCTTCCCAGGAGATGCCTGATTTTCTCAAACCCATTGAAAAGGAAGATCAATCGCTCAATATTGTGCTTAAAGCCGATGCAGCCGGTTCGATTGAAGCAATTACGGCAGCTCTCCCCAAGCGCGTTAAGATCGTGAGCGTTGGCATTGGTGACGTCAGTGAGGCAGATATTTTACGCGCCAAGCCAGCCCGGGCCATCGTCATCGGATTTAACGTCGGCGTAGCCGCCTCTGTGGCTAAACTTGCTCAAACGGAAAAAGTTATTTATAGAACATACACGATTATCTATAAGCTTCTGGAGGAGCTTACCGATGTCGTGGCGGGACTCAAAGAAATTGTCGCCCAAGAGCGTGAGCTTGGTGCGGGTCAGATTATTGCTGAGTTTCCATTTGAAAAGGATCGCATTGCAGGTACTAAAGTAATCTCTGGGAGGCTTGCGAAAGGTGATAGTGTTAAGGTCATGCATGGGCAAACTGAGGTTGGGAGAACCAAAATTAAGTCGCTCCGCCACGGAAAAGACAGTATTACCAAGGTTGAATTAGGCAATGAATGCGGTATCTTTTTAGAACCTAAAGTTGATTTTACCGTCGGAGATGCTATAATCGCTTTCACTATAGGATAAAATTGTTAGTTAGTTACTTTGTTACATCGCTACTTAGTCAATTTTTTTCTAAGTAACCAAGATACCAAATAACTAAGCAATATATGGATCAAGCAGATATAAATAAAGTAAAAGAACTTCTTGGCAAAGCAAAAGATGTGCTCGTGGTAACCCACGAACATCCGACCTTTGATAGTATGGGCAGTAGTCTTGCACTAACTCTTGGGCTACAAGCGCTCGAGAAAAAAGTTACCGTCGCATGTCCTGATCAGGTGACGGTAGAACTTTCCAGTTTTGTGGGTGCACAGAAAGTCGCCGGTGAGCTTGGAAATAAAAATTTCGTCATATCGCTTGACTACGTTGACGGATCGATCGAAAAAGTAAGTTATAACATCGAAGGAGATAAATTTAATCTCGTGATAGAACCCAGGAATGGGTTTGAACCGTTTTCTGCAGATAAAGTTCATTATACTCATGCTTCCTCCTCGGCAGATCTTATCGTAAGTGTCGATACTATTCATCTGGGAGGACTCAAGAAGCTTTACGAATCCGATAAAAACCTTTTTGCGAGCAAGCCAATAGTAAATATCGACCGACACCCAAATAACGCAAATTATGGTCAAGTAAACCTTGTTGACACTGCGTCTTCGACGACAGCAGAAATCGTCGCGCGACTGCTTTCTGATTTAGGTGTTGAGCTCTCTCTCGATATTGCCAACAATTTGCTCAATGCCTTATACGGTACGCCCAATATATTTCAATCGCCGACGGTCACCGCAACTACTTTTGAGCTTGCCGCAACGTGTATGAAGGCAGGAGCAAAACGGTTTGGGCAAGTTCCTACTCAAGAGTTATCTCAGGGAGAAGCAGTTGCGCCACTTCCTGCTATCGGTAAACAACCGCAAAAAGTGCAGGATGCTCCTCTATCTGACAAAACAGCGCAGGGCGCCTCACAAGAGGATATTATGACAGGAAATCCTCCGCAAAGCGTATCAGCAGCGTCAATGTCTCCTTCTCAAGGGCGAGGGCAAGCCCATTCGGCAGGTTCAGGGCAGGCTCCGGCAGATTGGCTGAAGCCCAAAATCTTCAAAAGCTCGAATTTGCTATAATGAATGATAGCAGTATATCTATATTTAGAAGTTGAAAAAATCGAAGAAAGGAATCCAAAAGATAATAATGAATACTCGCCAGTATAGTATCACTCCCATTATTGCAATCACCATTATGGCGAGGTGATAGTTTGGGAGAAAAAGGTCACGTACATGTTAATACCCTCCCAAACTTTGGGAGGTTTTTTTATGGAGAGCATATGAGCGAACTCTTTCCGAAACCAGCTAATAATCTCTAAAAACTCTTTCTAAGCAAAGAGTCACTAGCCCAAGTTCGTAGAATTTCAGATTAACTTTAAATTTAAACATTATGATACCTGAATGGTTAACTCCATCAACGCATGAGCAAAAAGCATCGTGTTTTGAGCAAAAGATGGGAAACTTAAAGTGGCAACACGCGTTTCCGCTAACAAGTGAAGGGGAATTCCTAGAGGTTGCACAGGAGAGAGTATTAGATTTAGGTAACATAGAGAAAATAATTTATTGGGCAGATAAAAAAGAGGAAAGAGGACTTGGAAATTTAGCTCGACTGGCCGGAAACCTTGCTGACAGAGAATCAGCATTTAGAGTGAGAGTTGCAGTAATACTTACCGCAAGTGATAAACCATTGATTGTTGAATTAATTCCGCAAATCACTGCCACAGTACTTTCTTGTGGAGGAACTCCCGGCGAACATTCTCTTGGATATCAACCACTTAAAGAAGGAGAGGGCATCCCAGGTTACTGGTATAGTCAAGGTACACACACTTTTGAATCTTGAAGACCCTATGGCAAAAGAAGTAAGACTGACAGATGACATTTCGAACAAAAAACACTTCCGTAATGGTGTGCACGCAAGTTTGCCCATTGTATTAGGATACATTGCTATCGGACTTGTGGTTGGTGTAGTTGCAAAAACAGCTGGTTTGACCGTCCTTGAAGTTTCTCTCATGTCTCTCCTCCTTTATGCCGGTTCTGCCCAACTGATTGTATCAAGCCTCATCGGAGTGGGCGCATCCGCGCCATCTATAGTTTTTACTATCTTTCTCGTGAACATGCGACATCTTCTCTACAGCGCATCTCTAGCACCTCATATTCGCACATTACCACTCTGGCAGAATATTCTTATTGGGCTGGAACTCACCGATGAGACATTCGCTGTCGCGGCAAATCATCTCGCAGGGAATCGCCGTGCACACGCAGCCTGGTTATTCGGTCTCAATCTGACGGCGCACGCCACATGGATTGCATCCACAACCATTGGCGCGATCGCCGGACGTGCCATTCCCAACACGCATGCTCTCGGTCTCGATTTTGCGCTTACTGCGATGTTTGCAGCGCTCTTTGTTCTCCAGATTGCCAGTAGTTCACAGATGCGTGTGGCGATTACTGTGGGTCTAGTAAGTGCAGTCGTTGCTGTTGGTGGCACCTTATTTGTGTCATCAAGTTGGGCTATTATTGTAGCCGCTGTGATGGCGGCTAGCGTTGGAGTGTTGATTGAAAGGAAGTTACAATGGATATAAGAGCATCGATATTTTGGATTATAGTCGGAACAGGCATGGTTACGATAATCCCACGAGTTTTGCCTTTGGTACTCCTTAGTCGCATCAGTTTGCCCGAATGGATGAATCGCTGGCTCGGATATGTGACAGTAGCGGTACTTGCCGCACTTTTCACACAGTCAGTGATACTATTAGAAGGACAAATCGCACTTTCTCCAAAAACCCTAGCTCTACTAGCAGTTATTCCAACACTATTGGTGGCGATAAAGACTCGCAATCTCATCATGACGGTCGTGGGCGGTATGATTACCATGGCACTTTTACGCTTGGTGATGCTTTAGGTTTAGTTTTCAAAGGCATTATTTTTTTCTCTTGACATACACACTACACAGTGTGTATAGTACGGCTACTATGTTAACTAGAGTGCAGGTGCTTATTCCAAACGATCTTCTCCAGGCGGCCAGGCTGGCCGCTGCAAGCCATGACTTGAGCTTTTCTAAGTTCGTGACGAAGTCCCTGGAAGAAAAAGTACAGCCTGAAAAGAAAGAGTCTGTCTATATAGCTTTTAAAAAACTTGCAAAGATCATTGGAAAGAAAAAAGTCAAACTTCCCCCTGATTTTGCTACAAATGATGATTATCTCTACCGATTGCCATGATCTTTGTAGATTCTGATGCGCTCATTGGTGTTATCGCTCCTCAAGACGCTCATCACCCGCGCGCAACCCTCGCCTTTGATCGTTTTGCTAAGACCGACGAGCAACTGGTAACGAGTTGGGAAACGATTGACGAAGTAGCAACGAAACTCAGTAGGTATTTCGGGAAAGATATCGCAAGAGTGTTTTTCTCATTTCTTCACCGAACACAGATTACCATCATTTACGTTGACGAGGTGCTTGCCCAGGTTACGACGGTGATATTTGACAAGCAAACGTCCAAAAACATTTCGCTTACGGATTGCGCCAACATTGCCATCTGCCGATCTTTGGGTATTACGTGGGTCTTTTCTTTTGATCCGCATTACAAGAAGAATGGGTTAAAACTGCTTTCATAAGCACCACCCATTGTTTTTTGGAGTGAGAACGGGTATAATAGAGTTTATTGGAGCGGGATGAAGCTCCTTTTTATAATTCTACTACCTGGGTATGCCGGCAACGAAAAAAACTGTAAAAACAAAAAAAGAAGCGAAAAAAGTATCGCCAAAAGTTAGTCTAAAAAAATCTTCTGGAAAAAAGATTAAAAAAGAGGAGCCAGTGGTACCGGCACCGAGCGAAGAAAAGCAGGTAATTATTGCTCAATTTCAGGTGAAACAGGGTGATACCGGTAGTCCCGAAGTACAAGTAGCGCTTCTAACCAAACGCATCGAAAAACTCGTTATGCATTTAAAAACCAATCCATCAGACAACCATTCTCGCCGGGGACTTTTGGGGATTGTCAGTAAAAGGCGTAGACTTCTAAACTACCTAGAAAAAAAAGACGGAAAACGCTACAAGGAAGTAGCAGTGAAACTAGGACTCGGCAAGTGAGACACTAGATGATAGAATAAAGATGATAGTGGTAGATGATAGAAGGTGGAAGATAAAAAAGAGCTATTATCAATCGTCGATCTTCTATCCTCGACCACTATCTTCAACATTCAACCTTCTATCGTTTATTAATTGCATGAAAATTGTAAAAAAATCACTTGAACTAAATGGAAAACCATTGACGCTTGAAGTTGGACGATTTGCCCAGCAGGCAAGCGCTGCTGTGCTTGCCCAGCATGGTGACACAATGGTACTTGCAACGGTTACTGCGTCAAGTCGCGAAACGACGCTTGATTATTTTCCTCTTTCCGTCGAGTATGTCGAGCGTTTGTACGCAGGGGGACGCATCAAGGGATCCCGGTGGGTCAAGCGCGAAGGGAGGCCTTCAGATGATGCAGTCCTTGCGGGCCGCATAATCGACCGATCGATACGCCCGCTTTTCCCAAAAACGTATAAGCACGATGTACAGGTTATTATTACGGTCTTATCTGTAGACGGTGAAAATGATCCTGATGTATTAGGGTTGGTTGCAACAAGCGCCGCAATAGCTATTTCTCCGATTCCATGGAGTGGTCCGATCGGAGGCGTTCGTGTGGGATATGTCAAAGATAACGGCAGAAGCGAATTTCTCATAAATCCAACAGTCACGGAACAAGGATTATCTGAATTTGATTTTGTCGTCGCAAGTTCAAAAGGAAAAACAGTCATGCTTGAAGGAGGATTTTGTGAAACTCCGGAAGATGTAGTTTATACCGCTGTCCAAAAAGCAAAAGAAGCAAACGCGAAGATCATTTCATGCATCGAAGATCTTGTCAAAACAGTCGGAAATACGAAGCTTCCCACACCTGTAGCTAGTGCGGCAGACGAACTAAAAGCCAAGATAATGAAGGATTATAAAAAAGAGATGGACGAGGCTTTTGCCAAAAAAGCCCAAAAGGAATTTGGCGGAGAAGAGATAGGAGAACTTGCCAAAACAATCCAAGAAGCGTACGCAAATGAGTACACCCTTAAAGCCATAGAAGATGCCCTGGACACACTCTTTAAAAAACGCGTGAAAGAAGATGTTTTGACCAAAGGCAAACGATTTGACGGACGAAGTTTAGATGAAATTCGACCGCTTGATGTTGCCGTTGGCATACTTCCTCGTACGCACGGTAGCGCTATGTTTACGCGTGGACAAACCCAGGCTTTGACCGTTGCAACCCTAGGAACACCAAGCTTAGAACAACTTATAGAAAGCCCAGTTGGAGAAGAATCAAAACGGTATATTCATCACTACAGTATGCCGCCCTATTCTGTCGGAGAAACAGGACGCATCGGTACACCATCCAGGCGTGAGATAGGGCATGGTGCTTTGGCTGAGCGCGCACTTTTATCTGTCATCCCATCAGAAGAAGATTTTCCGTATACCATTCGTTTAGTGAGCGAGATTATGTCCAGTAACGGCTCCACTTCTATGGCTAGTACGTGTGGATCGACCCTTGCGCTTATGGACGCTGGAGTACCGATAAAAGAACCAGTCGCTGGTATCTCCATAGGGCTTATGACTGACAAGAAAAAGTTTGTGCTTCTTACTGATATCATGGGGATAGAGGATTTCGCGGGCGATATGGACTTTAAAGTGGCTGGAACAAAAAACGGCATTACAGCCATACAGCTCGATATTAAAATCGACGGACTGACGGATGAGATAGTTGAACAAACATTGGGTAAGGCAAAAATTGCGCGGATGAAGATACTGGAAAAAATGCTTTCAGTTATCAGTACCCCCCGTAAAAAACTTTCTCAATACGCGCCAAATGTCAAAGTAGTCAAAATCCCTACGGACAAAATCGGAGAAGTCATTGGTCCGGGTGGGCGAGTTATACGGCAAATTATCGCCGTTACCACTGCAACCGTTGATGTCAATGACGATGGATCGGTCGTTATATCGGGAAGTGCTGATGCCGTCGCAAAGGCTGTCGAGTGGGTTGAAGGGTTGACCAAAGAAGTGCAACCAGATGAAGAATACGAAGGCGAAGTCAAGCGCATACTACCGTTTGGTGCATTTGTCGAAATTCTTCCCGGGAAAGAAGGCATGGTGCATGTGTCCCAAATGTCTACGAGTTACGTCAACGATCCCAACGATGTCGTAAAGCTTGGTCAAAAAGTGAAGGTTCGGGTAATGGAAATAGACGATCAACACAGGGTCAATCTCTCAATGCTTTTTGGCGAGGATGCAAAAAAAGCGCCGGTGCGAGAACGTCGAGATTCTTCAGATCGCCCACGGAGATCTTTTGATAGAAATAGAAAGAGATATTAAATATTCGTCATCCCGACCGAAGCGGAGGGATCTTTTTTTAAATGCCTGCAAAGAAACAGTATTACGTTTATATCTTACGTAGCAAATAGGGAGTATTGTACATCGGCATTACAGATAACCTCGTAAAGAGAATCTGGCAACACAAACAGAAATTTGTAAAAGGATTTACTCAGAAATATAACATTGACCAACTCCTCTACTACGAAATTTTTCAAGATCCACTCACCGCTATTGCTAGAGAAAAACAGATTAAGAAGTGGAGTCGAAAGAAAAAAGTACTATTAATAATAACTACAAATCCGACATTTCGGGAAATTTTCATTGAAGACATACATTAATAAGTGAGATTCCTCGACTTCGCTCGGAATGACAATTAGTATAAGATAGAAGAAGTATGTCAAAACTTACAGATGAAGTTGAAAGTCTTCGAAAAAAACTTACTGAGGTGAAGGTTCCCAAAGAATTAGTCAATCGAGTAGAGGGAAATTTAGACGAATTACTCCGGATTGAACACGACATTACCGCACGAGCTCATGTGGAACAGATATTGCGGTATGCAGAGTGGGTGATTGATCTGCCTTGGAATGTGCGGACGAACGATGTTTTAGATCTGGTGAAAGCACAAGAGATACTCAATAAACATCATTATGGACTTGAACCGGTAAAAGAAAGAATTTTGGAATACTTAGCAATATTAAAGCTTAATATCGACAAATGGAAAAAAGAGTCAGATGTGAACGTCGCCAGTCGAACTGCGCAGATTGCCAATGATGCCAAACTTTCTCACGCAATTTTAGCGCGAAGAGCGCCAATATTATGTCTTGTCGGACTTGTGGGTACTGGAAAGACAACGCTTGCAAAATCGATTGCTGAGGCGATGGGACGCAGATTTGTGCGTATTCCTTTTGGTGGCATGGCAGATGCCTTGGATCTACGCGGACAGTCACGAGTGCGGCCGGATGCGGAAATCGGACTTATTCTCAAAGGGCTTCGCTTTGCGGGAAGTAAAAACCCGGTCATCCTTCTTGATGAAATCGATCGTGTCGCAGAACAGGCCAGGGGAGACATAATGGGAGTTTTAGTCGAGCTTCTCGATCCCGAACAAAATGCTGCGTTTACTGATCACTATTTGGATTATCCGTTTGATTTATCAGAGGTACTTTTTATCGCAACAGCCAATAATACGACAAATATCGCAACAGCCGTCCTTGACAGGCTAGAACCGATCCAAATGCCGTCATATACAGACGAGGAAAAAACAAAAATTGCCCGGGATTATGTGTTGCCGCAACTTATGAAAGAATCGGGACTCACGAGCGAAAATTTAACCATCGATGCGTCAATTTGGCCAAGGCTTGTTCGTCCGCTCGGTTACGATGCAGGCATCAGAAGTTTGGAGCGCACGATGAATAGTTTATGCCGTAAGGTAGCCCGGATGATCGTTGACGGCAAAGGAAAAAGCTTCCACGTGACGAGTGATAATATAAAAGATTTTATTGATATTTATTAATACAAATCAAAACTCAAAGGTCAAATGTCAAAACTTTACAATACACAATAATTATGAGATTTTGGCAAAAATTTAAAAAACAACCAGTGTATCACGGCTCTTCCTCAACCGGTAAAGATACAGTTCGAATTATCCCATTAGGAGGTATAGGAAATGTTACGAAAAACATGTTTGTCTATGAGTATCGTTATGATGGCAAACTTCGAGATATTTTGATTGTCGATTGCGGCATAGGGTTTCCGGATCCTGAGATGTTTGGAGTTGATTTAGTCATTCCTGATGTGCGCTATCTTGAAGCAAAAAAAGACCTCATTCGGGGACTCGTATTTACTCACGGACACGACGATCATATCGGAGGTATCCCGTATCTTTATAAAAAGTTGGGGAATATACCGATGTGGGGGACTACGCTTACTGCTGCTTTTGCCAATATTAAACTTCGAGAAATCCGATCAACGAACAAAGTGACACCAGTGACCTTTGACAAGGTTCTCACGATTGGTCCATTTCGTGTAACATTTGTGCACGTAACTCATTCAGTTCCTGATGCAGCAAACCTCATCATTGAAACACCAATAGGAACGTTTTATCACGGAAGCGATTTTAAATTTGACTTTAGTCCGCTGGACGGAAAACTTTCTGAGCTTCACAAAATAACAGATGCTGGAAGGCGTGGTGTATTATGTCTTTTGACTGACTCTTTAGGGAGCGAACGGCCTGGGTTTACCCCGTCTGAACAGCGTATTCGTGAAACTATCGAACGGGAGATAGAACTTTGTCCCGGTAAACTTCTTTTTACGACCCAATCAAGCAATATTTCACGTATTCAACTTGCTATTGAAATTGCCATTGCTCATGGCAGACAGATAGCATTTTTGGGTCGAAGCATCGATCAAAATGTCGAAGAGGCAGTCAAGCTCGGCTACATGAAGTTTCGCCGCGAGGCCCTTATCAGCGATCGAGATTTAAAGCGCTTACCATCGGTCAAACAATTTCTTGTGGTTGCCGGTAGTCAAGGGCAATCGGACTCCGCGCTTTCAAGGATTGCCAATGATAGTCATAAATATGTGAGGCTTGTGGAAGGAGATACCGTTGTTTTTTCTGCAGACCCCATACCCGGTCACGAAAATGACGTCAACCGCTTGATTGACCAAATTTACCGCAAAGGAGCGAGAGTATCCTACTCCGATATCATGGAGGATTTACATGTATCCGGACACGGTAGTCAAGGAGACATGATGCTTATGCTCTCTGCCTTAGGTCCACGCTATATTTTTCCCATCGGAGGAACCTATAAGCATATGATGCAGTACCGCAGGCTTGCGATGGAGCTCGGGTACAAAAAAAGCGAAATCCTCATTCCTGAGGATGGACAAGTATTAGAATTTTCTGCTGTAGGTGAGCCAAAGGTGGTCGAAACGATAGAGCTTGAAAATGTGATGATCGATGGCCTAGGAATCGGCGATGTGGGAAATGTCGTCCTTCGCGATCGGCAAACAATTGCTAAAGAAGGTATCGTTGTCATTGTAGTACCTATAGAAGAATCAACTGGCCGAGTTACAGCTGAGCCAGATATTATTTCCCGGGGATTTGTCTACATGAAGGCATCTGGCAGACTCGTTGATCAAGCGAAGCAATTAGTGACGAGGTCGCTTCGACTCAAAAAGGGGCGCATGATCGATTGGCATTTTGCGAGAAAGCAGGTAGAAGAGAATGTTGGTGTCTTTCTGCGTCGCGAAACCGGCCGCAGCCCCCTCATCGTTCCTGTAATCGTAGAGGTATGATACCTATTTAATAGTTATATACGAGCAAAATATTATAGGTCTTGAAAAATATAAACAAAAATGGTATATTATAATTGTTTAATAAATAGTTAAAAGACAACAACGCCTTGATCTTTCTTTAGAAGAAAGATAATTACAACCGGCCAGTCAAAAGGGGCCGGTTTTTTGATGCATAAAAAACCGGCACAAACAGAGCTGGTTTTGTTGACAACAGTAGCAAAGCCGGATGCACGCCAAGCTCCAGAAGCACTGAGAAGCCTGCGCGCATCCGGGCAAAGGTGCTTTGCTACAGTGCAGCATGTGTGCCCGCGCCCGGGTGCGGGCACATTAACAATCTGGTGTGAAAACAGGTTTTCCTGTTGCCCTTTCGGGAAAGAACTTATTCTTTTTCGAATGGGTAACAGGAGACCTAAACAAGGAGACTATGAGATGAGTACCTTACGAATGTTTTGGGAACTTCTAAGGCGGACTGACGATCGTATCGCCCGCGTGACCTTGCGGCTGCCCAAAAGGCTGCAAGGACTGGAGCTGCGCGACGACCTGACGCTTGCCGTAGCCATCACGAGAAGGATTTACGTGTATGGCGTTCTCGCGCTTTCGGCCTTCCTCGTGGTCTACGTGGCCTACTGGTTGCTCTTTAGCGGGCCACGGACGAGGCTCTCAGACCCAGCCCTCCAAACCGAGATCCCTACGGCCATCGCTTCACCGACGCCGCGGGTGATTATCGATCCCTGGAGCGGACATGAGTGGTTCTCAGCCGACGAGGCGCGAAACCTCAGGACCCAGGAGAACGTTATCAACCTGGCATATCTTGAGGACGGTAGCGCCAAGTACAGCGCAGGCTTTAGCGTAGTATTCACCGGCGAGACTCCTTGGGAGAATGCGGGCAAGCCCTTCGGCGTGAGCGAGCTGAGTGTCGAAGTTACCTCGGTTGCGCTCACCGCCCACGGTCAGCAATATACCCTGAACGTGTGGCAGCCGTTTGTGCTTTCCGAAAATTCTCAGGAGATCTACGTCGTTGATGCGACAGGCCAGTTGTGGCGGGCGCCACTGGCCGATCTGAGCCTCGTTCCTTTGGATCAGGTTATCGGCGACCTCCCGGCCCCGATTGCGCCCAACCCCAACCTCAGTTTTACCTACTGAAAGGAAGGTATGAGATGTTATTCACCTACAGTCTTGCATTCGCTGCGGGAGCGGCTGCTGCTGCAGGCCTGTTCGAGCTGTTCAACGGCCGCTTTAAACACCCGGTGAGCGCCGGATTCATCACGGGCGTCCTCACCTTCATCGTCAACGCGGGGATCGTGTACTTCGGCATGCCGCCCTTCACCCACTGGCTCGCGGCCGGCTACCCGATTCTGTTCTTCGTGGATTTGGCTATCGCTGCGGTCATCGTGGTCATTGACTCGGCGGTAACGTATGAAGAGCACCGCGCGGATGGTTCCGGCGGTTACGTAGCCGCAGGCACGTTCGTCGTGTTTCTGGTTGTTTGGGGTATGGTCGCCGCAGTGACCCCTCCCGGGGCATTCTGCGACAATCCCGGCTACCAGCGGATGGTCGCGCTCATAAACGTTGCTGATAGCGACGCGGCGTTCCCGGACACCAACTTGGACAGTCTGGTGCGGGTTGCCCCGGAGACGGCTATGCTCAAGGCTAGCCGCGCAATCGGCGGCGACGCCAACATCGGCTCCTACCTTGAAGTAAACAACCCTTACCTGCAAAAGGTCCAGGGGCGTTGGGTCTATGTTGTAGACCTTAAGGTAAAGGACTGGCGGGCCTTCGAAACTAAGGGTGCGGTCGTGCCCGGATATATCGTAGTTTCAGCAACGGATCCGCAAGCCGAGGCAGAATTTCGCACCGGCTATGCCATCCGCTATGCGCCAGACGCGCGCTGGGATCAGGACCTCGACCGGCACGCGTATCTAGGCTTCCTGTTGGGTTCTCCCTACCGCGTGATGGACTTGCGCGGTATGGAAGTTGACGAGGAGTGGAACCCTCACTACACGGGCACACTCCTTCGTCATGAAGTAGGATTCGAAGGCAAGGTCGTGGTCGGGATGCTTGACGTCAATCCCCAATCCGGCGAGATGGCCATGTACACAGTCGGCGAGGTCCCCGAGTGGATCGACAGGATCTGGCCGCTCGAGCTTGTCAAAAGCTACGCAGGTTGGTGGGGTAGTTATATAGACCACCGGGCATGCGAGCTTCAAGGGGCTGCAGGTCAGCGCGCGATCGACAACACCAACGACGTCGTTACGAGCGCCGGACTCGAGTTTCAAGTCACGATGACGTCCGTCGGAACCGACCAGTCCCTAACGGAGATTCTCTACGTCGAGCCTCGGACGGGAATCGCCACTCGCTACAAGCTGACCGGCGCCACAATCCAGGCTATCGACAACCTCGTTGATGAAGCCAGCCGGGAGATCACCGCCGAAGGTTACGAGCCAGTTGAATGCGAACTCCAGGTGCTTCTGGGCCGCCAGGTCTGGTACTGCGTCCTGACGGGCCGGGGCGGGGGCGAGGATCTCTCGAGCGGCTCCTACGCGGGGGTGGCCTTTGTCCAAGTGAAGTTTACCTCGGATAACACCAAGGTAATCATCGCCGAAACGCTTGAAGAAGCCTACGCCCAGCTCCAGCGACAGATCGCCACGGAAAGTTCCGACGACCCGACCTTGCGCGAGGCTCAAGAAAAGATCCAAGTGGAAGGCGTGATCGAGCGCAAAGCCAGCATAGGCCAGGACGGTTTCGACACCACTGGTGGAGGTGCTTTCCTGTTCCTAATTAAGGCTGACGACGGCAAGACCTACTACTGCCTGGCGCCGACCGCTAGCTGGAATGCGGCGCTCGCACGAGAAGGAGACCGGGTCACAATCACGGCCTTTCAGGAGCTTGACAAAAGCTACCTGACGGTGATTGATATCGCCATAGTCGGCGCGCCCGACTTCGATCCCAACTAACGTATTCTCCTGTTACCCGAGGGTTGACTCTCGGTAGAACTATCACACCAGAGTGGAGGACGGACGATGATCCGATTGTCTGCGCGAATTTTGCGCATACGATTTGATCCATTTTCCGTTCCTCCATAGCCCTCTTCCGATGATTATCGGGACTGATGAGTCGGTCTTTCTACTATATAGGACTACGACGAAAGAGCTATTTTAAATAATGATTACCATAGATTAAAGATATAAATAACGTCGACGACGTATATATTTGTCCGGGACTTGGCTAAACGTCATTTTCATACAATCCACCATTTTTCAGTTTAAACGGTTGAACCAACCTCCAAATCCCTCTATACTAACTGGTACACCATCTTTATGTTTGGAAGAAAGAAAAAGCGCGCGTATAGGAAGCGCAAATCATTTGGCATCAAGCTTAAAAAGCAGACTGTCTATACGGTCGGGGCTATATGGTTATGGCTTTTTGCGGGAGCTATAACCCTCGCGTTTTTTGGAGAAGGATCAGTGTTATCTACTCTTCGCGAAGGACTCTTGCAGCACGTCGGTTGGGTCATGTATGGGCTACCGCCGTTTCTCGTCACCTTAAGTTTTCTCTTTTTTAACGTGAAATCAGATATAGGGAAACCAAATGTCCCCTTGGGCTTAGGCGTTCTTCTTCTTTCTCTTATAGGCGTCACGCAAGCGGGAACGTTTGGTGAATTTTTGTGGAATATTGTTTCAAATAACTCCGCAGCTGAGGTAACAATTTTGGTCTATATCGGTCTTTTTATGGTTGGCTTGATCGTCCTTTTCAACACTTCTCTTGACCGATTTATGAATATTATCCTTTCTGCGTTTCAAAAAATGGGTGAGTTGCTTGCAGTAGCCGTAGAAAATATTTTTTCTAAAAAGGAAATCCCGCTTTTTGCAAAAGACAAACAACTTAAAATAAAAGGTACAGATGATGAAAAGCTATTAGGAAAGGCACCTATGCCGCTTCCTCCGATACTAGGAAAGTCACAAGCGATGGCTGGTGTGACATCGACCAAGTCTGATCTTTCGATACACGCACCGCTTGCAAGTTCAAACGACGCGATATGGGAGTATCCACCGTTGACGCTTCTCTCTGATGGTCCTGGTCAAAAAGCAGATCGCGGTGACATGAGAAAGAATGCATCCATCATAGAAAAAACCCTTGAAGGATTTGGGATAACGGCAAAAGTAACTGAAGTAAATACCGGTCCGGCGGTCACGCAGTACGCACTTGAGATAGCATTAGGTACAAAAGTGTCAAAGATTACATCACTTTCAAGTGACCTTGCGCTTGCTCTTGCTGCTCCCACCGGTCAAGTGCGCATAGAAGCGCCGATACCCGGACGAAGCTTGGTGGGAATTGAAATTCCAAATAGGGGGCTTGAGTTTGTTACCCTTAAACGGATGCTTACTTCCGACGTACTTCGTAAGTCAAAAAGTAAACTCGCTGTCGCATTGGGACTTGATGTGTCTGGGAGTCCACTCATCGCAGATATAGGAAAAATGCCTCACGTATTGGTAGCCGGAACTACCGGTAGCGGCAAGTCGGTGCTTGTTAATTCGTGGATTTGTTCGCTACTGTTTCGTACTACACCATCGGAAGTACGACTTATCTTGGTTGATCCAAAACGAGTGGAACTCACTGGATACAACGGTATACCGCATCTTTTAACTCCGGTCATCGTTGAACCGGATAAAATTCTTTCCGCCCTTCGCTGGGCGATGACAGAGATGGAAAATCGCTATAAGCAGTTTGCTGAGGTGGGAGTCCGGAATATCGACGGATTCAATGAACTATCCGGATTTCAAGCGATGCCCTACATTGTGATCCTTATTGATGAACTCGCTGATCTTATGGCGTATGCGCCAGTTGAAGTAGAAGATGCTATTTGTCGCATAGCGCAAATGGCTCGAGCAACGGGGATTCATCTCGTATTGGCAACGCAGCGGCCGTCAGTTGACGTTATCACAGGACTTATTAAAGCCAACGTACCTTCTCGTATAGCCTTTAATGTATCTTCCATGATTGATTCTCGCGTTATTATCGATATGCCGGGAGCTGAAAAACTCCTCGGTCGCGGAGATATGCTGTATGTCCCGCCAGACCAGTCAAAACCAAGTAGAATTCAGGGAACGTTTGTTTCAGAGCAGGAAGTTAATAAAGTCGTAGATTTCCTTAAAGTAAAAAATGTGCCTGTGCAGTATACCGAGGAAGTAACAAAGCAACCGCTTACTGGGTGGAAAAGAGGGCTTGCGGTAAACGCTGGAACTGATGGGAAGGATCCGCTTTTTGAAGACGCACTTCGGCTTATATGCCAGCATGACAAAGCATCAGCGTCACTTCTTCAACGACGTCTTTCTGTTGGGTATGCGCGTGCTGCACGAATTTTGGATCAGTTGGAAGGTGCCGGTATTATTGGTCCGGGAGAAGGCAGTAAGCCTCGAGATGTCCTCGTAAAAAACGCGGATGATTATCTTGCCCTACAAGCACAACAGTAGCTAAATAGCAAGGCCAGTTACTCCGTTACTTAGAAAGAGCAAATTCTTTTTTTATTTTTTTCCTAATAACTAAGTAACAAAGTAACCAAGTAACCTTTTTTCATGAAAACAGTAGGATCTATACTCAAGGAAGCTCGAATTGGGAAAGAAATAACACTTGAACAAGTAGAAAAAGCGACGAAAATTCGTGAGAAATTTTTGCATGCCATAGAAGCAGATGATTATACAACGCTTCCATCTCCTTCCTATGCGAAAGGATTTGTAAAAAACTATAGTGCTTTTTTAGGACTTGATATTGAATGGGTACTCGCGTTTTTCCGCCGACAAACCAGAGAGCCACCTCGGTCTACGCTTTTACCCAAACAACAGGACGAGTTGGAAAAACCGTTCTTCCGCCTTACACCGAATCGATTCCTCTTGCTATTTGTGGCGAGTTTGGTACTTATTTTTTTGTCGTATCTAGGACTCCAATATCGTAAATTAACATCACCTCCGTTCCTTTCTATCGAATCTCCAAAAGAACAAATCGTAAAAGATAAACGTGTAGATATTCTTGGAAAAACAGATACAGATGCAACAGTGACTATAAATGATGTTTCAGTATTCGTACGAAGTGATGGACGATTTTTCGATCAAAGAATTCTTAACGAAGGAATAAATAAAATTGTTATTACTTCGACGAGTCGGTACGGAAAAACAACGACAGCAACTCGAGAGGTAACGTACAAACCTTAGTCATTGACAGATATCTGGTTTTTGGAGATACTAGTGAAGTAAATTCTAAGCACTAAATACTAAATCTGAAACAAATTTAAAATAAAAATATTCAATTTTTAAACTTTTTCTATTAGTATTTTGAATCTATAATTTATTTAGAAACTAGATATTAGTGTTTAGAATTTTATAATCTGCCTCATGGAACCTATACAGCTAACTATTATTGTAATAAGCATTATCCTCACAACTCTATTTGTTTTCCTCGGCATTCAAGTGTGGCATATCCTCAAAGAAATGAAATTATCTCTTGAGAAAGTCAACAAGATGCTTGATGATGCTGGAAAAGTCACAGGAACGGTGAGTACGGGAGTAAGCGGTATGGCGGGACTTGTGGAAGGACTTAAAACTGGACTATCAGTGTTTAGTGCATTTCGAAAAAAGCACGAAGACTATGAATGATGATCATCAGGGGCGAGACTTCAAATTCTGGGTAGGTTTTTTTGTCGGGGGTCTGCTTGGGGCGATCGTTTTATTTTTTCTGGGAACAAAGGAAGGAAAAAAAACGGGAAGATTTTTGGAGGATAAAGGAAAAGATCTAATCGATGAACTTCAGGATCGTTTGGGTGAGCTTGAGAAGAAAGGCAAAGAACTTGCCAAGCAAGGAGAAGAGATCAAAGAGGAAGTTTTAGAAACGCTTGATGATAAAAAGGAACACCTAACAGAAAAAGCGACGGAAAAATTAGATGAAGCGCTTGAGCATATAGAAAAGCTGCAAGAACACGGCCGCCAGACGACGATAGCCATAAGAAAACGCCTCTTCAAAAACCTTCCAAAGAGACCATAAAAAATAATCTATTGAGATTTATATTGCAATGTACCAGACTCAAGTGCATTAAGAAACTGGGAGGCTTGAGTAAATGATGGATCTATAGAAAGGGCTTTTTCGAATGCTTCTTTAGCATTTTCTTTATCATCTAGTGCAACGAAAATAACGCCGAGATTAGTGTAAAGAGCGGCATTGTTTGAATCAATGGTCAAACCTACTTTGATATGTTTCAATGCTTCAGTTAGATCCTTTCTTTCATAGAGAAGCGCTGCGATATTTTGATGCGATTGCCAAAGCGTCGGATTATAATCCAAAGCTTTTTGATATTGGCTGATGGCTTCGTCGTTTTTCCCAAGACTTCGATAGGCATTGCCGAGATTGTGATAGGCGTCAGCGTAGTTTGGTTTGAGGGCAATTGCTTCTTGAAATTCTTGTGCAGCTCGCGTGTGATCGCCGCGACGCCCATAGACATCACCGAGGTTGTTATGCGTATTGGGACTACTTGGCGAGGTTTTACCGGTCGCTATCCAGAGCGTATCTTCATTTTTCCAGTCGTTATTTCGGACAACAGTTCGAATGCTTAAAGCAATAATTATGAGAATCCAAAGTATTATAAAGATTTGTCTCATATGATGTTTTCGAAATCCATAATCAGCACAAAGAGCAGTAAGTACACATAGTCCTGCAACGCTTAGATACGCATATCGTTCGGCTACGACCCACGTGAGCGGTAATGGGATGAGTGTCGGTATAAGCGGGATGATAAAGAATCCAAACCAGAAAGAAATTTTTCTATTGATCTTAAAGAAAACTATCGCACACAAAAAGTAACCGAGTACCAAAAGTGCGCGAAGAATGAAAATAAATTTCGTAAAAGACAATTCTGACTGATAGATAGTTAATTTGTTCGGCCATGCAAAAAGCAAGAGGTAGGAGGAAAGCGCTATAGGGATACGGATCAGTGGATTATCTATGGTGATTTGCGTTTGCGTTTCTTGGGTAAGATACGAAAGCCTGTTAGATAAGCGACCAGAGTAAAACCAGCCGAACATATACAAAAGACTTAAAACAAAAAATATTGTTACAATGCGCCAGTTTTTTTTTACATTACCAGAGCAAATTTCATAGAGAGGGAAAACGAGAAAGAGTATGCTTGCTTTTTCTGAAGAAAGAAGCGATAGAAGAAACGATACAATTGACAGAACCAGAATTATTTTTTTTGTTTTTGCGACCAGATAAAGATAGAAAGACAGTAAGAAAAAAAAGCTATATTGTGCATAGACGCCACCAGAAATCCAGGTGATTGTTTCCACCAAAAGCGGGTGGACGGCAAAAAGCGTTCCAGAGAGAATGCCGATACGCTTCGAAAATATTTTTTGTGCAATTCCATAAACGAGAATGGTGTTTCCTATGTGGAAGGCGATGTTGCCAAGTCTATAAAAGATTGGTTGGAACCCAAAGAATTTATAAGTAATAAGGTAAACCAAGAGACGAAAGGACGTAAGAAATTTACTAAATACAAATGCAAGGTTCCATGATGGTGCATTGATGAGAATACCTCTATCGTCAGATACAAACCCATTGAATAAACTATTACTATAGGCGATGCTAATAAGAGTGATGATCGATAAAATATATAGCAAGTTTTTTTTTAACAATTGAGAATTCAAAAACGAGAGAAGTTTACCCATGAAAATATTGTACTACGAAGTATATAAAACCAAGAGGACGCAGAAATACTGCGAATAAATTCATAGTATTTCTGCGTCCATAGAATTGTTACCAACCGAGTGCTTTCGTGACATCATCTGCGCTATTATATGTTCCCTCTGCAAGGTGTTCATTGAACCACTGCTTGTCTTCTGCGGAAAAGTCTGATAAATTATCGCATTCTGCGAGAAGTTGTGCTTTCGTCGCCGGATATGTTTGATGATTTTTTAAATGATCAACCGCTGCTGCTTGATTTTGCATTTTGTAATCACCCCCAATCTCTCAAAGGAAAAAGTGTGCTTATTGTGTGAGATAGCGTACAGATTTGCAAGAGGGAAAAAATGGGTTACTTTGAAATAAATTTCATGTATTCCTTATCGGTGATAATATCTCTATTATTTTTGATGCGATCAAGGAAAACGATGCCATCAAGATAATCGATTTCATGTTGAATGATGCGTGCGATGAAATTAGAAAATTTTTTCCGATGTTTCTCACCTTTTCTATCTATATATTCTATAGTAATCGTTTCAAAACGAGGGATGAGGCCGCGGATCCCCGTAATACTCAAACACCCTTCCCAATCTTTCTTTTTTACTTTTGAGTGAGAAAGAATTTTTGGGTTAATCATCGACGTAGACTTCATTTCTGGTGCGTTGGGGTAACGGGGATTTGGATGCGATGCGACGATAATTATCCGGAGCGACTCATACACTTGTGGTGCTGCAATGCCCACACCGTTGACGTCCATGACTGTTGCAAGGAGATCATCGATCAAAGATTGAATACGCGAGCCTCGTACGTTTTCCACTTCTTTTGCTTTTTGACGAAGGATAGGATGTCCTAATTGTGCAACTTGAAGAAGTCGTGCCATATCTAAACTATGACATTTTGTGGATTACCTTGGATAAATTGTACAATATTTTTTGCGACCATTTGAGAAAGTGCAAATTCTGCTTCATCGGTGTTGAATCCTATATGTGGTGTAATGATAACGTTTGGGAAACTAAATAATGGACGGGTTATGTCCATAGGTTCATTCGTAAGAACATCAAGTCCAGCAGCAAATATTTTTCCTGATTTAAGATTATCTACAAGTGCTTCTTCATCGATAACTGCTCCTCTACCGGTATTTACTATGACGACAGCTTTTTTCATGCATGAGAATTCTTTTTTTCCTATCATACCGCGTGTTTTTTCTGTGAGAGGCGCCGTAATAGCGACAACATCACTTTCTTTAAGTAATCTCTCAAAATCTTCTCGTTTTGATGATGTATTTATGTAAAAAATGTTCATATCAAATCCTTCTTTCGCAATTTCTGCGACACGTCTACCAATATTACCGGATCCAATCACTCCAAGCGTTTTGCCTTTTAATTCTTTGCCTTTATATGTACCTGGATTATATACACCCCTACGAAGTTCCGTGCTTGATTGGCAGATCAATCTACTTGCTGCAAGCATAAGTCCAATCGTATGCTGCGCAACAGCTTCTGTGGAAAATCCTGGACAGCTACAGACAATAATTCCTCGTTGTCGAGCTTGGCTTATATCGATCTTTTCATAGCCCGTTGCGGATACACAAATCATACGTAATTTTTTTGCAGCGATGATAGTGTCTTTTGTCATTTCGAATGCAATGACAATATCTGCATCCGTCACGCGGCGACACAACACGTCTCTCGATGGTTGATCAGTGTATAGAAATAATTTCCCATAATGTCGTAATTCTTTTTGGTGCTTAGGGTGGATGACAATAAAATTATCAATACTTACAATTTTCATACGTTTAACAAGGACAGCAGTTGAGGAATTTGTGTGATACCATCTTTATCAGTAAAGTGGCGGGCACCCTTAATCAGCATATATTTTCCACCCAATCGTTTACTCATTTCTTGTACTGTAAACGCAGTAACGTAGGGGTCGTTGTCAGATGATATACAATAGATTTCTTTGACGTTCCTTTTTATTGCAGCGTGATTGATTGGTTTTTCCCAAAATAGTCGATGTTCCTTCGTCAGATCGTTGAAATCCCAACCGGCAACGAGAAAGAGCTTATCAAAAGAATATTTTTCTGCAAGCCGCATACCGAGAAGACACCCAAGACTATGACCAATGACTATAGTTTGATGGTTAATTGTTAATAGTTGATTGATAAAGGATAGTTGTTTTGTCATATCCGGAAGATCAGTATGTATCGTGGGAAGGTCGGGGAGTAAAATTGTATATTTTTTCTTTTCTAACTCTTCTTTAAGCCATGGGTACCAATTGCTCTCCGGTTTTTGATACCAGCCTTGAAGAATAAGCGCCTGTTTCATACTTTAGAGTATGTTCGATTATACCTGAACAAGATCGAATAAGAAATTTATGTTATCATGTTTTAAAACAAGATAACATGATTTATGTCAGGAGACTTCTGTTAACGAAGTTCTTGTAGAAGCCAGTCGTGATACTTCTTAGAGACGTGGGAGATGGGGATCTCATAGAGGGCTGGATTGGAGTAGGAGTGAATCGTCATGATCTCTTTTTCAATAGCCTTATACTTTGATGCTAATGCATGGCAAAGAAGGATCGTTTCGGAGGCTTTTTCAATGCGATTCTTCCCTGGTGGCCAGAAGTACATCGAGTGGACGCCATCAATAATATTGATACACCCAACGAGGCGTTTTTTGAGGAGATGGCGTCCGATATCCTCAGCTTGTTCGCGAGACTGACAGGTGATGTAGGTGAGAATGAGTTGTTTCATTATGCTAGCCCTCTCTTGGCTTTTTCTAGCCAGTTAATAGTTAGTTTTGATGTATCTCGAAGCTTAGTAACGTAATAATTAGTTCGGAGATATATTATCGCATATTGGGCATGGATTAAGGGAACAAGTGCATCGCGTTCATATGATACAAGCGGCAGCGTCAGTTGGTAATGATTGACAACCAGATCTATGCGCCGTTGTTTTTCTCCATGAGGAATGTCGAGCGTGTAGTTAGCAAGAAACGTCGCGACGTCGTATATCGCGGCGTTATAGTCCATACATCCCAAATCAAGAAGACAGAGATTATCGTCGCGCTTGAGTATGTTTTCTGACTCTAATGTGCCATGGATAATACACCGCCGGAATCGATTATGCGGTAAAGATTGGTATTCTCTAACGACTTGTGAGACGCGCTGCTCATGAGAATCAGTAAGATAACGATGAAACTTCTTAAACTGTGAGAGAAGGTTAGCAATTCCCATCGTGTCGTAATAGCGCCCGATGCGATGGGTATTTTTGTGAATGGTCGCCATGTAATCCGTAAGGCGCAGGAGGTCATCGTCTGTCGCTTTTTGGGGTCGGAGGTACTGACCATCAAAGTATTCCATGACGCACAGATAGGATGTTTTTTTCTTGCCTGGTATAGAGAAAGCATATTCGTTACGATCTGTTTTCCGTAGCACAGGAAACGGAACTCCTTGCTTGCGAAACGAGAGATAGCCCCAGATGTTATCCTGAATCCTTTTTAGTGACTTTTCTTTTGAAAAAATTTTTATAACAAAGTCTCCCTGTGTTGTGGTAGTTTTTATATTTAACTCTTGGTAACCATCCGACAAAAATTCGTAGGAACGCAGTGATCCGATGTTGCAAGCACGGCAAGCCTGGTTGAGAAGTTCATCCAGAGAGCAAGCGATATCGACGCGTTTCAATAGTGACGAATTATCCATATGTTATGACGTGTTGCTTCGGATCAAATTTGGGCGTGGTGACCGTGAAGATCGTCACGTTGCCTTGCCATGCAAACTGTTCTCCTTTATCCAAAAATAGTAAGTCACCAACTTCGAGAGCGTGTTTGGATTTTGTGGTAATAACATATCCACTTCCGGAGATGACAAAAGCAAGTTCCTTTGAAACCTCATTGACTGCAAATCCGTATTCGGGATAGCGGCCGTTGACTTCTATAGCTGCACCGCTTAAGGACGGTTCATCAATAGAATATTCGTGGATCGTCGTTCCAGCAGAGGGAATAATCTTATTTGTTTCTGATTTTTTGACGATCCGCATACCTAAAAAAAATAATTTCGGCAATCATGTTACTATGTTTTAAAACATGATAACATGGATACGAGCATTTACTTTTTCAGTTCCCCGGTTTTTGCTGCGGCTTCGAAGAAACGTTTGAAGTAGATATTTTGTTCTCCAGGGGTGAATAAGGATAAAACTTCAAACGTTAGGGTCGTCCTTTTTTCCTTAATCACGGCCTCGTGAACCACGCAGTACCCGAAAAAAGTCCCATCAAATCCTTCCAGAAGCATGGCGATATGTAGTGGGAACATGCGTTCGTTTTCTTTCACTACTGTATATGTATTTCCTACCGTAAGGGTTGAAGTATCGAGAGAATCCTTGGGTAGCCTAAGAAGTGTATTAAGTTCTGTAAAGTATCCCATGAGAAAATTATATCACTTCAACAAAACTAGATTGTGTTGGTACATAGAGTACGATGATATAATTAGTATCATGAAATCTGCGGAAGTAAGGAAGAAGTTTATTGAGTTTTACAAAGCGAGGGGGCACGTGGAGGTGCCGTCGGCGAGCTTGGTGCCGGAGAATGATCCAACCACATTGTTTACCTCCTCCGGCATGCAGCCGCTTGTGCCGTATCTTCTTGGTCAGACTCACCCATTGGGCAATCGACTCGTCAACAGCCAAAAAGCATTTCGGGCGCAGGATATCGAGGAAGTGGGAAATAATCGCCACACGACATTTTTTGAAATGTTAGGAAACTGGTCGCTCGGTGATTATTTTAAGAAAGAACAGTTGCCGTGGATCTGGGAATTTTTGACAAAAGAATTGGGTTTACCCAAAGAAAGACTTTATGTATCTGTTTTTGAGGGAGACAAAAACGTGCCCAGAGACGAGGAATCAGCGGAGATTTGGAAAAAGTTAGGAGTTCCCGAAGAAAAAATTTTTTCTTACGACATTACTAAAAACTGGTGGTCTCGAGCAGGAGAGCCCAGCAGGATGCCTCCGGGTGAACCAGGCGGACCGGATAGTGAAGTGTTTTACGAATTTACCCAAGTTGAACATGATCCAAAATTCGGCAAACACTGTCATCCAAACTGCGACTGCGGGAGATTTATGGAAATTGCAAATTCAGTATTTATGCAATATCGCAAAAACAAAGACGGAAGTCTTGAGGAGTTGCCTAATAAAAACGTTGATTTCGGCGGGGGACTCGAGCGGTTGGTGGCGGTGACGGAAAATACACCGGATGTGTTTGACACGGATTTGTTTTTGCCGATCATTCAAAAAATAGAGGAGGTGACTCACCAGAGTTATTCCGAAGACAAAAATAAAACTGCCATACGCGCTATTGCCGACCACGTCAAGGCAGCCACCTTTCTCATTGTTGATGGAGTAATGCCCTCAAATAAAGAACGAGGATATATTGTGCGAAGGCTTTTACGAAGTGCATCCGTGAAGTTCGCTTTCTTGCGGGATAATCCGGGAGAGTATCTCCCCCCCGAATTAACAACGACAGTTTTAACGATGTATGACGGTGTTCACACCATCGACGAAAAAAAACAAGGAGGAGATGTTTACAGAGTAGTAGAGGAAGAGATTCGCAAATTTCAAAAAACTCTTCATCTTGGTCTTAAAGTATTGCAAAAAACAACGTTCGTTGACGGAAGGAAAGCGTTTGATCTCTATCAAACGTACGGATTTCCGCTTGAGGTAACCATTGAAATTCTTAAAGGAAAAGGTAAAACCGTAGAAGATGTTCAAGGTTTTCATGAGGAATTTAAAAAGCACCAGGAACTTTCCCGCACGGCAGCAAAGGGCATGTTTAAAGGGGGTCTTGCGGATCATAGTGAGGAAGTGACTAAACTTCATACTGCTACTCACCTCCTCCATCAAGCACTTCGCGTAGTATTAGGGCCGCACGTTTCCCAAAAAGGTAGCAACATCACCGCCGAGCGATTACGATTTGATTTTTCTCATCCGAACAAGCTTACCGACGAACAGCTCAAACGCGTATCTGATTTAGTCAACGAAAAAATTAAAGAAGATTTACCTGTTTCCTACGAGATTATTGAAAAAGAAACAGCGCTTAGTAGCGGTGCACTTGCGTTTTTTGGTGAGCGATATGGGGAAAAAGTGAAAGTGTATACCATTGGGGGGACTACGGCTGAGCCTTCAAAGATCAAGGCTCAGCCTTCTACAAAGCAGCTTGCCAAAGAGAAACAAACGCCATTTAGTCTAGAAATCTGCGGAGGGCCGCATGTTGCTCAAACAGGCGCACTTGGTCATTTCACTATCGACCGTGAAGAATCGCTTGGATATGGTATTCGGCGAATATATGCAACGCTCACTTAGCTTGCTTCCTCACTCCTTTCTTAGTAGTATGATCGTAGGCCCAAAAGATGCGCCACGTATGTCATGAAACTGCCGGGTGCGATAGCTTCCATTTTTTCCAAAAAACCTGAACCAAAAGAGGTGATCCTGTCTCTTCTTCTAGATACCGATGCGGTGTCGGGAGCAATTTGGACGCGCGTAAAAAAAGGGGAAGTATCTGGAAAAAAAACAACGCCGTCACTTATAAAAACTGTTAACCGTGATGTATCGCAAGATTTGTGGGAAGAACGATTAAAAGCAGCAGATAGCGCGGTATCGGAGCTAGATGAAGCAGTTGGAGCGACAAAAATCAACGATGTGGTTTTGGGAGTTCCGGCAGTATATTTAACCCCAGATGGTGATATAGAAAAATCAATACAAAAAGAGATTCGTCATATAACCTCAACTCTCGATTTAACTCCTATCGGATTTGTGGGTGTGCATCAGGCGATCGCCCATACGCTCAAACGCGATGAGGGAGTACCACCAACTGTAATTTTGCTTAGTGTTACGAGCGATGCTCTCACCGTAACTTTGTATAAAGTAGGAGTGCTTATCGGACAAAAGATGACAAAAAACGAAGGAGAAGTAGCGCAAAAACTTGAGCATATCCTCAAAAGCTTTAAAGAACTTGAAATTCTTCCATCACGTATACTTTTGTATGGAAATAATAGGCAAGCTCTTGAGGATACACAAGCAAAACTTCTTCGGTACCCATGGCAGACCAAAGCAAATTTTTTGCACTTTCCAAAAATCGAACTATTACCAACGGATTTTGCTGTGGTTGCTGTATCAGTCGCAGGAGCGACAGAGTTATCCCAACAAATGGGTGAAGATATAGAAGAAACATATCCATCTGAAGCCCAAGACACACTTCAAAAACACGAGAACATCAATGCAGTACCTTTGAAAGAAGAAACTCCATTGCCAGATGAGGAAGAGAGGAAGATGGGAAGAGAGGAAGATGGGAAGAGAGGAAGATGGGAAGAGAGAGACAAAGAAAACGAGGAAAATATTGAATCAGAAGACAAGAATGCCCTTGATATTGAAGAGTCAAATGTTACTTTGGTGACGCCTGAAGAGCTGGGATTTGCGCATGGAGATGGGCTCCATGCTGATGACTATAAGGATAATGCCCAACCACTACCGAAACAATCATCTACTGAAAATAATGGTCCGGAAGACAAAGCTCATGAAATGATCACTACAGAAAAGACACCAGCTGTATCATTCTCTCATCTTCCGAAATTTTTTTTCCATCTCCCTATATTACCGAGATCCGCAGTGTTCGCACTTTTTGGTTTTATCATCGTGGGTTTTGGAATATTTGGACTTACTGCGTGGTTTATCCCAAAAGTAGCTGTGACGGTTTTTGTCATCCCGCAGCAAGTTGAGGAGTCAGCCGTCGTGACAATTGAACCAACGGCGACTGTTGTTGACCCACAAAATAAAATTATTCCGGGAAAGAAACAAGAAAAAATAGTAAGCGGCGAAAAAATAATTCAGGTAACAGGCAAAAAGAAAGTTGGTGAACCTGCAAAAGGAATTGTCACGATATTTAATAAAGCAACAACAAACAAATCGTTCAAAAAAGGAAGTATCATCGTATCAAATAGTTTGTCATTTACTCTCGATGATGATGTACAAGTGGCCTCGGCAAGTGAAAATTTAATAAGCGGCACAGTGACCTTTGGGAAAGGAACAGTCGGCATCACCGCATCAGAGATTGGAGGCCAAAGCAATCTTGCATTGGGGAGTGAATTTACTTTTAAAGATATCGCCTCAAGTGTAGCAATCGCTCGAAACGAAAAAGCACTATCTGGTGGAACAAGTCGCGACGTGACAGTCGTATCGCGTAGTGATTATGATACTCTGACGAAGTCGCTTACTCAAGATCTCGTAGAGAATGCCAAAAAGGAGCTTGCGACAAGTGTTGAAGGAAGTGAAAAACTTATCGATGAGACAATAAAAACGTCAGTTTCGGAAAAATCTTTTACCGAAGAACTAGATCAAGAAGCGAGTGAACTTCATGGGAAACTCACCCTCGTTATGTCTGGTATTTCATATAGTGAGCATGACATCGCGTCACTTTTGTCGTCAGTTGTAGCAGATAAAGTACCACAAGGATATACGGTAGATACGACAAGTGTTACGACATCGATTGAAAATGCACTCATAAAAAAAGATGGCACGATAACAGTGTCGACGAGTCTGAAAGGGAGCGCACTTCCTTCTTTAGATATAGAGGAAATAAAAAAGAATATTACCGGAAAAAAACTTGATACATCGCAAGATTACCTCAAGCGCCTTCCGGGTGTCGGGGGAGCTGAGTTTCGATTCAGATTTTCTCTCTCTAAAGATAAACTTCCTGCCAATAGCCACAATGTTTCGATATCGATAGCAATACAGTAATACCAATAGGAGATATTCTTGTAATGAATTATCATGTATGAATTTTTATAGACCTACAAATACTTGAGTTTTTTCCCATATAGAGAAAATGGATACAGTGCTATGCTTCTTTATCGATATATAAAATCATCAACTGATAAAAAAAAACGCATACGGATGCCATTTGTATTTTCGATCGTTCTCATCACAATAGGCTTGAGCATCCTCATGTGGGTGGGATGGCCGATTTTATCTTTCACACTTTTTAATCAATATCTATACGCATCAACTATTTCACCGCTTGCCAGTGAGATTGATACTGCTATTGGAGGACTCATTTCTCCAGTTGTCTTGGCATCTTCGGGCATCGTTTCTAATAGTAGCAATGCACAACTTACGCTGCAGAATGCAAATCTCTGGTTTCCGACGCTTCCGCAAAAGAAAGTGGTGACTCCGGTAAATAGCTACAAACTTTCGATACCGAAGCTTAAAATTCTTGATGCAGCTGTTCTCATCGCTGGCGATGATCTTATGAAAAGCTTGATCCATTACGGTGGTACTGGATTACCAGGTGAATATGGAAATGCTATTGTCTTTGGCCACTCGACACTTCCACAGTTTTTTAATCCAAAGGACTATAAAACGATTTTTTCAACAATTCCCACACTTAAGGAAGGCGATGATATTTTTGTCGTTTACGACGGGGTGACGTATCGGTATCAAGTCATTTCTTTGACTGTTTTGCAGCCAACTGATCTATCGGGACTTGAACAACGGTTTGATGATTCGTATCTCACCTTGGTCACGTGTGTTCCCCCCGGGACCTATTGGCAACGACTCTATGTAAAGAGTCGATTAATACGTCCGCAGACGTAGACAGAAATATAACACATACAATGACTTTTTTTGCCTACTATGCTTGAAGATAAAAAGCAGCAAGCGATAAACGCGATAAAAAAGAAATTGTTGGGAAAACAATTGTCGTATAACGAGATTTTTTCCATCATGGACGAAATAGCCAATAAACGATTGGGTCCGGTGCTTACGACATACTTTGCAGCAGCGGGGTTTACCGAAGGGTTTAATGATGAGGAATTGTACTTTCTCACAAAAGCAATGGTCGCGACTGGACCACGACTCCATTTTAAAGGTATTGTGGCTGATAAACATTCTACTGGAGGAGTAGCAGGAACGAGGACGACCATGATCGTGGTTCCAATTGTTGCAGCCGCAGGTTTTCAGATTCCAAAAACATCTTCACGCGCTATCACATCTCCATCAGGTACAGCAGATACGATGGAAGTTGTTGCACCAGTGACATTTTCTCCAAAACAGATTGAAGCGATCGTTGCAAAAGTCGGCGGGTGTATTGTCTGGGGAGGACATTTGGGACTAGCTCCTGCTGATGACATGATCATTCAAGTCGAACAGCCACTTGCCTTTGAATCATTTGATAAAATTATTGTTTCTATAATGGCCAAAAAAGTGGCATCGGGAGCAACACACGTGGTACTTGATATTCCCGTTGGTCCGAAGATGAAAATACAACATTTTAGAGACGCAGAAATTATTGAAAAAAAATTTACTTTCTTGGCAAAAAAATTTGATATAAAAATAACGACTGATATAAATGAGATTCGTCAAAACGCCGGTCGAGGTATAGGACCGGTGCTTGAAGCGCGGGATGTATTTGATGTGCTTGAGCAAAAAAAAGGCCGCCCGCTTGCTCTTGAAGCCAAAGCACTACGACTTGCCGGAAAATTATTAAATCTATGCTTTGCCGATACACGAGAGAAAAAAGATCTTCTCGGAGATGATGTCGCGCGCGATATCCTCCAATCTGGAAAAGCACTTGCGGAATTACGTGAGATCATAAAAGTACAGGGTGGAGATCCGGCTATAGATAGTTCTAAACTGCAACCCGGGAAAGCGACCTACCATGTCACATCACCTCGTCACGGTCATATCGTTTCGATAGACAATAAGCAAATCACGGTACTTTGCAGAATATTAGGCTGTCCGACTGACAAAAAAGCTGGAATGTTCTTAAATAAGAAACTTGATGAGGAAGTAGACAAGGGTGATATACTATGTACGATTTATAGTTCCGATCGCTTTAGGCTAAAAGAAGCAGTCGACACACTCAAGAACATACCAGTATATACGGTAGAGTAATGTAAAGCTCAAATGTCAAAACTCAAAACTATAGCGTAAATCTTAAAACTTTTTAGATTTGGGTTGTCGTTATGCGTTTTGAACTTTGCGTTTTGAGTTTGGTATATGTTAAAGAACATCATTGCGCCAGTGCAAGCGTGGTTACTTTCTCAGGGTAAATGCGTGGGGTGCGGACGAGACCTTACTAAAAAGCAAGGGAAGGGATTTATACGGGTAGATTGCATGTGTGGGCGTATATATATGTATGACTCTGATGCTCGTAAATACAAAAGGGCGACACTTGATGAAATTAACAAATAATCCGTCAAAAAGTTTTTTGTTTCGTATTGGCATACTTTTTGTTGTTGCCATAGTTTTCATTGTGAGCGGGTGGATATGGTGGTCAGATGGAATTTCTTCAGTTGATCCTACAGATAAAAAACCAGTTGTTTTCGTCGTCCGTCGAGGGCAAGGAGTACGCGACATAGCCGCAAATTTAGCGCTGCAGCGTCTCATACGCAGTTCCACGAGTTTTTTTCTCATCGTAAAATTTCTTGGAGTCGAAAAAAACTTACAGGCTGGTGATTATCGGCTCAATCGATCCATGGATGCAAAAACGATTGCCCTTGAACTTACGCACGGTATTGTCGATGTATGGGTGACGACGCTTGAAGGATGGAGAGTAGAAGAAATTGCTACAAAACTTGCCAAGGAATTAGATATACCGGAAGCAGAATTTTTGAAATATGCGAAAGAAGGACATATGTTTCCAGATACATACCTCATTCCTCGTGATGCAACTCCTGCCGCGGTTGCCAAACTTTTTTTGACTACATTTGATACAAAGGTAACAAAAGACATGCTAGATGATGCAAAAGAAACAAACCTTTCACTTGAAGATATTGTGACCCTTGCCTCAATTGTCGAGCGGGAAGGCAGAAGCGATCTGGATCGTCCAATTATTGCCGGAATACTCCTCAAGCGTTTGCAAGAAAAGTGGCCTCTCCAAGTGGATGCCACACTGCAATACGCACTTGGGTATCAATCGTATGAAAAATCCTGGTGGAAGAAATCATTAGAGAGTGAAGATAAGAAACTTAAATCGCCATACAATACGTATCTTCATACTGGACTTCCGCCTGGACCAATCGCCAACCCCGGTCTTTCTGCTATAAAATCAGTCATTTATCCCAAGGACACTGAATATTGGTATTATATTCATGATAAAGAAGGCAACGCGCACTACGCCAAAACAATCGAAGAACATGAACAGAACATCCGCACGTTTCTTCAGTAAAAAAGACAACGAGTTTTTTCAACAACCAGATGTAACCTTAAGTTGCATTTGTCGCATCATGTTGCTATAATGTTCTTATTGTAAAATAAACTATGGCGCTAACACCTGATACTCGTCCTGGTTGTGGAAATTTTGATTCTCTTTCGGGAGTTTGTCTTGCAGGACGGCTGCATAGGGAAAAAAATATTCCCACAATGGCAATCATAGCGAAAATTTCTCCTCCTGGTGCGATCGAGGGACCTGATGTTCAAATCGACGGAATAATATGTAAAGTTAGAAACGGATCTCCAGATCAAATAGGATGCAGCGATTATGTGCCTAGAACTGAAGCAGATGACACTAGAGATCTAATGCTTGATTAAAGGCATAAAATGTTTGATATTCTTCAAATAATTAAAGTCGTTGACAACGCATTCTTATTGGTTTAAGATTTCATCTTACTATAAGATTATTGAGGTGTCATGCCTAGTATTTTTTACAGTTACGGCCTTTCCGTAAAAGGGGATGCATATGCTAGATGAACTTAGAGGAGGTTACGGCCAAGACGAAATTGAACAAAAATGGTCGGGCATCTGGGATCATTTACAATTATTTCAAAATACTCCTGATAATGAGCTTAGCCAACAATTAACTGGTGATAAACTTTATCTTCTTTTTGCATTTGCCTATCCATCCGGATCAGGGCTTCACGTAGGGCACGTAGAATCAAAAACCGCACTAGATATTCTTTCTAGATACTTCAGAATGCAGGGAAACAATGTATTCTTTCCCGTCGGATGGGATGCCTTCGGTCTACCTGCTGAGAATTATGCTGTAGAAACCGGGATTCACCCGGCAATTACCACTCAAAACGCTATTGATACATTCCGAAGACAAGTACGACGCCTCGGGATTTCCTACGAGTGGGCAAATGAAATAGCAACAAGTGATCCAGAATATTACAAATGGACGCAATGGATATTTACTCAATTATACGAGAACGGATTAGCCTATCATGCCGATGGACCTGTAAACTGGTGTCCATCCTGTCAAACAGTCTTAGCCAATGAGCAGGTTGAAGAAGGAGACTGTTTTCGTTGTCACAGTGAAGTAATTCAGAAGCAAATGAAGCAGTGGTTTTTAGGGATCACTCATTATAAGGATGAACTGATTGACGGTCTTGCGACAGTGGATTGGCCAGAGTCTACCAAGAAAATGCAGAGGGATTGGATTGGCAGACAGGAGGGCGCGAACGTCATTTTCCATCTGCAGGATACGGATGCGGATCTGGCGTGTTTTACGACCAGATTAGACACCGTTTGCGGAGTGACGTTTGTTGTAGTTTCACCAGAAAAGTTTACGGAATATGGTTTAGCAAGTTATGTGCCGGATGATTTATGGGGTCCAGTAAGTGAGTATCTAGAAAGAGCCCAGCACAAGACAGAAGAACAACGTAAAAAAGGCGAAAGAGATAAATACGGTATACACACAGGACTTACGATGTTAAATCCGGTGACAAACGAGGAAGTTCCTCTGTATCTTGCAGATTATGTACTTCCAAATTATGGTACCGGTATCGTGATGGGCGTTCCCGCTCACGATGAAAGAGACTATGCGTTTGCAAAAAAATACGGTCTCCCGATACGTCAAGTTGTTCAGAATGATACGCAAAGTGAGCAGGGCGTTTTTTCCGAAGAAGGAATTCTCATCAATTCCGGTGAATTGAACGGTTTGACATCAGAACAAGCAAGAATTACTTTAATGCAGCAGTTTCCCGGCCTTATAGAATCTGCTGTAACATATAAACTTCGAGATTGGCTTATTTCTAGGCAAAGGTACTGGGGTGCTCCGATTCCGATCGTCTATGATCCGCAGGGTAAGCCGCATCCAGTAAGAAAAGAGCATCTTCCATGGTTATTGCCGACGGACGTAGATTTTAAACCCACTGGTGAGTCACCATTAAGATCATCCAGAGAATTTTTAGAAAGAACTGAAAGACTATATGGTGAAGGTTGGAGACCAGAGTACGACACGATGGATACTTTTGTCGATTCAAGCTGGTATTATCTCCGTTACCCAGATGCCCATAACCCGAATGAGTTTGCAGCAGCTCAACGGCTTCAGAAATGGCTTCCAGTCGATTTCTACATGATCGGTGCTGAGCATACTGTTCTTCATCTATTATATTCTCGTTTCTTCACTAAGTTTCTTCGAGATCAGGGATATCTAGCCTTTGATGAACCATTTCAAACGATGAGACATCAGGGGATGATACTCGGGCCGGACGGGAAAAAGATGAGTAAATCGCTTGGTAACGTCATAAATCCAGATGACGTTATTGACCGATTCGGAGCAGATACGCTTCGCATGTATGAAATGTTTATGGGTCCGATTGACGTTGATAAACCATGGGATGATCGTGCCGTCCATGGAGTATATAAATTTCTTTCACGGGTAGCGACATTAGTCAGATCTTTTGAACAAGTACAAAAACCGCAACGAAGTCAAAATCTTGAAAAACTACTTCATCAAACTATCCGGAAAGTGACTGAAGATATAGAAAGGCTGAAATTTAATACGGCAATAGCCGCTATGATGCGATTTGTAAATGAATGGTCCAGAGAGCAACGAGAAAATCCGACAGTAAATTCAGTGCTTACACCCGACGAAATAGCTACTTTTGCAAAGATCCTTTCTCCATTTGCGCCATTTCTTGCGTCGGAAATATATTATCTTATTGAATCTAAAAATGGGGAAAATGGTCTTGAGCAAGATTATATTGTTCATTTACAACCATGGCCTATCTACGACGCAGCCCTTTCCACTGAACATGAATATCTCATCCCGGTGCAAATCAACGGCAAAGTGAGAGGACATATACCTATTTCAGGTGATATCATAAGGGATGAAACGAAGGTTTTCGCATTGGTCTATCAATTAGAGAGTATACAGGGAAGACTAGCGGGTAAGAATATTAAAAGTCAAATATACGTTGAAGGAAGAATAGTCTCGATTGTAACCGATTAACCACGAGTCACAATTACTATGAAGGTTGTATTAGAAAGGGTTTCGATGGCAGCAGTTACAGTAAGTAAAGAGACTGTTGGCCGTATAGAATCTGGGTTTTTGCTTCTTGTTGGATTTACCCATAGTGACACTGAGGAAATTACAGGTGAAATGGCAAGAAAAATAGCAAATTTTCGTGTCATGGAAGATGAAAATGGTAAATTGAACAGCACGTTACTGGAGACAGGTGGTAAAATACTTGCTGTTCCGCAATTTACGTTATATGCCGATACATCAGGTAGGAGGCCTGGATTTTTGGACGCAGCTCGTCCTGAACAAGCTCATACCCTATTTGATACTTTTGTGACTCAGTTAACTTCTGAGGGCATATCTGTAGAAACTGGTACGTTCGGCGCGTTTATGAGTGTGCAATCAATAAATGAGGGACCTTTAACGCTTGTTGTTGAAATCTAAGGAGTATCCTCAATTTTTTCCCAACCCGAGACATTGAGTTTTGTATATACGATACGTTGATTTGGGAAACGCATTGCTCTCCCATTCTTTGAATACTTCGGTGAAGATATTTATGGCGCGCAGTATTTCTCTATGCGTTATCGTTAGAGGAGGGTGTATGCGTAATACGTCATTATTTTTTCCAAAATATCCGACGTAGAGTCCCTTCTCAAGACACCTGACACCAAAGAGGGCCGCAAGAGGCTTATCATCTTTTGAGCGTATTGATAAGCCGATTTGGAATCCAATTCCCCGAACCTCACAACGTAGAGAGTCTCCAGACCTCCTTATCAGATTGTTTAATTGATGAATGAAAAATATTCCATTTTTGTTAACAGAATTCAAAATATTCTCTTTTTCGATAATGGATAGAATTTTTGTCCCAACTGCACAGGCAGGAGGATGTCCAGAATACGTGAAAACATGCTGTGCTTTGTCAAGCGAGTCAATTACTTCTGATCGACCTATACAAGCTCCTAAAGCAATATAACCTCCGCTTATACCCTTGCCTACGACGATAATATCCGGTATGACATCAAAATGCTCTATGCCCCACCATTTTCCGGTTCGGCCAACTCCACTTTGCGCTTCATCATCTATCAGGATTACCCCATACTTTTGAGTTAATCTTTTCAGTTCGGCAAAAAAATACTTGGGCGGAACAAGATTTCCTCCGTCTCCTTGAATAGGCTCAATGATAAAGCATGCAATCTTACCGGTTTGAAAATATTCTTCTGCGGCTTTTAAACACGCGTCGGCCCCTTTTTTTGTAATCGGAAAGTCTAAAAAGAAAAACTCATCAGAACTCAAAATTCCATTCCTTATACCTGGAAACCCAGTAGCTTGTGCAGATAGTCCCGTACTTCCGTGGTATGCATTATGAAAAGCAATAGTTCCTCTTCTTTGTGTAAATTTTCTTGCTGCTTTAATAGCACCGTCTATACTGTCGGATGCAGACATGCCAAACATTACTTTCTTTCTGAAGTTTCCCGGAGTTATTCTGATTAATTTTTCGGCTAGTTCTATAGTTTCTATATTAGGAGAATAGACAAAACATGACTGTGTAATTTTTTTTGCAACAGTTGCATATGCATCGATTACGTCTGTCCGTCCATAACCAACATTTACTGAGGAAGCGGCTGAAAATAAATCAAGATATTCTTTCCCTTCAACGTCTTTGATGGTACTTCCGCGAGCGGATTCCAGAGCAATTCCATATAATCCAGCATACTGAGCTCTGGCTATATATTTTTTAACTTTCCTAAATACCTGTGTAGTTTTCATACATTACCAAAAAAATTCCCCCTTCTCGGGGGGCTTATGTGCTATCACACAAAATGCTCCCCGCTAAGAGGAAAGGAGAACGAGAAGGAGCGTATTTATAGAATAATTCATATCTTGAATATCAGTATATCAGACTATATGTTTGAGGTCAACTATTAATAAAACTTAGAAATTTCATAAGGAGGTCTTCACTACCGATATCACCGATCATCACAAGAATATCCCGTTCAATTTCGTTCAATCGTTTGAGTTCAAGCGATCGTTCGGCTCCTGACAACTGTGAGTTAATTAAATCCCTCATATAATTCAGATAAGACAATGGCGAATCGGAATAGGTCCGTATTCCTAAATCATACCGTGTCCGATAGTACACGGGTGTACTCCCGACTCTTGTAATTGCCAGTGTACTGGCAACAGGAGACAATGCATGATCCGGTGAGGCGGAGAAAATTTCATAACTTATTGACGCAGCAGTTGCTTCCGATTCGCTGGTGCAGAGTAATGTCTGACTCGTCTCTTTAGAAGTCGATGCAGGATGAAATCTTCCGTTTCTTCTGATGTATGCACGTGCGATATTAAACATTCGTTCGGGTCTACCACCTATTGATACGGCAAAAATGCTTTTTTCTCCATCTTCAAAGACATTGACTTTGGGATGATAAACTGAATCTTTGAATAATAATGGATGCATCGCGGCATAAACATGGGAGAGTTTCGCACCGTTATCGTTACCGTGCTTGATTCCTCTAGCATATAGTATAGCAAGCGCTCTTTTCACGTCATCATCTTGAGAATCCAAAAGTAATTGTGAATAGTTTTGAATAACTTCACGCGTGATAGGGTCATGCATACCCCACGGATTTTCAAATTCAAAATATACATACGGAAAAATTTTATTATGAAAATAGTAAATATACTTGTATATATATTCATACGTTCTCGTCATATGTTGTAGCACCTCTTCTGAGGACATTTCTGCGGCATTTACCGAAATTGCTGTATAAGGAGCGAAAAAAATTCTAAGCCTCGGGAGTTCAAAGTCGATAATATTCTTTCGTTTTAGTTCTCTTAAATTTTCTAATATTTTTATACCTGGTATGACATACGATGGTGCTCGAATATTTGTATCCTCATCATTACTTCCCCCAAATCCAGTACTAATTGTCAGTTCTTCAAATAGCCTAGGATCGCGAGCTAAAAGAATCGAGGTAGATAGCAGATTTAAATAGGAATCTTGATGGATAGATCGAATCTGGGTACCCAGCAAGAAACACTCCAATATGGGTCGAACTGCTGCACGGGCCCTTTTGCCTTCGTCGCTGTCAGGGTTGACTCCCGTTAGGGTCAGCGAAAATATCTCTGCAATTTGAGCTTTGAGTGTGGGTGATACACGATTTACCTGTAATTCACCATTACCTGTATCTAATAAAATTGCTGTTTGTAAAATGAGGTCTGTACTCTGATTGAGAACTCTACGAAACCCTTGATCAAGAGTAATATTGTAATCTTCGCAATGCAAAGGAATGCTAGTATCGTAATACTTTTCGGGGGTCATAATTAATTTTATGCTTTAGTCTATTATATAATGTATCAATCTGGTATAATTATTACGACGGCCAATTACAACCTATAATTATACCCAAATTATACAATTTTCAAGGAATAATATAGGTGACAATAAAGAATTCTGGCCAATATACATAATTAAACAAGTATATCAGGGTTTTATTATAAGTCAATGTAAACTTATTTAATCATTAACCTATAATTTATTTTGTAATATATAAGTCTTAGCATCAGATTTTTTTAAGGGGAGAGAACTTAATATGTCCAAGATAATAGCAGAGTATCCTGCGCGAACTTCATTGCAGGATGTATTTGATTCAAATAAGATAATCGAACTAATGAGAATGGATCCTGGTGATTGCAGAGTATTTTACACTTTGTATAAAGGAATGCTACTTGAGATGAACGCACTCCGGCCGAATAATGTCGCTATGGCAGATGCTACAGATACAGCCAATGGACTTTGGGATATACACCGACCTGATTGTTTTCTTGGATCTATATCAGCGCACTTTCCAAGTGGAGTAATGGAACACAGGTTATCTGAATAGATTGATCCTTAAGAAAATCAATACAAGCAGAACCTATCCTTCCTTCTCGTCAACGACAGCCAACCAATTCGCCATTCGAGCAACGGGCGGCGTAAAGTTCGTGTTGGCCGTGGACGGTAAAGGCAACGCCTCGCGATGGTGCGAGGCTACGACCACAGGAGACTTTCGCTGTACCACTGGTGGTCTGACTGTTTCCCTCACTCAGCTCTTTGCGGAAAATGCCGCCCTCAAGCAGCAACTGAAACAACTTGAGGAGCGGATCGCAAAATTGGAACAGTAAACGTTTTTAAGAAGGCCCACCGATGAGACGAGAACGTGCAGTACATGCAACTGCTCATATGTGCGTTCTCCTCTCCAAGTTTTCATTACATTATAATAATAGGTAAATGTAGGTACATGACCCTAAATAAAATTGAGGAAGACAATGCGGTAGTGAGCGGAGTGAAATTGACATCGTACACTTTTCGTTCGTACAATCAATACAATGCCTGACTTCAAGCTGGTAGAATCCCAACAGTACAACACAAAAATTACCAAAGACTTCTCTATTGATATTGAGATTGCGCGAGATGGGTTGTATGTCATTGTTATCGGTGCTCGTGCGTTGGCATGGTGGCAGAATATACCTCACTTCTTTAAGCGATATTTTCAGGACGACCATCTCTCCGTCCGACTTAATACTTTGGGTGATGAGCTTGCATGGAACGGAAACGACCTCAAGGGGCTTGAACAAACAAACATTTTTCTTTCACACATTCATCCGGGGAGTTATAGAATTTCTTTCAAAGTCAAACAGCAGCCAACGTTGTTGTCTTTAGTGATTTACGAAGTGGTAAATACCACAAACCCCAATCTCATCGAGGTGATTCCTTCTTCAGTCGAAGACGGAAATAGACGTCCGGTTATCAAAGTAGTCGCCGCAGATGTTTTGATACAGAACATAACTATTGACGCTACCGTGTTGACCGGAAGACAACATATGGTATTTTTTCGAGATGATGATGATTTGAAAGCAGTAATAAATGGGGAAGTTGTCAAAAACGATCTGCCGAAGTCGCATACGGACTGGTACTGGTGCGGCCAAGGCCAACGCTATCAACAGATCAATCGCAGGACACTTGAAAAGAAATTATCAGGAGAGACAAAAAATACCATGGAACTCTATGCCGATAGAACGCCTGCCATTCATAGATTCGAGCTTATACTTTCAGTTAACACCCTGCCCCCTCGTTTTGATGAGTTATACATTATCGATGATGATACGTTCACCCATGGAGGGTTTACCCAAAAAGAAATCCAAGATTTTTTTGAACAAAAAAGTCAAAACCACCCCAACCATCTGGCCTTCCGCATATTTCATGAAAAAAGCGCAGCGCAGCTCATCTACCAGGCAGCAAAAACAAACAGCATCAACCCAAAGGTCATGGTGACGAAACTTCAGGCAGAGCAAGGGGTGATCTCGGGGAGTAGGGCAACAAACCCCACACAGTCACAGCTTGATCGCGCCATGGGCGTTGGCATATTGGACGACGGCACCGTGTTAGGATCATACCAGGGGTTTGAGAATCAGGTTGCCGGCGCCGCCCAATTACTACGGAAGCATTTTGATCAAGCAGAGAAAGAGCACTTTACCCTACGAGATGTTGACGGCAGAATGCTCTTGGTGAAAAATAGCGCGACGTACAGCCTCTATCGATATACGCCTCATGTTGCCGGGGCCAAGCTCTTTTTTGATATTTACTCAAGTTTTTTCAGACTATGAACCGACGTTTCGTACGCACCTTCGAACTCGTTGGACTCGCAATAGGAATAGTTCTCTTTTTGCTTATCGTAAGAACAAATAGCGAACTGTTTAAAGACATACAATCGTACCAACGACTCCTTAAAGATGCTCAGGAGCGGGCAGACCGTATGACCGAAGAAAAAACTCGTTGGGAGAATACGTATGCACGCACACGGGAATCTTGGATTGCATGGCAAATAGAATCAAAACTGAAAGATATAATAACGGGTGTAGAATCGATTGAATTGGGAAATAATGATGATGGGATTGCCTACGTACAAGAGGGAGGGGTCAAAAAGCGGTACTCATTCCGATTCGCTTCTGATCGCAATAACACGGCGTTAGTTACCGATGTACAACTGTTGCCATAGGGATACATAACACAAATCGAGAGATTTTGTTGGGTAGTTCTCGACTCGAGTTTACCCCGATCTTTTCGAGTGTTTCAAGCAATGTGGTAGGCGCTACAGAGTTTTAAACCCCATCTGTTCAAAGTTACGGTCGAAAGTGAAAACCGTCTTGATTTTCAACTCTTTCATTACTACATAACTGGTACAGTCGGTAAAAGACCATTTTTTATCTCTGTTATATCGTCTAAGTACTTCTTGGGCTTTAACAAATCTCTGTTCCGTAATCCTTTCAATGCTCCACTTGCCTAAGGTTAAATTCCGGTCAAACTCCATAGCCAGCCGGTAACCCTCTTTTGACAAAAGGGCGGTGTACGTTTCGTCAATAACGTAATCAGTAAGAATAGTCCTTATTTTTTGGGCCTCAATTTTTAACAAAACCTCTCTTGCCTGCTGATGGTCTTTGTCTCCCTGCCGAAGTAACGCCACGAAGGCACCAGTATCAATAAATATATTTGTCATGATTTCTGGCCAAATCTACTGGACCAGTAGTCTTATATTTTTTAGCCGCCTTTACCATCCTAAACATGGCCCTGATGGCGCTTATTTTTTTAACTGTCTTAGCGACTCTCTTCCTGTCCTGTATCTTCTCAAACAGAAACTCCCGTACCAAACCCGAGATGGATCTGCCTTCTTCTCTAGCCAAAACAGCCAACTCTAACCGAGTTTTGTCATCAATCATGAGCTGTACTCGTTGTAACATATACACAATACTATTACACAACTAATCAGGTGTCAATCCGACGTTTGGGGATTTTGTCAATTCCAATTAACTCCTTAGTTTTGTACGATATACTTATAGGTACATGACCCCACATTTTCGTTTTCCATTTACCGGAAATTTTGCGATCACTTTTCCGTTTGGGGCTGCACCTATAACTAGTGATATGCAGAAAAAATTTGATGCGTGGGGGATCAAAGGCCATGACGGCGTTGATTTTGGTTTACCAGAAGGGACTGAGGTGGTAGCGGTTGACGCTGGTACCGTTTCTCAATACGGAGAAAATGGCGACTTCGGCATATCAGTAACTATCAAGCATGAATGGGGAATCAGTCTCTACGCGCATTTGCACGATACAGCGATAACACTTCATCAAAATATAAAAGAAGGAGAGGTTATTGGCCACAGCGGACAAACGGGAGTTACAACCGGACCACATCTGCATTTTGGTATAAAACCAAATGATGAAGTTTTGGAGAATGGATATCTGGGATTTGTTGATCCTACACCAGGTTTTGTGAAAGCGCGCCAGTTCAAGGTAATCAAACGGCAACAGACGCTTGAACGCGAAGGAAAAATTCGTCAAAAAGGCATCCGCGGCAGATCGGTGTACACCCCAGTTCAGTAGCCAATACTCAGAGTTTTAGTAAGTCACGTGTGTTGACAGAGACGTAGGAGCGTGTCATTCTAGATAGAGAAATATATGACAAAACCGCAACCACCAAAAGGAGTAACACCCAGTAGAGCTGAAGGTGAACCATCAGGTCAACCTTTTGTTTCTCAAGCTGATCAACCACTTACCCCCCCCAATGCCGCCGCACGTATCCCGGAGGATTCTCCTCAAGCGAAAGACGCGCGAGATGCGCTGGATACTTTAGCTACACGAGCCACACCAAGCGATATACCAGATGACCTTGCAGATTTTTTTACTGATTCTCCTGGAACAGCTTTAGACACTGAACAAATTTTAAAAGATGTCCAAGAAGCAAGACGGGATCCATATGAAAGACGTAGAGAAATAAATCAAGCAGTTGCCGATCCCGAGCATGCCATAACAAAAAAAGCTAGAGCTCTTGGCGCATCGCTATGGGCGCACCCGGGGGATGAAGCAGTCGTCAGCGAAGCGGTTGCGTTTTTAGGTGAAAACATGAGAGTTGCTCTTCAAGAGCCTGGACAATTGGGCGTGGGCGATATGATCGGCTTGCTAAAAACGGAATTAGGTGAACTTGAAAGCGGGCAGAGAAGTATTTATAGAAAATTGTCTGATTTTGAGGCGACTGCAGAAGTTGGAGCAGAACGAAGGACTGGCCAGCAAACGGTTACGGCAACTAAAGCGACGCTCCTGTCTATCTCCGAAGCAGCATTTCAATCAGAAGATTTGACTGCTAATAATTTGCATCTTGCAATTTCCGCATTTGAGGCAGCGCAGGTCGATATGATATCTGCTGAACCGGTATGGGCGGTTGATACGATGGCACGCGCAATTGAAAAAGCAGATATAAACAATCCGGCAATAAGACATGAGCTTGTCGGGATGAAAACTAAAAATATCCTCCAAACAACCATGGACATGGATGCTCGTGCAAAAGATGAACAGCCCGAGGCGCTTACGGCGCGAGAAATAATACTTAAAAGATCACTCGAAGCACAACACATAAATGACCAAATCAAAGAAGCTGCACGACTAGAGGCAGAAAGGGTAGCAAATGCAGAGAAGCTCGCGCGCGCGCTGGAAAGGAAAATGGCAGCAGCAGTGTCTGACGGAATGACGCAATTTTCCTATCACTTTACCGGAGGAGATGATTATCCTGTTCGATTTACCACCAGTAGCGACGGATCCGGTATCCTACGAGGTGTTTTAGAAGATGACTATCAGATGTTTGGTGAGGTTAGTCAAAATCATAGTCTTGGAGGAGTGAATGGATATCTTCAGGTATTGGAAAATATTCTTGAAACACCCGGGTTTGAGGATCGTCTTGTGGAAAAAACAGTTGGAAAGTATTGGAGTGATCCGGCCGGTAAAAGCCGTGAGGATTACAAGCGCGAAGGGAGAGAAAACGAATGGAACATGTATATGCAGCAACAGGTCCGTATCGAAGTCTATGGAAATGCTCTTGGTATACTTTTTGGAGCGGTAAATGAAGAAGGTCCTCATATGAGTGAGGATAGACGGGCACTGATATTGCGACGGTCTCTGGAGGTACTTGGCGGCGGGAGGTCATTGGAACAACTTATTTCAGGTAGAGGTGAGCTGTCACCGGAGATGAAAATGGTCCGGAAAACACTTACAGAATATATCAAAAATCCTTTTGGCCGAGAGGAAAAAAAGAGAGACGACAGCGAATCTGTGGCAGCCAGACGAAAAGGGAGACTCAGGACGCTCAAAGATTATGCAGCGCAGGCAGATACTTCAGTGAGTGACAGGCGCAGGCGGAAACAGGAAGAACTTAGACAAAAACAAAAAGAAAAAGAGGAGCGGCGAGATCGACTGACGGCAAAGAGAACGAAGTCTCAAGAAGCACTTCGGGCTATAGAAAAAGTGAGAGTTGATATGCGTGCGTTAAAAGAAAAAGCCGCAAGACTAGGACAACTATCATACGCTCCGGTAGAAGAATTTATCACGGTTACTCCAAATGATAACGCAGCAGGAGATCCGCTTGTTGATGTAGCTATAAACGAAGATAGATTTAGGATGCGGGAACAAGAAATTGCGCAATTGCGAGAGCAGCTAACTGCGGAGCATGTTGAAAGTCCGGACGAAATGCGTGCGACGCTCGCACGGCTTGAAACCGATCAGGAATTTGTTCAAGCGATGAGGCCTTCTGTGCAACGAGTAAATGGTCCAGCGTACCAAGGTACAAAAGAACAAAGAGGAGGGTTTTTGGGAGTTGGCAAGAAGAGACTTGGTGCTATTGCCGCAACTGCATTTGATGAAATTAAACCATTAAGCAAACAAGAAGAATTACCCACTTATTTTTCACGAGAGATTGATGATTCTCAACGCAGTATATTTCTTGCACCAGAAAGAGCAAAAACACTTGATGATCTACGCGGGGCTTTAGAAATACAGTTAGCAGCAGATGACGTTACGGTCATAGCAGGAGACATTGAAACTGTCGAAGCAGAACTTTCCGGGAGAAGAGCTAGAGGAGCGACGCGATTTGAAAAACACCGAAATGACTTATCAAATGCGGTTAAGGGTGCCGCTCGAGTATACGTGAAAGACCAACTCTACCAGGCTTTATATCAACAGCATCGGATTTCATCGACATAAATAATTAGGACTAGCCAATACGCACTGTCCTGGCTAGCCCTGTGGATGTTTTTTTATTGGAGTGTATGCGAGTAGTTTGCTTCACGAGCAGGCGGGCCTCCAGATTTTTTTACCCTCCTTCGCAGAAAGCCACGGGCGTTATCCCGTGGAGCTTCACTTTTTCAAACGTTTGGTGTTTTGCGACTCTTTGAGGTAATTGCCAGATGTGGAGACTTTTTGACCGGATTTTCGTTCTAATTCCTTTCGCGCGTTACCAGCAACACTACCACCCTCACGGGCAGCTTGTATATTTTGGGGAAACCCTTGGGCGTTTTTGGCGCGGGTAATTTTCGTGGTTGATGCTTCACTAAGCATGGTGAAGATAAGTTCAAGGTCGTCCATATGATCTCGAAGATTTTGTCTTTTAAGGTGTTTGAATTTTTTGTATTCCGATGGTGTCATGTCAAACGTTGCTTTGGAGATTTCTGCGGTGAGAATAGCGTATTCTCTATTTTTTCTCACGTTTCGTTTTTTCCATCGGAGCTTCCAATTTCAACCGTCCGATTTTTTCGGACACTTCAGTATACCCCTCGCGTGTTAGCCTGACTTTGAGGTCATTCCAGTACTTTCTTGGCCGATCTGATTGAGTAAGGACTGCGATAACATCGATAACCGAAAACCACCATTCGTCCTGGTGAATGGTTCGGCGGATTTGTTTACCTTGGAAGAGAGCCAACTGTGTATGTACAGTTTGCATATTGTTGTAATGGTAGTATATTAAAAAAAGAAATTAAAGACTATTCTCACGGAGGGCTTGACAAGTTTCTTTAGGGAGCTATAATACATACTAATTGAATAGCCATAAGGCAGGCGAACGTTCATTGTTCGCTTCTTTTTGTCGTTCACTAGAATCATAATCGTATTAATTTTTCCATGTACTAGATTTCTTAAAGAAATTATTCGATGGCTAAAGACGGCATTACCACAGAGCGATTGTACTGGGGGAAAACAGACGTAACGCTTCCTCCTTTTGATCTTACCCTCGTACAACGGGAATCCTACCAGTGGTTTTTAGAAGAAGGCATTAAAGAACTTCTGAGCGAAGTTTCTCCGATTACAGATTTTACCGGAAAAAATTGGGAACTTACCTTTGGTGATTACTATTTCGGAAGACCCAGACTTACTACGCAACTTGCCCGTGAAAAAGGGTTGACCTATGACATGCCGCTTAAAGTCACAACGACTCTCACCAACAAACAAACAGGACATCACGTCACCCAGGAAGTATTTCTAGGAGACATACCCGCCATGACTGAGCACGGGACGTTTATTATTAACGGCATTGATCGCTGTGTCGTTAATCAACTCGTCCGGTCTCCCGGAATTTTTTTTACTGGGGTTGTTGATCCATCTACGGGAAAAACGTTATATAGCGCGGAAATTCGGCCGATGCACGGCAGCTGGCTAGAGTTTATCATCACCCGTAACAACGTGCTCATGGTTAGAATTGATAGGCGAAGAAAATTTGTCGCCTCTACATTTTTACGTGCAATAGGACTATCAACCAACGAACAAATCACACAGGTTTTCTCCGATGTTCCCGAAGAGATTCGTAATAAATTTTTAGAAGCGACATTTGGTAAAGACCCGACAACCAGTCAGGCAGAGGCAGTGCTTGAGCTTTACCGTAAACTTCGACCAGGAGAGCCGATTGTACTTGAAAACGCTCAAGAACTTCTAAAAACGATGTTTTTTGACTACAGGCGCTACTCTCTAGAACGGGTTGGTCGCTATAAGATGAATAAGAAATTAAATATCAATGTACCAAACAGCAAAGATCATTGGATGTTGACTCGGGATGATATCATCGGCAGTATCCGCTATCTTATGAACCTGACCCATGGCGATGGAGATGTAGACGATATAGATCATTTGGGTAATCGTCGAATACGGAGAGTCGGTGAGCTCGTTGCGACCAATGCGTTTCGCGTCGGACTCTTGCGGCTTGAACGGTCAATTCGAGAAAAAATGAGTTTAGCAGGTCCTGCTGCAGAAGATTTGACACCAAGTCAGCTCGTAAACGCTCGACCAATTATCGCCTCAATAAATGATTTTTTCCGAACAAGTCAACTCTCAACTATTCTTGATCAGAATAACCCTTTGGCCGAAATAGACAATTTACGCCGACTTACCGTTATGGGTGTCGGCGGTATATCACGGGAACGCGCGTCGTTTTCCATCCGAGATATTAATGCCAGCCAGTATGGACGTATTTGTCCGATTCGAAGTCCTGAGGGACCAAACATTGGACTCGTTACCTATATGTCTTTATATACGCGGGTTGACGAATATGGATTTTTACAAACGCCATATCGAATCGTTAATAAAGTCGGATCAGGAGATAGCATGAAAATGAAAGTGACGGATAAAATTGTGTATCTCGACGCAGCAGATGAACAATACCACTATATTACCCATGCTGGGGTGTCTATAGATACCAAGGGCATGATTTCGGATGAGCGTGTTCCCGTACGCTATAAAGGTGATTTTTTAGAAGCTGATGCACATCTGGTTGAGTATATAGACGTGATTCCTCGACAAGTAGTCGGAGCACCTGCTTCACTTATTCCCTTTTTAGCTCATGATGAGGCAAATCGTGCGCTTATGGGTACGCATATGCAGTGTCAAGCAGTGCCACTACTTAAACCTCAGGCGCCAGTTGTGGGAACAGGTATGGAAGCGGCGATTTCAGAGACCATGGGTCGTGTCATTCGTGCAAAAGATGACGGCGTCGTTGGTTACGCAGATGGAGCAACTGTTGCTATCTTTTATAAAGATGGGCAAGAAGAAACATATACTTGCAACAAATTCATGAGATCAGCGCAATCAACCTGTTATAACCAACGAGTTACTGTAGCAACAGGACAAAAAGTAAAAAAGGGCATGGTTATCATTGATGGTCCAGCAAGTGACGCAGGAGAATTAGCACTCGGGGCTAATCTCGTAATCTCGTACATGAGTTTTGATGGCTTGGGATACGAAGATGCGATCGTCATATCAGATCGATTGGTGAAAGATGATGTATTAACCTCAGTTCACATCGAAGAGTATGAGGCAAGTGTGGTTGATACGAAACTTGGACCTGAGGAAACAACTCGGGATATCCCAAACGTAGGAGAAGAAGCGCTTAGAAATCTAGATGAATATGGTATTGTCGTTGTCGGTGCTGAGGTGGGACCCAATGATATTCTCGTCGGAAAAATTGCACCCAAAGGAGAAACAGAACTTACTGCAGAAGAACGGCTTTTGCGCGCTATTTTTGGAGAAAAAGCCCGAGAAGTCCGCGACACCAGTCTACGTATACCACATGGTGAACGAGGGACGGTTATAGATGTCAAAATTTTGGATAAAGAAAAAGGCGATGAACTCGAGCCGGGAACCAACAGAAAAATTATTGTAAAAGTTGCACAAATGAGAAAAGTAGTTGTAGGAGACAAACTTGCTGGCCGTCACGGAAATAAAGGGGTCATTTCAAAAATTGTTCCGGTGTCTGATATGCCATACCTTGCTGATGGCACTGTGGTTGATATCATAATCTCTCCGCTTTCTGTGCTTTCACGTATGAATCTTGGACAACTTCTTGAAGCACACTTAGGACTCGCTGCAGATAAACTTTCTTTACGAATTGCTTTACCAGTATTTGAAGAAGTTGCTGAAGGAAAAATTATCGAAAAAATGAAGGAAGCGAAAATACCGGTAAGCGGTAAAAGTGTTTTATTTGACGGACGCACTGGTGAGCAGTTCTCCGAGCCGGTCGTCGTAGGACTTGGGTATGTTATGAAACTTATCCACATGGTTGAAGATAAAACGCATGCTCGCTCAACTGGTCCCTATTCTTTGGTTACCCAGCAACCGCTTGGTGGAAAAGCACAAATGGGTGGACAACGCTTAGGAGAAATGGAAGTATGGGCACTTGAAGCACATAGAGCAGCGCATGTTCTCCAAGAAATGCTTACCATAAAATCCGATGATGTTGTGGGTCGCGCTAAAGCATTTGAAGCAATCGTCAAAGGAACAGATATACCAGAGTCAACTGTGCCAGAATCTTTTAAAGTACTTGTTAAAGAGCTCCAGGCATTAGGACTGAATGTTATGCCGACAGGAGTGGTAATGAGCAAGCCACAAATCGTTGCAGCAGATACAGGAAATTCTTCATCAAGCCAACCGATACAAGATGACGCAGTCACAAAAGTTGCAGTAGAGTTAGCCAAAGTAAGCGGGGAAGAGGCTGTCGTAGATGAACACATGATTAAAAAACGTGAGTAATACATGATCAGGTGTTGATCATGTTCATTTATCATGTATCAATCTTTGTAGCTATGGATAAAAAAGGAACGTTTGCAAATATTGTTGACTTTTCAGGTCTTCGCGTGACGCTTGCGTCGCCTGAGACGATAAAATCCTGGTCATACGGGGAAATTACCAAACCTGAAACGATCAACTATCGTACGCTCAAATCGGAGAAAGACGGATTATTTGACGAGCGAATTTTTGGGCCGACCAAAGACTGGGAGTGTTACTGTGGAAAATATAAACGGATTCGCTATCGCGGTATTATTTGTGATAAATGCGGTGTAGAAGTGACACAAAGTAAAGTGAGACGCGAACGCATGGGACATATCGCTCTTGCCGCCCCGGTTGCGCATGTATGGTTTTTCAAAAGTGCTCCGTCAAAACTCTCTCTTCTTTTGGATATAAGCCCGAGAGCGCTTGAGGAAGTCATATACTTTTCGCAGTATTTGGTGACGATGGTTGATGAAGACAAAAAAAAGTCTGTCCTTGCGCACGTTTCTGATATCGGGAAAAAACGATTACATGATGTTGACGGCCGCCTCAAGGATGAGAAGGGTACCCGTCATGAAGCATTTCAAAAAGAGAAAGAAACGTTGAAAGTTCGTTCACTTGGGATAGAAGCCAAAGAGCTTGCCATTTCAGAAATTGATCTTGAGGAAAAACAAGACCTCGCCCTCATAGAAGAAAATTCAACCAAGGAGAAAGGAAAGATTGAGGAAATCATAAAATCTCTTGAGAGCATAGTACGAAGCATTAAACCGCTTTCTACCCTTACAGAAGATGAGTATTTGCGGCTTCTTGAATACGATGCAGCGAACTGTTTTAGTGTTGGCATGGGCGCTGAAGCAATCGTAGAAGTTGTCAAAAAGCTCGATCTTGATAAGCTCGCTTCTCATCTTCGTGAAGAAATTCAAAATTCTACCGGACAACGCCATATTAAAGCGACGAAGAGGTTACGTGTTGTTGATGGTATGCGCAAAGCGCAAATTAATCCCTCCTGGATGATTCTTTCGACGCTACCGGTAATTCCGCCTGATCTTCGTCCCATGGTGCAGCTTACCGGAGGTCGCTTTGCGACGAGTGATTTAAACGATCTGTATAGACGGGTGATTAATCGCAATAATCGTTTAAAACATTTGATGGACTTAGGTGCACCGGAGATCATCCTCCGAAACGAAAAACGCATGCTCCAGGAGGCAGTTGACAGTCTCATAGACGCCACACAGCGCCCATCTTCTCGTGCGGTTATCGCACCACTACGGTCTCTTTCAGATATGCTTCGTGGTAAACAAGGACGCTTCCGTCAAAACTTACTCGGCAAACGCGTTGATTATTCGGGTCGATCGGTTATCGTCGTAGGCCCTGAGCTTAAATTGACGCAGTGCGGTATCCCTAAAGAAATGGCTCTTGAAATGTTTAAGCCGTTTGTACTTCGAGAACTCATTGTCCGCGGTATAGCGCCAAATGTCAAAAATGCGAAAAATGTTCTAGAGCGCAGAACTCCAGAGGTTTTTGACATTTTAGAAGAGATTACAAAAAATCATCCGGTTCTTCTTAATCGTGCGCCGACACTTCATAAGCTTGGTATCCAAGCGTTTTATCCGATTCTTATTGAAGGGGCTGCTTTGCGTATTCACCCTTGTGTCTGCGCCGGTTATAACGCTGATTTTGATGGTGATCAAATGGCGGTTCATATCCCGCTTGGTAGCGAAAGTCAGCATGAAGCCATTCACCTCATGTTGCCAACCCATAATTTGCTTAAGCCTGCTGATGGCTCACCGATCACTGTACCGAATAAAGAAATGGTACTAGGGTGTTATTATCTGACAACGAACCAAGAAGATTTGATAAAAGACGAGAAGCAGTTGCCACTTTTTAGTGATACAAGGACGGCGATATATGTCTATCAAACAGGAACATTGTTGTTGCGGGAGCCAATACGCGTGATGATTGCAGGATCCGCGATGGTTACGACGGTGGGTAAAATCCTTTTTAACGAAATTCTGCCACAAGCACTTCGCTTCATCAATACACCGGTCAAAGCAGCAACGGTAAAAACTATTATTACAAAAGCGCTAAGTCTTTACCCGAAAGAAGACGTCGTGACACTCATCGATGCGATAAAAACCATTGGATTTTGGGGAGCGACGCTTTGTGGTGGACTATCTGTTTCTGTATTTGATTGTGAAATGATTCCAGAGAAAGCGGAAATTCTTTCTGAGGCAGAAAATAAAGTCACTGAGATAGATAATAATTATCAACAGGGACTCATCACGCTTGAAGAGAAAAAACGATTAAGCAATGAAGTATGGATTGAGATTACAGAAAAAATAGCAGATATGACGTGGCAAAAACTTCCGGCAGACAATCCTGTCAAGATGATAATAGACTCAGGGAGCGCCCGCGCATCCAAAGACCAACTCAAACAACTTTCTGCAATAAAAGGGCTTGTGGTTGATCCACTTGGAAAAATTGTAGAACTTCCGACGAAAAGCAACTACCGTGAGGGACTTGAAATATTTGAATACGTCACAAGTACCCGTGGATCCCGGAAAGGTTTGACAGATTCGGCACTCAAAACCGCCGATGCGGGATACCTTACGCGACGATTGGTAGACATAGCTCATGAAGCAATCATACGGATAGCTGACTGTGGTACGAGTGAAGGATTTGATATCAGTCGAAACGAAAAGCGCCAGACGTCATTATCAGTGCGAGTCATCGGTAGATATACGGCAGGAGATATTACCGCACCCAATAGTAAAAAGATTTTAGTGAAAAAAGGAGAGCTTATTGCAGAAAAGCATGCAAAACTTTTCGAAGAACACGGAGTTACTGAAGTACTTGTGCGTTCACCGATTACCTGTCAGGCACAAGTAGGGCTTTGTGTCAAATGCTATGGCCGAGATTATGCAACGGGAACGGATGTAGAAAACGGTACGCCGGTTGGAGTCATCGCTGCTCAATCAGTAGGGGAGCCTGGGACACAACTTACCATGCGGGTGCGACATGCAGGAGGAATTGTTGGGCTTGACGTGACACAAGGACTGCCTCGCGTTGAAGAGCTTTTTGAAGTTCGCATGCCAAGAGTATTATCTCCAGTTTCCGAAATTGCCGGAAAAGTAGAAATTGTTGAAACAGAACAAGGATACAAAGTACGCGTCAAAAATACCTCGATGAAGCCACCAGAAGAGCGCGAATACATAGTTCCGCTCACGAGCGAACTACGCGTTTCTGATCGTGATTTAGTAGTATCAGGTGATCAGCTTGCGAGTGGAAGCCTTGATATAAAAGAAGTTCTTCAGATCCGAGGACTTCGAGGTGCGCAAAAATATCTTATTACTGAAATTCAGCGCGTCTATGAGTCACAAGGAATTCAAATATCCGATAAGCACTTTGAAGTAATTGTCAGAAAAATGAGCGAAAAAGTTCGCATCGATACGTCAGGTGACACGATGTTATTACCAGGTGAGCTGGTAGACCGGATGCGATTTCAAGAAGAAAACGCACGAGTACTTGCTGAAGGAGGAGAACCAGCGACTGCGCAAATCGTCATCCTTGGTATCACGCGAGCATCCCTTTATACAGAAAGCTGGTTATCTGCTGCTTCCTTTCAAGAAACAACGAATGTGCTCACCGATGCGGCTCTTGCGGCAAAAGAAGATAAGTTGCTGGGGCTTAAAGAAAACGTTATAATCGGGCGACTCATTCCTGTATCTAGTGATAGTGCACAAGTATAGAATAAATAATCTGCTCATGAAGAATCTGCTAATCTGCGAGTAAAAATTAGCAGATTTAATTATTAGTAGATTAGTAGATTTTTTATAGTATGCCTACGATAAATCAACTCATTAAATACGGCAGGCGGAGTAAATCAAAAAAGGTAAAGGCGACTGCGCTTCGCAAGTTTTTTAATGCAAAAGATCGCATCACCAAGAAGCTTCAGGCCCCCTTTAAGCGTGGTGTTGTGACGCTTGTGAAAACCATGACTCCAAAAAAGCCAAATAGTGCGCTTCGAAAAGTGGCAAGAGTAAGACTTTCAAATAAACAAGAGGTGACTGCATATATTCCTGGTATCGGACATGAACTCACCGAACACGCGATTGTACTTGTTCGAGGAGGTCGAGTGCCGGATTTGCCGGGAGTCAAATATCATATAGTACGTGGTAAGTTTGATATGACGGGTGTGGTAAGCCGTAGACAAGGACGCAGCCGCTACGGCGCCAATGCGTCAGGTCCAGGACCGACGGTAGCAGCTGCTAGCTGAGAATTAATAAACAAATCTACAAATGATAAATCTACAAATGAATGAATAAATGATTAAATCATTTACTAAATAAATTATTCATTTGCATATTTGTCGGATTTGTAGATTCTAGAATATGCCAAGAGCAGGACGAATAAAAAAACCATTACTTTCACCCGATCCCATGTATGGGAATCGGTTGCTGTCGCGTTTTATAAACCGAGCGATGATTAATGGAAAAAAACGGGTAGCCGAGCGTCAAGTCTATCAGTCCCTTGAAACGATCAAAGCAAAAGGTGAAGATCCGATAAAAATTTTTGAAGCAGCAATTGCATCAGTTGGTCCCAAGATGGAAGTGCGCCCAAGACGTGTCGGGGGAGCGTCATATCAAGTGCCCATGGAAGTACGAGGTGATAGACGCGTCGCGCTTGCTATCCGGTGGGTCATTGCATTTGCAAAAAAGCGTTCGAATAAAGAATACACATCATTCGCAGAAAAACTTGCTGCAGAACTTCTTGACGCTGCAAAAGGAGTGGGTGAGTCAATTAAAAAGCGCGACACCGTCCACCGCATTGCAGAAGCCAATAGAGCTTTCGCCCATTTTAAGTGGTGAAAGCTCTATGAAGTCCCGCCGAATCGCTCCACGAGCCGTCTACGAATAGTAGTGAAAAGGCGAGCGGTAAGATTGTGTGGGACGAACCGTGCATTTGCCACTTTAAGTGGTAGTACTGCCCTCTACAAAGATCCCTGTGTATAGTAACATACTTCTTTTCATCTCTTCTTACAATTTTTATACATCGTTTTATGTCTAAAGAGATAACCACGTTATCGCGACGCGAATTTCTAAAAGGGATGCTTGGTGGTTCAGCGGGAGCACTCGCACTACTTTATACCCCAGATGGACTTGCTTGGCTTATGGGTGAGCCGTTGCAAGAAGAAGAACAAGAAGTTCCTTACCCAGATGGAGGTTGGCTTGAGACGATGGTTCCAGACAGAGCGGCGTTTATCAAAATTGACGGGGGGCATCAGGATTACCTTCGTGACATGTGCCTAAAAAATTCAGTTCTACGAAGTGCACTCAAGCCTTTATATGATGATCTGCTCTACTTACCACGATCCAGTCCTCCACTTCTTGGCGACGTCTTTCGGCAGCATTTAATGAATGCTGAAACAACATTAATCGCACATGCAAATACATTGCTCGCGGGAGTTGAGGTTCAACATGCTCCGTCACTTGAAAATATAGTTCATGTCGCTTTATTTACTATGGCAGCTATATACAGTCCGTATTTAACGAGAAGTGATGTACAAGAAATATTAGAAAAAAGTGATCTCCAGATACCAGAGGCACAAAAGGGTAGCTTATGGATTGACTACGATGGTTATAGAGTTCCTCGAATATTTCCAGTTGATATAAAAGAATGTGGATCTGCTGCAGACCAAATTCTTCGATGCGGAGGTATGGATAAAACAGTTCACCTCATCCAGCATTTGTTTTTGAAGTACCAATATTTTTATGCATTGCGTTATGGATTACAGGAAAAAGATCGAGTAACGAGACTCGCTCGTTTTATATCAAAGATTGGGTGGAGCAATGAGGCAAAAGCAACAATACTCGATACACTCGGTCAGTTTGCATGGGAATTTCTTGAGTCGATAGATCAGATTCGCAGTGACGCAACCACTGATGAAAATGGTGATCTAATAGATACCGGCTTTTTTGATCCATTTGTATGGCAAGACTTTCGGGCAAATATGGTCGGTGCTCACTACGCAGATGAACTTACTCGTCATACTCTTGCATGGGATACAATAGATAAGATTGTTAATGAAATGAACGCGTTGACTAATGCGTCAGACGTTCCTCACGCGGGCGACGACGATACGTCTATAATCAGTATAGACGAAATACCTCTATTTTCTGCTGTTTACGCAGGTCAGAATGCCTATGCATAAAAGAGTTATTGAACACTTTCGTCTTAACGATTCGATCCTTTTTGCCTTCATTGATAAATTAGAACCAATGAAGTTGATTAAGTATGATGATTATTTTGTCTGTTTATGTCGGGAAATTATTGGACAACAACTTGCCGGGAAAGCTGCTGATGCGATATATAGACGATTCCTCAAGCTTTTCCCCAAAGGCTCCGTGACCCCAAAACGAACGCTTAAAATTTCAGATGACAAAATCCGCAAGATAGGTCTATCATGGGCGAAGGTAACATATATTAAGGACCTTGCGAAAAAAGTTTTCGATGGTGCACTCAACTTGAGGCGACTTCCATCGCTTTCTGATGATGAAGTGATAAAAGAGTTGGTGAAGGTAAAAGGTATCGGGCCGTGGACCGCTGAGATGTTTCTCATGTTTACCCTTGGCCGGGAAGATATATTTTCCTATGGAGATTTGGGACTTCGAAAAGCGATTCAAAAACTTTATGGTTTTAAAAAAGAACCAACAATGCGTCAAATGGAAAAAATCGTCAATACGTGGAAACCATACCGTACCTACGCGGCACGACTACTTTGGAAAAGTTTAGAGAAATAAGGTCTTATGAAAAAGATATTGTACGTGACGATTGTATTTGGTGTCATGTTAGGAAGTTACTATGGATATAGATTTTATTATCAAAATCTCCGCGGTATTGGTCCAGCAATATTGCCATCAGCTCGCAACATGGACCAACTTCTAGAAGAGCAGATCAAGCGTGAATCAAGTCCTGAGTCAGTGGAACCCAATACGACAGGATTACCATTGATCTTGCCAACTAAGTTCTCAATTTCAGTTTTTGCAAAAGACCTAGGGGGTCCACGTGTACTTGCCTGGGATCCCAATGGCGTTCTTCTTGCAAGCATTCCCAGTCAGGGGAGAGTGGTTTCGATACTTCGTGCGATTGGCGAGTTTCGAGATGACCAAGTTGCGACTGTCGTTGAAGGACTGAATCGTCCACATGGGATAGCATTTTTAGGAAATACACTCTACATCGCCGAGACGAACGCTGTAGCGACCTATGATTATGATGTTAATTCTCACAAAGCCACCAACAGAAAGAAGATAATCGATCTTCCAGAAGGCGGAAATCATTTTAGTCGAACAATCGGTTTTGGACCTGACGGAAGGCTTTATATAGCAGTTGGATCTTCATGTAATGTTTGTAATGAAAACGATTGGCGCCGGGCAAAAATTCTTGTTGCAAATGCAGATGGCAGCGACCTTAAGGAATATGCAACCGGACTACGAAACTCTGTATTTTTTACCTGGCATCCGTTGACAGGTGAGATGTGGGCGACAGAGATGGGTAGAGATCTCATCGGTGACGGCATACCGCCGGATGAGATTAACCTTATTAAGGAAGGCGCCAATTATGGTTGGCCATATTGTTATGGGAAGAATGTAACAGACTTAACGTTTTCTTCCAAAGGCTGTCAGGGCGCAATAGCTTCGCATATCGATCTGCAGGCACACTCGGCACCGTTGGGTCTCGCATTTATTCCCAATAGGAAGCCAAGTAGCTTAAAGGATGAAGGAGCCAACAAAATTGCGACCGCAAAAATATTGACTCCTTCGCTATGGCCGGAGGAATATCTGGGAGATTTGTTGGTTGCCTACCACGGCTCATGGAATCGAAGTACGCCAACAGGGTATAAGGTAGTGCGCATGAAACTCGATTCTCAAGGAAATTACGAAGGCATAGAAGACTTCATCACTGGATGGTTGGGACATGCATCCGCTGCTGCCGGCGCTCTCGGCCGCCCGGTGGATCTTCTATTCGACCAAAAAGGAAATTTGTATATTTCCGATGACAAGGCAGGGGTTATATATCGCGTAACATTCCATAGTTTTGAATGAGGTTACAGCTAAACATAGTATAATAACATTGAACGTATGGTCGAGCGACATAGGCCTATAGAAGATCGTCAAAATAATATACAGAATAGAGAAAAAATTGGTTGGTATGATGTTTGGTTTCTTCTTGCTACATCTGGATTGTTTGGCGTGTTAATAGTTCAGGATTTCTTAGAAAAAGTACAAAGATATAGTTTGACAATAGAAAGTTCTCCCGCTGTTTTGGTTCATGCAGGTATCCCATGGAGTGAGTGTTATCCACAAGAAAATTTTCCTGATTATGATTATAACGATCTTGTATTAGGATACGTGATGGATCTACTTCCACAACTTGATCCCACAAAAGACACATGGAGATTGTATAAACAATTTTTAGACGACAATAGTATTATGAATCCAGACGGAACAGTTTCTGCCTACGTTGTGCCAGATGTTGATCTCGACGGGAAGGTCTGCGGTATAACTATCTGAGAAGATGGGAGTCTGCTCCTTTCAGGAGGAGGGTTGTATATTCCTTCTCGTACCGATAATCCTTAAATATTAACCTGAGTTTAGGATCACCCAAACGTAAACGCGTAGAGGTCGAGGGTGGCGTCAGTTCGTTTGATAGTTGACATTGTACATACAATGTGTCATCATCAATATGATGAGGCGGTTTGAGTTTAGCGGAGAGAAAAATGCGTTGATAAAAAGAAAGCACGGTATTTCGTTTGAGGAAATTATTGACGCATTGGAAGGAAAGAAAATTTTGGCAGCATTTCCGCATCCGAACCGGAAGAAATATCCAAATCAAACCATGATGATTGTAGAGATAAAAGGATATGCGTGTGTTGTACCGACGATAAAAAGTGAGCAGTCAATATTTCTCAAGACCGCGTTTCCGAGCAGAAAATATACAAAGAAGTATCTAAAATCACGAAAGGAGGCTATATGAAAAAGCAGAAATCCGTTACTCTTGATTCCTACGAAAAGGAGATCAACGATGCTATTGAACGGGGAAAAGTTCGAGAGGTTTCTCCCGCGGTTTTACAGCGTATGCGAGAGAAATATGCTCGAATAGCAAAATATACCAAAACACAAAGCAAAAAAGATCGACGCGTGAGCTTGCGGATGAATGAGCGAGACTTAGATGCTATTCAAGCGAAGGCTTCGGCTAACGGTTTACCCTATCAGACGCTCATCGCCACTATCCTTCATCAAGTGGCTACGGGTAAAGTCACGGTTACGCTGTAAGGGCACTTATCCAAACGTAAACGCGTAGAGGTCGATGGTACCGTCGAGGAATTCGAGCTTTAAAGTATGTTCTCCCGGAGTTGAAAGCTTGATAAGTTTATAGAGGCGATCAGAATCGATGGTTACAATACCTTCTTTTGTATCTTCACCTGCAACGTTTATCGTCAGCGATTGATTATCCAATGTTACTCGTATTCTTCCGGTAAGCCCTTCGGTTTTCGGACGCATGACGAGGAAGACTTCTTTGGCATCGAAGCGATAGGTAAGGGAAGAGCCTTGAGCAGGACTTGCGTACTCATCTCCGATCATCCATTGGCCACTGAGTGCAAATGAATTCCTGTTAAGGTTTGTTGGCGTAGTATAGAGAGTACCTTCATCAACCTTTACTCTTTCAGGAGAAGCAAGACCACTCATTCTCCGAAATCCTAGATACGTTTCCGGAGTACGTGTTTGCACTTGATACGTTGGATTGCTTATAGAAACATCGCCAACAAGTGATCCTGATTCTTCCAAAAGTTCCTGGATTTTTTTCTCGGTCTCGTCATAATTCCCTTCACCAAAATGCGTGTAGCGGATACGGCCATCTTTATCAATCAAATATTTTGCCGGCCAATACCTGTTGTTGTACGCATTCCATGTTGCGTAGTTATTGTCCTGCATTACCGCATATTCAAGGCCGAAATCTTTAATAGCTTTGGCTACGTTGTCAGGATTTTTTTCAAATTCAAACTCCGGTGTGTGGACGCCGATGATCACGAGTCCTTTATCTTTATACTTGGCATGCCACGATTTGAGGTAAGGAAGTGTTCGAATACAATTTATGCACGTATATGTCCAAAAGTCTACAAGGACTACCTTTCCGTGAAGACTTTTTATTGTAAGAGCTTGTCCTGAGCTTGTCGAAGGATTAAACCATCTTCCTCCTGAGATAAGCTCCGGTGCAGGACCTAAGTCGGGCGCAAGGAGCTTATTGAGCACATTTTTTTGAGGTTTTTGAGGAGCGCGAAGCACATCGAGCTGCTTTTTAACTGCGCTATTATCTTCAAACTTTGTGAGCCCGACGCCATAGTTTGGAAATTTGTCGAGGATAAAGGTTTGAAATTTTCTATCCAGTTGCAAGTAAATACTTATGCCAGCAATGATCATCAAAACTCCAAATGCTTTTTGAATTTTTCCACTGCTTGCCAGGAGCCAAGGTACTTTTTGCAGCAACGTTCTGCCGCTGTAGGTGATTGCCAGAAGTGGCATTGACGTCCCGATAGCATAGGCAAGCGTAATGATAAACGCATCTGTCGTTACCGTGCTTGTTACCGCAATAGTGATGATTGAGGCAAGAATTGGTCCGACGCATGGTGTCCAGACAAGCCCGAGGCTTAAACCGATCAGAAGTCCCGCAATCAGATCCGGTCTATGGTTGGCTGTATCCGGATTGGATTGGTTTATTGGAACAAGACCTGCAAATTTTGAGAAAAACTGCTCCATGCGCACTTGAAATTTTGGATACAATAAACTTAAGCCAAATGTCGCTACGATGACAACAGAGAGATTACGCAGAAAATCTGCAGAGAGTCCGGTAGACTTAACAATCGCGGTGAGGAAAAGAGTAAAAAAAGTAAAACTTGCAATAAAGCCAAGGATAATGCCAATCGGTCGCTTTTTGCCGCCGGTGAGGGATCCGGAAAGCACGATGGGTAGAATCGGAAGAATGCACGGAGAAAGTATCGTAACGATACCTGCCAGGAATGAAAAGAGTATGAGAAGAAACATGCTACTGTTTTGTTTTTAGTCTGTTTATGATGTCATTGACATCGCCGCCATTCCAAGTTTGGAGTGCATTGCCAACTTTATCAACTTCGACAAACGTATGCTGGTACGTTACTCCGTACCTCGTCTTAAGTGCTGTTTCACTATCATAATCAGTTTTCAAAATGACAACGCCTTCTGGTATTTGATTGGGATTATCACTGAGCGCTTTATCCAGTGGTCGACACGTTGGACACCAGGGTGCGTGGAAGTAGAGAACCCGGCGTTTGTCCGCCGCCGCGTCAAATGCAGTTTCTGAGTAAGGAATGTATCGATCAGTTTGACTTGCTACTTGAGGCGGCTGTGTTTCCCTAGTGTACGTTGGTGAGGAAGTAGATTTCACTGTAAAAAGAATACCTCCCACCACGAGAACTGCAACTACAATACCAATTATTTTTTTCATTGTTTACGTTTCAGTATAGCACAATCTTTGATTATTTAAGGTAAAATACGGGAAGTATGACGCTCCCACTTAACTGGGTCGATTGGATTATCCTTGCTGCTATTTTTTACTTTCTCGTTGATGGATGGCAAGCAGGACTTGTTTCGCTCGTAGAAAGTTTATTAGCGTTTTTGGGATCACTTTGGTTATCTATAAAATACCATGCGTTGGTAGGAAATTTTCTTGTTGAAAAATTCGGAATCCCGCAACTTTGGTCATCAGTCGTCGGATATATCATCGTTGGTTTTGTTGCTGATATTGTTATTCGTGAAGTTCTCACTATGCTCATCGGGAAACTTCCCAAAAAACTCGTAGAGTCAAAGACAAATCAATGGCTCGGGTCGATTGTTTCAGGTGTCAACGGCATTATCCTTGTCACGTTTGTACTTCTTCTTGTTACTGCGTTACCAATTCGAGGAACGGTAAAAAATGATATCAGACAATCTACAGTAGGTAAACAACTACTTTTACTTGCCAATCGGTATGCCGGACAAGTGAAATCGACCTTAGATGAAGCGACGAAAGAAGCACTCAAATTTATTACGGTACAGCCTACGTCAAAAGAGCGCATTGTTTTGGACGTAACTCCTGGCAAAAATCAGCTTTCGATCGATAACCAGGCGGAGGTTACAATGCTTGAACTACTTAATAAGGAACGTGAAAAAGTAGGTGCACCACTTCTCGTTATTGACTCCAAAATTACCCAAGTCGCTCGATTACATAGTCGCGATATGTTTGAACGTAAATACTTTTCGCATATTACTCCGGAAGGGAAAGATGCTGGAGACAGGTTACAAGCGGGTGGAGTAGCCTATGAGGTGGCCGGAGAAAATCTCGCCTACGCACCGGATGTAAATACTGCACATCATGGACTTATGAATAGCGAAGGACACCGGAAAAATATTCTTGATCCCCAGTTTCACCATATTGGCATCGGCGTCATTGACGGAGGAGTCTACGGCAAGATGTTTGTCCAAAACTTCACGGATTAATTTTCTTATCATGTTATCATGTTTTAAAACAAGATAACATGAAATGATTAGGAACTATGATGGTTGCAGAACGAGTGCACACAATCATTAAGAAAATTCCTAAGGGAAAGGTTGCGACCTACAAACAAATAGCAAGCCTTGCTGGAAATATTCATCCGCGATACATTGGTTATCTCCTTCATCATAACCCAGATCCAAAGACGATCCCATGTCATCGGGTAGTAAATGCTCAGGGAAAGCTTGCGAAGCAATATGCGTTTAGTGGAATTGAAGGACAAAAAATGAAACTTGAACAAGAAGGGATCACAGTGAAAGAGGATGAGGTAGATCTTGATCGATATTTATGGAAACAATAAATTGTCATCCTGCTAGTCACCCGCCATCCCGTCGACTTCGCTTAAAGGCAAGCTAGTCTTTTGGATAATCAAACGTTAGCTCGATAGCCAACCACCATCTACATATAGTGTCGCACCGGTGGTGTAACTTGCTTCGTTTGAGGATAGATACACGACTGCTCCTGCAATTTCTTCTGGTTTTCCTGCGCGTTTGAGTGGCACGCGGGAAAGAAACGTTTGGGCCTGCGTCGGGTCTTTAAGCATATTTTGTGTCATTTCTGTTTCGATGATTCCGGGGCCAATGCAATTGACAAGTATTCCCATTGGCGCAAGCTCATCAGCAAGCGCTTCGGTCATCGCGACAATACCGCCTTTGCTTGCGCAGTAATGTGCGACAGAGGGAAACCCTACGCCAACGCCGCCTGAGGCAATAGATGCGATATTTATAATGCGCCTTCCGCCAGCTGGCGGATTATTTTTTTTCATTTCTCGTGCAGCTGCCTGAGCAACGAGAAAATACCCTTTGAGATTTGTGTCAATGGTTTTATCCCACTGTGCTTCAGTCATATCAAGAAATGGACTAAACTCGGCAACTCCAGCATTATTAAGTAGTATATCGAGACGACCGTACGTTTGGACTGTCTGGTTGATCGCTGATTGGATGTCCTCTTTTTTGGTAACATCCATTTGTACGGCAAGCGCTTCATGCCCGTTTTCTTTTATTTCCGTAGCAAGCGCCTTGAGCCGATCAATTCTTCGTGCGGCAACAGCGACTTTTGCACCCTGGTTGGCAAGGGCAATTGCCGAGGCTTTTCCGATACCGCTACTTGCTCCCGTAACGAATGCAACTTTTCCGGTCAAATCAAACATATTTAGGAGTTACGCACTTTTGTCATCGCGAGACCGTTCTGACGGCGAAGCGATCTCTCATTGACGAATATGAGATTGCCGCGTCGCTCTCGCTCCTCGCAATGACAGTTTGTGTAAGTCATGCATATTCTATTTTTTCCGAAATATTAAAAGACCTCTATAGATGAGTATGACTGTCATTATGAGAAAAACAAACGTGCTCGCCGGAGGAAATGAAGGATTAGCAAGTTCCGGCGTGACTTTAACTTTTCCCTGCCACCAGCTGATCCATCCTTGATACTTCATGATGACGAGATGAAGATACACAGCGATAAATGCCGTATGCCCAGCGATTTTTTGTCGCCATCGCCATGAGTCTGAACCAAGCGCTGTAATGCTCTTGTTCGATGATATCGATGCTACATATACCCATATCGCTATCGCAATACCCCCAAATGTTATCGGAGTAATTTCGTTTATAAACCATGAGACGGGAAACTTATTTGGTAATAGAAAGACAGAATAATAGACGTGGAAAAGTGCTAAGGCAAGGGCGAGTAATCCAAGTTCACGTCGAATCGGCATAAAAAGGGAAAATAATCGATATCGATGCGCAAGCGGGCCGATAATGAGGGTAAGTCCTGCGACCACAGCTGATGTTGAGCCAAAAACTTTGTTAATAATATAGTCGTTATAGTACCCGCGCCTGAGCCAAAGGTATAAAGAGAAAAGGAGAAAAACGATACCGGTAATACCTATGCTTTTTATCCATCGGGCAGTTACTTCTTTATTCATACCTTCCCTTCTTATATTACTTGAGCGCGCGTTCCACTTCCACTCGTATATCACTATATGAAGTTAAAATGAGCTTTTTTCCGTTGAGGTAGAATGTTGGCGTTGAATTAACTCCAATTTTTAGACCGTAATCTCGATCGAGCGAGACATTGGCTTTTGTCTTCGGGTCACTCAGCGAGTCGGTAAAATCTTTTTCATTGAGATTCAGTTGTTTTGCTAAATCGACAAAAAGGGCTTCAGAAAGATTTTCCTGATTGGTAAAAAGCAGGTCATACATCTCCCAAAATTTTCCTTGGACACCAGCAGCTTCTGCAACAATCGCAGCCTTCAAACCAAACGGATGCTGCGCCAGAGGAAAATGACGATAGACAAAAAATAATCTTTCTCTATTTTTTTCAACGACTTCATCAACAAACGGTTTAGCAGCTTTGCACGCTGGACATTGAAAATCAGAAAATTCTACTAAATAGGTCGATGCGCTCGCATTTCCTTTTCCATGGGGCTGCTGTCCCAAAAGTTCGCTTTTTGGAAGTGTTGGTTGTACGGGAGCGGGACGGGAAAAGAAAATAGCCGCAATAGCAATAAGAAGAATAGATGCACCAGTAACTCCTAAAAATAACTTAGATTCTCCCGTCAATCTCATATTTTTTCCAGTGTATAGCTTTTCAGTGTGAGAAGAAAAATCGTGACCATATTAACTGCAGATACTGCGCACCAGGTGCAGACCGCTCGGATGACAAATAGTTCTGTATAGGTAAACCAGGATACAAAGAAAACACCGAATATTGACATACCCAGGATGCCCTTAAGAAATTGAAAATTGTTATTAGACTTCGTTGTTCGAAGAAATGAAAGAATTGCAATAATTGAATAACCGATGAGTCCAACTCCGGGGACAGGAAATCCGAATAAATAACTCGATGGACTTTTTCTGACTGTCTCGCACCCAGTGTTTACACATACTATGGGTGCTTGCCGTACAAAACTTTGGAAAACATATATTGCTATGACAATACCAACAAGTGAGAGGATAAATATGATTCGATTGAGTTTTTTCGTTTGTACTTCGCTAACTAGCATTTGCTTCATGTTGATCTAATTATCGCTTACGCCAGGCAAAAATACTGTGATGTAGATTACAGGGAGTATAATATGGGTGAAATCTATTAAACAGCGCAGAATTTATGTATGAAGAGATGACATCGGTAGGCATATCGGCTTTTTTTTCAAAGTTTCCAAAGCTTGTTGTAAAAACAAAAACAACTATCCTGCGTGGAGATCAACAACCGAAGGCCCTCTTTTTTCTCGAGTCGGGATACGTAAAACAGTATAGCGTTTCGCCAGCAGGCGAGATGCTCATGATGACTATATATAAGCCTGGTTCATGTTTTCCTCTGATGTGGGCGCTAGAGGACATCCCCAACACGACATTTCTCGAAACCGTTTCCCCAGTGGTGATGCGAAAAGTTCCCAAAGAGCGATTTTTGGAACTGCTGCATACGCATCCGGATATTTTGTTTGCCTACGCAAAACGAATCGTTAAAGGACTCAATGGACTCATGAAACGCATGGAGCTTCTCGTATTTGACCGCGCAAATATGCGCGTTGCTCTGATTCTTTCGTATTTTGCCCGTTCATTTGGCGAGAAAGCTCATGGGTCCATCACCCTGCCGATTCTTCTGCCACACAAAGAGCTTGCAGCTTGGTGTGGGTTGACGAGGGAAACAACAAGCGTCGAAATGGCTCGCCTCGTAAAGGGCGGAGTCATTTCCTATAATCACCGCTTCATCGTGATTCAAAATCTCCCAAAACTCGAGCATGCATCTATTTAATACTGACTAACTACAGGACTCACGCACTTTGTCATCGCGAGTCCGCGCACCATCCGATGGTGCGCGGACGTGGCGATCTCTCCGATATTTTAAAAATTGCTTCGCCAGCGGCTCGTAATGACAAGGAATACGTCGATACACTGCGTAAGTCCTGTAACTAAATTATTTTTTAGCAAACGAATTATAGGCAGTTGCAAATATATATCCGATAAACCATCCATAAGCAGTCGCCGTCACAAATCCTAAAACAAGAGACTCAATGGAAAAGTTCCACGAACTTATTTTTGACAGATCTATGCCATGGAACCATGATCTTGTGACATTCATGGTAAATTCAGGAAATAATGCGACAGCTGTTGCACACGTGACATAGACTATCGCAATCGTTACTGTCGCTGCGTTTGCTGTTGCCACAGGGTTATGTTTCATATGTATCGCCCCCTTTCACTTCAATTGGTAGAGTATTTTCCATGCGCTAGCTATGAGAAGGATGCCACCAACGACCAATAGCCAATTGCCATACTCGTAGGTCATACATGGTTACCTTGATGATCTTTATGATCAACGTGACCTTTTTTATTTCCATGATCGTGTTTCATCATAAATATATGTGCAAGTGGACACGCAAGAATGAGTCCAAATGTTGCAAGATTACCAGTATTTTTTCCAACAATGTACCACAGTATTACACCAACAATTGGTAGTGCACATAAAGCTGGAAGAAGCCATTTTTTCATGATCGTTTCACCTCCCATGTGTATGTTCGTTTCGCGATGCCCGCGATATCCTTAAGAGTCAAGATTACTCGTTGAGTTGATTTTGGAAGAGGCTTAGCAAAAGAAAGGGTGCCGTTTCGGTGATGACCACCTGGCGAAGAGCCATTCCACGAGGATTTTCCTAAGTCGTTTCCATTTTGGTCTACAAGTGTCGTAACTTCCGCGACATCAAAAGCCAGTTCAACCGAGTGCGTTTCAAATATGACGTCAAAAACTGGTCTTTCATCTATAAAAAGCACGCGAGGGGCAACAGACACAGTTACACTAGCCTCAGATGATTCTTGTGTTTGATAAGAATTATTTAGTAACTTTGAAGGAGCATTTTGTACGGTTTTTGCTTGTTGTGAACTACTAAGCGTCCATAGAAAATAAATAATAGAGCCAGTAAGTATTGTTACGGCGATTGTTTTTGGCGTGATCGTCATAGCGAGATTTTTTTGAGATGTTTGAGCATGATAACTATTCCGATTGTATTCATGCCTATGCCCAGGGTGAGAAGCGGTACTTGATAGCGAGTGAAAAAAATACTTAAGGCCCCGAGTCCTAGAAATGGTGCCACATCAGCGAGGTGATGGACGCAGCATGCAAGCATTGCTCCTGCCGAGGAGACACCGGAAACTTTTATGGAAGCTTGAGCTTTGGTTTTTATAGCAACACTAAGTTTTGTATATAGGACAACCTGTATGCCAAAGCCGACTGCAAGGGGAATCATGAGGTACCAAAGTGCTTGAAATTGTTCAATAGCTGCCTGCCATCCACTAAGAAGCGTCATAATGATGGTGTAGAGGGCAAGCAGCCCTATGCTTGCGAGCATGCCACTGATAATTGGTTGTTTGATTAGCACATTCATTTGTAGTATTGGTAGTATTTGTCGGATTGATAGTATTGTTTTTTTGTCTAGACTCCGCAACTTCCTCCAGTGCTTGCTGGTCGCCAGGGTAGCTGGCCAACTTTTTTTGCAACTACTTGAGAACCTTGACCACTTGAATACTCTTTTGCCAGAATCATTTTGGCATCGACTTGATCCCATGGGATTGCCTGTCTCGCAAAATATGTCGCCACATACAGATAGCTATCAGGGAACCAAAAACTGTTAAAGCCGAGTACATATTTATAAATTGTTGTTTCATCGACATTTTGTGCGACGAGTAGCTCAATGATGGCCAAAGCCGCCATACCATGGTTGCAATCCGGAAACCAGGTGCTATTACCGCAGCATGGACGGTAGACGTTTTGAGTTATCTCACCGACCTTTTTCTGTTGCTCCTGTGTTAATGGTATGAGATCAAACCGATTGAGATACTGCATGGCCTCACCGCGGGCTAAGTTCCATCCTCCAGTCGAAGCGAAATTGCCGGCTTCCTTTTTATATTCTTTGCCCAATGGTCCTTCGTCGTAGACGATACTTTTTTGAGCTAGCCCAAGGGCCCAGAGCATATCGACGATAAATTGACTGTTTTTGGCGTCTATTCTAATTTTTTCTTCAGAGTTTTTTGTTAATATATTTTCCTGCTCCGGAGTGAGCTTCACTGCTTTTTTGAATTTTGCCTCATCAATGACGCCTAGTTTTATAAGTTGTGGTCCTAAGTCTTTCCACGAAACAGGAAGCTCTATGCCATCTTTTGGTAGCACTTGAGATTCTAGAGTGGAGAGATCGAGTAATGTTTCTCCTGATTTTTGCCATGCATCCATGCCACCTGATAGGTGTTTGACATTGGTGTACCCAAGTTTTCTGACGGTAACAAGAGCCTCTGTGCTCATGCGCCCTGTTTTACAGTAGAGAATGATGGAAGCATTTTTGTCTTTTGGCAGACTTCCCGAGTTGGCTACAATTTGGTCATATGCGATAAACGTATCTGTTTTTTCTATCTCACCCTCATACGGAATATGGACATTGACTAGAGTAAAGCCTTGCCCGCCGGCAGGCAGGGTTTTTGTCTTTAGCATGTTCGCAAGTTGTTTTGCCGAAACTGTATCTTGAGACGGAAGAAATGACGGGAAGCTCAGTTGGTTTTTGCCTAAAACAAAACCGATAACGGCAACACCGAAAATAATGAGTATCATTTTGATATGTCGAAACGTTTTTCGTTGAAGTTTCATGATTTGCTCCTTTCATCGAGAACTTTTTTAACGATAAATCCTATGGCGAGCGCTATTATAAATACAAATATATATTCCATCCCGGGAATGGTTTTAAGAAGTCGCACAAGATTCATGGTGGTGACTCCGAGCGTTTCTTCAATGGGTAATTCTTTACCCATCGTAATTTGTCCGGTGAGGGCAAGTATTGTAAATGTGATGCCGACGATTATGTATAAGAAACCTGCCACAACATCTGTGATAAGTATTTGTTTTCCGGCAATGCCAATAGTCTTTCCCCGAAGTTTTGGCAGTGAAGTCCAATTTATTTTTTCCAAAAGAAGCGCCAGAATTACGAGCGGCACGACCATACCAAATACATACGAAACGCCAGCAAGTCCCGCCCATAGAAATGTCGGACTCAAAAAGCTCAAGGTTAAAATTCCTGCAAGTACCGGCGTACAGCAACTTGACGTGATACCGGCAAATACGCCCATGAGGTATATAGACCATGGGTCGTGTCGCTTCGCCAGATCTATAGTCAGGTGTATCATCGGGAGTGTAATTTTTTTCCCGGTGAGTTCCATGAGTCCCAGTAAAACCATAAATGCGCCGCCTATCACATAGGTTTGCGTATGAAAGTTTTGAAAGAGTTGCCCGATTGCTCGAATACCCAACGCGGTTGGAACGAGGATGGTAGCAATTCCTATGCCAAAAATAAGCGTCATCCAGATAACGCGATCTTTTTCTTTAAAAATATTTGCGAGGTAACTCGGGAGAAGAAACGTAATACAGCATGGCGCAAAAAGGGCAACCATGCCACCAAAGAAGGCGGTGACCAGTGATATACTTGCTATGAGTGTTGTGGTTTCCATAGAAAAATATTTATTAATTTACAATTTTCAATTTGCAATGAATTTTCATTTGATCAATTTTCAAAGTTTGAAAATTAAAAAATTGTAAATTGAATGAAAATTGAAAATTTATAATTGAAAATTTATTAGAGCACGTTTGCTTTCACGCTCACTTCCACATTGGGATTATTCGGATCATTGGTTGAAAATGTAACTTGTCTCGTGACGCTTCCCACGACAGGCATCACTTTTGGTCGATAAATGACCTTGAGTATCGCCGTTTGCCTTGCGGCAACTTCGCCGATCCAATTTTTCAAATCACTTTTCATATGCATGGGCATGTTAAACTCACCAGTCGATTGGCTCCCAATCGTGACGGTTGCAAACGTGCAGTCGCAGGACGTAGCGATATTCCATAGACGAAGAATTGAATCGCTCGTGTTTGTTATGGTAAACGTTGCAGTTTTTTCTTCATCGCTTTTCATCGAGCCGAAATCTTCAATTTTTTTATCGATGGTCATAGATGCGGTACCCAACGTTTCTCGCTTTGGACTATTGTCTTTGCCTAATAGAAACACTGCACCGACGATGATTGCTGCACTTGCCAGTATCGCACCAATGATGATTTTTGTGTCTGCCTTCATAGATTTTTTCAGAAAACCTCAAAGCTCAAATGTCAAAACTCAAATCTACAACTCAAAACGTAAAAGTTTGAAGATTTACGCTTTGGTTTTGAACTTTGAGTTTTGCGTTTTGAGTTAATTAGATTTTCACTCCTTTCAGCCGTAACGAATTACCGACCACTGATATTGAGCTAGCTGCCATAGCAAATGCGGCGAGAGCCGGGTTCAAGATCCATCCGGTAAAGGGGAAAAGTGCTCCCATCGCAACCGGTATAAGGATGACGTTATAGCCAAACGCCCAGAAGAGGTTTTGCTTAATAATAGAAAGCGTTGCTTTGGAAAGTTTTATCGCAGAGACGACACTGCGAAGATCTTTATTAAGAAGCGTGATGCCAGCAGATTCTATCGCAACATCAGTACCTGTTCCCATCGCGATACCTACATCAGAAGCAGCTAAGGCCGGTGCATCATTGATGCCGTCACCGGCAAATACAACAGTGTGACCGTCTTTTTTCTTAAATTCCCGAATTTTTGCTTCTTTATCCTGCGGTAGGACACTCGATAAAACATTTTCAATGCCGGCTTGTTTGGCTATTGCTTTGGCGGTTGCCTCGTTATCACCGGTAATCATCCAGACGGAAATACCTTGTTCTTTGAAGATAGTTACGGTTTCTTTAGCCTCAGTTTTGAGCGTGTCGGCAATTGCCAAAAGCGCGACATTCTTTTTATCTATCGCAACATATGCAAGCGTTTTACCAGACGCCATCCAATCCTCGGCTTTTTTATCAAGCTCACTGCAGCGCATGACCCCCTCTTTTTCCATAAGCTTCTTATTTCCGATGAGCACGTGCAAAAAGGTCGGACCTTTTAAGGCTAAAAGGTCCGAACTGAACGAAATTTTTCCTTTTACACCAAATCCTTCAATCGCAGAAAAGTTTTTTACCTCCATCTCCCTTATCTCCCCGATGTAGTAGACGATTGCGCGTGATAGCGGATGTTCAGAATTTTTTTCAAGGCTTGCGATCATTTGTTTAATCAAATCTTGGGTGAGCCCCATCGCTTTAATGCCGTCATTAAAATCTATATCAGTCACTCTTGGCTCACCGCGGGTAAGTGTGCCGGTTTTGTCAAAGATCATCGTTTTGATTTTATGTGCGATTTCGAGGCTTTGTGCGTCTTTGATGAGAATTCCGTGCTCTGCACCTTTCCCGGTGCCGACCATAATCGCCGTTGGCGTCGCTAGCCCAAGTGCGCACGGGCAAGCGATGATAAGGACTGCGATCATATTGGTGAAAGCAGCTGAAAATGTGCCAAAATCGTACCAGATAACAAACGTTGCGGCTGCGAGCATAAGAACGATCGGAACGAAATAAGAGGAGATGACATCAGCAAGCCGCGCAATCGGCGCTCGTGAACTCTGTGCTTCGGAAACCATCTTGATAATTTGAGATAGCATCGTGTCACTGCCAACTTTTGTTGCTTGAAAGAGGAATGTACCGGTTTTATTTATCGTCGCTCCGATGACGATGTCACCGGTTTTTTTATCAACAGGTATTGATTCCCCCGTCACCATGGATTCGTCGATGCTCGAATTGCCTTCGGTGATTTTTCCATCAATGGGGATTTTTTCTCCTGGCCTAACCCGTACGATGTCACCGACTTTGACTTCCTCAATAGGAATATCTATTTCTTTTCCATTTCGCAAAACCCGCGCGGTTTTTGCCTGAAGATGCAGAAGTTTTTTGATTGCGTCACTCGTATGCGCTTTTGCTTTTGCCTCTAAAAATCTACCAAGAAGAATAAGTGTAATAATGACTGATGCGGTATCAAAATACATTCCTTGTTTCGAAATATCGCTTAATACTTGTAACAATGGTGAAAGGGTGACTGTCGGACAGATCAGCCCACTGGCTGTTTGGACACACGGTAGGCCCTTGAGAGTACTCAGGTAGTACCAAATGATGGCACTAAATGCTGAAAATCCATACGCGGCTGTTGTCCCTACCGCAATAAGCGTATCCATGCTTGCGGCGCGGTTTCGCAGTCCTGACCATGTTGCTTGGTAAAATTGTTTTCCCGCCCAGAATTGAACCGGAGTTGCGAGAATCAGTAGCAGGATGGGACTACTTAAAAACGATGGGACAAAGGGAAACCAGTTGGGGAAACTTCCAAGAATGATAAAAACACTGAGTATCGCAGAAACAACTACTTTTTGCGATAGCTCTCTCAATTCTTTTTTCTTTGCTTCTTCTTTGACTTGATCAGGAGACTTTGAATTCTCCTTTGTAACTATTGCTTTATATCCGATATCTTCAACTGCTTTCGCTAATGCTTCATCGTTGCAATCATGCTCGTTATATTCAACAGTTGCTTGCTCACTGCCGTAATTAACTGCTGCAGCACTCACCCCCGGAGTCCTCTGTAATTTTTTCTCAATAAGCTTTGCGCAACTAGCACAATGCATGCCGATGATAGGAAAAGAAGTTTTAGTTGCCATAGAGTACTTGTTTGAGGGTTAAAATGAGTAGTGCGTAAAGAATAAATACGGCTGTACCGACGACGATTTGCCATCCGATTATATGAGAGATAAGGAGATGAATTTTTTTCTTTTCTATAATGACCTGTTGTATGATATGTCCTGATTCTTGAATTACTAGCGAAAAGATTATCAGCAGCGGACGTAATTGCCAAACTCCCACTGCGAAGAGAATAAATCCAATACCATGAAGTAATCTATTGATGAATCCTTTATGAAATTCACCAAAGAAGAAGCTCAAGGTAATTTGATGCAATGATGCTTCTCCCTTGGGTTGATCAGAAAGCATATTATATACAGATCCTCCTATATAGCCCACGAGCCATAATGTGCTTGCTTCCACAATGGTACTTAGCAGAAGGTGAGTCGGTAGAAGTTCAAACGTTGGTTCCACAGAAAGATGAAGTCCCGCAACAAATAATTGCATGAGGCTCTCATATGATTGTGGATGAACGCTGACCCACAAATGAATGAGTGGATGCCCGATAAGATCAAGGAGAGCAAGCGTATTGGCTAGAGCAATTGGTTTAAGCATGTTCCTCCACTATTATTTGTCCATGAAACATGTTCATACCGCAGTGGAAGCCGGATTTGCCAGAGTGAGGAGGGGGAAGGGTGATCGTTACCGGTTTATTAACTGGTAAGTACTCTTTAATTTTGTAATCGGGAAAGATTATTTCATCTAGACACGGATTTGGATCTTTTCGGATGAATGTAATGGTTACAGGTTTTCCTTGTTTTATTTTTAGAGCATTTGGTTTATATCCGCCGTCAACGATAATGGTCGTACTCTCTTGGATTTCCATAGCTTCCTCTTTTTTTCCAAAGAAAAACCAATAGATACCAATTATAGAAAGTATTCCGGTGATTGTGACGATAACTTTATCCACAGTGAATTAGATCATCGAATAGCGAATTTGTACGAATATACGAATTTTCCAATAGGTGTTATTCGTATATTCGGTTTTGATTCGTTATTCGATGATTATTGCTTTTCCATTATTTTCATGACTTCATCGATAACTTCATTGCTTTTTCCCTTACGTATAGAATCAGCGACGCAGGTCTCCATGTGATTTTTGAGTATGACTTGGTCAGCTTCCTTTAGCGCTGCTTGCACGGCTATGGATTGATGAACGATGTCGATGCAGTAGTGACCGCCATCTACCATATTAATGACACGATCTAAATGACCCCGAGCGATTTTGAGCCGGTGTAAGATATGTCGTTGTATTGATTGATCTCGTGGTATTCCTTTTGGCATAGGAAAAATTTCCTACAGGATCCCCTCCCCCAGTTTTATCCCCCCTATGGGGATATAATAATTGATCAATATATTTTTGTCAAGTATGAGTAGTCCCTTGAGGATTCATTCACCGTGTATTAGAATAGGTATCTACAAACTATGAATCAGATCTGGCTCGCATTTCTGACTGGACTGACAACTGGTGGCTTGTCTTGTTTAGCTGTTCAAGGAGGCTTACTAGCTTCGTCAGTAACAACCCAGGAAAGACGTGGTGTTGTGACCATAAGTTCATTTTTAATTGCCAAGCTCATTGCTTATACGATTCTTGGACTTTTGTTGGGGTTCGTTGGGTCAACGTTAGTACTTTCTCCCAGATTATTTGGTGCGCTCCAGATTATTGTCGGTCTCTTCATGATCGCAACCGTCGGTCGTCTTCTTAATCTCCATCCAGTGTTCCGTTATTTTGTCATCCAGCCACCGAGATTTATATACAAGAAAATGAAGAGCACAAGTGCGCCTGCACTGTTGGGACTCCTAACCGTTCTTATTCCATGCGGGGTGACTCAGGCAATTATGGTTTTAGCAGTGGGAACAGGGAGTCCGTTTGTTGGTGCCGCCATCATGGCTGCATTTATTTTGGGCACAAGTCCCATCTTTTTTGTTTTGGGAGCTAGCATCCTCCAGCTACTCAAGCGACCGCTGATTTCCTACGCGGCTGCAGGAATTATTGGCATCTTTGCCATACTGTCAATAAATGGTGGTTTGGGACTCATTGGGTCATTTTATACGCTGAATAATATAGTTCGCGCAGCGGTTATGAGCGCCGATGAGCTAGCACAAGTCAGATCTAGCGTTGTCGCTGGTGTTACAGGAGGAACTCAAAATATAACTATTTATGTCGAGAATAATGGCTATATATCGTCGGCAACGACACTCAAGCGGGGTGTACCTGTTAAAGCAACGCTCGTTACTAATAATGTGCAGGGTTGTACACGCGCATTTACTTTACCTGAGTATGGTATTTCTAAAGTGTTGCCGCAAACAGGAACTAGTGAGGTCGAGTTTACCCCGATGAAAACCGGACGTCTGGCCTATGCATGCGGTATGGGGATGTTTACCGGATCGTTTAACGTAATTCCATAATATGATCAGAAAAACATATAAAGTTGTCGGCATGGATTGCACGAGCTGCGCGATGCTTATCGAAAGTGAGCTGGAGGACGCTGGCGTTAGGGCATCTTGCAGCTACGCAAAAGAAACGCTTGAAGTGGAGTTTGATGAACAAAAAATGAGCGAAGAGAAGCTCTTTGCTGTAGTTAAGTCATCAGGATATGATCTGTCTGTCTAGACAGGAGAAGAGAATTTAGTGTAGAATAAATACGAAAGAAGCACGAACTGCTTCCCTGGTGAGGCAGTTTTTTTACCGTTTAACCCTGCGAGGAGTATCTTTCAAAAATTTCCCTCTACAATGGAATGACGGTTATAATAACAGATGCATAAGGTAACCCTCCGAAGCCTTGGCGAAGGAGGGTATTCAATATTTATATGGCAGCACCACAAGTACAAAAAACACTCGATCGCGATGTAACGCTGGATAAAGTGCGTAACATCGGTATTATTGCGCACATCGACGCGGGCAAAACCACAACTACTGAGCGCATCCTTTTCTACACCGGTCGAACGTACAAGCTTGGCGATATCGACGAGGGGACGACGGTCATGGACTGGATGGAACAGGAGCGGGAACGCGGCATCACGATCGTTTCGGCGGCCACGACAACATTTTGGAATGGGTATCGCTTCAATATTATAGATACTCCCGGTCATGTCGACTTTACCGCCGAGGTTGAGCGAAGTCTGCGTGTGCTTGATGGCGGCATCACCGTATTGGACGCTGAGGAAGGCGTGCAAAGCCAGTCAGAGACGGTCTGGCATCAGGCGGACAAGTACAACGTTCCCCGTATCTGCTTTATCAACAAAATGGATAAAATCGGCGCAGATTTTCGGGCAACCATTGCTTCAATCGAAGAACGGTTGGGGGCGCGCACGGCGGTCATGGTCGTGCCGATTGGTCGGGAGCACACATTTAAAGGGTTTGTTGATCTTCTTACCAGAAAAGCCATGGTCTGGGGCAGCGATGAGATGGGTGCTTCATTTGATGTCTTGGGCGAGATTCCCGAGGACATAAGGCATGAAGTTGAGGAGAGCCGGAAAGCCTTAATAGAAAAAATTTCAGAAACCGACGACATCCTCATTGAAAAATTTCTACATGGGTCTGAACCCTCTATTGAGGAGCTCAAGGCGGCACTAAGGAAGGCGACGATAGCCTACAAGCTCGTTCCTATATACTGTGGTACAAGCCTAAGAAATAAAGGGGTCCAGCCTCTACTTGATGCGGTAGTCGATTATCTTCCCTCGCCACTAGATCTTAAGCCGGTAGAAGGAACAAATCCAAAGTCCAATGAAAAAGAACAGCGGAAACGGCTCAATAACGAGGCGTTCTCAGGACTGGCATTCAAAATTCAAATTGACCCTCACGTAGGTAAGCTTACATATGTTCGAATATATTCTGGAAAACTCGTTTCTGGTACCTATACCTATAATTCATCAAAAGGAGAGAAAGAACGAATCGGCAGACTTCTTCTTATGCACGCAAACCAACGGGAAGAAATAAAAGAAGCCTATGCAGGAGAAATTGTTGCTGTTGTTGGATTTAAAAACACGATTACTGGCGACACGGTTTGTGACGGAGAAAAACCAATAGTTCTTGAAAAAATTTCATTCCCAGAACCCGTCATATCCCTTGCCATAGAACCCAAAACAAAAAATGATCAAGAAAGAATGGGATTTGCGCTGCAGCGACTTGCCGAAGAAGATCCGACGTTTCGCATAAAAAGCAATCTGGAAACCAACCAAACGATCATTTGGGGAATGGGTGAACTTCACCTGGAAATTTTAGTCGACCGAATGAAACGGGAATTTAAAGTTGAAGCCAATGTCGGCGCTCCACAAGTTGCTTATAAAGAAACCATAACCAAGGAAGCAGAAGGAGAAGGGAAATATATTCGCCAATCAGGTGGGCGCGGACAATACGGGCATTGTTTCCTGCGCATAGAACCAAAAGGCAGAGGCGAGGGATTTGAATTTATTGATGAGATAAAAGGTGGAGCCATACCGAAAGAATTTATCGCTCCTATCGAAAAAGGCGTCAAAGAGGCTATGGAAAACGGCGTGATCGCGGGATACCCCATGGTAGACATGAGTGTCGCGTTATATGACGGGACGTATCATGATGTCGATAGTAGTGAGATAGCATTTAAAATTGCAGGGAGCATGGCACTGCAACATGCTGTCAAACAAGGGGGCGCGATACTTCTTGAGCCAATCATGAAAGTAGAAGTGACGACTCCCGATGAGTTTATGGGAGACGTCATCGGTGATTTAGGCGCTAAGCGCGCTCAAATTCAAGGAACACAAAAACGTGGGATGGTAACCATCATCGTAGCATTGGTACCCCTTGCAGAGCTTTCCGGATATGCGACGACCCTTCGCAGCATGAGCCGCGGCAGAGCTACCTATTATATGGAACCAAGTCACTACGAAGAGGTGCCACGAAACATCACTGAAAAGATTATTGCGAAACGCGTTTGACGTGTGATACAATCATTTTGAAGCAACTGAATAGTTGTATATATTGTATTTATTAAAGTTGCCCGCCGCAACTTACCGTTCGCCTTAGTAGATTTCTACTGCGGCTTACGGAGCGTTTGCTTGGCGGGTCTAAGAAACGCTAAGCTAATATCCTCGTTTCACCCGGATTTAGCAAGCGTTTCTAAGAGAGGACATATGGCTGACCAGCAAAAATTTAACCGCAATAAACCACATGTAAATATCGGAACCATCGGTCATGTTGATCATGGGAAAACGACGCTTACCTCAGCAATTACACATGTTTTAGCAAAAGCAGGCATGGCCAAAGCCCTCAAGTATGAAGATATCGATAACGCTCCAGAGGAAAAAGCACGAGGAGTCACGATAAACATCCATCACTCAGAATACGAAACAGCAAAACGACACTATGCCCATATCGATGCACCGGGACATGCTGATTATGTCAAAAATATGATCACCGGGGCAGCCCAAATGGACGGAGCAATTCTTGTGGTTTCTGCGCCAGATGGTCCTATGCCTCAGACTCGCGAACATATCCTGCTTGCTAAGCAAGTGAACGTACCGGCAATTGTTGTCTTTATGAATAAATGCGATATGGTGACGGATAAAGAACTTCTTGATCTTGTTGAAATGGAAGTTCGAGAACTTCTCACCAAGTATAAATTTCCAGGAGACAAAGTCCCGGTCATCCGAGGAAGCGCACTGAAAGCACTTCAGGGTGATGCAGAAGCAGAAAAGCAAATTGAAGAGCTTATGAAAACGGTTGATGAGTATGTGCCCGATCCCGTACGAGACTTGGATAAACCATTTTTGATGCCTATAGAAGATGTCTTTTCTATAAAAGGTCGTGGTACCGTTGTCACCGGGCGTGTTGAGCGAGGCAAAGTCAAAGTCAACGACACTATTGAAATCGTTGGCATTAAAGCCACACAATCGACAGTCGTTACAGGAGTAGAGATGTTTCGAAAACTTCTGGATGAAGGACTTGCCGGAGACAATATTGGTGTTTTGCTTCGAGGTATTGAAAAAGATCAAGTTGAAAGGGGACAAGTATTGGCTGCACCAGGATCAGTCAAACCCCACACCGAATTTGAAGCTGAAATTTACATTTTAGCTAAAGAAGAAGGCGGACGACATACGCCATTTTTTACAGGGTATCGGCCACAATTTTATATCAGAACAACGGATGTGACTGGAGAAGTGACCTTACCTGCGGGCGTTGAAATGGTCATGCCTGGGGATAGTACGAAAATGACCGCAAAACTTATCGTACCGGTTGCACTAGAAGAAGGGGTACGCTTTGCGGTACGAGAAGGTGGACACACAGTCGGTGCGGGAGTCATAACAAAAATAATCGCCTAAAAGTCCTGTCATTAGGCGAGACTTTTCATCATTAATGCCAAAAGGAAGAATTCGGGTACGTTTAAAAGCATACGATAGTAGGATCATCGATGACTGCTGTCAAAAGATATTAGATACCGCCGTACGGACGGGTGCTCGGGTTGTGGGACCTGTACCACTACCTAGTGATAAGACCCATTTTAATGTCGCTCGCAGTCCTTTTATCGATAGAAATAGCAGAGAGGATTTCATGATAAAAACACACAAGCGACTCGTTGATATCATTGAACCGACAGATAAGACGATAGATCAGCTCATGCATTTAGATCTACCAGCGGGAGTAGATGTTGAGATTAAGATGTAGAATTCAAATCTCAAATCTCAAAACTCAAAACTTCAACGTAAAGCTCAAAACTTATTACAGTTTTTCGTTTTAAATTTTAGTTTTGACTTTTGACCTTTGAATTTTGAGTTTTGACCTAGTTGAGATACTTTGGTATACTGCGGGTTACGAATTAGATATGACGGATGACCGCTTCATATCAGATTAAAGCCTACCAAAAGTCTCGGATGAGATATCGACCTCAACCGAGGTCGATTTTTTTGGGAAAAAGATATGATTACTGCAATTCTTGGTACAAAAATTGATCAATCTCAATCTTTTATCGAAGACGGGAAGCGTATTCCTGTGACAACTATTCAGGCTGGTCCGTGCTGGATTGTTCGCATAAGCGATATGGGTAGTTACCAAAATCTCCAGCTCGGCTTTGGCACTACCAAACATCTTTCAAAAGCTCTTGCTGGTCACATAAAGAAAGCGGGGTTAGAACAAAAGCCCCGTTTTTTACGGGAAATTCGTCTCAAAACAGTAACTGATATAGGTGATCTGAAAGTTGGTGCAGAGGTAAAGGTTAGTGATGTTTTTGCCCCCGGTGACGCTGTCAGCGTAACGGGTACGTCAAAAGGAAAAGGATTTGCGGGAGTTGTGAAACGACACGGGTTTGCCGGTGGTCCACGGACCCATGGTCAGTCAGATCGTGAGCGAGCGCCCGGTTCCATAGGACAAACAACGACACCAGGTCGTGTCTACCGAGGAAAAAGGATGGCTGGACGCATGGGAGGCGACCGCGTCACTGTCTCAGGACTACACGTCGTTTCTATTAATCCAGAAAAAAATATTTTAACGATAAAAGGATTAGTACCAGGAGGCCGCACAGGCCTTCTTCTTATTCAGAAGGAACCAGTGGGACTAGTTGCAAAATGAATTCCTATAGATTCCTTTAAAATCCTTTATAATTATGCCAAAATCGACTGAAAAAAAATTATCTAAGAAAGCTCCTACAAAGACGGTTGCAAAGATAAAACGACCGAGCCGTGTTATGCTGAAGAAAGCGGATGCTAAAGAAACCGTAGGAACTCCCGTGAAGCTGCCAGATATCAAATCTCCAGTACTTGGCGTTGATGGGAAACAAAAAGGCACCATGCAGTTGCCGAAAGAATTTTTTGCAGCAAAAATAAATAAGCAACTTCTGGCGCAGGCTATTCGTGTGTATTTAACCAATCAGCGGCAAGGAAACGCAGCGACAAAAACTCGGTCACACGTTGAAGGTTCTACGCGTAAAATCTACCGTCAGAAAGGGACTGGACGAGCCCGTCACGGTGGGATACGTTCACCAATTTTTGTCGGCGGCGGAATTGTTTTTGGTCCTTCACCACGTGACTATCACTTGGATATGCCAAAGAAAATGAAAAGACGAGCTTTGGCTGGCGCTCTTACATCTCAATTTAACGATCAAATTATAACTATCGTAGATGGGCTAGATACGATTGAGTTAAAGACAAAGATTATGGCAAAGACTCTTATGACTCTTGGTGCACTGTATCGCACACTCCTTGTTACACCAGGTAAAACAGCCATTGTTCGAGCTGTGAGAAATATTTCATATGTCGATACGTTACCAGTTGGGAATATTTCGGCATATACCGTTTTACACCATAAAAGAATAATTTTTATGAAGCAAGCAGTATTAGAATTATCAAAGACATTTGCATTCTAAACGCATGGAAGACGTACAGATAAAACCATATATTACTGAAAAATCGTTGCAGCTTGCGAGTAAAGGTTGGTACACGTTTGCGACGCGTTTACAGGCAAGAAAGCCTCTTGTTGCGGCAACTATCAGCCGTCTTTACGCGGTGACAGTAACAAGAGTTCGAAGTATTTTAGTAAGCGGAAAAACACGGCGAGTTGGTCGAAAAATGACCGTTATGTCCAAACCAAATTGGAAAAAAATATTCGTACACCTTGCCCAGGGGGAAAAAATACCAGTTTTTGAAGTGACGCAGGAGGGAGAGAAGAAGAAATAAACAAATCTACAAATGGCCAATGAACAAATGAATGGTCAAATACATTGAATCATTAAGTGATTTAATTATTTATTTGTAGATTTGTAGATTTTTATGCAAACACAACGAATCAAGTCATTGACCGTAATACTCCAAAAACACTCAGGGAGAGATATACGTGGACATGTCTCTGTGCGTCATCAAGGTGGCAGGCACAAACGGTTTTATAGAAAAATAGGCTGGTTTCGAACAAAAGAAGGTGTACCTGCCAGAGTAGTTTCTATTGAATATGATCCGAATCGATCTGCTGACATAGCACTCTTACAGTATGCGGATGGAGAAAAGCAATTTATTTTATCCCCGCTTGGACTGAAACTCGGACAAAAAGTCGCCCAAGGGAATGCAGTAGATGCTCGAGTTGGAAATGCGATGAAACTTGGGTCGATGCCTGTGGGAACCGTCATTCATAATGTCGAGATAAAACCTGGGAAGGGTGCTCAGATGATTCGTAGCGCAGGAACAAGCGCCACAGTTGTTGCAAAAGAAGGAGAAAAAGTACAACTGAAACTTCCTTCCGGAGAGCTACGCATTTTTCACAGCGATTGTATGGCAACAGTGGGTCAAGTTGGCAATATAGAATGGAAAAACCGCTGTGTAGGTAAAGCAGGACGAAGTCGGCATATGGGAATTAGACCAAGCGTACGAGGGGTGGCGATGAGTCCGCGGTCTCATCCCCATGGAGGCGGAGAGGGAAGAAGCGGCATAGGGCTTCCGTCACCAAAAAGTCCGTGGGGCAAAAAGACGCTTGGGAAAAAAACGAGAAAAAGAAGAAAGTATAGCGATAGATTTATTTTACAAAAAAGAAAAAAGAGTAATTAGTTTTATATACCTATGGGTCAAAAAATACATCCAAAAGGATTTCGATTAGGCACGGTTTTCACCTGGACGTCTCGGTGGTTTTCTCGTCCGAAACAATACAAAACATTACTTTTTGAAGATGTGACATTGCGCCAAGCGCTTACGAAAAAACTTAAAAGCGCGGGACTTACGGAAGTTGAAATAGAACGGTCGATTAATAAAATAAAAATTATTTTGCACGTTTCTAAACCTGGTATTGTCATCGGTCGTGGAGGTAGTGGGCTGGAAGAACTTAAAAAATATATAGAGCAATATCTATCAAGCCTTTACAAAAATACAAACAAAAGACCAGATGCAAAACAGAAATTAGAAGTGATAGTAGAGCCAGTAAAAGAACCGAATTTGAATGCACATCTTGTTGCAACGACCATAGCAGATCAATTAGTCAAGCGACTTCCGCATAAACGTATTGCCAATCAAGCAGTCGACAGGGTTATGTCAAGCGGGGCAAAAGGTGTGAGGGTTGCATACTCGGGACGAATTGCAGGAGCAGAAATCGCAAGACGAGAGAAATACCAATCCGGTACTGTGCCGCTTTCTACCATTCGTGAGGATGTGGACTTTGCGGCTGTACCAGCTCTCACAAAATCAGGGTATGTTGGCGTAAAGGTATGGATTTGTAGAAAAAGCATTTAAAAAAGGATAGAAATACTATGGCACGATCAAGTAAAAAAGGACCATATATTGATAAAAAGTTACTCATAAAAGTCATGAAACAAAAAAATGGAGGTGATCGTTCTCCAATAAAAACATGGGCACGAGATTGTCAGATACCTCCAGATTTTGTCGGTCACCGTTTAGCAATTCACAATGGGAGAATTTTCAATGAGATTTTTGTATCGGAGGCCATGGTAGGGCACCGGCTAGGAGAATTTTCACCAACTCGATTCTTTCGAGGTCATGGTCAAGTGACCAAGAGGACAATGGATAAAACGTAAAAAAGTTAATTCGTTAATTAGTCAATTCGTTAATTCGAACTAACGAAATAACGAAGCTACGGATTGACGTTTTATATGGAATACCAGGCAACAGCAAAATATTTACGCATAAGCACACGAAAAGTGAGGCTTCTTACTGATCAAATTCGGACGATGAAACCGGAAAACGCGATGAGATCTATAAAGGCTCTGCCAAACCGTGCAAGCAAGTTTTTATCCGATGTTATCGCGTCAGCACTTGCGAATGCAAAACAAAAAAATGCAGATACGGGAAGCTTACGCTTTAAAACGATAGAAGTTATGGGTGCCTCTTTTATGAAGCGAATGAGAGCTGTATCTAAAGGACAAGGACATGCCTATAAAAAACGCATGACCCACATACGAGTAATTCTTTTTGATGAAAGGTAAATTATGTTAGCACCAAAACGAGCAAAATATAGAAAATCATTTCGAGGAAAACGTGGCGGAAAATCCATACGGGGCTCTGAAATAAATTTTGGCCAGTTTGGGCTAAAAGCTATAACCGTCGGATGGGTAGGAAGTCGACAAATAGAAGCTGCTCGCCGGACGCTTACCCATTATACGAGACGAGGTGGCCGCGTATGGATTCGCATATTTCCGGATAAGCCGATTACAAAAAAGCCACCTGAAACAAGAATGGGAAGCGGAAAAGGAGATGTAAGTGAATACGTTGCGGTTGTTCGTCCAGGACGAATTCTTTTTGAAATGGGCGGCGTAGACGCTACTCAAGCGAAAGAAGCGATGAGGCTTGCGAGTGCAAAATTGCCAATTCGATCAAAATTTGTGCTCAAGGAGCGCAGCGTATGAAAAAAAAAGAGAAAGAATCATTAAAGAACTTAAAGCTTACGGAACTTGGTAAACAGGCAAGTGATCTGACGCAAAAGATCGAACAGGCTATGATGAAACGCTACACCGAAACTCTTAAAAATACGAGGGAGATTCGAATGCTTCGCATGAAAAAAGCAGTGATACATACATATATTCGTGAGAAAGAGTTAGAAGGAGCTCTATGAGAGCGAGTTTAGCAAACAGTCAGCAAGAAGTTCAAAAAGATACAGGAAAACGGAAACACATGATTGGTAAAGTCCTGTCAGTAGCAATGAAAGATACGGTTATCGTGTCAGTTGTTCATGTTGTGCGACATCCGATATACAAAAAGGCACTTAAACGTACCAAACATTTTGCAGCGGGTAGCAATGGACTTGTTTTAGCAAAAGGAGACACAGTTCGTATACAAGAAACGCGCCCGATCAGTAAAACAAAACATTTTAACGTTACTCAAAGACTATCATAAAAAAATATGGTACAACGAAGGTCAAAACTCATAGTTGCAGATAACTGCGGAGCACAACTAATGACCATGACGCACATATATGGATCATCAAAACGTGCTTTTGCAGGTCTTGGCGATGTAGTTCAATGTGTAGTAAAGAAAGCGGACCCTACCGGAATAGTTAAAGATGACGAGCTTGTAAAAGTAGTTATCGTACGTACAAAAAAAGAGCACCACCGCAAAGACGGTTCGTATATACGATTTGATGATAATGCAGGTGTTGTTATCGATACCTCTGGTGACAAAAATCCTCGCGGTACTCGTGTCTTTGGTCCGATTGCGCGAGAGCTTAAAGAGAAAGGATTTGACAAAATCATAAGCATGGCTGCGGAGGTCTATTAAAAAAGCAAAAAAGCAAGAGAGGAAGAGAGGAAGAAATTTTTATGAAAATAAAAAAGGGAGACACCATACTAGTTACAATAGGAAAAGATAACGGGAAGAAGGGGAAAGTGGAACACGTGTTTCCTAAAGATCATCGTGCGCTTGTAGCGGGAATCAATATGTATAAACGACATTTGAAGAAACGCGACGAGAAACATCCAAGTGCTATTGTTGATATACCAAAACCACTCGACTTTGCGAAGTTTTCGATACTTTGTCCATCATGCGGTAAGCCTACAAGGGTCGGATATCTTGTAACAAAGGGAGAAAAAATGAGAATTTGCAGAAAGTGTGGGAAAAAACTATGACATCATTACAAGAGACATACAAAAAAGAAGTCACTCCGGTTCTCATGAAAGAACTTGGTATTATAAATCAAATGGCGGTGCCAAAACTTCTTAAAATTGTCATAAATTGTGGACTCGGAGAAGCTTTGAAAGATAAAAAAGTAATAGATCACATGGCTTCTCAGTTGACGGTTATTGCTGGACAAAAACCGCGGGTAACGCGCGCAAACCGTGCAATATCTACCTTTAAACTTCGTGCGGGAGACGCTATCGGAATAAAGGTTACTTTGCGTGGTAAACGTATGTACGATTTTTTTAAAAAACTTGTTGCGATTGCATTGCCACGGGTCCGTGATTTTCGGGGAATTCCGCCCGCGGGATTTGATGGTCACGGAAATTACACATTAGGTATAACAGAACAGACAATTTTTCCGGAACTCGATTACCAATTGGTTGATAAAGTACGAGGATTTGAGATTACACTAGTGACCAACGCACAAACGGACGAGAGAGGAAAGGCGCTCCTTTCACATCTCGGATTACCTTTTGAGAAAGGATAAACAATGGCAAAAACATCAGACGCTGTAAAGTTTTATAAAAAGCAAAAATATACGGTTCGCCATAAAAATAGATGTTCCTTGTGTGGGAGATCGCGAGCGTATATGCGCCATTTTGGTATTTGTCGTTTATGTTTTCGTGCGCTTGCTCACAAAGGAGAATTACCAGGAGTCATAAAGGCATCATGGTAGGAACAAAAAAGTTAGTGAGAAAGGCCAGTTACTTAGTTACTTAGAAAAACAAAAAAATGCTTTAATCAAGTAACAAAGTAACGACCTAACCAAGTAACCATATGGTAAATGATCCAATTGCAGACATGCTCATACAAATCAAAAATGCCTCTGCCGCGAGAAAAAGAAGTGTTGAGCTTCCGTACTCTAAGGCGAAAATGGCTCTTGCAACGATTCTTTCTCAAGAGGGATACATTGATGATGTCACTACGAGCGGAGAGTCGATTGATAAAAGATTACACATGGGAGTCAAATACAATGGCGATGTTCCAACGCTTACCGATTTACGTCGAAAGAGTAAACCGGGACTACGCGTCTATGTGAAAAAAGATGCAATTCCAACAGTGGTCGGAGGTATGGGAATAGCAATTCTTTCTACACCACAAGGGATCATGACGGGTAAAGAAGCAAAAAAAAGAGGAATCGGTGGAGAACTTTTGTGTGAGGTGTGGTAAAACATATGTCACGAATAGGAAATGCACCAATCATTGTGCCACAGGAAGTTCGTTTAGAAATAAGCGATACGTTAGTACGCATTGAGGGACCCAAAGGTAAACTTGAACAGAGTATTCCTTCTCACGTTGGTGTGGTTAAAAAAGACGGTACTCTTGTCGTATCGAGTAATGGAAATGGAAAACAATCTAATGCATTGCACGGTTTTTTTCGGGCAACCCTCGCTAATGCCATAACCGGAGTCGTTAAAGACTGGAGCAAAACTTTAGAATTATCTGGCGTAGGATACCGAGCAGCTGTCAGTAATAATAATCTTACTTTGACAGTCGGATTTTCTCATCCGGTGATTATAACTCCTCCCCAAGGAGTAACACTGAGAGCTTCTGAAGGAAAAATAATTGTCTCAGGGGTCGATCGCCAACTCGTTGGACAAGTTGCAGCATCTATTCGAAAAGTTAAACCTCCAGAGCCATATAAAGGAAAAGGGATTAAATATGAAGGAGAATATATACGTAAAAAAGCAGGGAAGTCAGCAAAAGCAGTTGGTGGCGCGCCAGGAGGGACAAAATGATACCGAGGACAGAACAAAGACACAATCGTCAACGTCGTATTCGTGCAGTAATCCGTGGGACAAAGACTATACCGAGAGCAAGCGTTTTTCGTTCACAGGTAAGGATCTCTGTTCAGCTTATTGATGATAAACAGGCAGTGACGATCGTATCAAGCGTGGCTAAAGGAAAAAATAAAAAAGCTGCGCGTGACCTAGGTCTTGCTGTAGCAACTCTTGCCAAAGGAAAAGGCATAAAAAAAATCGTTTTTGATCGGGGAGGAAATAAATATCATGGATCAATACAATCGCTTGCAGATGCTATGCGTGAAGGAGGTTTACAATTTTAACTATGAAATATCAAAATCTTGCTCAACAACAACGCATGTCGGAATTTGAAGAGAAGATTGTTCAGGTTAACCGTGTATCAAAAAAAACGAAAGGTGGTAACAAGATTGGCTTTTCTGTCTTGGTTGTAGTTGGAGATCGTAAAGGAAGAGTCGGCGTAGGTTTAGGCGGAGCGCCGGATGTCGCTTCTTCTGTGCGAAAAGCCGTAAGTTACGCCAAAAAACATCTCTACACGGTCCCTCTAAAAGGGAAAACTATCCCTCATGAGGTGCGACTCAAATTGGGAGCTGCACAAGTGCTCCTTAAGCCTGCTCCTGCCGGTACCGGAGTTATAGCAGGTGGCGCGGTACGCGCGGTCGTTGAAGCTTGTGGAATTCGCGATATTGTTTCAAAAATACTGGGAAGTAAAAATCAAGCGTCAAATGTCTATGCGACCATGGAAGCACTGAAGCATTTTAAAGTTCGAAATACTCAGGCTTAAATAAAAATCCATATGACTTCATCAAGCATACTACCTCTTGTTCGTAAATCAAAAAAACGTCTCGGTCGAGGTCACGGATCCGGAAAAGTAAAAACGTCCGGTCGCGGAACGAAAGGTCAAAATGCTCGAGGAAAAGTTCGCCCAGGATTTGAAGGTGGGCAACTCTCTATCATTAAACGGTTGCCGCTTCTTCGTGGGAAAGGAAAAAATAAAAGTCAACATACCAAAGCATTTCCATTATCTGTAAAAAAATTAGATACCCTCTCAAAAGAATCGATCATAACGTTGGATATACTAAAGAAACACGGTATGATAGAAAAAGATATTTATTCAGTCAAAATACTTGGAAAAGCGACACTTATGAATGCATTCACTGTAAAACTTCCGTGTTCTTTTTGGGCAAAAGCATCAATTGAAAAAGCAGGAGGTCATGTTGCATGAACAAGTTGCTTGCACCTCTTATACATAGTTGGAATACTCCGCAGCTGCGGCGAAAAATACTTATAACCGCAGGGCTTTTTGTCGTTTTTCGCATTTTTGCCCATATCCCGATTCCTGGGGTTGATAGGACAAAGCTTGCATTGCTTTTTTCTCAGAATCAATTTTTAGGACTACTGGATATATTTTCAGGAGGGACGCTCGTCAATTTCTCGATTATGGCGTTGGGACTTAACCCATATATTAACGCGTCGATTATCTTACAACTTCTCACTATCGTGTTTCCAAAATTAGAGGAACTGTCTAAAGAAGGCGATTATGGGAGAGAAAAAATCAATCAATATACTAGATTTCTTACAGTACCGCTTGCAATATTGCAGTCGATAGGGATGTTTGCACTTCTTCGAAATCAAGGAATAATTACCACAGGAGATCCCTTAAACCTAATTACGATTATCGTTACGATGGCGACAGGAACAATGTTTGTGATGTGGCTTGGAGAGCTTATCACTGAATATGGCATAGGCAATGGTATTTCTCTTCTCATATTTGCAGGTATCGTAGGACGACTTCCGCTCACATTTGGTAAAACATTATCGGTTGTCAATGCAGAAGCATATACGAATCTCGCTATGTTCGCTGGTCTTGCCATTATTGTGATTGCTGCAACAGTGTATGTAAATGAAGCCGTACGAAAAATTACTGTGCATTACGCCAGGCGAGTGAGAGGAAATAAAATTTATGGAGGTTCATCATCGTACTTACCGCTTCGGGTAAATCAAGCGGGAGTTGTGCCGATCATCTTTGCTGTATCGCTTGTTCTTCTCCCGTCACTTCTTGGAGGATTTCTGTCACAGGTAAGAAGTCCTCTTGCTTCAAATGTCGGAAGACTCCTCACGGGTTTATTTAATCCAAACGGTATATCATATAATATTATCTATTTCTTACTTGTCATAGGATTTACGTATTTTTACACCGCAATTACCTTTAACCCGACAAAAATAGCCGGCGAAATTCAAAAATATGGAGGTTTTATTCCCGGTATTCGACCAGGAGGGCCAACAGCATCTTACCTTAACTACATTCTTACGCGCATTACGCTTGCAGGAGCGCTATTTTTAGGTATGATAGCAATATTCCCGTCTCTTGCTCGCGGTACGACTGGCGTTACGACCCTTCTTGTTGGAGGAACTGGGGTACTTATCGTAGTTTCTGTTGTGCTTGAGACAGTAAAAACACTTGAAGCGCAGCTTGTCATGAGAAATTATGATGGATTTTTAAAGGAGTAAATCTCAAATCACAAATCTCAATATCCAACAACGTAAAAAGAATTTTATAAATAAATTTTCCGTCCATGTTGGTCATTGTGATTTGGTTATTGAGATTTGAAATCTATGCATATAGTTTTTTACGGTCCGGAAGGATCAGGCAAAGGCACACAGGCGAAGCTTATAAGCAACGCATTGAAGCTTCCGATTTTGACATCAGGTGACTTAGTCCGCGATGCTGCGACCAATGACAAAGGGATTATCGGAGAAGTATGCCGTCAGGCGCTTACCGAAGGCAAATATGTCGCAGATAGTGAAATGTTTGTGTTATGGAAATGGAGACTTAAAGAAGATGATGCGAAAGACAACTGGATCATGGATGGGTTTCCTAGAAATATTGAACAAGCCAAGTTTCTCGACGATAAGCTTGATAAATATGGTTACAAAGTCGACAAGGTCTTCTATCTCAATCTGAGCGAACAAGAATCGTACCGAAGACTTATCAAACGCGGAAGGCCGCTTCATGAAGGGAGTTCGGAGCTTCACGATTCACCGGAGCGTATCAAGCAGCGGTTAGAGATATATAAACAAGGCGAGCAAGATGTGTTAGAGTATTTTCGACAAAGGGGAGTGCTTATAGAAATTAATGCAGATCAATCAATTGAAGAAGTCCACAAGGCAATCATGTCGCATATGTCATGAATGAACCTCAGCTTATAGCTATCGTTGGTATGCCGGGTGCTGGAAAAAGTACCGCAGCAGATTTTTTTAGAGAAAAAAACATTCCGGTGCTTCGATTTGGTGATCAAACAGACATTGGGCTTAAGGAACTCGGACTGGAACGCAACGAAAAAAATGAAAGAGAGTATCGGGAAAAATTGCGACATGATCTGGGTATGGCTGCAATGGCTATAAAAATCGAGCCAAGAATTCGAGATGCAGCAAAACAAGCTGATCGCGTCGTATTGGATGGCATGAGAAGTTTAGAAGAATATATTTTTCTCAAAGAAAAATTTCCACAATTAAAAGTATTATGTATATATGCTTCACCCGAGCTTCGTTACCAGCGCCTCGCAACACGCTCAGTTCGCCCGCTAACAAAAACTGAATCTCGCCGGCGTGATTTCGCTGAGATTCAAAATCTCAATTCCGGTGGTCCAATTGCGATTGCTGATTACCTCATAAAAAATGAGAGAAGTAATGAACATTTTATTGGCAAACTTGAAAAATACCATACTTCTTTATGATCGATAGTAAAACTCCGCAAGATATAGCGGTTATGGTCCAAGGAGGAAAGAGGCTCGGGAATATTCTTGCGGAACTTCTCCGTATAGCCCAGCCCGGTATACCTCTTCTTGAAATTGATGCCCGAGCTAGTGATTTTATAAAAAAATCTGGTGGTACTGCATCATTTAAGACCGTTCGAGATTATAAATGGGCGACGTGTTTATGCGTCAATGAGGTCGTTGTTCACGGAATTCCGACACCCTATGTGCTTAAAGACGGAGACGTATTAACCATTGACATCGGACTGTTATATGAAGGATTACACACAGATACGGCGTGGACCAAAATAACTCAAAACTCAAAACTCAAAACTCAAAACTCAGAAGAAAAAGAGAAATTTCTAAACGTTGGAGAAGAGGCGCTTTGGAAAGCAATCGAACAAGCAACGATAGGCAATCGCGTCGGGCATATATCAAAAACGATTCAGGAGATTATTGAAAAGGCTCGGTATAATGTTGTAAAGACACTCGTGGGTCATGGAGTTGGCAAGACTCTCCACGAAGAGCCGCAAATACCAGGGATACTCAAGCTTCCTCTCGAAAAGACACAAGAGCTTGTGGAGGGCATGACGATTGCCATTGAAGTAATTTATGCTATGGGTGAGGCGGAAATAGTCTATGACAATAATGATGGGTGGACGCTTGCGAGCAAAGATCGGTCTCTCACGGCTGTTTTTGAGCATACGATAGCTATCACGCGTTCCGGTCCGTTAGTCTTGACCAAAGGGGATAAATGAGATACAATACCCCATAGCGAGTTCTCCATGGGCGTGATGGAGAATTTTTTGCGTCGCTATAAGGATAATCATGGCACATCAAGGGAGCATTGAGTTAGAAGGGGAAGTCGTAGAATCTTTGCCAAATACGTTATTTCGTGTAAAGATTCCCAACGGACGGATAGTTCTTTGTCATTTATCAGGAAAAATGCGACTGCATTTTATTCGACTCATGCCGGGAGATAAGGTGAAATTAGAGATGACGCCGTATGATGGGACAAAGGGAAGAATTACGTACCGTTTAAAATAGAATGTGATACCAATATACGAATGCATGCGAATGATACGAATAAAATTGTAATTATATTCGTAGTATTAGTATCAATTCGTATATTAGTATCGTGTAGCGAAAGCGTATGAAAGTTCGAGCAAGTATTAAACCCATGTGTAATAAGTGTAAAATCGTCAGGCGACGCGGCCGAGTATACATCATTTGTGATAACCCGAAGCACAAGCAGAGACAGGGATGAGAATCGATAATTAGTTAGTTGGTTACTTCGTTACTTAGAAAATCAATACGCCAAGTAACTAAGCAACCAAATAACAAAGTAACTTTTTCCAATATGGTTCGTATAGTTGGAGTAGATATACCAAGCGAAAAAAGAGTTGATATCGCTTTAACCTACCTTTATGGCATTGGGAGGGCAAATGTTGTGGGACTTTTACAAAAAACGCAAATAGATCCTGCCAAACGCACGAATTCTCTATCCGATGATGAAGTCAGCCGCATCGCAAAAATCTTAGAAAAAGATTACCTTGTAGAAGGAGATTTACGAAGAAAAGTTTCAGATGCGATCAAACGACTTGGCGATATCGGTAGTTACCGAGGTATGAGGCACGCAAAAAAATTACCAGCTCGCGGCCAACGAACTCGTTCAAATGCTCGTACAAAACGGGGAAAGCGTGTGACGATCGGTGCGATGAAAAAAGATGATCGAGTAAAAGTAGGAGATAAGGCACCAACGGAAGAGAAGAAATAATATGCGATTCCAAAATACGAATGCATCTACACGATACCAATATACGAATTGATACTAATGATACGAATATATAATCCATTCGTATAATTCGAATGCATTCGTATATTTGTATCGCACTGTCGTATAGGAGAATCGATAGTTATGTCAATAACTAAACATAAGCAACTCAATCCAAAGGGCAAAGTGTTTATTACGGCAACATTTAATAATACCATTGTGACAATAACCGATATGTCCGGTAATACACTTTATTGGGGTTCATCTGGGCTTGTTGGGTTTAAAGGTGCACGCAAGGCCACTCCCTATGCAGCAACAACAGCAGTAGAAGCAGTAGCACGGAAAGCTCAAGATGCCGGACTTCGGGAAGTCGAAGTTTTCATAAAAGGCCCTGGCTCTGGTCGAGATGCAGCGCTTCGGGCACTCAAGGCCGTAGGATTACAAATTACTCTTATTGCAGATGTTACGCCGATACCGCATAACGGAGTACGTGCGAAGAAGAAACGAAGGGTATAAAACGTTAGTTAGTTATTTAGTTACTTCGTTACTTAGTAAAACAAAAACCGAGTAACCAACTAACTAAGTAACCAAGTAACTTTTAAACATGGCAAGATATACAGGACCAAAAAATAGACTTTCACGAAGAGAAGGCATTGATCTAGGACTAAAAACCGTAGGATCTAAGTCTCATGCGAATTTACTCAAAAGGCTCAATGTAGCGCCAGGTATGCACGGCGTGAAAGGAAGACGAAAGCAATCTGATTTTGGTTTGCAACTTCGAGAAAAACAGAAAGTAAAGCGTATGTATGGACTTCTCGAGCGACAGTTTCGAAAAAATTTTGAACGAGCAAAAAAATGGAGGGGTAATACGGGAGAGAAACTACTTGAATTTCTCGAACGAAGGCTAGATAATACAATTTTTCGATTGGGGCTTGCGCCGACTCGTGCACTCGCAAGACAGCTTGTATCTCATAGACACGTTTTTGTGGACGGGAAACGAATCAATATACCCTCTTACCTTGTTTTTTCCGGGCAAGTCATCTCATTGACAGGTAAAGCCATGGAAATACCGGCAGTAAAAAAAATGTTAAGTGAGGTAGCGACGAAAGTTCCGCAGTGGGTGATGAGGGAAGGTCCGGTTGGTAAAATCGTTCGAAGTCCGATTCGCGCTGACATATCAGAGGATATAAACGAACAGTTGATCGTAGAACATTATTCACGTTAAGAAAGGAACAGATGAGCACATGATGCAAAGCAACATGATGAGCACATGAAAATCTTGTGTTTTTTATGTTCTTTGAGTCACGTGCTAATCATGTGTATCGTATGATGGAGCCAAATTTTTCTACAAAGACTGAAGTTGAAAAACAAGATTATGGTCTCTTTGTACTTGAGCCGCTCGAACAAGGATACGGACAAACGTTAGGAAATAGTTTACGCCGAGTGTTGCTTTCATCTTTACCAGGGTGGGCTATCACTTCAGTAAAAATTGGAACTGTCGCACATCAATTTACAACGATTTCCGGGGTGAAAGAAGATGTTGTTGAACTACTACTAAATTTAAAAAAAGTTCGCTTACTCGGAGAAGATGCCGAATCTGTAAAAATTGTATTGTCAAAAAAAGGTTCGGGAGAAGTCCATGCTCGCGATTTTGACGTTCCGAGTGGAATGACGATTGCAAACCCTGATCTTGTTATCGCTACCCTTAGCGATAAGAAAGCAAGTCTAGATATTGAAGCAGTTGTCAGTCGAGGCTACGGATATGTGACAAGCGATGAACAACATTTAGACGAAGTAGGTGTCATGGCGCTAGACGCGCTATATTCTCCGGTTGTTCGGGTCAACTATCGAGTAGAGGCTACTCGTGTCGGTCGAATGACTAATCTTGATCGTTTAGTCATAGAGATTTGGACAGATGGAACTATCATGCCTCTTGGAGCTCTTAAAAGTGCAGCAAAAATTCTTGTTTCATACATGCTTCAGGTGTACGAGCCAAAAGCAACTGGTATGCAAGATACGATTGCTGTTACCCCAGCCATCTCAGATGAAATTCTTAAGATGCGCATCGAGGAACTGGACATCCCAACTCGCATCGTCAATGCGCTTTCACATGGAGGCATTGAGACTATTGGGCAGTTACTCGGAACACCGAGACTAGATCTCATGAAAGTCAAAAATTTAGGTTCAAAATCTCTTGCTATTGTTGAAGAGAAATTGCGAGAAAAAGGAGTAGCGCTCACCGTATAACGTTAAGTAGTAACACACGTTACTTCGTTACTTAGAAAGAAATAAAACGTATTTACCAAGTAACCAAGTAACTGGCCTTGCGATTTAACTATTATGAGGCATAAATATTTTGGATCAAAACTATCGCGAACAAAAAATGAAAGAAGGAGACTCCTTCAAGGTTTAGCGCGGGATATCATCGTACGAGGTTCTATTAAAACTACACTTGCGAAAGCAAAGGCAGTACAACCTTTAGTAGAAAAGTTGGTGACAAGTGCCAAAAAAGGAGACAGCGCAGCACTTCGTTCACTTGATCAGATACTTGCTCAAAAAAGTTTAAAAAAGTTACTTCTCTCTGATGTTGAAACTCGTTTTGGGAAGAGGTCAAGCGGATTTACACGCATTGTTAAACTTGGCCAAAGACGAGGGGACGCAAGTGAAGTTGTAATACTTCAATTTGTAGATGAACGGGTTAAGTCAAGTGTGATAGTGCCCAATAAAGATTCGATCAACATATCGGATAAATCTGATAAAAATCAGTCGAAAAAAGAAACGAAAATAATCGCAAAACGAGGACGTCCAAAGAAAAAAGTATGAATTCCGAGACAAAACCAACAAAGATTTCTACCATAGTGCGAAAGTGGCATATGATTGATGTGCAAGGGAAAGTGCTTGGACGAATAGCGACTGAAATAGCACACGCGCTTATGGGGAAAGCAAAACCATATTTTGTCCGTCACTTAGACTGTGGTGACTATATCGTGGTTACGAATGCAGCCCACATCGTTGTTACAGGAGAAAAAGAAAAAACAAAACTCTATGGTCGATATTCAGGTTTCCCTAGTGGACTCAAGCAAAAACCCTTTTGGAAAGTACGCGCAGAAAAACCAACAGAAATTATTCGTCATGCAGTTATGGGTATGTTGCCAAAGAATAAATTGCGGGATCGCATGATTACACGACTCTATGTGTATCCAGAAAGCGAGCATCCATATGGGGGTAAATTTGAAACGATACAGAAGTAAACACTCGCGGATATTATTACTTAATATAATTCTATGGTTAGAAAACTAAAAAAATCTCTATCAGAAGAAGGAGAAACAAAAGAGCAAAAAACTTCCTATTACGAAGCTATCGGCAGGCGTAAAGAGGCAAGTGCACGAGTACGTCTTTATGTTGTCACGAGCTCTACCATTGCCATACAAGGAGCAGCGCTTGAGAAAGGAGCTATCGTCGTAAATGGTAGACCTGCAGAAAATTATTTCCCTGGAGAAGTGTACAAAAAGATGTATCTTGAGGCGTTTCGAACGACCAATACATTGAATCGATTTGTTGTAAGTGTGCGAGTATCAGGAGGCGGTTTAGACGGACAACTTGGTGCTATGATTCACGCAGTATCACGAGCTCTTGAAAAAGTTGATAAAGAAAAATTTCGGCCTATCCTCAAAAAGCGTGGATTTATGACACGCGATCCCAGGGCTAAGCAACGCCGTAAAGCCGGTTTTGCCGGGAAAGCGAGAGCAAGAAAGCAGTCACCTAAGCGATAACAATCTTTTAGCTTTCTTGACCGAAGCCCCGTCGATCGCTCCATGAGCCGTGTACGAATAGTACTGGAAAGGCGAGCGGTAAGATCGTTTGGGGGCAAGAGCGCAAGCAAAGCCCCAAGAGATAATAGTTTGTTTTTGTGTGATAAATTCTTCTGTAGTAGAATTAACGTATGCAATTACATGTTGGCGATAGAGCACCGGAGTTTTTGCTCGTTGATCAAGACGGGAAAACGCATAGTCTCAAAGACTATCGGGGCAAGCGAGTGCTTCTTTATTTTTATCCAAAAGATCAAACACCGGGTTGTATAAGGGAAGCGTGTAATTTTCGGGATAATATTGATCTTCTCAAAAAGAAAGTAGTTGTATTGGGAGTGAGCGGTGATTCAGTGGCATCCCATCAAGCATTTGTAAAAAAATATAAACTCAATTTTCCACTTCTTTCAGACACAAAGAAAACGATTATCGCCTTATATGGTACAGACGGACTTGTGTTTGCGAAACGCGCGAGTTTTCTTATATCTAAAGAAGGAAAAATAGAAAAGATATATCCCCATGTGGATCCCGACACCCATGTACAGGAAGTTTTAAAAGACCTTCTTTGATTTTTTGTCGCAGACCCAGAGCTTGCTGAAGGGTCGAGCCATATCGAAACGTTAGAACCATCTTACGTATGAGCTCCGCCTTCGTATAAGCTACAGACGGACACGGTCAGCGGGGCTTGCTACATCAACGGTTTCGCCGAGCATTATTTTATTTCTTTCTGAACTTATTTATGACGGTGGCAAACTGCGTCAGCACTTCCTCATCAGGTTTTTTTATCTGCGTTCCTTTATTCCAATACTTACCTTCATGATAGATAAGTGGTTGCTTTTGACCGTCTACTAAAGTTAACGCTTCGCCAATAAGTAGTGGATGATCTCCAATTTCAATATATTGTACCAATCTGCATTCAGCGTTCATGGATGCCCCTTGTATCATCAGTGTATTGATTTTGTTTCCTTGGTAAAACGCTACACCCAACTCTTTTAACACGCTTATTTTATCTACCGTTTTTCCGCTGTTATTTCCAGCGATGCTGGCAATAAAATTTTGGTCAAAGGCAGCAATATTTACTCCGAATTCTTTACTTTTTGTAATATTGATAAACGTTGCTTTATGTGTTCGAATGCAAACTGCGATCAAAAACGGGGTATAGGAAATATGGTGTGTCCATTCGCATGCCATGACATTATTGCCGTAAGGGCCGTTGCTTGTAATAAGACCGACATTGGTAACAAATTGCTTCGTTTCCATAAGAGAGCTTAGAGTTAATAGGGAAAGTCCTTAGATAGATTGTCAGGACTTTCCGGGCTCAGATTCGATGCTTGTCGGGTTATATCAAAAAGTTAGAACCGAATTTCAAAGCTGTTAGCTTGGACCGCTCCCTCCTTCACCTTCGGCTACGGACGGGCACGGTCGCGGGGCTCGCTGTGTCTGCGCGGCGCCCCCCAGCCTTCGCCAAGGCTTCGGCGGGCAGGCCACCCGCCGCGCTTCCGTACGGGTTGGCTCGAACTTCCTTTTGACGAACCGCCGACTCTCCGCCGATTTCCGCCAGGGCTTCGCAGCGCTCTGCGCGACCCGCACCGCGCGAGCCCTCGAAAATGTTGCTGCGACTGACTCTTTTCGTGTCGGGGTGACTCGACTTGAACGAGCAACCTTTCGCACCCCATGCGAATGCGCTAGCCAATTGCGCCACACCCCGGATTTAACAAAAAGTTACCTAGTACTTCGTTTGTTAGTTACTTAAGATTTACACTTTACTAAGTAACCAAGTAACAAACTAACCAACTAACGAAATACTAACGCTTGTATTCTATCATTTTTTGTGTGAGAATGGCATAAATTTCTTCACAGTATTATATTATCCTGCTTAAAGAAAGGAACATATGCCAGCTGATGCAAAACTTGCCGCCATTCGTATTGCGATGGAACAAATTGAGAAACAGTACGGCAAGGGATCCATAATGAAATTTGGCGATCAGGCAGCCGGCAAATTCGCCATAGATGTCATATCAACGGGTATTCTTCCACTTGATTTAGCATTGGGAGCCGGAGGATTACCACGGGGGAGAATTATCGAAATATACGGACCTGAAGCATCAGGAAAAACCACAGTATGCCTTTCGACAATCGCTGAAGCGCAAAAAACCGGTGGGACGGCTGCATTTATCGATGCTGAACACGCTCTTGATCCACAATGGGCGGAAAAGCTTGGGGTAAAACTTGACAACCTCCTCATTTCTCAGCCTGACACAGGGGAGCAGGCGCTCGAGATAGCAGAGACGCTTATTCGAAGCGGCGGGATAGACATCATCGTTATTGATTCCGTTGCAGCGCTTGTCCCTCGAGCAGAGATAGAAGGAGAAATGGGCGATAGTATGATGGGAGTCCACGCGCGGCTTATGTCCCAGGCTCTGCGGAAATTAACCGCGGTTATCTCTAAGTCAAAAACCATCGTCATTTTTACCAATCAGCTTCGGCAAAAAATAGGAGTCATGTTTGGTAATCCAGAGACAACGACAGGAGGGATGGCGCTAAAGTTTTATGCAAGTATTCGTATGGATTCTCGCAAAATCGAAAGTCTCAAAGACGGCGATAAAGTGATCGGAAGCCGTCACCGCGTACGGGTGGTTAAAAATAAAATATCACCACCTTTTCGTGTCGCAGAGCTTGATGTTATGCATGATGGTATTTCTAAAGAAGGCGGGCTTATCGATGTTGGACTTGAATTAAATATTTTGACAAAATCAGGGGCATTTCTAAAATTCGGTCAACAAATGCTCGGACAAGGGCGTGAGGCAGCAAAATTATTCTTACGGGAAAACACAAAACTTACCAAAGAAATTACTGATACTATCTGGAAAGCGGTGAAATCAGGTGTTGCCCATCCAAAAGTAGCGATAGGGGTTGAAGAAGAGGAATGACATGAGTACGCTATCGCTCGTAAAAAATTTTGATCTCGCCTTCAGTTTCTCTCCCTTCGACTCTCCGCCAATCGGCGGATCGCTCAGGGCAGGCGCGACATCAGTTGCTCGTTTACCCTGAGCTTGTCGAAGGGCAAAGTGAAGGCTCACAATATTTTTCACTCGCCGCGTACTCATAGGTAAAACTATGGTGTATGAGAATCTTCTCAATGCTTCGTTTCGGTATATTTCTTTTCGGCCCAGAAGCGAAAAAGAGATACGTGATTTTCTTCTAAAAAAACTTCACGTTTGGAAAACATATAGTCCTGCTATTTTGGAAAAAATTATCAATCGGCTGAAAGAACTTGGGTATGTTGATGATAAGAAGTTTATACAGTGGTGGATCGAACAACGGCAGGGAAGAAAGCCAATCGGATTAAAACTTATAATGCGGGAGTTAGTGAGTAAAGGAGTTGCGCAAGATAAAATTGAACAAATTTTATATTCAAAAACAAATGATGAGCAAACATTGGCATATCGGGCAATTGAAAAAAAACTTCATGTTTGGAAAAATGTATCGCCATTACAACTAAAAAAGAAGATATATGATTTTTTAGGAAGAAGAGGTTATCACACTGATATTATTTATCGAATCATTGACGCAGTATTACACAATAAAGTATAATAAAAGGGTAAAGATCGTTGCTGAAGGAGAAATTTTGATACTGTAGGGTTATGATTATACGAGTATTTATCGCAGCTCCTACAAATACAACCGCATAAAGCGGGGCTTCGCTGTTCCTTCACTAACGAACTCACATTACATACTTACAAAAAGAGTATCATTTTTTTATTAAAACCAAGGAGGAAACATGTTTGATGTTCTAAAAACACTGTCAAGTTTAGTTCAACCCAAGCGAGGATCAGGAAAACCCCATGAGTCTCCCACGAGAAAGATTCAGGCTAAACCTCAGGCTTCAATACAGCAACCACAAAGTCTATCTATTCAAACTGATTTAAATGCGATGCGTAAACTTGCTGAAGCACAGGCAAAAGAAATTGTACTTGAGGCCCGAGATGAGGCAATACGGATACGGAAAGAGATAGAAGAAGAATCAAGGAGAAAGATTGAACAAGTAGAACGTCGTGAACAATCATTAGGAGAACGTGATAGACGATTACTGGAGATAGAAAATGTTACTCAAAAAAATAAAGAAGAAATAGAAAAAATAAAACTTGAACAGCTTAGTAAGCTTGAGCGTGTAGCGAATTTAACACGTGACGAAGCAAAGGATCTTATTATGTCTGCGGTAACTGACAAGCTTAAAGAAGAAATTGCAAAAGAAATAAGACAAGCACAGGAGAAGGCACGTGATGAGTCTGAAGAAAAAGCTCGGGAAATCCTGGTAGATAGCATGCGTCATGGTGCGACAGACTATGTTGCTGAGTATACAGTATCGATTGTAAAAGTCACTGATGAGGAAATGAAAGGAAGAATCATTGGAAAAGAAGGACGCAATATTCGTGCATTTGAGACAGCAACAGGAGTTGATGTGGATTTAGACGAAGATGGGGTCATACGGCTTTCTTGTTTTGATCCTGTACGTAGAGAGATTGCACGAGTAGCACTTGAACGGTTGCTTCGTGACGGCAGGGTGCAACCCGGACGCATAGAAGAAGTAGTTGAACTCGTCAAAAAAGAATTAGAAAAAATTATGTTTGAAGAAGGTCAAAAGCTCTGCCACGGGGTTGGGGTGTATAACCTTCCGACACCAATTGTTGCATTGCTCGGGCATTTCAAATATAGATTTTCTTATGGACAAAATATGATAGCCCATACACTGGAAGAGACGAAAATCGGTGTCGCGTTAGCACAGGAAGTAGGTGCAGATGTGAATGTTGTACGATTGGGTTGTCTCCTGCATGACATCGGTAAGGTCATAACCGATCAAGAAGGGAGTCACGTAGAATTAGGGGTGCAATTTCTTAAAAAATACGGGATTCCACAAAAAGTAACTGACTCCGTCGCACAGCATCATGAAGATACTCCTTTTTCATCTCTTGAGTCAGTGCTTGTATATATCGCCGATGCAATATCTGGTAGTCGCCCAGGTGCCCGATACGAGAACTATGAAGAATATGTGAAAAGACTTAAAAGTTTAGAAGCGATTGCAAAAGCCAAAGACGGGGTAAAAGAAACATTTGCATTTCAAGCGGGGAGAGAACTTCGCGTCATTGTAGATCCCGGTCGCGTAGATGATGCGAGTGCAACAATCATGGCATCTCAAGTAAAAGAAGAGATTGAGAAAAAGCTTACGTATCCTGGGCAAATAAAAATTACTGTGATCCGTGAACTTCGTGCAACAGAAATAGCAAAATAGTTAATAGTTAATAGATCATAGAAATAAGGGAATTTTTGTAAGTGTATAAGATGATTAAAGGTACATATTTTTCAAATACTATTTGCCATCTTGACAGAACAGTCCAAATTCTCTACATTGCTTTGTAGAGATTGTTATTACAATCCCCCAAAAATTTTGTATTGTTCTATTCATCTGTCCAAAGGGAGGTGAAAAGAATTCATGACAAAAGCAGATCTTGTTGAAGTTGTTGCAAAAAAGGCAAGTCTTACTGCGAAAGCATCTCGAGAGGCAGTCGCTTCTGTATTTGGTGCAATTACAGACGCACTAAAAAAAGGCGATAAAGTAGTTGTCACTGGTTTTGGTACCTTTATGGTAAGGTCTAGAAAATCACGAACTGGTCGAAATCCTCAGACAGGTGCAGCAATCAATATTCCAGCTCGAAAAACCCCAGGGTTTACTGCTGGAAAAGCACTTAAAAAAGTTGTGCGTTAATGTTTATTAGATATAAATAAGAACCTCCGGCGCCTAAGCGAGGAGGTTTCTTTTTTTGATGTGTTGCTTAATGATCCCGATTTAATCGGGAGAGTTTAGCAACCATCAATCCTTCGAAGCGAACATTCGTCCGCGAGGTCGTAGCCCTCGCAGACGAATTTGAGCGAAGGAGGATCCATCATTGGTGATATACTAACCTTATGGTCATTTCTCTCTCTCATCTTAGAAAATACTATCAGGTCTATCAGAAAGAACCTGGATTTATGGGATCGATCCGATCGCTTGTGCATCGGAAATATCAAAATATAAAAGCTGTCGATGATATATCATTTGACATCGATCATGGAGAGCTCGTCGGATTTATTGGTCCCAACGGCGCAGGGAAGACGACTACGCTCAAGTGCCTTTCCGGGCTTCTTTATCCGACAAGTGGACTGGTTAAGGTATTAGGATTTACTCCGTTTGAACGAAAAAATAACTACCTTAAACAAATCGCACTCGTCATGGGACAAAAAAACCAACTCTGGTGGGATTTGCCAGCGCAAGAATCCTTTCTTCTCAATAAAGAAATCTATGAAATTACCGATGGTGACTACAAGAGGACGCTTTCTGAATTAGTGAATCTTTTGGAAGTAGAAAATCTTCTCAAGATTCAAGTGCGTAAGCTTTCGTTAGGAGAGCGCATGAAAATGGAGCTTATTGCAGCCCTCATTCATTCACCGAAGGTTTTGTTTTTGGATGAACCGACCATCGGACTTGATGTGGTTATGCAAAAGAATATGCGCGACTTCATCCGTTCGTATAACGAAAAATACAAGGCAACTATCCTTCTTACTTCTCATGATATGGAAGATGTACGACAGTTAGCCAAGCGCGTCATTATCATCGATCACGGAAAAATTCTTTATGACGGAAAACTCGAAAATCTTGTCAAAAAGTTTGCAAAGCATAAAGTTTTGTCTATAATTTTGGACGAGTATGTATCTCCTGAGAAGTTAAGCAAAATTGGTGAGCTTACTGATTACAATTTTCCTAAAGCAATAATTCGCGTTAATAGAAGTGCTTCCAATATTGCCGCCGCACAACTCCTTCAAGATTTTCCAGTTGACGATCTCAATATTGAAGAACCGGACATAGAAGATATTATTAGAGATGTTTTTACAAAGAAAACCAACTAGTATGTGGCGTTTCTGGAGAATTTTTTTGTTATATACCCAGTACGCTTTAGAATATAGAAGCATTTCCTTCGTATGGTTTCTAGTCACGCTTATCAATGCTTCGATGTATTTATTGTTTTGGCGAGGAGCATTGACAAATCAAAACACCTCGACTCAATTTTGGACAATAAGTAGCGCGATTTCTTATTATATTTTACTAATAATTGCTGGTGGTTTTCTTCATGCACATATAGAAGAAGATGTAGCATATGAAGATATCCAAAAAGGGGACTTAGTAAAATATTTAACCCGTCCACTTTCGTATTTTTGGTTTAAGTACTTTTTAGAATTACCCTGGAGAATCATTCAAGGATTTTTTGGAATCGTTGTTTTCGTTGGGGTAGTGATATTCTATAAACCAATACCAATTGTTCATACGGTAGAGTCAGTATCTTTAACAGCACTCATAATTTTTTTGGCTTACCATCTATCCTTCGTGTATAAAATGATTATTGGTTTAGCTGCCTTTTGGATGACAGATTCACGCGGACTGTTAAACTTGGAGGCCATCGTTTTTCTTCTCTTAGCTGGTTTCGTAATTCCTCTGAGCCTTTTTCCCTTAGGGGTAAGAAGCTTTGTTCTTTTTCAACCACTCGCCTATATGATTTATTATCCAATTTTAGCAATTCAGGGAGTATTAAATGCCTCACAGCTACTACAAGTAGTGATGTATCAAGTGATATGGTTCTTGATATTAGTAATTGTTTATAAAATGGTGTGGACGTTAGGACTAAAACGTTTTACAGGAATAGGACAATAATATGAGATATGTAAAAATCTATCATAAACTTCTTCAGTTAAACTTTTCTGGATTGACGGCCTATCGTTCTAATTTTATTAACAGTATTATTTCCAGCATTGCATGGGGATTCTTTTCTCTGTATTCGATCGTTATACTCACTTCTCATACTGCCTACGCGTATGGTTGGAGGAGGGAGGAAATACTGCTTTTTAACGGGATGTACGGGATTATTGTCGGGATATATCATATGTTTCTGTCTATTAACATGCGGCGTATATCTCACGTGCTCCGTTGGGGAGAGTTAGATTTAATTTTAGCAAAACCTTTAGATACACAAATTGCGTTAAGCTTTTGGTGGATAGATTTTTCCATGGTTTTTCGTGTGCTTATGTCTGTCGGTTATTCGTTGTGGTTCATTTTTTTACTTAAGTTAACAATTTCACCACTACAAATAGTATTGACAATTGTATTAGCTCTATTTGCGATCATATTGCTCTATTCAATTTGGTTTATTGCATTGACCAGTCTTATTTGGTTTCCAAATCTTTCTAATCTCGTAATTTTACTTTTTTCATTTGAAAGTTTAGCTCGTTATCCAAAAGAAGTCGCTCAACAACTCATCAGTTATATATTTCTTATTCTTTTACCATTGACTCTAGTAATTAATACACCTACAAGATTACTTCTCAACCATGTAACCATACCTGAGATAATTGAACTTTTTGTATTGTCAATGGGTTTGTTATACGTTTCGAGAGTATTTTGGAAATTTGCACTTAAATATTATACGAGCGCAAGCAGCTAAAGCCACGGGTTAATTACCAATATGCGAGCATATTTGCAGATCATGAAGAGTACGTGGGAGGAGTACATGGCGTACCGACTCAATTTTGTGTTGTGGAGGGTACGTGTGGTTATTCGATTACTCGTGACCTACTTTTTATGGTGGGCAATTTTTGCAGGTAGAGGCGAGTTTTTTGGCTATTCGCAAGCGATGATATTGACATATATTCTCTTAAGTAATCTCGTGAGTAATATTACGCTCGGAACTACTACGTTTGATATAGGTACCATTATCAATCAGGGGAATTTATCTAACTTTTTGATTCGTCCGCTTAGCTTTCTTCGTTATTTTATTGCGCGCGATACCGGCGACAAACTCATAAATATCGCATTTGCACTTGTTGAAACTCTTATTCTTTTTTTCATCCTTCGACCACCGATCTTTATCCAGCTGAACCCTTTGATACTCCTCCTTGTTTTTCTTGCAATTGTCATGGGGACTATATTATTTTTCTTCTTTAGTGTCATACTTGGATATCTTGGTTTTTGGACTCCTGATGTATGGGGGCCACGCTTTATATCATTTGTCATTACAGAGTTTTTTGCCGGGGGACTTTTTCCTATAGATATTTTGCCCAAACCGTTATACGTACTGAGTCAGTCGCTGCCATTTTCCTATTTTATTTATTTTCCACTCAAGCTCTATCTTGGTCAGTTGTCACTCGCATCGATTATTCAGGGATTTACCGTCGGATGTTTTTGGATGTTCGGATTTTACTTCGTCGCGCAAGTGCTCTGGCGCAGAGGTCTTCGCATGTATACAGCGCAAGGAAGGTAACCCATGGTGATAAAAAAATATTTCCAACTTTGGTTGAAATTGACGATTATTTCATTTCAACAAGTACTATCCAATAGGTTTAGTGCCTTGCTATTTTTTATCGGAAAGTTTTTACGATTTATTCTGTTTTTTGTGTTTATCGTGTCACTTTTCCAAAAAACTCAGTTTCTTGCAAGCTACACTGTAGCGCAGGTTGCTTTTTTCTTTCTTACATTTAATATTCTTGATACGGTAACGCAGCTGTTTTATCGTGAAGTCTATCGCTTTCGGCCTATGGTTGTCTCGGGAGATTTTGACCTTGTACTCGTTAAACCAATCAGTCCTTTGTTTCGGGCGCTTGCAGGTGGTGCAGACCCATTAGATTTATTTATGATGATTCCTTATATTGGGGCACTTATATATATCGGGAGTCTCCTTCACGTAACAAGTATGCTCAGTATATTTTCGTACGTACTGCTTCTTTTTAATGGTTTTCTCTTAGCGACTGGTTTTCATATATTGGTTCTTGCTCTCGCAATCGTTACCACGGAAATTGATCACGCGATCATGATCTATCGGGATCTGACGAGCATGGGGAGAGTCCCTGTAGATATTTATCATGAACCACTTCGAAGTATCATCACGTTTGTTATTCCGGTTGGAATTATGATGACGTATCCCGCAAAAGCATTTCTTGGGCTTTTGACTGCGCCTCTTATCATACTTTCTTTAACGGTGAGTGTTGCTTTCATAGCTATTTGTTTCAAAGTATGGCGATACGCTTTAAGCAAGTATTCCTCTGCATCAAGTTAATATACTCTTCTTACCGCAGTCCCGATGCATGTCGGGACTGCGGTCTAGAAGAAGTTATACCCGAAACAATTTATTGTTTGTAGGGTATCACTTGATTCACCTGTCTATTCCTGGCATACTCATGCTATGGCAGTACAACGGAAAACCTCAGCACCGAAAAAAGCTAAAGTGAAAAACGTTACAACTGATGGTACGCCGAAACCGGTCATACAACAGGTTGTGGAAGTGGTTTCTGAAGACATTCAAAAGCAAGAAGACGCTTTGGAGGAGATAAAACAAGACGCACAAAACATCGAACATACCGTCGAAGTGCTCGAAAAACAGCATGAGGATGACAAAGAAGTCAATACCGTTCCCGATGCAAAGGAGCAGGAAAAAGAAGTTATAGAAGAACTATTTGCTAAAGATGATAAAGGGGTTGCACCAGAAATTACTTCATATAAAGAAAATAATACCACGTCACTTGTTGTGTGGATTTTTATAGTCATTGGCGTGGCTGTGCTTACCGGGTTTGGACTTCTACTTCTTGTTCAAGGACCATCAACAGTGACTTCGCTATTTGTCAAGCCGACACCTTCTCCGACTTCCACTCAAACTCCTACGCCAACTCCGGCAGCTGTAAAACGATCTGATTTTATCATACAAGTACTTAATGGGAGCGGGAAAGCGGGTGCTGCAGCAAAAATGAAACAATTGTTAGAAGAGAAAGGATATACGGTCAAAGATGTTGGTAACGCAGATACGAGTGATTTTGACAATACGGAAATAGTAGTAAAAAAAGATAAAGAATCCGCAATAGTTCTACTCAAAGAAGATCTTGGTAGCGAGTACACGATTGGAAAAGCAGAATCATCTCTTCCAGATAGTTCCTCCTCCGATGCCCGCGTGACGGTTGGAAAAGAATAATCCTCATGAAGTATAAAGCTCTCTTCCTTGATCTAGACGGAACGACGGTGCCCAACCGTGCTGATGGAATGCCAAGCGAGAAAGTAAGAAATGCAATCCATAAGGCAAAGTCAAAAGTTTTTGTTTGTGTTGCCACCAGTCGTCCACTGCCATATGCTAAACTAGTGCTGGATCATTTGGACATCCGAGGACTTTGTTCTGTCAACGATGCTACACAGATTTATGATCCGGTAAAAAAGAAAATCATTCAAACGATTTATCTACGTCAAAACGACGTGCCGAAGATAGTTGATATTTTTTCTCAACATAACACGACACTGCTTATGAGTGATGGGTTAGTAGAGCATACATATGATCTCAGTAAGAAACCACGAGAAGGTATTTGTGTTCTTGGTGTGGCTGATATATCCGAAGAATTGACAGACACGCTCACTCATCAACTTACAAACATTTCTACCATAGCAGTGCATAAAGTATTTTCGTGGCAGAAAAAAGGATTTTTTTGGATTGGGGTTACTAACGCTACTGCTACAAAGCTTCACGGAATTGTAACGATTGCAAAAATGCTCAGTCTCAAAACCGAGGACACTATCGGTGTGGGTGATGGGTATAATGACTATCCGCTCCTGTCTGCCTGCGGTCTTAAAGTCGCCATGGGAAATGCGGTACCGGAGCTTAAAGCGATTGCCGATTTTATCGCTCCTACTGATGAAGAAGATGGCGTTGCAACGGTGATTGAAAAATTTATTCTTAACACGTAACTAATGAGTATGCCAGGTAGTGAATTTTCGATACGTGTGAAGACACACGGTTAAACTACCAGGCAAGTCGAACACTTTATACTTTATTATTACTAAGTAGAGTAATTTCTTCCACAAGGAAGATCGAAGATCTACTACCTGGTATGGCTCATACGAAGGAGAAAATTCATCATTTGCCCATTATTGGTCCACTCTTGTCTAGACTGGAGCAAGACGTTGCCCAAGCCGGTATCCAAGAGGCGATGCGGAAAATAGCTTCGAGAACAAGAACAAAGATTCATGTGCGACATGATCAAGATGATACCGTAACAATATTGCAAAAACATCCCGTTGTCTTGGTCGCCAATCATCCGTTTGAAGCAGAAACGATCGCACTTTTGGCAGCGTTACCGAGCAGAGAGGATATATTCGTCATCACTAATGCATCATTTATCAATATCAGTAGAAACTTAAATAAATATCTTATCCCGGTTTATATCCGTCACCACTACAAAGAAGGGACGATGCGGCTTCTCTCCGGCAGGTTCCTCGATTATGTTCATACGTCAGAGAAGCTATTGCCTGACCAAGAACACATGCGCAATATTGAAAGTATTCGTTTGGCGAGTGAGAAAGTTCAAAAGGGCGGGATGATAGTGATGTATCCGGACAGGAGAGGTGTCGGGCAACAGTGGTTTCCTGGTATCGGTCACCTCATGCAAAATATAGGAGTAAAAAAAGGAGTATATTATATAAAAGCACATATAAAAGGTGTTTCTGGTGCAGATTATCTGCGATTGTTTCCTGGGATTCGGCGATTTTTGCCGCCAATTTATGTACGTTTTTCTTCGCCGAAACGGCTGGTTGATATAGTTGATAGTAAGGACGATGCGAAAAAGATTACAACATATCTTCATCACGATTACTTGCAGTGGGTTCAGTAAGTTTATCATTTGTCGATCCTTTGGTAAAATACCGTAATGAAGTACCATATCGTTACCTTTGGCTGCGCCCTCCTACGCTCAAATTCGTCCCGAGGACTACGACCTCGCGGACGAATGTTCGCTTCGGCGGACTCCACTGGCCATCTATGTAATAGGTTTATTTGTTTAGCATACAGGTTATGAAGTATTTCATTGTCACGTTCGGTTGCGCGGCCAATGAGGCGGATAGCGAGCGAATTGTATCGCTTTACCAAGCGCGAGGGTACACTAAAGCATCCTCAATCAATGCTGCAGATGATGTCATCATCAATACCTGTATGATCAGGCAAAAAGCAGAAGATCGAGTGTATGGTTTAGTCTATAACTTGTCAAAAGAAAAAACCCTTCGGCAAGCTCAGGGCAAGCATCAGCTAAAAATTGTAGTAACCGGATGTATGGTGGGGATGGCCGCGAGGGAAAAAACAGGAAAGATGCTCACTCTTCTAAAAAAGAAAATGCCTGCGGTTGATGAATTCTTGCCCATTGAAGAAGTTGGATTTGACTATGCGCCGATTCGGACTGATCGGACGCATGCATGGGTACCTATAACCAATGGATGTAATAATTTCTGCACGTTTTGTGTTGTGCCTTTTACGCGTGGGAGGGAAATTAGTAGACCCTTTGACGATATACTTTTGGAATGTTTTCAGCTGGGAGGTCAAGGATATACTCATATAACTCTTGTTGGACAAAACGTTAATTCCTATGGAGCAGACTTATTGCTCGGAGAGAAACATGTACAGGTATTACGAGATTTGCCCGGGAAGGACTATTTTCTCCAGGACAGAAGCAATATCAAATATCATAGAGTAACAATGCGCATTAAAGATCAATTGGGTAAAAAGAAACGTATTGCTCCCACGTACGTGAAACATCTTGGAAGATTAAGGATCCCAACTCTCTTCCCGCAACTTCTTGAAGAAGTATGCAAAATTGATGGGATCAATTTAGTTGATTTTATTTCCAGTAACCCATGGGATTTTTCAGATGATCTCATCTCTGTTATAGCAAGAAATTCCAAAATATCTCGACATATCCACTTGCCTATTCAATCTGGCGATACAGCTATGCTTCGTAAAATGAATCGATGGTATAGCCGAGAGGAATATCTTGCGCTTGTTTCAAAACTTAAAGCTCAAATCGCAAACGTCACGATAAGTACAGACATCATTGTCGGTTTTTGTGGTGAGACGAAGGAACAATTTCAAAATACGGTCGATTTGGTAAAAAACGTTGGTTTCACCAAAGGGTATGTTGCGATGTATTCAGATCGTCCGATGACTGCAGCACATAAAGTGTATACAGACGATGTACCGTATAAAGAAAAAAAACGTCGATGGCAGATACTTGAAGAGCTTATAAATAAAACTAATCTCCGGCAGGGTACTTACCAATGAGAAAGTTATTAATAATCTGTGGGCCGACAGCGACGGGGAAGACGAAACTTGGGTTGTCGCTTGCCAAACAATTTTCTGGTGAACTTATTAGTGCCGATTCACGACAAATCTATAAAGGACTTGACGCATTGACAGGGAAAGACCGTTCAAAGGAAATTCCCATATGGCTTTATGACGTTATAGAAAAAGGAGAGTCGTTTAATGTCGCACGTTTCCGAACTCTTGCCTATGGGGTAATCGATGATATTCGTAAACGCGACAAATTGCCTATCGTTGTTGGTGGTACAGGATTTTACTTGCGGGCACTCATGCACCCATTAAATACACTAACAATTTCTCCGAATAACACGCTTCGTGATACTCTTGCCTCATTATCCGTAGAAGAACTTCAGAAAAAACTGTCAATCATCGATTTTCATAAATTGGAACAAATGAATCAGTCGGACAAAAAAAACCCTCGAAGACTCATTCGGGCGATAGAGGTGGCAACATGGAAACAAAAAAACCAAACAACAGTTCTGTCGGATTTACCTCGCAGTGATGTTTGTTGGATTGGTCTGATGGCCCCTATGGATACGCTCAAAAATAGTATACGAGATAGTATACAACGTCGATGGAAGAAAGCGATACGTGAAGTTGACAATAAGGAACTGGATATTTTAGGTTACACGTATCTTTCTTATTTTATAAGCGGACGTATTGGCAAGAAAGAAGCAGTCAATGGTTGGATAAGAGCTGAGTATCAATATGCGAAACGGCAGATGACATGGTTTCGCAAGCAAGAGGACATTCATTGGTTTGATATCAGTAAGGGAAATGTAAGTAAAAAAATTACTGCGGTGGTAAAAGCATGGTATACTTCTTACTATGACATCAAAAATTGAAATATCCCATCGTACTATCATTTTTACATTGCTTCTTCTCGCAAGCGTTTGGGTGATTTTGCAGATTCGCGATATTTTATTTCTTCTTTTTATTGCTTTTATTCTCATGTCAGCGCTTCGTCCTTTTGTCGAATGGCTTTCTTGGATGCGGATCCCCAGATTTTTAGCAGTGCTAGGCATCTACAGCATTGTTTTGGGCTTTGTCGGTATTTCTCTTTTAGGATCTATTCCAACCATTGTTTTACAATCTACCAGACTTGCCAATGAACTTCCTCGATTCGTCGAAAAAGTTATGCCGTATTGGAATATCGATACAAGAGCGCTCACCCAACAGATTGCTCCCATTGGAGAGAATATTTTAAAGTTGACAGTCGGAATATTTTCAAACATTATTACGACTGTTACAGTTCTTGTTTTTACTTTTTACTTTCTTATTGAACGGCGACATGTCGAAAATATACTTCTAGATACCTTCGGCGAAACCCAGGCCAAAACTATATTAACGGTACTGCGAGATATCGAACTAAGACTCGGTGCATGGGTCCGGGGTGAATTGCTCCTCATGTTTCTCGTAGGAGGTGGAGTATATCTCGGATTGACACTTTTGAGAATCGAATTTGCTCTTCCGCTTGCTATTATCGCAGGACTTTTAGAGATAGTCCCTATGATAGGACCGATAGTTTCAGCGGTTTTAGCAGTGCTTGTTGCTCTTGCGACATCGCCACTTCTCGCTCTTTCCGTCGTTGCACTCTATTTTATAATCCAACAAGTGGAAAATAGTGTCATTGTGCCACTTGTTATGAGAAAAAGTGTCGGACTTGCACCAGTCATCACCATCCTATCTCTTTTGATCGGCAGTAGACTTGCTGGTGTGACCGGTGCGATACTGGCTGTCCCAATAGTATTAGTTCTTCAAGTTGTTCTAAGTGCATTTTTAAACAAATCTTCAAAAGATAGATCGCCATAAAAAAATCCGAAGTTTATTCGAATTTTTTTATGCACCATGGAATCTCATAAGCCAGATTCTGTTTTTCCCACTCCGCTCCTCACTTCGTTCGGAGCTTCGCGGGACAAGTCTTATTTTATAGTCAATACAATTTAGACTAGTCCCTCCGTAGCTCTTTGCGGAGCAAAGAGCGAAGGGGGATACACTCTCATTTCTCTTGTGCCACGTCAAACGTGGCACATCGCGTTTGACGCGATGCCCGTAAACTTTAGATCTCCCCAGTGCGTAGTAGTAACGATCTATTCGCCGGTTGCAGCGGGTGGGATTGCCAACGTTTCATACATCTTCCATAGCCGTCAGGCTTAAGGAGTGATGGTCGTCTCTGTGGCTCTCAAAACTTGTCTATTCAAGCTCTGTTTTCCATGACTTTCGTCCTGGAATCACTTGATCTTTCGATACGGAACTTACGCTCCGTCCCCTGCACTGCGCTGTCTGGACTTTCCTGAGGAATATCAAAGGCTTTCGCCTTCCATCCCCCCGAGAGTTCGAATTCCAAGGTGCCCCGTAATTATAGCATAATCAATCCATAGATATTTTCCTTCTTGCATAGGCATTAATATCGGTTAAAATGCATTGAACATTGTCTAAAGAAAGAAAGGGGTTTCAAATGACGTCATTAGATGAAAGAGGCCAACGAGCACGGTTTGAAGAAGAAGCAGTCACATCAAGAATTCCTGCAGTGACAGTGGGATATGGCCAGTGTCCCGAATGCATGAGTGCATTAACGATTGCTTCTTCTGTAATCACTTGAGAAATTGTTATATGTCTGGATTGCGGTGTGGATCTTGAAGTAAAAAATGTCGGACCGATCGTCTTGGCTCTTGCTCCACAAGAAGCAGAAGATTGGGGAGAGTAGAAGCAGTCTCGACTATTTACTTTATGGCTTTGGGGCATAATATCCGTAGAGATCAGCCTTACAAAATTTACCATCTGTTGTTTCTACCCCACCGTTTATGCTGCTCATTATTGCCACAGTTGGTATTGAGGAAGGTGTATCTTGAGCAATTCTATCAACGTCACCCTTTTTTATTTTGATGACAAATGCGTCTTGGTAACTTCCTTTTCTTGATGAGTCAACATAGATGTCAAAGTCTGTGATTGAGAAATATTTGAAATCTGGATTTTGAGGATTACCAGATAGAGAGATTTTTGATTTATCTACGAAACCTTGCTTAAGTTGTTTATCTGTCCTTTGAGTAACTTCCATGTCTCCACTCACAATTCGTGCTTCCCAAGAATTATTTATATTGCCACTGTCCGGCCTTGCATAGCAATAGACATATTGGTTAGAACTTGTACCTCTTCCGACGCTAAGGACACTCGTAGCGATAATAGTAAGTATATTTTTATAATCTGTTGAATTACTCTCGAAGGAAGCGGGGTACGTAAAGTAATACATCTTGTCGCCTTGAGGCGTTAGGAAAAATACCTGATTGCCTTGACTTGCGTATGTTGCCCAGTAATTTGAGATGAGTTTTAAATACGTTCTAGTATTTAATACGACATCTACTATGGACACAGTAAACTTTGACATATCTTCTGGGCCATCGAACTCTACCACATCGTAAAATGATTGCCTCCTAGAGCCGCCGTTATAAGGGAATACATAGAAGTCAAGCACTATGTCGCCGCTTTCATTTACCAAGTAAGACCCCGCTCTAAAATTCACACCGAAACCTCTGTTGGGATTGTATTTGGCAGTATATTGAGGAGGGTAATATACAGTTATTCCACTTTCGCTATCGCTATATTTTTGCCAACCAGAAGGAACCTGATAAGTTTGGATGCTCGCTGTTTTTGGCTGCACAGTTGGTATTAGTGTTGAAAATGAATTATCAACAGGTTGAGTCGTTGGTCGTCGATAATCTGGTATCTGGGTGAGCCGTACAGTTTGATTTTGCCTGTTTAAAAAGTAATATCCGCCGCCCAAAGCAGCAACGAGCATTAGGATAATTGCTTTTCGAAAGTGGAGTTTCATGAGCGGTATGCAATTTCCTTTAAGCATACAGAAAAACTTAGACAATCACAATGTTAAGGTACCAAGCAAAAAGCAGAATCTACTCCATGCCCCGCATTCGTGCAGGAAATCGTTTAGGAGCAGACTTTCTCAAGCTAATCCAGTAATAGTTGTTCACAATATTACAAGGGATAGGGGAAATGGGAGAGCTTTTATTGACAAAAAACCGCACGTGCGGTATTTTGTCAAAAGTAATAAATAGGATATTGTTTTCAAAATGTTGTATATATTATTAATCTTATGAAGAAAATTACGCGAATGAAAAAGAAGGAAAAGCAATATCATATATCTCTGCCAAGCGATGAATCAATCGCACGGATATCGGGTATCCTCCTAAATCAGCAACGAGAGAGGCAGCATCAGACTAAATATGCACCGGTCAAAGAGGTGCTTTCCATTCTTGGGAAAGGCGTAATGCTATCAGCGGTAATTTTAGCACCCAAAAGCGCGTCTTTTTTCCTTTCGTTAGTAAAAACGTCACCGGATTATGACCAATGGAAGCATTACAATATTTCATACCTCAGGCGTACATTACGAAGATTAGAACAGCAAAAAACTGTTGAAATAACAAAAGAGGGAAATACGGATATAGTTCGTCTCACCCAAAAAGGAAGACAAAAAATTCTTAAATATAGTATCGATACGCTGACTATCGATACACCTAAGAGGTGGGACGGAAAATGGAGACTCGTCCTTTATGATGTTCCACGGAAGGTAGATTATGCTCGTGATCTTATCCGTGACGCGCTTCGCGCAATGGGTTTTTATTCTATACAGGAGAGCGTTTATATTTATCCATATCCCTGTAAGGATCAAATTACATTTCTTCGTGAGTATTACGCTTTAGGAAGATACGTGCAATATATGCTTGTCGATACAATTGAAGACGATGAAGTATATAAAACATACTTTGACATTACATAAATAGGTTTTGACAAAAAACCGCACGTGCGGGTAAAAGTCAAGAAGATATCGGTAGACCCTGACGGATTAATTGAGATTATCAGATGATATATTTATGATAAATCACCAGTAGCAAATTCTTATAGTACCGCGCAGGAAATCGCTTGGGAGCTGATTTTCTTAAACTTTTGCAAAAAATTGAGACTATTTTGATAATATCATTCATATTGGTATAATGCGATAAATTACCAAATATCTGCCCGTTTCAATAGACTTTATATTATGAGTGCAGATAATTGGGTAAGTCGGTATCTCAGCGAACAAGGCTTAGGATTGGACGTACATGAAATACCGCTTGATCCACAATCTCAATTAGTTCAACTGCTTGCTGCAGATATAGCTCCAAGCGTAGAGAATGCTCCATATTTATTTGATGCCTTGCTAAGACAAGGCGATACCGAAGCTATTCGGCGGCTTCATGAAACAGGTAGTGGACCAACGCTTCTTGCGGAGACAACCAATTACTTATTACAAGTGGAATTACAGACACAAGGTGGTAGTACTGGAATTGGAGGTAGTGCTGAGCCATTAGGAGTTTTTCAACAGCTCGTAACTGATGATTTATTGATGAGAGTATCAGGTAAATTCTATGACTTATTTGTTTCAGGAGTAATAGGACAAGGCGAAATAACCGATTGGGATAGAAATTTCGATAGGATTGCAGAAACCTGGTATGGTCCTGGTGCGAAACTGGGTTCGCCGATCCGGGGATTACGAGGTTTAGTAGTGAATGGTCTTCTTACTCTTGATGAGGAAGAGGGTATGGAGGAATGGTTAATGAAAAGATGTCATCTTGACGAGTGGCATCTGAATCAAATTAGAAAAAGTCGGCAGCAGTGGCATTTTGGGTTAGAGGCGGCTGTTGACAAAATAACTCCTGGGGATCAAGTTGATAACGTCGAATTTATTAAGAAGCAAGTACAACTATGTTGTGAGCAGGGTGATACAGATACTGCCATAGCCTGGTGGGAAAAGCTTTCCCCAGAAGAACAAGTATATCCTGCTACACAAGTAGCAATAAGTTTACTTGCGATAGGAAGACAAGATGACTCGTTTACTTTCTTAAGTCAACTACGCGATTCTTTACAACAAGCGAGATTAGATAGTAAAGATAAATCCTACTTATTTGCCCAGGCAGTTTTTCCCCATATTCAAGCAGCCGATGTAGAAGGAGTTAGTGAGATGCTAAAAGCTATTAATCCTCGAGGACACCATGAGCTTCTTGCTGATTTAGGTATATCCCCTACACAGTTGTCTCAATTTTTTATGCTTTGTCATGCGCTTAGAACTGATCCTTACTTTGGTGATTTGAGCCATGTTGAGATTCGATCTCTGCTCATGCTTGACTATCGGAATGAATTAGTTACATCAAATGGTGAAGTCTATCCAGCGGCTGGTAAAATGTATGCATCACTTCTTGCAGCACGGATTTTTCATATAGGAGAGAGTGGAATCAATTTTCCAACTGCTTTCAACTATAAGAGAGCCTTACCGGTAGCGAAAATACTTTCTCTTTGGTACGGATTATCTGGTGATGAAACTAATTTCGCGCTTTGGCTCGGAAGACTACAAAATATACCAGTAGGTGGATCACATGCGGTGAGCTACGTATATGAACAAATTCATAAAAAATCCGAATAACCTAAGCGAATAATTATCGCTATTTCCTCATTTTATTTCTCAAAGAGTGTATACTAATAGTAAGATGCTGAAGGGAGGTGAAAGATATGTCATTTCTTCAAGCGTTTTTTGCAGGGATGTTTTTGGCAAATGGTGTCCCGCATTTTGTGAAAGGTGTCATGGGGCAAACGCACATGACTCCGTTTAAGCGGGTATCGGATGCGTATACCAATGTCGTGTGGGGGTTTGTAAATTTTGTATTTGGCGTATTAATTTTAGGATTTAGTTCTGATACAGGGAGAGTGAATCAGCCAACTGGAATGAGCTTTTGGGTCTTTGCATTGGGTATTTTTGTAATGTCTATGATGGCAGCGTGGTTATTTTCTAATCCGAAAGCCAGGTTACCATGGCATAAAGATTAAAGACGTTATACAGAAAATACCATTGCTTTGTCATCCCAGGGAACACTCTCTGTGAAGCGATGTATATCGTCCATAGTAGGATTTTTTCCGGTTATTGCAGCAATGGAGCTGACAACTGAACTAGCAAGATACACTTTTGCATTCGGGTGACCCATTCGTCCATCGTGATTGCGGCTATCAGTGGTCATGCAAACGTCATGCTCTTCAAGTGTACCGGGTCCATTGCCTATACATGCGCCGCATCCAATCTCTTCAACAACAGTGCCTCCAGCTTCACGAATCCAGTCTAGCCATTCTTTTTGTTGGGCATACCTTAGTGCTGCAATAGAATGGGGATGCACGACCAGCTCAACACCGTCAGCTAATAATTGATTTCGGAGAATATGCGCTGCTATTCGAACATCTTCTATACCTCCACCAACACATGCACCGATGATTATTTTATTAAATCGTACGCTTGGGGCAGTACTTAAAGGAACACCAGATTCTGGATGACCAGGAAGAGCTATAGTGGGTTCAATTGACTGGAGATTTACATTAACTAAGTCTGCATATCTCGCATCGTTATCAGCTATGGGAAACATT
>CAYVAR010000002.1:0-19617 GCA_964449675.1 uncultured Gammaproteobacteria bacterium
AAATGAAACTGGTCGATAAAAGTAATGAAATGCTCTATGGGAAATTTATAAAAGAGCAATTCCTGATAGGCAGCGCCTTGACTTCTGGGAGATAATGAGGTCAATTCATACGTCGGGAGTAGTTGTACAGCTGAAAGTATGAAGCCATATATGACAACACCAATCCATATGATAATTCGCTTGAGAGAAGTTTTTTTTTTAATATAAACAAACGCTATATACAGTAAAGCAAAAGATAGCGCGATAAACGTCATCTGTGGAAAGCCTGTAAAAATAAGCTGCGACACGGTAAGAGACAATGCGAGAGCTCCCACAGCTCCGCTTCCTGAAAGCATAAGATCCGTAAAAAGAAGCACCCAGGGAAGGTAACTGGATGCTTGCAGGTTGACCAAATTTGATATATGGGCGACAAAATAACCGGAGTAGCCATAGAGAATGGATATATAAAACGCATATAGTGGAGAAAACTTCAGTCTTTTTGCAAAAAAATACATGCCAATTGAAGACATGAGAAATGCCAGGACATAACTGAGATTAAACGCGATGATCGTCGGAAAGAATTTATATAGCAGCAAATTAAACACATTAAAGACGCCGGCTTCCCCTTCAGCAAGCGTCGGAAAACCTCCGGCAATCATGTCATTCCAGAGGGGAATCTTGTTTTGAGATAATCTCTCGTGTAGGTAATTTTTCAAAGGATAATTCAGGTGCCATATATCATTTATTCCTATTTCGTGAGTGGCAAATATCGATAGCTGAGGGTAAAAAAGTCGTGAAAAAAAGAACAAACAGAATACAACAATACCTAATAGAGCAAAAGCATCTTTTGATAAAATCATCCTTCTTACCATAAGCATTGCATTTCCTTAGAGTGACTTGAGTGGAATTTTGCCGGACTCGACTTCCTTTCTATATTTTTCATACAAGTATTGCGCCTTTACATCATCTTTTAGACAGTCTTTAATCGTTACAGCCTCCAAATAATCTATATCAACATCTTTGACAAGACTTTCTTTCTTAGATATTTCAAAGTTTTTCATAGCTTCTTCACAATTTTTGCTAAATAACTGCGCCAGTCCCAAATACTTATACGCCTCATACTTCTGCATGTCCCCGCCATAGGATAGAGCATCCTCAAACGCTTTCTGAGCCTCAGGATACTTATCAGCTTTTAAAAGTGCCTTCCCGTATGATATTTTTGCATTTGCATAGACGTTTTTGACATCAGCAAGCATAAGGTGATTATACGTTTGAAGCACACCGCTGCCAGGATCGTGATACGTTTTCCAGAGACGTTCATTTGTTTCTATGATCTGTTCTATACTTATGGGTGCATTGACATCCTCCAGTTTATAAAGAATTCCGTGATTTACCCATACAAAACCTTCCTTTATCGGGATGGTTGTATCATTTGTGTAGATTGAGAACCGATCTCTATTTGCATCAATGATCTCTGATATTTTTGTTGCGTTTGAAATAGAATCAAAGCGTATGGCGGAAAACAGGAGACTTATTGTTTTTTTGTACTCCGGCTGAGATATTCGCCACCCATGAAGGACAGTAACATCTGGACGAAAGCCCAGGACATAACGCATATACTGCGTCGGAAACAGGGAAGTGTCGCTACTTAAAAGCACGATACTATTTTTTCCTACGCTACCTAGGAAATCCTTAGCAAGATTCTCTGCGGTTTGATCTTGAGCAAATCCTTTAAATTTTGTAAGCGTACCGTTCACTTGAAAAGCGGAGTAGATAAATAGCACGACGATAAAACCCGTTGTTAATAGAGTACGGGCAGATGAAGAAAATACTTTTTTTGTATATTTCACTAGTATTTGGATACTGTGCGCGTACCCTAAGCCAATAAAAAGGGAAATAATAAAATAGGACGGTAATAAAAATCGTTCAAACGTCGCTAGGGCAAATGTATTATTTAACGGAAAACTCGCATAGAAAAGAAACAGTGGCCCTATGCCAAAGAGAGCCAAAAGTATAAAAGTTCCCAACTGGAGGTCTTTCCGCCACAAACTATAGATGCCAATTATTGAAAGACTAATACCAAACACTCCCATATCCAGAATAAGGAAGCGAAGATAGGTTTTTATCTGAAGTATTCTTTGCGAAATGTACGGACCGTAACCCACTGATGACGTAAACGTTCCATAATAAGCTCTTGTTATAAGCTTTATAAAACCGTCGAGCGTTTCCGGTCTATTCCAGTTAACTGCTGCGCTCCCACGCCCGGCGATAGGTAAATACATATACGGGAGAAGTCCTATAAGAAATGTTCCTACAACCTTATAGACAAAAGCTCCAGAAAGATATCGGAAAATTCGATCTTTCCATAGCCAATACAACAGAGAAGGAACAATAAATAGTATCGCGTGGTGATGGGTAAAAGAAAGGCCGATGACAAACGCAAGGATGACCAATAGATATCTTTTCTTTGTCTGTCTAAATCGAACGATCAAAAAAATGATACAAATGACAAAAAAATCAAAGAGGGCAAATACTTCCGGTGTGACGCTATAAAGAAACACAAGGTAATTACCAAAAAGAAACACTGCCCCTATAAGAGCTGCGGCGTAACTTCGTGTTAAATAGTAGAGAAGGAGAAACACCAAAGAAATGCTCACCGCGTGAGGCAGAGAGGAAAGAAGCGATACGCGCCAGGCTACGGTAGAAAACGGAAGATGACTCAATAGCCAGCCAATAAATGTATAAAACGGATATCCAGGAGGATGAGGGACGCCGAACCCATATGCTGCTGTTACCAAATCTCCACTGTCACCGGTATATATCCCTTTGGCCTGATAAATTAAGTAGACGGAAAAAACAAAAAGACCCAACACCAAAGCAATTTTATTTGCTCTCATCCGAGATATTCTATCATCAAATTATTGGACGCAGTAGTAACATGAAGCACCTGACCCAGAGGTCTGAGAAGAACAGTTTACAATTGATGTGCCACCTGCGCTGTCCCATTTGCTATTTATATCCTTTTGAAATGATTTAGACTCCGGTTGAAAACAGACACCTACTGAATCAGTACCGTTTGACGTCACATACATCTTCGCAAGGGCTGTAGTACCAACCAGTGTCCAAAATTGAGTTTTCAACTCACCTGCACTTACGAGTTCTGAAACTTGTGCGGACAAACCCGACAATGCGCTACCAGTTAATGCTGTCCCTGCCCAAGGAAATGCGCTTTTATTTGAGTAATATCGTAAACTCGCGTTATAAAACTCTGACACAGTATTTCTCACTGATGTGTCTCGACCTTTCTTGAGCTGTTCAAAGGGATCAATTGTGGCCAAGAGTCCGATGGCAAGAGCGCCAAGAAGAGCAATAACGATAAGAAGTTCAATAAGAGTAAAACCTTTTGCTACTATATATTGAGCAGTTATTTTTTTCATTGTATATCTCTATAATCATTGATACATGGTTACAAATTATTTGTCAAGTAGGATAATGAAACGACTGGGTGTCGGCGTACTGTTATTTGTTATTGCATTGATTCCGAGGCTCTATAAGCTCGATCTTATGGAATACAACACTGATCAAATCTGGAGTCAATATCAAGTAGCAGAGTTTTTTTACAAACCGACTATCCTCACTCAGGGACTTACCTCAAGTATCGGCGTATCCAACCCCCCTTTATTTCATTACATTCTTGTACTACTTAATCTATTTTCCCGTAATCCGTATTACGTGACTATGCAGATAGCTATTATTAATGCAGTTGCAATAGCATTATTCTATGTACTGCTTTCGAAATATTATGAAGAAAAGATTATGTTAATCGCATCGTTTCTCTGGATATTTTCTCCATGGATGATGATATTTTCCCGTACGATATGGGCACAGAACGTATTGCCGTTATTTATTGTTCCTTACCTTTATTATCTTCACAAACTACTCATCGATCAAAAATCGTACGCCTGGATCTATATCGTCCTACTGTTGACACTCATTCTTCAACTTCATCCCTCAGGACTTTTTCTATTTGTCATTACCATGGTCGTGCTTATTTGGAAAAGGCCGAACATATCTATTCCATATATGATGTATGGACTACTCATTGGATCTGTACCAGCACTACCGTATGTAATGAATGAAATTATGGCAAAACCAGTTTGTCCCGATTGTCATTCCCTTTTTACATATCTTACACACGCTCGATTATATGATTCTCAAGTCCTCCTTCGTCCGTTTCAGATCATGAATGGATTGTTTTTTGAATATGTGTTTGGGGAAAGCTACATAGAATTTCTCGCGCGATTTTCTCTCATGCGTTATCTCAATACTATTTTTGTGTCCGAATCTCTTTTTATACTTCTTGGAGTGTTTACTGTCATGAGTCAAAAAAGGAAACGGTCAATTATTCTCAGTTTTCTTCTTGGGTTTCCGTTTCTCTACCTTATAACGAAGACACCATCCTATATGCACTATTTCATCATTGCCTTTCCCTTTCTCTGCCTCATTGCCGCACACGGAATTGCCTATATAGACGCTCGTACGTATCGGTATATCCCGAAAGCGTCTTTGTACCTTACCTTAGGAGTAGTGTGCACACATATAGTATTTATCGCGTATTTTTATACATACCTGGACTCAAAGAGATATGTACTTGGAACATACGGACTAGTATTTAAAGATAAAGAAGAATATGTAAAATCTCATGTCGGTATTTACAAAAGTTATCCCTTCTATTTTTCGTTGGAGACAATGGCGTATCTCATGCTCGATGAGAATTTGCTTCATGCTCAGCTCTCAGACTATTTTTTAAGAAAAAACGAACTTCAATACTCAGCAAACGAATATAGTACATTACTTCAACGGAAAGAAGAACTGTCCCGTTAAGACGTCTATCTGATATTACTCGTAAGATTATATATGGGGGTAATAACGGAAAAAACGATAAACCCGACTCCGACTCCGAGAAAAATCATGATAATCGGCTCAATTGCGGTTGTGAGACCTTTGACGAGATGATCTGCTTCTGCTTCAAAATATTTTGATAATTTTGAAAGTGTTTCATCGAGTTTTCCGGTTTCTTCTCCAACTTTCATCATCTGCGATACGATCGGAGGAAATACCTCGTATTGCCCGAACGTCGCTCCAAGCGGAAACCCTTTTTCTACTTTCGTACTGATACTCGTTATCGCGTTTCGAAATAGCACATTGCCGAGAGATTCTTTCAATATCCGAAGTCCTTCCAGGATATGGATACCTGAAGAAATAAGCATACCAAGCGTCCTGGTAAACTCAACGAGAATCACCTTTTTTTGTAAATCTCCAAATACGGGTAACCGAAGGACAAATGTATCTACCATAAGCTCTCCGATAGGAGTTTTACGCCACCGTTCAAATAGCGCAGTAAACCCAATGATGAGTGCAATCATAAGCCACCAAAAGTGAACAAAAAAATCTGAAACTTTTAAAAGAATTTGCGTACTTACGGGAAGAGAAATACCTAAATCCCTATAGAGTTCGGACAATCTCGGGACAACGACGGTCATAAGCACAAAAACCACCCCTACCATACCAATGATGATAATGACCGGATAAATCATAGCCCCGGTTATTTTACTTCGAAATTCTCGCTGCCCTTCAAGCGTATCAGCTAGCCGAGCGAGTACCTGTTCAAGCGATCCCGATGTTTCGCCAGCGGCAACTAAGGCAATATATATGGTAGAAAACTGTTTCGGATAGCGAGAGAGAGCATCTGCGAGGTTACCTCCGCCTACAATGTGATGCTCGATATCAGAAAGCATTTGTTCAAATGTAGGATTGGTCGTTTGAGTTCGTAAGATAGTCAATGCTTCCGGTAGGTTGAGGCCGGCAACCACCATAGTCGCTAGTTGCCTGGTAAAATTGACAATATCGCCAAATCCGATACGTTTATATCGAGATACGGTTGAGGCAAGAGACAGGGTCGGTTTTGCCTCATGGATATCGATGACAAAAAGCTCTTTTTCCCGTAGCAATTTTACCGCTTGTGACGTGCTTGCGGCTTCTACCATACCGGTTGTCGTCTTATCGAATGAATTTCGTGCTTTATAAGAAAAAAGGGGCATTTTAAATAACTCAAAACCCAAGGGTCAAAAGTCTCCTCCAAAGGCGGATATCAGCCTGAGGCTGATGCGCCTCAGGAACACGCCTCCAGCTGAAAAACTACATCTAAAAACGTAAATCGTAATAGATTTGAGATTTAGGTTTAAGATTTGAGCTTTGAGTTTTGCGCTTTGAGATTATTTCATTGATACTTCAAAAGCCTTCCTAATTCTTCTGGACGCACCGCAAATGCGGTTGCTATTTCGACACTTATTTTGCCTTCTTTGACGGCGCGGGCAAGGGACGTTTCAAGAGTCATCATGCCAAACTCAGCCGACGTTTGAATGACGTTATCCAATAAATGTGTTTTTCCATCTCTAATTGTTGTACGAACAGCAGGAGTGCCGGTTAATATTTCTGCTACCGCAACTCGTCCACCGGAGATTGCCGGAATAAGTCGTTGAGATATCACGCCTTCTAACGCGGAAGAAAGCTGTAATCGCACCTGGCTTTGTTGATTATCTGGAAATACATCCACAACGCGATCAATCGTTTGGGAAGCAGAATTCGTATGGAGTGTTGCAAATACCAGATGTCCTGTTTCTGCAACGGTGAGGGCTGCTGCAATTGTTTCAAAATCTCGCATTTCACCAACCAGAACCACATCGGGATCTTCTCGTAAGACGCTTCGAAGCGCTAAATTCCATGAATGCGTATCCTGATGCATCTCTCGTTGAGAAATAATGGATAAACCTTTGGGATAAATATACTCTATTGGATCTTCAATAGTCACGATATGAAGCGCACGCGTTTGATTTATTTGTTGAATCATTGCAGCAAGTGTGGTTGACTTCCCGTGCCCAGTCGGGCCGGTAACAAGCACAAGTCCTTGGCGAAGCTTGACGAATTCATGACAAATAGCAGGTACTCCTAATTCATCTATAGATCTTATTTTTGAAGAAATAAGTCTATATGCTCCTCCTATGCTTTCTTTTTGGTAGTATATATTTGCCCGAAATCGTCCAACAGGAGAAGACACAGACACGTCAATTTCACGATTGGATAAAAGTAAATCTTTTTGCTGATCGTTCAGCGTTTCCTGCGTCAAAGATTGTGTATCCTGAAAAGTCAATGGGGGCAATCCGGATATTGGCTGAAGTTGACCGGCAATGCGAAGCATCGGAGGGAATCCTACAATAAGATGTAAATCAGAGGCTTCCAGTCGAACTGCTTCAGAAAAAAGTTGTTGAATATCCATATCTATGAAATCTGCTAATCTACTAATCTACTAATCTGCAAATGAAAAATCCATTAATAATCAATATTTTACATTTATTCTTCATTAGTAGATTGTGCATTAGTAGATTTTTAATCCTGTGCGACCCTAAGCACTTCCTCAAGCGTTGTCACTCCTTCGATTGCTTTAAGGAAACCATCTTGTTTCATACTCATCATCCCTTCTGACTGCGCTTGTCGTTCTATGTCACGCATTGGTGACCTTGTAAGAACGAGTTTAGTAATCGCTTCACTGACCGGAAATACTTCAAATATTCCTATCCTTCCTAAATACCCAGTACCACTACACGAATTGCAAGATTGGCCACTGGCTACTCCTTCGCCTTTATAAAGAACTATTTTTTTGTCCGTAGGGATAAGAGAGCCTAACTGCTCACGAATACTTTTAACAACAAGCGTATCTGGTGCATATTCGCTCCGGCATGCTACACAAATTTTACGTGCAATTCGCTGTCCTACAACCGCATTGAGTGCTGATGCAACGAGAAATGGTTCTGCCCCTAAATCCAAAAGACGGGGAATGGCACCTGCAGCATTATTGGTATGCAGCGTAGAAAATACGAGATGTCCAGTCAGGGCAGCTTGGATAGCCAAATCAGTCGTCTCGCCGTCTCGAATTTCACCAACGAGAATGATATTGGGATCTTGCCGCAAAAAGGCGCGTAGTCCCGTCGCAAACGTCAACCCTGCAACAGGATTTATCTGCACTTGATTGATGCCAGCAATCTCATATTCAACAGGATCCTCAAGGGTTACGATATTGACAGATGGCCTATTAAGTTCTGATAAGACCGCGTAAAGCGTGGTTGTTTTTCCGGAACCTGTTGGCCCAGTTACTAATATGATCCCATGCGGCCGAAGGATGTTCGTCTCAAGATTTTTAAGAGCAATACCCCGTAAACCGAGTTCTGCCAGAGTTGGGACTCCGCCGGATTTTTTAAGAAGTCTCATGACAATCTTTTCTCCGTGAACTGTGGGGAGAGTAGACACACGCAAATCTACCTCTAAATCACCCATTTTAAAATTAAATCGTCCGTCTTGAGGGCTTCTTTTTTCATCAATTTTTAAATCAGCGAGAATTTTTATCCGTGATACAACTGCCTCATGGAGTCTTGATGGTAATGCAAGCTTTTCTTGTAATATTCCGTCTATACGATACCTCACGCGGCTATCCCCGATTTGCGGTTCGATGTGGATATCTGAGGAACGAGTTTTCATTGCCTGCTCTAAAATTGCAGAAACAATTTGCGCGATTGGCGCCTCGCGAATAACGCTATCTAAATGTCCAGCCTCATACGTTTTAATACTGGATGGCGCTGTTTCCTCAAGGGCAAGAGTAACATCTGCACCCAAATTTTGACTATAGTGATCATCGATTGCAGTGAGAATATCGTCTTTCATCGCCATAAAAGCTTTAATTGTTTTTCCGGATTTCTTCTCTAAAAACTCTATGACTTGAAAATCAAGGGGATCAAGCATGGCGACTGATAATTCATTCGTTGTTTCGTCAAATAAAAATGGGAAAAGAGTATACCGAAGTGCAACAGGTTCTGGAACAAAAGAAATAATATTAGGAGATATAGCGCGGCCAGTAAGCGTAACAAAAGGGATAGCAAGAAGATGGGCGCGTGCCTTTGCAATATCTTCTTCTCGTGCCAAGTGGCGTTTGAGTAAAAGTGACTCAACGCTTTGACCAAGATTGAGTGAGTCGGTGCGGATTTGTGATGCTTGACCCGCAGATATTTTTGCATCACTCACAAGAATCGACAACAGATCCTGGGCAGATGACATATATCTAGTTTACATCTCAAGAGGAACTTTTTACAATAAACAGTTGATGAGCGACAATTCCCATGCACTTATACTCTGCGGAGGGGCAATAGATATGCGTACTGCTTTTCTTAACAAGTATATATCACGATTGCATATCTTACCAGTTGACCAAGTAACCATCGATAATCATGAAGATTCCATTGGTATAGAAGACGTTCGAAACTTACTACGTACATTGTTTCTTGCCCCACAACGTTCACCGTATACATTAGGCATCATACGTAATGCACAACAGTTAACGACTGCCGCACAACATGCCTTACTCAAGACGCTTGAGGAACCGCCTCGCGACGCTCGCATTATCCTAGAGCTTCCAACCCACGAAGCGCTGATGCCAACGATAGTATCCCGTTGCACCTGTATAGCTATGAAAAAGGACACACAAATACCTCAAGAAAAATCTCAAAAAATTGTGCAAGAAATTCTCACGCTTATGCGTGAAACACCTGGAAAACAACTCACATACATAGACACATTCGCTTCGTCAAAAGAAATAGCTATTGAATGGACGCTGTCAGCACTTGTTGCATTGGAGCATCTTCTTAAAGATACCCTTCATACAAAAAATGTTTCCAAAACAACTATTCTTGTTTCTTATAGCCACCTACTCCTTTCTTCACTTGGTAAACTTACGGTCAATGTGACACCAAAACTTGTCATAGACACGATTTTTTTACCAGATATCGAGGCGCTCTAGACAACAAAAAACCAGTGTTGTACAATGATTTTAGAGCTTAAAAGGCTCGTTTTTTTCTCCAGAAACAATGGCAAAATCCTCTTATACCAGTAAACAAATAATCGTATTAGAAGGTTTAGAGCCGGTCCGCAAACGGCCGGCCATGTACATAGGGACCACAAGTCTTGCTGGAGTCCACCATTGCCTCAATGAAATTATCGATAACAGTATCGACGAAGCGCTCGCGGGTTTTGCTTCCGATGTGTGGGTAAGGGTCCATGCAGATAATAGCGTTATGGTCATTGACAATGGTCGAGGTATACCAGTTGATAAAGTACCCAAATACAAAGTATCCGCTCTAGAACTAGTCATGACGAAGCTCCACGCTGGAGGAAAATTTGAAGGAAAAGCGTATAAAGTATCCGGAGGACTTCATGGCGTCGGGGCATCAGTTGTCAACGCATTGTCCTCATATGCAAAAGTAGAAGTGCACCGCGAAGGAAAAGCATATATACAAGAGTATAAGCGCGGTATACCAACGAGCCAGGTAAAGGCAGTGGGAAAGGCGACGGACACTGGCACAACCGTGACATTTCTTCCGGACATCGAAATTTTTAAAGAAGGAATAGGTCTTAATTTTGACGTTGTCAAAAAACAAGTCCGTGACCGGGCGTATCTCATCGCGCGCTTAGCGTTTCATCTGGTCGACGAACGGAAAGGGGATGAAGCGCATTATTATTTTGAAGGCGGTATCAAGTCTTTGGTCAAAGCACTCAACCGCAATAAAACAACCCTTCATGATCCGATATTTATAAGTAAAGTTTCTGACGACGGCGCTATTAATTTGGATGTGGCAATACAATATAACAACGGATTTTCTGAGTCTCTCGAATCTTATGTCAATGTTATCCACACCGTAGAGGGTGGTACGCATCTAACTGGATTTCGTATGGCGCTCACCCGCGGCATCAATGACTATGCAAAAAAAATTGGTGCTACAAAAAATGGCGAGGACAATATCACTGGCGATGATACCAGAGAAGGTTTGACAGCGATTGTCTACATAAAAATGTCATCGCAAACGCTCCAATTTGAAGGCCAAACCAAAGGGAAATTAGGAAATGCTGAGGTCCAACCGTTTGTCCAAACCGCTGTCAAAGAAGGCTTAGATACGTATTTTGAAGAAAATCCTAGTGACGGAAGAAGAATTCTTGAAAAAGTTTTCTTGGCAGCCAAAGCCAGACTTGCTGCGAAAGCGGCTAAAGACGCAATTATACGAAAAGGCGCCCTTGAAGGTGCAAGCCTTCCTGGAAAACTTGCAGATTGCCAAGAAAAAGATCCCAGTATTTCAGAATTATTTATCGTTGAAGGAGACAGCGCCGGAGGTTGTTTTTCCGGTGATACGAAAATGGCGCTGACGGACGGCAGAAATCTCTCTTTTAAAAGACTCGTCGAGGAAGCAAAGAAAGGCAAGCAGAATTATTGCTATACGATAACGGAAAGTGGTTCTGTAGGTGTCGCCCCAATAGAAAACCCACGAATTACAAAAAAAAACCAAGTGGTCATCAAAGTTGTTCTCGACAACGACGAAGAAATTATCTGTACACATGATCATCGCTTTATGCTTCGCGATGGATCATTTAAACAGGCAAAAGATCTCACACCCGAGGACTCTCTTATGCCGCTTCGGCGTCAACTTTCCCGCACTGGGAAACGTATCACAATTGAAGGCTATGAGTTGGTTTTTGATCCAGCGCTTAACCGATGGATTTTTACTCATCTTTTGGCCGATCAGTATAATCTTGATCATGGGGCTTACACTACCAGCGCACCGCACCGTCATCATATCGACTTTAACAAACGGAACAATAATCCGAATAATCTCGTGCGTTTAACAAAAGATGAGCACTTGACTCTGCACACGAAAATACTAGAAACCACCCTTCATAGACCGGACGTTAAAGAGAAAGTGGCGAAGCTTCACCAAACACCCCAGTTTCGAGAGAAAATAAGAAGAGCAATGACCACGCCTCGCATGCACGCGCTTTTATCTACCCGCGCCAAGAAGCAGTGGGAAGATACAAATTACAAACAATTGATGACGCAAAAATTCCTGGAGTTTTATACGAGTAATGCCGAGTATCGACAAAAAAATAGTGCACTCCTGGGCGATGCACAGAAAAGCCATTGGGCAAATGCAGAAAACCGCGCCCGTCAGGCTGCACGAGTTCGAGAGTTCTTTAAGAATCATCCCGAACAGAAAAATGAGCTTCGATCTATTTCCAAAAAACAATGGGCTAACGAAAATCTTCGCGCGTGGCGCGGTCAAAAAACAAAACAGCAGTGGACTGGTGAGTTTAGAGCAAAACGAAAAGTAGCATACAATCAAACATATCTCACAACAGCACTCGCTGTACTTCATGAGATATACACCCAAACCGGAATAGTCGATACATCCGAATATCTCCGTTTACGGCTATCAACAAAAAATAAGAATCTCATTCGATACGAAACAGTCCGAGAACGGTTTTTTGACAACAATGACCGTACCCTTCAAGAAGCAGTAATCAACTATAACCACAGAATCAAACGGATTTCTTCTTTGAAAAAACGGATTGATGTCTACGATATAGAAGTACCCAAAACGCATAATTTTGCCCTTGCGAGCGGTATTTTTGTGCACAATAGCGCTAAGCAGGGGAGGGATCGCAAATTTCAAGCAATCTTGCCACTTCGCGGGAAAATCCTCAATACCGAGCGAGCCCGCTTAGATAAAATCATAGAATTTGAAGAACTCAAAGCACTTGTTATTGCCCTTGGCATGGGAATTGCTGATAGCCTCAACCCCGAAAAATTGAGATATCATCGGATCATCATCATGACCGATGCGGATGTCGACGGAGAACACATTATGACGCTTCTTCTCACATTTTTCTACCGGCATCTTCCGTACGTCATAGAAAAAGGACATCTCTATATAGCACAACCACCGCTTTACAAAGTAACGATCGGCAAAAATTTGTATTATGCGTACTCAGATAATGATCGTGATACTATCGTAAAAGAGCATGGCAAAGAGATAAAAGGCGTGCCCAATATTCAAAGATATAAAGGTTTGGGAGAAATGAATCCTGACCAGTTGTGGGAAACCACTATGAATCCCCTCAACCGGGTGATGAGAAGGGTTGATAGTGTAGATGCGGGAGCAGCAGACCAAATGTTTACGATGCTTATGGGTGATGAGGTCCCGCCTCGTAAGCGCTTCATCCAGACGCATGCGAAATTGGCTACTTTAGATATATAATAAAAGAGAGGTACGCTCAAAACACAAAGCTCAAAGCGTAAAGTTACAATGTAAATCTCAAAACTTTTAAAACAGTTTTGAATTTTTCACTTTAGTTTTGAGTTATGAAATTTGAGTTTTGGGTTAAAAATAGTATGAATCCATTATTGACCATTCCATTTGCTGGAGGGCTTCTTGCAGTTTCCTATGGTATTTATCTAGCCAAACGCATTATCGCGTTACCAGTCGGCACGCCGGATATGAATAAAATTTCCGATGCTATTGCCGAAGGCGCAAAAGCGTTTCTCAAGCGCGAGTACACCACTATTGCGCTTCTTTCCGCCCTTCTCATCGTTCTTCTTGGATTTACCCTGGGCTTTTCATCTGCCATCGGATTTGGTATCGGCGCATTCTGTTCGGCTCTTGCCGGCGCAGTGGGAATGAATATAGCCGTACGGGCAAATATCAGAACCAGCCAAGCAGCCAAGAATGGGCTAAAAGAAGCGCTCGCGGTAGCTTTTTCCGGCGGAGCAGTAACCGGGCTTATGGTCGCAGGCCTTGCACTTCTTGCTCTCGTTGCCACCTATGCGCTTACCATTGCCAACCAAACAACCGGAATCCTTAATCTCACGCCGCTTATTGCTCTGGGTTTTGGCGGATCGCTTATCTCGGTCTTTGCTCGGCTTGGAGGAGGCATCTATACCAAAGGCGCGGACGTCGGAACCGATATGGTTGGAAAAATTGAAAAAGGAATCCCTGAGGATGACCCGAGAAATCCCGGGGTCATTGCAGACCTTGTGGGAGACAATGTCGGCGATGATGCCGGCATGGCTGCAGACCTTTTTGAAACCTACGTGGTCACCGCTGTTGCCGCGATGCTCTTGGGCCATCTCACCTTACCGAAAAGCGCCAATGCCCTTTTTTTCCCGATGGTGGTCGGGGCAGCGGGTATAGTCGCATCAATCCTTGGGACGTTTTTTGTCACCTTGGGCAAGTCAAAATCGATTATGGGAGCATTATACAAGGGACTTATCGCAAGTAGTATCATTTCCGCACTCCTTTTTTATCCCATTACGGTACTTCTCATGGGTGATACCGCTCTCTACACGACAATGAATCTCTATGGAGCAAGCATCTTGGGAATTTTCGTCACGATCGGAATGGTCGCTATTACGGAATATTTTACCTCCAAACAATTCAGGTCAGTCAAAAGGATAGCACACGCGTCTGTCACCGGCCACGGGACCAATATCATTGCAGGACTTTCCGTCTCGATGAAATCCACACTCCCGCCGGTCCTTCTTATCGCGGCAGCGATGCTTGGGGCCTTTACACTTGCAGGCTTATACGGTGTGGCACTTGCGGCTATGGCGATGCTGTCTCTTGCCGGCATCGTTATAGCAATCGACGCATTTGGTCCTATTACCGATAACGCCGGGGGGATTGCCGAAATGACCAACCAGCCAGAGAAAGTCCGCGATGTCACCGACGCCTTAGACGCGGTGGGCAACACCACAAAAGCAGTCACCAAAGGGTATGCCATAGCATCGGCGGGACTTGCCACACTCGTACTCTTTGCAAGCTATACACAAGAGCTTGGTGCCAAGGGAGCGAGCGGATTTCGTCTGGATGACCCATATGTCCTGGTTGGACTGTTTATCGGTGCTAGCCTTCCGTATATCTTTGGTGCACTGGCACTAGAGGCTGTCGGCAATGCCGCAGGTGCGGTCGTCGTGGAAGTACGGCGCCAATTTAAAACGATAAAAGGCATTATGGAGGGAAAAGCCACGCCTGACTATGGAAAAGCGGTCGATATCGTAACGCAGGCAGCACTCAAAGAGATGGTGGTCCCTGCACTCCTACCCGTTCTCGTCCCAATCATCGTGGGATTTAGTCTCGGGGCAAGAGCTCTCGGAGGACTTCTTATGGGTACCATCATCACCGGACTATTCGTTGCCATTTCCATGACAACCGGCGGAGCTGCATGGGATAACGCAAAAAAGTATATCGAATCCGGTAAATTCGGCGGGAAAGGATCTCCGGCCCATCAGGCGGCAGTAACTGGCGATACGGTAGGAGACCCCTATAAAGATACTGCGGGACCGGCGATTAATCCGATGATTAAAGTCGCCAACATCGTGGCTTTGCTCATAGCAGGATTCCTTAAATAATCTGCAAATCTACAAATGGCAAATCTACAAATGAATGTTTAAATGATTTGAATAATTTACAGGAGTTACGCAGTCGATATAAATTTAGGTTGTCATTTCGAGCCGAAGGCGAGAAATCAAGCGTAAGCGCTTCGCTAGATTTCTCACTGTTCTAACGCTCCGTTCGAAATGACGTTGCGTAAGTCCTGTAATTTAATAACATCTGCATTACGCAATTTATTTACAGATTTGTAGATTTGTTTATTTAGATTCTTTTTGTTTATGAATATCGGCAAAATTCAACCATCTGAAATAGTCACAGAAATGCAAAAGTCGTATCTCGACTACGCGATGAGCGTCATCGTCGCCCGTGCACTCCCTGACGTCCGCGACGGACTCAAGCCCGTGCATCGCAGGATTCTGTACGCGATGCACCAGATGGGACTTGCCCATCCAGCCAGATTTACCAAAACGGCAAAAATCGTTGGAGAAGTTCTTGGTAAGTATCACCCACATGGTGATGTAGCAATTTATGATGCGCTGGTTCGACTAGCACAAAATTTTTCGATGCGGTATCAGTTAATAGACGGACAGGGAAACTTCGGATCTGTTGATGGTGATCCTCCTGCCGCTATGCGATATACGGAATGTCGCCTTAAACCAATCGCTTCTGAAATGCTTCTGGATATCGATAAAGAAACGGTCAAATTTATCCCAAACTTTGACGGCACCATAGATGAACCTACGTACCTGCCAGCCAAACTTCCCAATCTGCTTCTTATGGGCTCGGAAGGAATCGCCGTAGGTATGGCGACAAAAATTCCACCACACAACCTAACCGAGGTAGTCGATGCAATAGCGATGATGATAGGCAAGGCAAAGTGGGAAGGGGATAAGAATTTAGTATCTAGTATTAAGGAGAAAAAAACAGTACGCGTAAATTCCAATATACCAAATACTTATCCCAAAATACTTTTCGATGTGACTGTTGATGACCTCATGGAATATATTCAGGGTCCGGATTTTCCGACAGCCGGTGCTATCTATGATATCTCAGAAATACGAAACGCGTACGCAACCGGCAAAGGTCGTATTGTCATACGGGGCAAAGCTGATATAGAAGATATTGGCCAAGGGAAAAGTGCAATCGTTATTACGGAACTTCCGTATCAAGTCAATAAAGCTCTGTTAGTCGCAAAAATAGCCGATCTTGTCAAAGAAAAAAAACTTGAAGGAATTAGTGACCTGCGAGATGAAAGCGATAGGAGGGGCATAAGAGTTTACATCGAGCTTAAGCGAGATGCACGACCCAAACAAGTCCTCAATAATCTCTATAAGCATACGAGTATTCAGACGGCATTTCCCGTCAATATGGTCGCCCTTGTAGATAATACTCCACAAACCTGCAGTCTCAAGCTCATTTTGGAAGAATATATAAAGCATCGACACTCTGTCATACGGCGGCGAAGTGAATATGAACTCAACCAAGCCCGCAACCGCGAACATATACTCGAGGGACTCAAAATCGCAGTCGATCATATAGATGAGGTTATCTCGATTATCAAAAAAAGCAAAGACGCTGATGAAGCAAAAGAGAAACTCATGAGTCGATTTAAACTTTCCAACGTACAAGCTACGGCAATCCTTGATATGCAGCTTCGTCGTTTGGCAGCTCTTGAACGGCAAAAAATAGAAGATGAGCTTGCAATGATCAGAGAAACCATCGCATATCTCGTCGATCTTTTGGCACATCCAGAAAAAATACTCAAAGTCATCAAAGATGAACTCGCTAAACTCAAAGAAAAATACACTGACCAGCGAAGGACAAAAGTCTACAAAAGTAAAGTCGGAGAATTTAGCGAAGAACAGTTGATTGCCAATGAGGATGTCATTATCACCATGAGTCAAACCGGTTACATCAAAAGGCTACCGAGAACCACATTTAAAATGCAGGAGCGAGGCGGTAAAGGCGTCATCGGCATGGCAACCAAAGAAGAAGATGTCATTGATCAAATGGTCGCCGCCCAAACGCATGACAACATGCTTTTTATTACCGACCGCGGACGCGTCTATCAAGTGCGCGTCTGGGATATTCCTGAAGCAAGTCGGCAATCAAAGGGCCAAGCCGTGGTGAATTTGATAAATATAGAATCCGGTGAACGAGTCACAAGCGTTTTAGCATACAGCCTGAAACGTGCTGACCAAAAAGAACAAGGCGTCGAATACATCGTCATGGCAACTAAAAAAGGTACGGTAAAAAAATCAAAACTTACTGACTATGAGAATATACGAAAAAGTGGTTTAGTCGCAATCAAACTCGAAAGCGGTGATGAGCTTGCTTGGGCAAGAATCACAAGTGGAAAAGACGATATACTCCTCGTCTCCCATGATGGTAAATCAATACGATTTGCCGAAAGTGAAGTTCGCCCTACTGCTCGCGATACCATGGGGGTACGCGGTATCTTTCTTAAATCAAGCGATTATGTAGTGAGCATGGAAGTTATTAATAGCGAAACAAAAAAGGCGGATTTTCTGACGGTGATGGAAAAAGGGAAGGGTAAAAAAACAGCTATTTCCGGCTTTCCTCGCCAGAGGCGCGGAGGTCAGGGACTTAAAGTTGCTCAAGTCAATGACAAAACTGGTAAAGTTGTCGTATCCCAGCTTGTCCCTGATGATTGTGAAAGCGTCATCCTCACTTCTATGAAAGGCCAGGTCGTAAAACTTCCAATTGATTCAGTCCCGCGATTAAGCAGAGCCACAAGCGGCGTCATCCTCATGCGATTTACCAACAAAGCGGACACCATCGCTGCCGCGACGTGTTTGACGAAATAAAATCAACTTCATTTTACCCCATAGTTAATCTTTATGCTATAATATGGCTTTATTATGGGCCAAACAGAACTTAAAACAGAATCTTCTCAACTTCCCGAACCTGCTTCCCTTGAACTAATACGTAGTAGTGCTTATCAAGCAAGCTTAACCATACTACAAGAAGCTGAATTTGTCGGCGAAGCCATGTCCGACGCTTGGAGCAGATTTTCCGAAAAACTGACACCAACATCGGAAGGCTGGACATCAAGTTTTGAGAATTTTGTGCAATTTTGGCATGAAGCGGTCCAAGCCTCGCACTTATTATCCGATACACAGATAAATGCTTTAGGCAATTTAGTTTCTACAAGAGGAAAAGTTCACGAAGATTGGTATACGCTTGCAGCTTTTCTTATTCATGACATTCATCATCTTGACCCAATGTCTTTGTTTGACTTGTTTATGACTATACAATATGAAGCATATCAATCAGGCACGATGTTTTTATATAACAGACACCAAGAATATTTAACAACCATAATCGATCGAATGGAGGAATTATCAGCGATAAAAGCTCTACCGCTTGAATTTGTGGGCGCAATTGCCGAGATGGAATCCGGTCTGGATATCCCTCAAAAAGTTTTTAATCCGCTTACTATGTTAGAAGAGATCGCCATCATGATTAAAGGCAGATTCTCACCGGATGATTATGACATTTTGATTAATAAAGAAGCCCAAAGTGATGACTCTAAAAATTATATCCTTGTCAATTGTTCGCCCGATTTATTTATTCAAGCAAATAAACCCATGATCTTTGCAATTATATATAACCTAGTCAAAAATGCTGCAAAGGCCAATGGGGAAAAACACTATGATCAAAACGATCAGGCGTTAACAAAATTATATAAATCACTAGGACCGCTAGAACATCCGATGAATCTTGAACTTACAATAGAAGATAATGGCGACTATCTTGTCTTGAGCGTCGGCGACCAGGCAGATGGTTTAAGTTTAGATAAATCTTTAAAGAGATTGCATGAAGAATTTATCCGCAGACTATCTGAACAGGGAATAGAACAGTTATCTCAATCAGAATGGTACAGGAATTTACGCAGAGCCTTTGGTGATGAACAAACCGAAATTCTCTTTGCCTGGCCAAAAAATCCTTATGCATTAAGGATGCTTCATGTCGGAACTATTTTAGACGCGCAGTTTGTCGCGGGTTTTGCGCCAGATACTTGGGAAATCCGTAGTGTTACGAGCGGTACAGGACTTTGGGGAGTAAGATATATAACCGAGCGTCTTGGGGGTGTAGTTCTGGCAACCAATAAATTTGAAGGAGGAGCTCTTTTTAGCGTCATGATAACTAAGGCAAGTATCGGACTTTGATAGTTTGATACAATAGAAAATGATGATAATAGATGGTAAGGCGATTGCTGAAAAGATGCTGATCGATCGCTTGTAGAGAAATTCCCTTTATGCTAGGATAACGTAACTATGTGAAGCATCACCTG
>CAYVAR010000002.1:19717-66267 GCA_964449675.1 uncultured Gammaproteobacteria bacterium
TGTGAAGCATCACCTGGGAGGTGATTCGATATCTACACCTAGGGATTTTCTTCGATAAGAAGATGATGAATAGCTTCTAGTTCACGTTGATAATCCACCTGATCCCGTACAAACGCTTCATATGATGTTCTCTTCTTGAAATTCCCCAGAATTGAGTCAGTCTCACAAATTTCTTCTTGACCGCTTACATACTCAGGAAGGGACGACCATGGATACCTAAGTACATCCTCTACGTCTTTGACGAGATAGGCAGTTGCAGGATTCAGGTGGATATATCGCGAAACATGAAGTAGTTGTTCCAGCGTTTCTATGCGTACCGCCTTACACTGATCGAGAAAGAGCGGACCAACACGCTTATGCTTTGTATTAAAGTAGCGCGTATAACTATTCTGAAAGTTAGAAAGGAACTTTGATACCCCGTTGTCAGTCACTTGACGAAGGAGAAAGTGAAAATGGTTTGGCATGAGACAATAAGCGAGAATTTCTACCGCATATGGTATCGCTTCCAACTTTTTGAGCATCCCGTCACGAAAATCTACTTTTAAATCAAGAAAATATGACAATCGCAAAGGCACAGAAATATGCCGGTAATACTGAAGCGTAAGTTTTGCTCGTGCATACTCTCTTTTTCCTATGAATGTAGGCCGCCGATCAATACCTCGATTAAAGACGTGGTATACTTCATTTGTTACAAAAGGTACCAATCGTCCTGGCATGGGGTGATTATCTCACAAAAAGAGGATCACTTCCTTAGGTGTAGATATAATATCACCTCCCAGGTGTTATTTGCAGTGTTATTTGCACTATGATTCTCATTCGGCCGGTACTATTAAAAGAACTCAAACACCTTGCGAGCATTTACGTTGCCAGCTATAACTCCATAAATATTGGTGAAAAATGGAACACCAAAACCGCTTTCGAACTCATGAGATATTTCTTCCAACAGCAACCCGATCTTTTTTTCACAGCTTTTGTCGAAAAAAGACTCGCAGGTGCAACGGTGGCAATGGTTAAGCCATGGTGGGACGGTAATCACCTTATAGACGGAGAGGTCTTCGTCGACCCTCGGTATCAAAAGAAGGGTATTGGAACGAAACTCATTAAAAAATTATTCCAAACAGCCAATCAGAAGTATCGCGTCATTTCTTGGGACACCTATACTCATATTGTTTACGACCATCCTCTCACGTGGTATAAAACATTGGGTTTCAAGAATATACGCTCCTGGACTATGATTAGCGGCAATGTAAAAAGGGTCTTAAAAAATATTTCCAATGAAAATTGATGGAAAGGCGATTGCTGATCGAATCCTTAATACGCTTGCGGATAAAGTAGTCGTTCTTAAAAACCGCGGTATCGTGCCCACGCTTGCTGTTATCCAAGTAGGTGATAATCCAAGTTCAACGACGTATATTCTCCAAAAGAAAAAAGCCGCGGATCGAATTGGAGCAAGGATTATTCACACAAAATTTCCAACTGATGTGACCGTCGACGAAATCAATAAAACAATTGAGCGGTATAATAATGATGTTTCGATTCACGGCCTAATCGTCCAACACCCCCTCCCTGATACTTTGGGGAAAAGTATAGTACTACATAGTGCTATACTTTCTAAGGACGTCGATGGATTTTTACAAAAGTCCCCCTATCCTGTACCGGTTGCCCAGGCTGTATTAACTATTCTTGAAGAAGTATTTAAAGGAGAGAAGGAAAAGGGAAATGTAAATGAAGTATCGTTTGAGGTGTGGCTTAAAAATCAACCCGTAGCAGTGTTGGGAAGAGGGGAGACGGCCGGAAAGCCGATATTTACCTCGCTTGAAAATAGAGGTTGTGCGACGTCTCTAATTCATTCACAAACGCCGGATCCAAGCGAAGTTACAAAAAAAATGACTATTGTCGTGAGCTGCGTCGGCAAAGAACGGGTGATTACAAAGGAGATGGTGACACCCAAAACCATCCTCATTGGAGTCGGACTTTGGCGCGATAGAGGAGGCAAACTTCGTGGTGATTATAACGAAGGTGAGATAAAGGATGTTGTCGCATACTATACGCCAACCCCTGGCGGTGTTGGTCCAGTCAATGTCAGCTGTCTTATGCAAAATGTGCTTTTGGCCTCTTCATCTTCAACTTACTATCGGTCTTGATGGTTTCTCCGGAGGAGAGTAGAATATATTGTTATCACGCCCCCGTTATAATACCTGTACCAATTATTTAAATTTAGTACCTATGGGCAGAACACATATCTTGCCTATCCGGCAACCGGATGATACAACGTGCGGACCGGCAGCTTTAAAGCTTGCACTTGCGGTCATTGGAATACGCAAATCACTTGCATCTCTAATTGAGCTCAGTAAAACGAATCGTAATGGCACCTCGACCAAACATATGGTTGAGGCGGTCAATAAGCTGGGACTTCCGGCTCTCGTCGTAGAGTATGCGACGCTTCATCATCTCCAAGGGGCACTCAAATACCCACCCAATGAGCCCCGAGCGGTGTTAGTAAGCTATCTTTACGATCTTGATAAAAAAGATCGACCGCACCCGGAGTCCGGCCACTGGGCAGTGGTATCAAGCTACTCGGCCCGAAATAGTAGGATAGTACTTCTGGATAGCGCGAGCGGCAAAAAAAAATCCTACCCCTGGAAGGAATTCCGAAACCGATGGATGGACTATGATCTCAAGCGAAGAAAAATTCAAAGGGGACGAAAGGAGTTTAAACTCATTCGCCACTGGCAGGAGCAACTCCTCATGATTATCGCCAAAGACGAAGAATACTTACCCGAATTTAAGATTTCTACTGCAAAACTATTTCTTGCTTCCGCAAATCCCTATGTGTAGATACAAAATCACCTCCCAGGTGATATCTTTGCATACAAAATCACCTCCCAGGTGATATCTTTGCAGGTGATATCTTTGCATGGTCGGCGTTTATTTGTAAAGAATCGGACTTCCGTCAATGAGTGACTGAAAGCAGTACTCTAAACCCATCTGAGCAAAATTCGTTGCTTCTCTCTCATGAGGTTGATCATAATATGAATCTTTTGTATATCCAGGCGTTAATCCCTGACCATCTAGCGTGCCGGGTAATCGCCCTTTTGTAAAATCAACAAAGTGATATGCTTCTTCAAAAGCTGTCTGTACCATTGCAACCTTACAAATAAGATCATGTGTCCATCCTCTACTCATCATGTCAACCATAAGACTCGGGTCATATGCACTTGACGCCGGATCATTTCCACAATCTATGTGTAATGCTGGATATTTGTTTGCAATTAGCGAAATCGGTTCAAAAGCAGCAACTCTTCTCGTACCATTAGTAGCCAAATCTCTGGCAATGGAAAGAAAAGGAAGAGGAACACCTATATGTCCCTGATAGTTTAAGCGATCCAAGCCCTCATTAAATGCTCGAAGAAATAACTTTATCCTCTCTCTCTATCTGAGTTACCCCATGAAGTGAATCGATTCTTGATATATCAATCCTCTTCATACGATCATCAAATTTAGGGCCGTAATCCTTCCCGCTATCCATAACTTCCTCCTATTTGTTTTTATTTCGACGTAAACACGAAATAACAATAGTATACACGAAATCGGCAAAACTCATCCCGGCGGCTTTGTAGGAGACCGTCATGCCGTAGTCTTCGTCGTCACCCAAGCCCGGATTGGCATTGGCCTCAAGGACAAACGGGTTCTCGCCTCTGACTCGGATGTCCATCCTGCTGTAATCGCGAAATTCGAGTGTTCGATGCGCCGCAAGACTCAACTCCTCAAGCCGCGTCTTGAGAGTCGTCGAGACATCTGCCTTTTTCACGCTGGAAAGGCCATAGTCCGGATGCTCTTCATCCCAGCGACTTTCAAATGTTAAGAAGCTATCCTTGCCGGATTTTTCAAACACGATCTCCGCCGGCGGCAGTATGCGCGGCACACCGTCCTCCTCATGGATCGTCACCTGAAACTCGCGGCCATCGATAAACTCCTCGACATACACCGGCTGGTGGAACGTCCGGATATGTTCGATCACGTTTGACGTGAGGCCTTCGGGGCGATCAATGATCGCATTTCTCGAAAGCCCTATACTGCAGTGCTCCCACACGAGCTTCATGATGAGAGGGTAGACAAAGTCGCCGCGTACCGGCTCGGTCCCTTCGGTAAATAGCTGCCAGCGTGGCGTATGGATACCCGCGATATCGAGCGCTTCCTTCATCTTTACCTTGTCCGTGAGCCGAACCATTGTCGCCAAACTCGGACCGGTAAATGGGATACCACGCGTCTCAACAAGACCCAATGCTTTGAGAAACAGCGGCGTATCCAAACCGTCCCATTCGATGAGATTGAAGATGACGTCTGCTTTGATCGAGGCAATCTTATCAATCGTGTCTTCGCTTATAGGAATAAGCGCGGGTGTAACACCCTTTTGAACCAAAGCCGCAGCCACTTCTTCAGCAGAATCTTTCGTATCTTCATCGGTGGCTTTATACGGGGTGGCCAGCGCCCGACGGGTAGGAAGAGAGTAGATGACGGCGATACGCATAACAGAAAAACTCAAAAACGCAAAGTTCAAAACTCAAAACTACAACCTAAAGCTTAAAACTTTTCAGATTTGAATTGAAGTTTTGACATTTGAGTTTTGAGGTTTGAGTTTACTTCCGGTGAAACTTAGCGTGTATCTCTCGCAATTGTGGGTTAGTAATATGGGTATAAATCTGAGTCGTTGAAACGTTTTTATGGCCCAGAAGTTCCTGTATCGCGCGAAGATCAGCACCACCGCTTAAAAGATCTGTTGCAAAACTATGCCGGAGTCCGTGGGGTGTAATTTTTACGGGTAAGCGCGCTTTTTTTACATATTTTTCTACAAGCCGCTGGACGCTTCGGGCGGTGAGCCGACGAGACTCACCGGTTTTATCGTCATCATCTGGTTTTTTCCCGCTATAGCGAATAAAAAGCGGCTCAAAAGAATCAGCGCGTTTACCCAAATATTTTTTAAGCCATTCAGTGGCAGTATGAGAAAGAAATACCACTCGTGGCCGTCTACCTTTGCCGATGACGCCAAATTCTTTTCGATCTAGGTTTATATGGTCGCGGTTAAGCTTCACGAGTTCAGACACGCGAAGACCTGTGGAAAATAGCATCTCTAGAATTGCCTTATCCCGATATCCCTCGGGTTTACTAATCTCTGGCATGTTCAAAAGCCGCTCTACTTGTTCGCGCTCGAGAAATTTGATGCTTCTGCTTTCCGCTTTTCCAAGCTCGATGGTCTCCGGTGAGATGACTTTAATACCGCGTTTGATCATGTATTTGAGGAATGATCGGAGCGCAATGAGGTGATAGTTTTGTGTCACGCGTTTGAGGCTTATGTCGTGCGCATCGACGTAACGCGATAAAAACAGACGATATTCACGAATTTTTTCCCCGGTAATATCCGATGGCTTGCTCGCCGAAGCCTTGGCGAAGGAGAGGGGAGGGGATTTGGAACCTAAGAATGCGATAAACCTCTCTAAATAATGTTTATAATTCCGGATAGTTAACTGACTGACATTACGTTCAATTTCAAGATATTCTAAAAAATCTTTAAGAAGTTTATAAATATCCATAAAAGGAGCCATGTTGCGATGATTTATGAAAAGCGTCGCAACAATGGCGACCGGATTGTAAGACGTTTTTGTAAACGTCCTTACAATCCAGAATGTACGACGTGGGTGCATTTGTCAAGTGGTAGTTTGATATACTGTATACATATGAAACTCGGCATCAAGGTCGGTCCGCAAAAAGATAGCTTAGAGCGCATTGCCCAAACGAACCCTGACTGCGTTGAAGTTTGGTTTAACATCTATGAAGAATCTATCTATATAGAGCTTTTTGACGCGTTAAAGAAAAGGCAGATTGACGTCGGCCTCCATTTTTGGGGTGCAATCGACGGCAATATATATCCCAACATTGCTTATCCCGACAACCATATTATTAAAGAATCGATGAGAATAATGAAAAAGACCATAGATATCGCTTCCTCCCATAAATTTTCGTACGTGAATATTCATCCCGGATCGCAAGCGACGGTTTCGATAGAATTTTCAAAAAATGAACAACGTCTTTTATCAAAACCTGTTAATTTAAGTTCTTCTGAAGCGCTTTGCTTAGAAAATGCGCTAATACTTTCATCCTACGCGAAAGACCGCGGTATCGTATTTACTGTCGAGACCGTCCCTCCGCGCGTATCACCAAACTGGTATGATCACACGACAAGAAATTCACCGCTGAATATTTATGAACTTCCGTTGTCGACAATCTATTTGCTCGTAAGAAACGGTATTTCCGTCGCTAATGACTTTTGTCACACAGCAGCGGCTGCTATTACAGATAATTCTGATACTGTTTGGAAACTTCTTTTACAAACAACGAAAGACCTTCTTTCCGCAACAAAACTTATCCATCTCGGATATCTATTACCACCATATAGCGGTACGGATATTCATGACATGCTCGATAACCCTGTATTTGAAACACCAGCTGCGATCCCAAATAAAAATCAAATGATTCAATTATTAAAATTATTTGCTAACAGTGATGTATGGATCATTCCAGAACCCATCGGAGACCATGTAAAAAACTATTTTATGGCAAAAAATATCCTCAATACTGCCTTAAATATTTAGCCTCAATTCTAAGCCACTGTAGTGACCGAGAAAGATCTGTTTGTCGCTGGGATACCATTATTGGTCATCTTAATCTGATACGAAGAGTTTATACTTATACATAAGTGAAATTGTTATATGGTTACATTGTTCTATTGCTAAAGACAAACACTGCGAAACGGCCGTTATATTATAGGTAAGCACTAAGACAAGATTCTTCATGCGTAAGTAAACATAAAAGCTCATTTTGTGTACGTTTATGTAAACATCGTAACTATGAGAAAGCTACGGATGAAACTAAACGATCTATTATAGAAAAAAGGCACATTATTACGACGTCGAAAGAAGTACGTAAAATGTGCCTATACATTTACGATCGTGACCACACGTCGTAAAAGTATTATTGTACGACAATATCAAATTCACCTTTCCTTCTCTTTAACCATCTGAAGTCCTTCCTTACATGACTTCGTCAAAGCCGGGTTTATCTCATATGATGTGATACATTGCACCTTGACCATAGAGTACCGTTATCACTCTTTCTCTTGTACCGGTAGTATTATCGATATATGAGTATACGGCCATCATGCAACGTAAAAGACATAATTTACTATAATCTCTTCAAGGAGAAAACCCGCTTTCGGGTTTCTTCCTAAGGGCAATAATTAGACTGTTCTAACGGGCCAAATATATATTTTTGAGACTAACTCCGACTTATATCGACAGCATCAGACAACGAAGATGAAAGTGGAATTAGAGCTTTAGTATGCTCCAAATCAATATATTTAAGGCTAGTCAACGTCGTTTCTATAAGGTGTAACACTATTATCGTGAAGCACTCTGAGACTCTGAGCGATAATTTAGGTTCATGTTCGGCTTTATTTAGCCTGTCAATATGCTCTAAATAATAGTTTTTGAGCCCAATATCTTATATGTATTTCATTGTGAAGTGCACAAATTTAGAGCATTAGAACAATCTAAAGTAGCAATTTATCGCATACAGAGTGTACTCAATATAGGAGGATATTGATGAGCTTGTGAAAACGACTGTATGAATCCGTGAAAAGAATTATCCACATCTAGCCTTAATAACTCGAAAAAGATATTATGTCCTATAGTTTATTATAGGCTAAAACTGTATCAAACTATATCCATCTTTACCATTCGTTATGATTAATACTATTTCGTTCTCCCCTGTTCCCCATTCGTACCTTACCCATTTCCTCTCCAGTGTGTTGCAAAAAGAATAATTAAAAATACAAGTGACATAACAGAAAAAAATTCTATTACTGATTTTTTGTAAAGTTTCTCTACGAGATATTGCTGTGCCATACCCCCTAAACTATAAAAGGTTGTCGTGAGGAGAAGTGCAAAAAGAGTTGATTTAACGGGCCAAAATGAAAATATCCATACGAGCTGCGTGAGTACCAGTACAATAATAAGTGAAAGATGAGTCACTTTTTTTGTAAGCATCGGTTCAAGTTCTATAAACCACAACGTCTGAAGTACGAGCGGCAGGCTTACGCAAAATACAAAAAATACGTTACCAAATGCCGTAAAACGAAATGCAAATATCGTCTGAAGCAGTAAAAAATATGTCACGAGCGTCATGAGAAATCCCACGGAATGACCAGCTCGAAGAAGTGCTATCGTACGATTTACAGCAACATTAAATATATTTTCCGTAAGAAGTAATGCGTAGATTCCTATTGCGTATAGCAAGGCAACCGGAACCCTGGTAAGCCAGCGAACCGGCAAAAGAAAGTAAAATAACGATACTGCCATGGTAAATAGTGTCGGTAAACTAAGGAGTGTCACCCATTCTATCCCCTTTAAATCATCTCGCAGCGCAAATGCAGTTAATACATACGTACTTATCGTTAAAGCGCCAACCATGGTATATCGATATTCAATTCCGACAAGTTGGGTTAATGTAAGCCCTAAGGTTAGGACGGTCGTTATTATGACAAACTGCTGACGTTTACTAATAAGAAGCCTCCGATCCCAACGTTTGAAACGTATCCAAAGTTTTTGTCTTAAAAAGTCTTTCATACAATACTGTTCGTATAAATTTCTATTATATCTTCTACGTTGCCAAGGGTACTCATAAACTTTTCAATTCGCTTTTTATCTATATCATACATCTGTACCGTAGTATGTGGATGAAATATAATCGATGCATTATCAATAATAACTCCTTTCTCAAGAAATGAGTCTAAAGCCTGCTGCAGTAATGAAACCTCGACAAATATTTCATAAACATCAGCTTTTTCTTCTATATCATCTGCACTCGCTTCTAATGCGTAAGATAGTATCGTATCAAATGATAATGCACCTTTTCCTACGGTAATAATTCCTCTTTTTTGGAACAAATAGAGTACCGCTCCTGGACTTGCAAATGAGAATCCATGTCTATCAAATATGTATTGCACTTGCGCTACTATCCGCTTCTTATTATCAGTTGCTCCAACTGCAAGTATTGCAACACCAGAAGGACCGTACCCCTCAAAGACTACTTCCTCAATGATCGCGTCGTCTGTCCCCTTTGCCCGCGCTATCGCTTTTTCAATCGAATCTTTTGGCATATTTACCGCTTTTGCCTTTTCTATTGCTAGTCGAAGTCGAAAATTACCATTTGGATCAGTAATACCGCTCCCTTCCTTGACAGCTATAGCGATTGCACGAGTTGCTTTTGTAAAAAGTTGTCCTTTTACCGCATCGGTAAACGCTTTTTGGTGTTTTACTTTAGACCATTTTGAATGACCAGACATTGCGCTTATTCTATCCCCTCTCTTGACAATTCTCAACAAAACTGGAATACTCCTGTCCATGCCCGCTCACCATAAAGACCCCGTAAATCCTCAGATGGCTATCGGTAGCGCTCTCAAAAGAGATTGGAAAGAGGCAATACGTATAAATACACTCCTTGTAAAAGCAAATAAAACCGATATCGATGCGCTCAATCGCTTAGGGTATGCTTGGCTTATGACTGGACATTTTAAGGAAGCGAAACGAGTGTTTGAGAAAGTACTAAAGCTTGATCCATATAATCAAATTGCATTAAAAAACAGTAAAAAATTAGCAAATTTGAAACGGAAGGATATTGCGCAAGCACCTCAAGGATCAATATCTCCATTATATTTTTTAGAAGAACCAGGAAAAACAAAAATTGTTTCTTGTGTAAATCCAGCACCAAGCCGAGTACTATCGGCAATGTCCGCTGGCCAAGAAGTTCTTCTTAAAGCAAAAAATCATTGTGTCGAGATACGAAGTGATAACAACATCTACTTAGGGGTACTCCCCGATGATGTATCCTTTAAACTCATTAAGCTCCTTGCTGCCGGAAATACCTATCAGGTTATCGTAAAAAGCATTGGAAACAATGTGCTAACCGTCTTATTACGGGAACAAACAAGAGGAAAAAGATTTGCCAACCAACCATCTTTTACATCTTTAACATCATATATTCCAGTTGGGAGAAATGAAGAAAAATCAGAGGGTCCTGATGTTACTGCAACCGGAGAAGACGAGCGTGAATCAGGCGCTAGCGACGATTCGTCGTTTTAGTTGGTTTGGACACTGGGGAGGAATCGTTGTTCGTACTCATGTCCTAAAACTATCTGTAAATCTGCTTTTTCATTTACTATCGAGGTATCTTTGGAGCAGGAAAACAGAACAGTAAGAAGACGCGCGGTATAAGAGTTTAACGTCTTCTTTGAACCGCTCATAACGCATTTTTCTACCCGTGATTGCCAATTTCCAATAGATACAACATATCCCCCGATTCGATTAATAATACGTGCAGCATGATTTCCTAATGAAGGATAATCAGTCGCGTTAAATATGGCTATACTTAATCGTTCCAGTCGTATGAGCGAATCTTCAAACTGCGCATTCAACTCACGATCAACGGCGCTATCACGAAGAACTAAGATTTTTGAGCCATCAGGGAGATCCGTTTCACCAATCGCGTTAGTTTTTGCAAGGTCAATGATGGTCACTTGATCGCTAGAACTCCATAAAAAATCCCATGAAAATCGAAGTAAACTGCCTAGTGATATATTCTTTTCATCGCGAGATGAAAATCGAGTTGCAATATGTAGGATATTTAATACATGTTTTACCTGTTCGATCGGGGTAGTAAATGGCAAATTTTTGATACTAGAATCTTGAGCATACCAGGACAATGGAATACCAAGCGCGTCCTCCAGACTTTTAACAAGGATAACGCCACCAGATTTTTCTATGCTACCAAGTTTCCATAACGCATCAAGGGTATACATTCCATACCCTTGTATCCCGGCAATCGTTGTATCACGAGGAATCGAAAGAATTACCCACCTTTGATCAAACGCGTTTCTTGATACTATATACATGGTATCTGTCACAAGAAGAAGAGACTGACGATAAGAAAGAGGTTTTGACGGAAAAAAAAGATAACGAATAAGGAATACGCTTACAATAAGGACACTGAGGAGTAATATGATACGCCGAAAGCGACGATGCTTGTGCCGAGGTATCAAATCGGTCATGGTACTCACCAATCCTTTTTACCCTTTTTGATGATTTCAACTTGCGGTAGTTGCCACGACACAGATCCCATTTGTTTTTGTGCTTTTTTCTCAAGTGAACTTTTTTTCAATTTTTTCTTATCACCTTTGTAAAAACCTCCAAATTGTGCCATAGCTATATATTATATCCATTTTTTCTTGAATTCAACAAACGTACCATTTTTGATAGATTGGCGTATGCCGCTCACCAATCGATGGATAAACCAAAGATTGTGGTATGTGGCCAAGCGGTACGCAAGAAGCTCCCTCACACGGAAAAGGTGATGAATGTAGGCACGAGAAAAATGCGTGCACGTGTAACATTGACACCCTTGGTCAATGGGTTTGACATCTTCTGCAAATTCTTTTTTCGTAATATCAATTTCCCATTTTCTATTGGTAGTATTGTCCCGATGCTGTTCCCGATTCTTATCGGGATTACAGCATCGTGGATCCCGCTTCGCGGGAGTAGTATTGATATAGACGCGACCCATGCGTCCTAACCTGGTGGGTTGTACACAATCGAACGTATCAATACCGTGCTCGACAAGATCAAGTATATCATCAATCTCTCCTACTCCGAGAAGGTGCCGCGGTTTCCTTTCTGGCAAGAATGGAACTACCCAATCAAGGACCGAGCGCATTTCTTCTTTCGATTCCCCTACAGCGACGCCACCAATGGCAATACCATCGAAATCCATCGAAGATATAAACTTGGCTGATTCTTTCCGTAAATCCTCATAGACGCTCCCCTGTATCGATCCGTAGAGAGCTTGATAGTTCTTTGTCATCCCGAGCGCAGCCGAGGGATCTCTCAACTTGTTTGAGCTCGCATTCGCGGGAGATTCCTCACTTCGTTCGGAATGACGAAGGCGATTGTGCTCCTCTAAACTTCTCTCCGCCCATCCGTGTGTCCGCTCCATCGACTGCTTGGCTACCGCGTGTGTTACGGGGTAACTGGTACAGTCATCAAAAGCTATATGAATATCACTCCCAAGTTTCCACTGCCGCTCCATGGAGTTTTCCGGCGTAAATATATGCTTGCTTCCATCCCAGTGGGATCGGAATTCAACCCCGTTATCAATTATCTTGACTAATTCTGAAGGTGGGATAGGGTGACCATTTTGAGAAGCACTGAAGTCCCGCCCACCATGATGGCTTATATATTGTTTTACTCGAATATGCGGGACTTCATTGAGCGAGGACGGAGGTACCATCCGGGCTATAGAAGAATATTGCCGAGCGTCTTCGAAAAATGCGTCACCCGAGCCTGACCCGCGTCTTCCCAATGAGAACACCTGAAACCCGCCGCTATCGGAAATAATCGGCCCGTCCCACCCCATGAAGAGATGGATGCCGCCGAGTTTTTCCACGACGTCAATCCCCGGCCGGAGGTACATATGGTAGGTATTGACGAAAAAAAGCTGCACGCCAATCTCTTTGAGCTCTGTCGGCGTTAAGGATTTGACACTCGCCTGGGTTCCCACCGGCACAAACGCTGGGGTTTTGATTGTGCCGTGTGGCGTCGTGATCTCCCCCACCCTTGCGTTTGACTTTTTATCTCTATGAACAACCTTGAATCCAAACATATTTCCCCATTGTACCCCGTCTCTTTGACTTTATCGACAACGGAAAGATTGACATTGTTAATTTCATTTGATAGTATCGGCCTAAATTATGAGTTTAGGTATTAAATTTGAGAAAGCGACAAGAGAACCTACTGGAACGAGGAGTGATCGTCTTACAAAACCCATTAAAGATAAAGAGATTCCTCCCGTTTTTCTAGAACCTGCACCAGGAAAATTCACTGATATCGAGAAAGTATTAGCCGATACATATAGTATTAAAATTCCAGATGGATGGAATGTTTCAAATGTATTAGCGGCTTTAGCTGTCGGAGCTGCACTTCTGACAGAAAATGAAAAAGTGAGATTTACTCCCGAAAATCCACCTGATGTTTCACTTATTATCGACGATTATCATATGAGAAATGGTGCATTTGCTTTAGTATCTTATTCTGTAACCATAAATAATAGGGACTACGTCGGGGATATTTATATACCCGGTCACCCAATATGATGAACTAGTAACTGGTATACCATGGTTCTCAACAGTAAGGGATGACGATGAAGTAGAAGGGAGAACAACCTCAGATTTTTTAAATCAAGGTGAATTCACAGAACTAGGATATGAACTAATTGCTTTCGTTGCTTCTCAAATGCAATCGGCATAAAATTCCTCATAGCAATTCAAGTACGACACTGTCCGACATTCACGGAGTATGTAAGATACGACAGCTTCGGTTTCCCTGACGCTTGTGAAGCTCAAGTAGTATTTTCGACCCACGGCCGTTGGTTCAAAATACTACAACCCCATTCAAACAAAATCCTTGCCAATTTCCCCGCGGGACGGATCGTCTTGTGCAGTTCTCCGCCCGGAAGTAATTGGAAATTTTTGAGAAGATTACTGGCTTCCACGCGACGGACTCGGAGCGTCAACGTTGCAGTATAACTTCTCAACAACCACTCACTATAACCCATGACGCAGTAGATTCTCATTCCTATCCTAGGGTTCCTCCATTGACAACAATAACGCGGCCGCGTTATTGTTGTCAATGCAAAACCGGAAACGAGACTGTTTGGTGTTATGAGAGGTTGAAGCGTTGTCGCAGGGACTCATCATCTTCTATCCGGTCAGCTACGATATAACGCACCGTAAAGGATACACCATAAAGCTCCCGCAAGAACTCTACTTCATCAGAGCACGGATACGGGGATACGTACACGCTTTCTTGAAACTGATAAAGTCCCAGTTGACCAAGTCGCATCCGAAAAACGTCGCGGAGCCCCTTATATTTCTCCGGAATGTCAAACACCACAACGCGCCATTTTTTATCCCACGACTTCGGTTTCTCGAGAGCCATGGTTTCCAACTTATACGACAGTGCCCGCGTCATACCCTGCTGGGTGATCCTCACGGTCACGTTTCCTTGAACATCTTCAATCACAGAGATATACTTTTGACTCTTTAAGCGCTTGAGGGTTCTTCGCATCCCCCAGCCGCTGTAGTCACGTCGCCCTAACCGAATCAGTGCTGCAATACCCCCGATGGCCGGCGGAAATGCAAGGATCAAGCCCACCGCGCCCACCGCAGCAAGAACCGAGAGAATCTCTTTTGTGGAGGGGTACTTTCCGGGCTCCTTCTCTTGTTTCGGTGGCTCATGAAACAGTGCAACTGCCTTCTGCCAATCAATCTCGGCAAACGCCGATTGCTTCGGCCGCCGCTTATTAATCTTTACCGGAGGGGCCGATCGCGAGAATAGTCCGACTCCAAACGATTTCTCCCGCTCTTCCATACCATTGTCCTCCATTGACAACAATAACGCGGCCGCGTTATTGTTGTCAATCATTCAATTTTTTGGCTACTTAAGTTGAGGATCACGGGGAGTCTTCTCGAAGAGATCAGTTCAGCGTTGATGATAGTAACTCGTGGCAACGCGCACTACTCAGCTTGAATATTGTTAAATGCCAATTCACGCACGAAGTCCGAAAGCTTAATCGCCTGCTCCAGGCGTGCCTTCCCGCTCATACAGCGAAGAAGGGTCGTTTAATCTATATGAGCCCCATTCTATCCTAGAGAACTCATAAAAATGGTCAATTCCCGTCCGGTCTATCCCAACCCATGCTCGATTTTGAGACGGCTGATTTTCCCTAAGATAGCTTCCTCAGAGGTACCAAAATCCGATAATAGTTTTGATACGATAGATAAAGCAGCTTCAAATTCCGGCTGTATAACAACGTGTACACCGAGCGACTTGAGATACCGTTGATCCTCTTCATGATGACTTCGACATATGATCTTAATTCTTTTATTCATAGTCAGTGCATGACCGATGACGAGCTCTTGCGTATGGCGATCCGGAATCGCAACAATCATCAATTTTGCACGCTCGATGTTGGCATGTCGCAACACATCTCTATCCGCGGGATCTCCGTAGACCACAGGAGTCCCCTTTTCTTTTAATGTAGTAATGACCGTTTGATCAAAGTCAACAACAAGAAATGGTATCTGCGTCATTTCAAAAGCACGCCCAATATATTTTCCCACTCTTCCATAACCGCAGACAACCACATGTCCATCGAAAGGATACGGTGTTTGGACAGCAGTCAAATCGTTTTTTTCTGGAAATATTTTTGGTAGGCGTGTACCAAAAGTTCTATAAAACCAATGATATAAACGTTCTGCGCTACTTAGTAGCGGCGTACTTACCAGTATAGTAAAAAATGTGAGTACCGTAAGAAATTGTGATGACCCAGCGGTGAGAAATCCAAGCTGAACTCCTTGCTTTGCTAATATAAAACCAAACTCGCTCATTTGGGTAAGCGTTATACCGACAATAAATGCATTTTTCCTATGAAACCCTAACGTACGCAAGAGAGTTGTTATAACTATAAATTTAATCAAAAGTACCAATAATGTAAGAATGAGAAGCTTTGGTAAGTAGGAGCTAACTACATCAAACGGTACCGTCATACCGATTGAAACAAAAAAAATGATAGCAAATAAGTCGCGAAGCGGACGAATTTCAGCAAATATTGCATGATTTTGACTCGTGTCTGCAATAAGAATTCCAGCTATGAATGCTCCGAGTGCTACGGACAATCCGATTGCATGAAAAAGAACGCTGACAAAAAGTATGAGACCGATAATTGCGAGAAGATATAGCTCCCTGCTTGCAAGTTTTGCAATTGTATGAAATATCCGTCCCAAACCAAAACGACCTACGAGAAGAAACAAGCTGACGACAACTGCAGTTTTCGCAAATCCATATGCAATGATACTTACAGTAATCCACGTTGATGGAGTAGTCTCGTGAATAATGATCGAAATCGTTGATAAAACAATAATAATGGGAATGACAGAAAAATCCTGTAGAATCAGCCACCCGGTAGCTATTTGTCCGTAGAGCGTATCTAGCTGTGCTTTCTCAGATAACGACTTTACCACGACCGCGGTTGAGGAAATCGAGGTTGCCATTGCGATGATAAGAGCGGTAAAAAAAGAAAAACCCATAAGTTGAACGACAAAGAGAAATAGAAAAAACACAACGGACAGCTGGATACAGACAACCAACAAGAGACGAGAAAAAAGTTTTTTCATCTGAGAAATCGGAAATTCGACACCAATGGTAAACAAAAGGAGTGTAACGCCAATATCTGAAATACTCGTTATAAATTGATGATCTATAAACTGTGAAGCACCACTACCGATAATAAGTCCACCGATAATAAAACCTAGAAAAGTTGGCAGCCTTAATCGCTGCGCAGCCCATCCACCGATAAACGCTGATAGAAACAAAAGGAGAAGTGTCGTGGCAAAAGAAAGGTTCTGAGGAGTCATTTCAATGATGAAATCCGACCAATGTACCAATCCGACCAATCAATGAAAAACTAATGGAAAACGTAATAATAGAATGTTATTGAAACATTAAACCATTGACTCATTTTTTCATTGATTGGGTTATTGGTCGGATTGGTCGGATTTGATAATTCTCTTCATATCATCTGGTATCGGCGCTTCAAAAGCAAGAGGATTATTTTTTATTGGATGAGAAAAGCGAATTTTCCATGCGTGTAACAACACCCGAGAAGCCCACTGCCTATCGTTCTTACTCGTTTTTCTCCCAGCGTATAAATAATCACCGACAATAGGATGACCTATGTATTTAAGGTGTACGCGAATTTGATGCGTACGTCCTGTCTCCGGATAAAGTTCAACGAGAGCCATTAATTCTCTGTTATCGGTTTTCTGGTTTCGGTTTTCGGATCTCGGTTGACCGGTTGACCGGTTGACCGGTTGACTACTACCCGATAACTGAAAACTGAGAACCGATAACACTTTATATGTTGTCGCTGCATCTTTACCACCGGGGACAATCCCAAATCGTTCCGGATGCCAAGGAAGTCGTCCTACCGGTGCGCGTATTTCCCCCTCCTCGGGTACTATTTTACCATGAACCAATGCGATGTATGTTTTTTTCACCTCACGGTCGGCAAACTGCCGCTGAAGCCCGCGGAACACCTCAGGCGTCTTTGCTATAAGAAGGATTCCTGAAGTTTCCTTATCTATCCGATGAACGATACCCGCCCTGCTGCAAAAATCACAATGACCAAATCTCAATGGCCAATGAGATGCATCAATATTTTTTTGGATATTTGGATTTGTGATTTGAGATTTGAGGTGGGCTTCTGCCCACGCTTGCACCGTCTCTTCTTTTACCGACTGCGCACGATTGACGATAATACCTGACGGTTTATTGATTACCAGAAGTGTTTCGTCTTGGTAGAGGATCGGAAGGTCCATGGTTTGATGGTCGCATGGTCACATGGTCAAAATCAAAAAACCATCTAACCATATAGCCATTTAACCATTCTTGTGTTTCCGTTTTTTCTCGCAGGTAAGACAAAGTGTCGCAGTAGGCAGTATCGCTAAACGATCCGTATCGATCATTGCACGACAATTGGTACAAAAACCGTATGTACTATCGGATATGCGGAGAAGACTTGCGTCGATATCGGAAATATTACTATGAAGTTCTGCAATAAGCGCGGAAAAACGGTCGTGACTAGATTCTTCGGTAGCTTCTGCATCACTTGCTGCGTTGTCACTGACTCGATCGGGATCGGAAAACGGATCTTGCTCCAGTAACGTCTGGATGCGACGAGTAAGGTTTATTTTTTCTTTTTCCAGATGAACGCGAATATCACTCAACACGTTTTTTGGATATTTTTGCATATATACCTCCTGCAAACAGCCGAGTTTTATAAAAAATTTTGACAAGAATTCTACCAATTGCCTGTTTCCCTCCTCCAACCATATATAAAATACCTAACGATTCAGCAAAAATAGCAATAAGTATCCATTGATTGAATCGTAACTCGGCAATAAAAAAGTCACTTTCTTTAAAAAATTCTACTCCAAACATCAGTAGTGCTGATGCAAAAAAGTACCATGTTGCAACAATTCCATACGGCCAATGATCTTTATCACTTTTTTTCTCAAGGAGAAAAACCATGCATGCAAGACTAGCATACACAAGTATTTCATAGAGTTGTACTGGGTGGCGTTTTGTAAGATGCCCAACATAGGTGACAGCCCACGGTAGGTTTGAACTAAGTCCAATCGTTGTCCCATCAAGAAATGATCCAAATAGTCCCACAATCATAGCTATAGGAAAACTCATGACGAAACTATCAAGAACATATCCAAAACGCAATGTATATCGTTTTGAAAGTAAAAAAAGAGCAAACACTCCACTTATCAGTGCTCCATAAAAAGATAATCCAGGTGCAATCCATAATGCTCCTACTTTCAACCAATTGTCAGCAAAAGAAACTTGGTGCGTCAAAACGAAAGTAAGTCGAGAGAAGAAAATCGTAACGAGTGTCGCATAAAACATGATGTCAAATATTCGTTCATCAGCTACGGCGAACGTACGTAATTTTTTCCAAAATAAAAAAGACCATACGCACCACGACATGACAAGAAATATGCTAAAACTATATATACTTAGTCCCCCGACAGAAAAAAGTATTGGGTACATACGTTTCAGGTATTATACCTTTTTAAACGATATAAACCGAATAATGTTATAACAAAGCCGAGAGAAAAAATTACTTTTCCTACTCCTATGGCGTCGGCAAGTACCCCACCGGCAATGACAGGAAGAATTCCGATACCGCCGACAGCTGCAGTTAACATACCGTAGATACGACTACGCATGGTCCCCTGTGCTTGGCTTTGGAGAATACTATTGGAAGGGACGTCTAAAAGACTATTGGCTACGCCTAAAAGAAAAAATAGGAGAAAAAGTAAAGGCAACCGTAAAAAACTATCAAAAATCCATTGCATTCCGACAACCCGACTGAAGCGAATAATAATAGAAATAATCATGAGAATTGTGCCTGCAGAAAAAATACCTGTACGAATGAGTCGCTCTTTAGAACGCTGATATCCAATACTACCAACCCATAATGCTCCAACAATAATGCCTATAACAACTGGCGCAGTGATATAAATGGACGCATCACGTACGTCTATTTCAAGTACCCGATCCGCAAAACCTGGACCGAGCGTACCGAGAATAGTGAGAATAATTTGTGTCCCCGTAAGAAGGAGGAGCGCGTCAAAGAGTTTTTTAGAAGAGGAAACGTAGGCAAGACCTTCACGAACGTCTCTTAGTACTTTTTGTAAAAGGGTAATGAAATCCTTACGCATAATAGAAGTAAACGATTGTAATGACTGTTGCTTAGGCACAAGAGATACAAAAAAACTTGCTACGACAAAAAGGGTGCTTATAATGATAAACGTAACGTGTGCTCCGAATACACGAAGAAATGGGCCAGCCAAAATAAATCCTAAGCCCACGCTACTATAATAGGTAAAAGAAAAAAGACTATTTGCAGTAACAAGCATGGTTTGTGGAATGAGCCTTGGTATCATCGGTGCTTCCGCAGGTACATAAAATTGTGTCAAGAGAGCGTGTACAAAAAGGAGCCCGTACACAAGGAATGGATTTTGAAAAACAAAAAAGAGCCCCAGCACGAGCACCGCACGAACTATATCGCATAGTATAAGAACTCGTCGCTTATCTAAGTGGTCAACAATGACCCCTGCCAGAAGTCCAAATAAGAGCGAAGGGATCCCATAGGATAAAAAAAGTATCGACACCGCAGTATTACTACCAGTTGAACGATAAAGAATGAGTGCAAGCGTAAATAGCGTTGTGTTAACCGCAAGCTGTGAACAAATCTGACCGAACCAGAGATATCGAAACGGGGATATTGCGATACAACCGCGAAACGAAATAGACGTAGTTTCTTTCATACGGTATACTATACTCTATACTATTGTATGACTGCTACTGCACATGCGCTCGTTGCGGGAGCTATTGCCTCAAAATTTCCTGATCCTGTTACGGCAGCCAGTCTTTCCTTGCTCTCTCATTTTATCATGGATACCGTCCCCCACTGGGATATTGGAACAAGCTGGAGAAACCGTAGCAAGCGCGTTACGGGGTTACTTGCGATACTAGAAACGGTTGTAGGCATAGGCATAGCATTTTTTGTTTTTAAATCCACTGTCGCACTACCGATCCTTGCGCTTTCTATATTTTTTTCACTGTTACCTGACTGGCTTGAAACGCCGTGGTATATATTTTTTGCTCATCAAAAAAAACATACACCTCCTTCATCCGCATCTGTAGCGGAACAGATGGCGTATGCAATATATAAAACGGAGAATCTCTTTCACGCAAAAACATCATATCCCTTGGGGCTTGTCACGCAAATAGTTACTGTTGTTTTTTTCCTTCTTCTTCTCAAGTAATAATCTTACGAGGAAAATCTCTTTACACGAATTAAACCAGAGCATGGAGTAATGCCAACGCCGTTTTTCTCAATTTCATCAAGCAGTAGGTTCATGCCGAGACTATCAGAACTCATGTGTCCTGCAATCACGAGATTTATGTGATACTTGAGGCACTCTTTGCGGTGTTCCTCCGCAGCATGCATGCCGATAATCGTCCCGACTCCTGCAGAAGCGAGCTTCTCATACACGGCATGAGGTGGCTCAGTCCCGCCGGTAATATCAAAAGGGGCAACCTTTCCTGCCCGATTACTTTCTTTACCGGCAAAAATGATCGGTCCTGCTTTCCCTTTCATTGCTTCTTTGTACTCAGGAATTTCCTTAAGGATTGTAAAAACATCACCCACTGTGTCCGCTTTTTTCTTTTCAAATAGTTTTTCTAAAAAGTCGAAAATCAAGTTATCGGTAATGGTATGGGTGCACATGAGGGCAAAACCCAGAAGCCGCGCAGCATCCACTGCCTGATTGTGATTTCGTGGACTAAAGATTCGCTGTACTTCACTCATTCGATCGTTTATGAGTCCCTCGGCGATATTGATAGGAACGCCGTATTTTGCCATAAGATCCGCCTGTAGCTCCATCACCTCATGGAGCGCTGCCAATGGACCACCCACCGGATGGTGCGCCAAAAGAAGGTCGATACCTTCTCCTTTTTGATTAAGCCGATCTGCAAGGACAACTTCTGCCGAAGTAATATCAATACCAGCAAGTACTTTGTCTACGTTACGTTTGCCCTCGCCAATGAGGATTCGGGAATCAGAATAAGGATTTTTTAGATCTTCGAGGTCATACTCGGCTTTTTTAGACTTTGATAACTCTTCGTACTCTTTTTTCCGTCTCGCAAGAACCTTCTTGACACCAGATTCACCCCTTGGGTCTGCATGAATTCCCATTGCAATAGCTTTTTGGTAAATTTGTCCAAGTGTCATCATATTGATTGGTGCCAGAGGTGGGACTCGAACCCACACGGCCTTTTGGGGCCATTAGTTTTTGAGACTAACCTGTATACCGATTTCAGCACTCTGGCATATATTGGCACATGTGCCAATTCTCTGGCAGAGCCAAATTCTATCTTTGCAGGACACGTACTCAAGCTTCAATCCGCATTATATCATTTAATTTGGCAAACTCGTGTCGCGTTTTCGCTCGATACTATAAAAACGAATGCGATCACCGCGAAACATGAGATCTATTTCTGCAAGCGGTCCATTTCTGTGTTTTGCTACGCGCAGTTTTGTCATTATTTGTTCTCCCCAATTTGCTTGATCTTGTTCTTCACGATAAAGAAACATGACAACATCAGCGTCCTGTTCAATCGAACCAGATTCGCGAAGATCAGATAACTCCGGTACTTTACTGCCTCGCGCTTCAACTGCCCTTGATAACTGTGAACAGGCAATCACGGGAATTTTGAGTTCCCGAGCAAGATTTTTTAGACTCTGAGATATGACGGATACTTCTTGCACCCGGTTGTCAAACCGCCTCCCGCTATCGGCAAGCTGTAAGTAATCGACAATGATGAGTTTGACTCCGTGTTCCATTTGGAGTCTTCGCGCCTTGGTACGCATTTCCAAAATATTTATTCCTGGTGTATCGTCTATAAAAAGCGGCGCTTCTGCAAGCTCTCCCATCGCCTCAGAAAGTTTGGTAAAATCATCATCGGATAATTTTCCGGTCTTAAGTCGCCAGGCATCAATATCTGCTTGGGAAACCAACAAACGATCAACGAGCTCCTCTTTGCTCATTTCCAAAGAAAACATACCAACGGGGATTTTTTCCCGTACTGCGATATGTTGGGCGACATTAAGCACCATAGCAGTTTTGCCTGTCCCTGGACGAGCAGCGAGAATAAGAAGATTAGAATCCTGCATACCAGCAAGTTTATTGTCAAGATCAACAAATCCTGTGGGTATGCCGCGAAGTCCACCGGCACGCTTATGGAGTTCATCCAGTCTATCAAAAGATGCAGCTAGGGCATCCTTTATAGGGATAAAATCGCGACGGGTAGCGGTTTGAGCTATAGCAAATATCTCTTGTTCCGCTTTTTCAACTATCTCCCGCGCTGAGCCTTCCTCTTTAAATGCAAGTTCCGTAAGTTTTGCTGACACTTCTACCAATCGTCGTTTCGTAAAATTTTCCAGAATTATTCGTGCATATTCCCGAGCATGGGCGCTTGTTGGAACAATAGTAAGAAGCTCTGATAGATATGGAGTGCCACCAATTTCTTTCAGTTTACCGTCTTTTTTGAGTTGACCGGTCAATGTCACAAGATCGATTGGGTTATGTTCCTCAAAAAGAGTCAACATAGCTTGGTATATCTTCTCGTGTGCGTTCGTATAAAAGTGATCTGACTTAAGTATTTCAGTCACGTCAATCATCGCGTCTTTATCAATAAGTATCGCGCCAAGCACCGATTGCTCTGCAGTATCATCGTGTGGAGGTATTTTAGGATCTGACATAGAAATAAATACTACCAATTCGACAAATAAACAAATTCGACAAATAAATGGAGTAATTATAAATATGAGACAATGAATTCTATCATTTTCTCATTTCGTCATTCATTTGTAGTATTGGTAGTATTTGTAGTATTTGTCGGATTACGATGCAAGTACGACTACCTGCATCTCCTGTGGGAGCTTATCTTTGGTAATAACGATTTTGGATACCGGTACTATATCTTCTTTTCCCATTTCTTTTAAAAAGATGGAAAGTGGAGTAAGAGCGCTAAATGACTTCTTGTCAAGCTCGGGTCGACCATAATGCATAGGGATAACCAGAGCAGGTTCTATTTCAGAGATGACGCTTGCTGCTTCCTGGGCGCTTATGGTATAAAAACCACCGACAGGAATCATAAGCACATCAACTCCGTCTAATTCTTCAACTTTCGTATTATCCAGCGTATGACCGAGGTCACCTACATGGACAACGCTAATTCCATCAATCTCCATGCGGTACATGATATTTTTTCCACGCTTTGTACCCTGCTCGTTGTCATGAAAAACAGATATGCCGATAATTCCAACTCCTTTTATTTCATATTCACCAGGACCACGAACAACAAAGGGAGATCCTTCAACGGATAAAACACTATTATGATCTGGGTGATCGTGAGAGATGGTTACGATGTCAGCGGTTGTATGCTTTGGAAATTTAAGACCGACCATTGCGGAATCGTATGGGTCTGTGACGATGGTCGTTGTTTTGCCTCGTAGTTTAAACGATGAATGACCTAAGGAAGTGATATCCATATTTCTATACCCTCCTGTGAAGGGTATATTGCATTTTATAACAGATTCACGTATGCTAAGCAACATCCTACTCTCTGCTGCCCGCCTGGAAAACGAACGAATAAGTGTAACGTAGATACCCATGAATCGAGATGCATTACTTGCTACAGTAATAGGATTTGGCATCGGACTTTTTATTACCGGTGGATTTCTCTACGGACCAACACTCATAAAATCACTCCCTCAAGTACATATGCCAACGCTCTCGCTACCCGTAAAATCTAAAAAACCATCTCCTACTCCACTACCAAACACTCTCCCTGAGACACTCACCATATCAAGCCCCCTATCAGAGTCGATAGAATCAAAGTCAGAAACGTTAGTTTCTGGAGTAACTGTACCAGAGAGCACTGTAATTATTTTAGGGGCTCTCGACGAAACTGTTATCCAGGGAAATAGTGATGGTACATACGCGGGAAAAGTGATGCTTACTGAAGGAAGAAACGATCTAACGATCATAAGCTACCACGATAACAACGAACAATCACAAAAAGTAACGGTATTTTATACACCCGAGGAGTTCTAATGAAGCAGATCCGTTTTATTACTATTGCAGTAACGATTGTATGTATGACGATTGCTACTACCGTATTTGCAACGGAATCTACACCTTCAGCGCTGCCTTCAAAAGAAGCATCAGATTCTTCAAGGCAAAAACAAATTGATAATCTCAAAGAGCGGCTTGCGACAAAAGTAGCCGAGCTTCGTCAAACGCAAAAACGCGCGATATCAGGTACGGTAAAAAACACATCTATTACTACCATTACCATTGAGACGAATACAAAAGACGTAAAAATAGAGCGAAATGATGACATACAAGTCTATCAAATGCTAAAAGGAAAACGAACGAAACTTTCAACAGATGATGTAGAAAAAGGAGACTTTATCGTCGTATTTGGTGATTATGATACGACCCTTGATATCCTGAAAGCAAAAGTCATTTTCATACAATCCTTGCCGCTTCTTCGAATATGGGGAAGTATAAAGGATATTGACAAAAATAACTTTACCGTAACTATAACAACAAAAGAAGAGAGAGAGATCGTCATCGATATTGAAAAATCAACAAAAGTGACTCTGTGGACAAAAAGTCAAGGTGTAGAAAAATCAGGTTTTTCTAAACTGGCTACTTTCGATGTTATTCACATCCTCGGAAGTGCCGTACCAAAAAAAGAAAATCGGATCAGCGCTGGTCGCATCCTCAGTCTAGGTAATCTGACTAACCCATCAATCACTCCAACTTCAACACCTGAAATAGGCGCATCGCCTACTCTACCGTAAAAAACAACACTAATTGAAATAAATAGTTGCTTTCAACATATTACCATGATATCATGGTAATAGATGAAGCGAATACGTCTAGATCCCTTACCTACAGATACCCCTTCTTCCTATCCAACAAAAGAAATGAAGGAATTATTTTCCGCAATTCTTGCTATAGAATCTATCGATGAAGCAACTACTTTTTTTCGGGACCTTTTAACTGTATCTGAAATCAAAGAATTTGCGAACCGATGGCAAGCCGTCAAGCTACTTACGCAAGGCAAATCGTATGCTGATATAGCAGAAAAACTTGGTATGTCCACGGCGACGGTTACCCGCGTCGCCCACTGGCTCAAAAACGGTATGGGTGGATACCAACTTATCGTTAATCGCGTCTTAACAAAGCCAAACAAGAGCTATCACCACGGGTTTCGTCTTCGTGGAAAACATTCGTTCCTCAAGCCCATCGGTAGCTAAGGCTCAAGATTTCCACATGTAACTCCTACCTCAAATTCTCTTTTTTTCACCCGTTGACAGATTACTGTCATCATGTTAACATGCTAATATATTAGCATGATGATTGTATTTAATTTCTATACTCATATGAACTACTCGACTCTACCGATTACTTTTATTTCGACTCCCGTCATTTGTGCGGGGACGTTTTCACGTACCTCCCTTTCCTCTACACATCACCATAGCCTCTAACATACCCGCGCGTGGTTGAGTTTTGAAATTTTTCCCCATTTGCCATTTGTAAATTTGCATATTTGTCATTTTTTTTCAGCCCTCCCCCACTCGCAGGATATTTCTTCGCGAGAAAGGCTATGTTGGAAAATCGAGATTTGACACCAAAAAGTATTGCTGGATGGGAATATACGCTCAGCGCTTCTGTGGAGGCGCCCGTCTATGGCGGAGCAATCATCGATCGATTCGCACAAAGTTCGGCAGAGCAACCCCTCACGTTATTTATTCCGTGGGGAGTAAGCCCAACAAGAACAGCGATTGGCAGATACGAAGAAGTAGCTTTGGATTGGACCAAACGATATAGCGAACTGCTCTTATATTATGGTGTGCCAAACAGACCGCTTATTATGCCTGCTGACGTCTACGCAGTTGAGATAAACGGTGATGATCCAGACCGAGTGGCGCAATGCTTCTCATCAATCGGTAACGTGGCGGAACGTCTTGGCTTTCCTGTTGTGCCATGGTCTACTATTCGAGAACAGAATCGGGATCGGTACGAAGATACTTTAAAATGGGAATGCTCGCTTGAAGCCCTATGGCAATCAACGCCAAAAGCGCTTTGGTATGATGGGTTTTTACCTGCTTCATTTTCAAGAAATATGGCTAAAAGAGATGACGTAGTTCGGCAATCGGCGTTCCGCTATCTCCAAGAGCGCATCGCAGAGGCAAGAGTTATAGAAGCAGCATACGCTCCAGTAAAGCTCTCCATGGTGAGTAAACAGAAAGATGATATAGTAGATCGTGAATTGCCGCGCATATATATTCTGGATAAAAAGTTGAGATTTCCGTGGCTGAAAGGAGAACAAACATGACGATCGATACCATCATCCGCCGCAGTATTGATCTCCACGTCCACATCGGTCCGGAGATCATCCCAAGAAAATTTATCGTCCCGACGTTACTTGCTGGACAAACGGGAAGGATCGCCGGTATGGCATTAAAAAATCACTTTTTCTCCACAGTGCCGTTTATTAACGAAATTAATAAAACGAAGCTCATGCTCATTGGCTCGGTGGTACTCAATACCTTTGTCGGTGGACTCAACCCTGACGCCGTCTATGCTGCCAGCACGCTCGCAAAAGAGACGTTTATTGTTTGGTTTCCTACGGTAAGTAGCAAGCAGTTCCTAAAAAACAGTCCGTGGGAGATTGCGCCAGAGTGGGTGAAAAGGAAAAATTTTATGGCCCGCACCTCTAAAGAGGTCGATGGTATCGATATTATAGATACGAACGGTAAGCTGAAAAATGAAGCGATACGCGTCCTAAAAGTGATTAAAAAAACTGGAGCAATTTTAGCAACAGGGCACATCTCTTGGAAAGCATCCCTTGCGCTAGTTAAAGCGGCAAGCGCAATGGGTATCAAAAAAATTATCGTGACCCACCCGATCTATCAAAAAATCGCTATGCCTGTTGATGTTCAAAAACAACTAACACGGTATGGCGCGATCATAGAGCAGTGCTATTCCATGTATTTGATAGATAAGATACCAATCTCTACCATCGCATCGCAAATAAAAGCAGTCGGTTACCAATACTGCGTCATAAGCTCTGATGTGGGACAGGCGTTTAGCCCCGCTCCGTCGGTGGCGCTGAAAAGATTTAGCCGACTATTGATTCGAGAAGGTACTTCACTTGAACAGCTGACGACAATGCTTGTAAAAAACCCCAAAAGACTCATCGGGATCTGATGTTATAATCGGCTTATGATTGCAAGACTTCTTAAAGATATTGACGCTCTTCTCATCACCAACTCCACCAATATCCGATACCTCACCGGATTTGTTGGTGCGGCGCCGCAGGAACGGGAAGCGTACGCTTTGCTGACTCAAAACCTGGGATACTTATTTACCAATTCACTATACAGAGAGTCAGCAAAGAATATCCAATGTCCAATGCCGAATGTCCAATGGAAACCCGTGGAGATTTCGAGGGAAGAGCCTTTTGAGAAGAAACTAGCCCAAGTACTGACAAGGTCGGACCCTGCGTTGCAGGGTCCGACCTTACGAAGTATCCGTCTTGGATTTGAGGAAAATGATCTGACCGTCACAGAATTTACCAAACTTCAAAAAGAACTCAAAGGCATCAAGCTCATCCCAACACAAGGAATAGTTGAAAAACTACGGATGATTAAGCGAGACGATGAGATTGATAATATTCGACAGGCGTCAAAACTTACTGATCTATGTTTTGATTACATAATAAAGAAACTTAAACCCGACGTAACTGAATGGCAAATCGTCTGGGAAATTGAAGCATTCATCCGTACCCGTGGCGCCGAGCTTGCCTTCTCTCCGATAGCAGCGTTTGGGAAAAACTCAAGCCAACCGCATTATGATCCAAAAAGGTCGGACCTTTTAAGGCTAAAAGGTCCGACCTTACAAAAACAGGACGTTATCCTTTTAGACTTTGGCGCTCGGGTCAATGGGTATTGCAGCGACATGACGCGGGTCGTGTTTGTGGGCAAGCCGAAAGATGAGTGGGTAAAAGCGTATGAAGTTGTTCTTACTGCGCAACAATGCGCACTCAAATACCTTCACCTGAAAGGAATCAAGGCCCACCTTCCAGGTGGCGTGTGGGCTTCAGGAGCTCAACTCGATCGGATCGCTCGAAAGATTATTGAGCGGGGCGGGTGGCCGGCCTATCCCCACTCACTCGGTCATGGAGTGGGCTTGGATATCCATGAAGCGCCACGATTAACGATCAAAAAAGATCATAAACTCAAACCCTATATGGTCATCACCGTTGAGCCTGGTATATATATTGAAGGCCAGTATGGCATTCGCATCGAAGATTTGGTACTCTTAAAAAGAGATGGCATAGAAATATTATCCAAATCTCCTAAAGAGTTAACCATACTATGATCAAACCACAAACACTCAAAGGTTTTCGGGACTTTTTGCCCGAAGACGCTCTGAAACGTAAATGGCTTCGAGATAAACTTGCCGCAATTTGTGAATCATGGGGCTTTGGACCGCTTGAAACTCCTACTCTTGAACCGCTTGAAATATTTACCGGTGTAATTGGAGAAGATGAAAAGCTATTTTTTAAGTTTAAAGATCAAGGAGATCGAGATGTTGCCCTTCGCTATGATCAAACCGTGCCGACGTGCAGACTCATCGGACAATACCTAGGAAAACTCACATTTCCGTTTAAGCGCTATCAAATCCAATCAGCCTTCCGATCAGAAAAACCTCAAAAAGGACGCTACCGCGAATTTATCCAAGTTGACGCAGATATTTTTGGCATCAAAAGCCCGGATGCAGACGCCGAGACCATCGCCTTGTCTCTAGAGATTTATCGTCAGCTTGGATTCAAAAATGTGGTTGTTCGTATAAATAGTCGATCATTTTTTAAAGATATGCCATATGAAGCAATCGTTTCCATTGATAAAATTAAAAAAATTGGCGACGAAGGAGTGCTGAAAGAAATGGAAAGCAAAGGAGTTTCCCCGGCGCAAGCCAAAGAATATCTTCATTACGTAAAAAAATTGCAACCGAATGAAGAAATCTCATTTATTCTAAAATATCTCAAAGACTATGGATTTCCTGATGATTGGTATGTGTTCGACCCAATGATAGCACGTTCCTTCTCGTACTCCATGGGACCAATTTGGGAAGTAGAAATTCCAGATGCAGGTGGACTTTCGGTTTTGGGAGGAGAACGATACGACGGGCTAGTACAGAAGTTTACTGGCCAAGACATCGGTGGAACGGGATTTGGCTTAGGCTTCGATCGAACACTGGAAGCCGCTGAAATACTTGGACTTGTTCCTAATATAGCGATAGGAGGGAAAGTACTAGTAACGGTATTTTCTAGAAAGTTACAACCCCAAGCACAAACACTTGCAAAAAAACTTCGCGAGAAGGGCATGTCCGTTGACCTATATCCAGGGGCAGAAAAACTTGATAAACAACTCAAATATGCGGACAAAAAAGGTATCCCCTACGTCACGATCCAGGGACCAGATGAAGTGAGTAGAAATGTCGTCAAACTTAAAAATATGCGTAGAAATGAACAGGTAGAATTGTCAGTGCATCAAGTCATTAGCAAACTTACCACCTCGTAATATTCATGTTACTATGTTTTAAAACATGATAACATGAATGAAACTTCAGATTCTTGACACACTGCATAACCCCCCTGTTACACTGATAGAGTGAATCATCGCCTCACTGCATACCTACTCATGATTGTTGTTTCGGCGATTTGGGGGTTTGCCGGGCCGGTTATCAAATTTTCGCTCCATGACTTTCCTCCGCTTGTCTTTCTTTCCTATCGATTTGCAATAAGTACCATCGTAGCGCTTATCTATTTTTCTTTTACCCAACCTCCTCTGCCGAAAAAACAAGAGACGATAAGCACTATCCTCCTCTATAGTCTCCTTGCTGTTCCTATCGGTTTAGGATTGTTATTTTTCGGATTTGAAAAGACCACATCGCTCACCGGCACGCTTCTTTCTGCTACCGCGCCGATTGCCGTTGTTATCGCAAGCGCTGAGTTTCTTCGTGAACATGTGACGCAGACTGAGCGGTTTGGTATCATCCTTGCCTTCCTCGGAACAGTAATGACCGTCATGGGGCCACTCGTTACTAGCCATGGATTTGCATTTGGCGCATTCGAAGGCAATCTCCTAATCATGGCATCCATAGCAGTTGATACGATCGCAACGATCCTTGTTAAGATACTTATGCGTTCCCGTGTCTCGCCGACACTTTTAAGCCACGTGTCATTTATCATAGGTTTTCTTGTCATTTTTCCCATCATGCTGTGGTATTATTCACCATCTGAAATATTCAATATCATACGAAGTGCGCCGCTATCAGCCCACCTCGGTGTCTGGTATATGGCGCTACTTTCCGGTTCGCTTGCCTACGGGCTCCGAAACGAAGCAGTCAAGTCTATTGAAGTGTCTGAAACCGCAGTATTTTCCTACCTCTATCCCCTTTGGGCCGCACCGCTTTCAATATTTTGGTTAAGTGAAAAAATTACTGCACCGTTTATTGTCGGCGCAGGCGTCATAACAGTCGGCGTCATCATTGCCGAGTATAAACGGTCAACACGAATTCACCACCACCATCGACAGAAACGAAGATAATTGGTATACTACCTGGCATGAAACAAGCGATTCACCCTCAGTGGTATAACGATGCAAAGGTAAGTTGTGTCTGTGGAAACACATTTACGGTTGGCGCGACGAAGCCGGAAATAAAAGTCGATATCTGTTCCAACTGTCACCCATTTTTTACCGGGGAGATGAAGTTTGTCGATACCTTAGGGAGAGTCGAAAAATTCCAGGCCAAACAAAAACACGCCAAGTCTATGATCCAAGTACTTACCGATAAAAAGAAAAAGAAAAAAGAAAGAGAAATAGCCCGGGCCAATGCGCCGAAAAGCCTCAAAGAAATGTTAATGGGGCTTAAATAGAACTAAGAACTCAAATCCCAGAACTCAATGGCTACCAATAGTTCTCAAGAATTGAAGCAACGAATATTACGTTTCGTTCTTCGAGTTATCAATATCGTCAAAAAACTACCCGATAATCGAATCAATAAAATATTTAGCGATCAAATTATTCGCTCCGCCTCGGGTATAGGTTCAAATTATGAAGAAGCTGATGGTACACCAACAAAAAAAGACTTCATTTACAAAATGAGCCTAGTGAAAAAGGAGTCAAAGGAAACAAAGTATTGGTTAAAACTTATCCGATTAACAAATGATGACAAGTTCTATCTAGAAATTGATGAAATCGGCACAGAAAACGAAGAACTCATAAAGATTTTTGCAAAAATAATCATCAACGCAAATTCATGAGATCTGGTCATTGAGTTCTGAGTTCTAAAGCATTATGAATCCTGATATCGCTATTCTCGAATTCCGTCCCGGTCCTGGTGGGCAGGAGGCTAAAATCTGGGCGAATGATCTTAACCGTATGTACACACGCTACGCAAATATCATCGGTTGGAAAGTCGAGAGCTTAAGTGACACGGTGATACGTATCCGCGGGCCGGAAGCGTTTACCAGACTCCAATATGAGGCCGGCACACACCGCGTACAGCGCGTGCCTTCCACGGAACGACAAGGCCGTATCCATACTTCAACTGCTACTGTTGCCGTACTGCCGGAAATTCCGGAAACAGAAGTCTATATAAAACCGGATGATTTGGAATGGGACTTTTTTCGCTCAGGGGGCAAAGGCGGCCAAAATGTAAATAAAGTAAGCTCTGCGGTGCGCCTTCGCCACAAGCCCACCGGCATCGTCGTCACGTGTCAAACCGAACGCGATCAGTTTCAAAACAGACAAGTTGCTCTTTCCATGCTTCGCGCAAAACTGTGGGAGAAGCAGCTGATGGAGCAAGAACTTGCCCTGAGCGATAGCCGAAGGGTCATTGGCCGTGGCATGCGCGCCGAAAAAATCCGCACCTACAACTTCCCGCAAAACCGCGTCACCGACCACCGGATCAACAAATCATGGCACAACTTGGAAGACATCGTGGATGGAAAATTATCAAAGATTACCGAAACACTCCTGTCCCAACCCTGAAAAAGTATTGTCTTTGGCGTTGCGACCGCAACCCAAAAAACATTACTTTTCCAGAGGCTGTCCGGTGTCAAAAACGATCCTGTCCACGCAAAATTTCTTTCGAAATATTTTCTAAATACTTCCTCTCTTTCCTTTTCCATGCGGGCGTATCAAGCACTGACCAGTATTTCTTTTTTTGCGGATTTTGCAAACACTCTCCTCATTTCGTCAAGAATGGCCTTAATTTCTTCCGGAGATTTCTTCATAAGAGAACGGGTATGAAGCTACTCCACCCGACGGGTGTAGATTCACACACAAAAATAATATATAGAAAATCTCATGCTTTTCTACGAAACACCTTTTTACCTCGATTTGCTTCGTAACAGGCTGCTCGAAGCTCTTTCATTGAGTCATAATCTACTATCCAATTAAGATCTTTTTCAATATCTTCTGCTAAACCAGGCATCCATTCTCTCATAAAATCATCAACATCTATAGTGAGCTTTCCTTTCGTTCTCCCCATTTGAACAATATATTTTCTCGCTGATTTAGAATCCGGAAACCGTATAATATTTGGAAGTCGAACCAGTGCAAATACTCGCCTTGGAGAAACAACAAATTTTACAACATGTTGTCCGGTTAAAAAACTCCCGTAATCCCCCCCCGTAGGCATTACATCAATTGGATGTGTGTGAATATTTCCAATTTCTCCTGGAACAGGCGTCATATGCAAGTTAATACCTGTCATAGTTTGAGTTGAGACACCTACGTTTCTTGTCTGTACCATAAATTTGCTCCCTAGTTGATCAGTAATTATTGCTCTTCCAACTTCATCTCCGATTGGTCTTCGTCCAGTCTCAACCTGAAATTTTCTTAAAGCATGACCTAAACCAGATTCCTTTGGCAACATTTCATCAAAAGTTTGCAAAAGTACATCACCCATTGTAAATGATCTAGGTAACCCAGCCTCATTTACGCCACTAAATCGTCCAAGTAATATAGTCTGCTTAAAATCACTCCATGCCATTGGACCAACATCTTTCTTGGGTAGTTTCAAATCTCCTTGGTCGGAAGATGTCATAAAATAATTACTCTTCTTGCGTTCCGAGGGTAACCTTAACGCTCATTTCTTTCCCATCTCTCCAAACCGCAAGGCTGAGGGTATCGCCGACTTTTTTCTTACTTATAACCTTAGCAAGTTCTGCGTTATCGCCGGAGAGTCTGACGTCGTCTATTTTGGTGACGATATCCTCCTCTTGAAGTCCTGCCTTTTCTGCTGGACTTCCTGCGACCACCTCTAAAATATATGCGCCTTCCGGCACATCGTTAAGGAGTGCCTGATCTTTCGTAATAGATTTGTAGCGAACGCCAAGGAAAGGCCGGTTGAATTGGCCGGTGGTATTAAAGTTGGAAAGGGCGTCTTTGACCACATGTATCGGTATTGCAAAGCCGATATTTTGCCCTTCACCGGAAACTGCGGTATTTATCCCAATCACCTGTCCGCTACTATTTAAAAGCGGTCCGCCAGAGTTACCGGGATTAATCGCTGCATCAGTTTGGATAACGTTATCCAAGCGCTCGACATACCCTTCAAACGGACTTCCCGCTGTGATCCCGCGACCAACGCCAGAGATGACGCCAGTCGTTACAGTATGACGGAATTCTCCAAGCGCCGTGCCGATAGCGATAGCCAGTTGACCGACTTTAATCTTACTGGAGTCTCCCAGTTCAACCGTCGGTAAACTCGAGGCTGGGATCTTCACGATAGCAATATCGTTGACCGGATCGCGGTAGATTTTGACGACATCATATGATGTATCATCTTTGGTTATCACCCGATACTTTGCCTCTGTATCAGCAACGACATGTTTATTGGTCACGATAAGCCCGTCACTTCCGACAATAAATCCACTGCCGATATCCTGTTCGAGCTTTTGCATTTTTCCCGGGGTTCTTCGAAACGGTGAAAACGGATCAAAAGGATTGATCTCTAACATGTCCCCGAGTTTTCTCGTTTTTGTAATTCCGACTGTCACAACCGATGGTGATGCTTTGTCAACAACATCGATAACAACGCTCTCTTCACTGGTCACTTTAACTTTTTCCGATCCGGTGGTAGTCAGTGGCGGCGTGGTATTTTGAGGAAATTTAAAATGAAAATATTTTTCACCAATACTCCAATCGAGTCCGAATGTACCCGTACTGAAAAGTCCTCCACCAAGGAGTATAAGGGCAGCGATAATAAGTAATATTTTGTTAAGTTTCATAACTACACGCATTATTTGTGAATAATAAATATCTCTCGTTTTCCTGAAAATTAGCTTAGAAAATTTCTTCCTCTACAAAAAATAGTGGATATTATTGTAATAACAATTCTATCGCTTTTGCAAGTTGCCCATCGCTAGAAGCTTCATAGACATCAAGACTTATTTCAACATCTGGTTTTATCCCTTGTTTCTGGATAAAGTCACCGTTTGGCGTGAGCCATTTTCCGGTCGTAATATGAAGCCCGGCCCCGCCACTAAGCTCCTGCGGGGTCTGAACAGATCCTTTACCAAAGGTCGACTCTCCCACAAGTTTTGCACGCTTGTGATTGCGGAGTGCTCCCGCGACGATTTCAGCTGCTGATGCACTTCCTTTATTGACAAGGACAACCAGAGGAATATCAAGAAGTTTTCCTTTTCGATTGACCGCATACTCTTGTTTACTGCCGTCGCTATTGACTTGAGATACAACGATACCGCTACCCAAAAATTCACTCGCGATAAAGACCGAACCTTCAAGATATCCTCCAGGATTATTACGTAAATCAAACACGAGTCCCTTTAGGTTTCCATTTGTTTTTTGAGCAGTAAGCAAATCAGAAACCGCTTTATTCCAATCTTCGTTGGTATGATCACCAAATCGTGAAAGACGAAGGTACGCAATCTTCTCAGTATTAGATCGAAACGATGCAGCTTCACTGGCGTTTGAAATTTCTGTAATCGCATTAATTGATTTTTGCCATGATTCAACAGATGGTACAAGGATGGTATCTCGTACGATTGCAATCTCAATTGGCTTTTGATCATGTTCATGAAGAATGGTAAGGGTCACTTTTGTCCCATGAGGTCCACGAATTTTTGTCACAGCCTGTGGCACATTCCATCCATTTGTTTCCTCATCATTGACTTTGACAATCCAGTCACTCGGACGAATACCTGCTTTATCTGCTGGTGTTCCCTTGAGGGGTGCGATGACAATAATCCGGTTATCTTTCATACCAAGCTGCGCACCGATCCCTTCAAATTCTCCGCCAAGATCTTCTTTAAATTCTTTATTTTCTTTTGGCGGCAAGAATGCTGTATACGGATCTCCGAGTGCACCCACCATACCGGTGATTGCTCCCCAAACCATTTTTTGACTATCAAGACTTGATTTGTCTATGTAGTAGCGGAAAAGCCTGCCCCAGACGTCCCAAAAAAGTGAAAAGTCCACAGAAGTTCCTGCGGGTGGATCCCTCTGAACAACGACTTTACTCTCCAGTACTGAAACACGAATATTGCGCTGCCCGAGTGTATACCCGATACCGCCGGCAAGAAGAAGAAACGCAGCTATGATAACGTATTTTCGAATGGAAGAAAACGGCAGGGCTCTCATGAAATGAAAAATCTACAAATAAACCAATATACAAATAAATTAATCAATGATTTAATCATTCACTATATTAAACCATTCATTTGTAGATTTGTCATTCGTAGATTTACGATTCTTGTTACGCTCTCACGATAAACGGCAACAGCGCTACGTGTCGTGCTCGTTTAATTGCTATAGTAAGTGCTCGCTGATGAGTATTGCAAATACCCGTCTTGCTTTTGGCAAGTATTTTTCCACGTTCCGTAAGATATCGCCCAAGCACCATTGACTCTTTATAGTCAGGTTCTATCTTTCCTTCACAAAATGCACAGTTTTTTGCAACTGGTCGGGGTTTTCGTTGTAATCGACGGCTTCTTTGCATAAGTGATAATGGTTACATGGCTAGATGGCTATATGGTCACACTATATGTCTTCTTAAAACCATCTAACCATCCCAACCATCTAACCGCTCTTCTTAGAACGGTATATCGTCCGGATTTACCTCTTCAGTTCCTTCTTTTGGTTTATTCTCTTCGTCAGCTTGTGATCCCTTCTTCTTCCCGCCAACGACGGGCTGTGCTACGACTTTTGTGGATGGAGCGGCTACGGGCGCTACGGGAGCTGCCTGGACATTTGTGTCACTACTTCCTCCTTCATCCGTTGGAGCAGTGCGTCGTGGATCCAGAAGTATCATATCTTCTATGACTATCTCCGTCGTATTTCTTTGACTGCCATCAGCCGCTTGCCAACTCGTCGTCCGAAGTCTCCCCTCTACATATACTTTTCTACCCTTAGTTAAAAGTTGACTACAAAGCTCAGCAAGTTTATTCCAGGCAACAACACGGTGAAATTCTGTTTCTTCCTTTTTTTCACCCGATTCCGTGGTCCAATACCTATTGGTAGCAAGACCCACAGAACATACTGCTGCCCCGGTTGGGGTGTAGCGAAGTTCCGGATCTCGCGTGAGATTGCCGATAAGCATGACTTTATTTAAACTTCGAGATGCCATGATTAGTTATTCCGTTAATTCGTTACTTCGTTAGTTAGAAACAATAACTCTATATCAAATACGAATTACACTCATTAATTTAAAACATCAATTCTTCGCAATGAGTAAGTATCGTATCACGTCCGTACCTAGTCTTGCCTGCTTCTCGATTACGCTAATATTAAGTGACGACGCTTCCAGTTGGACAAGAATATATATTCCGTCTTTGTGTTTTTGTATCGGATAGGCAAGCTGCTTTTTGCCAAGAGACGTCACCTCTTGTATATGGATATCAACATCACCAACAAGTTTTTTAACGAGTGATTCTTGTTTTTCTAGAGAGTCAATAGCACTATCTGGGGCAAGTACAAGCATGAGTTCATACGATCGCATAATGGGTTAGATAATATCATGCCCAAGCTCAAATCACAACGCTCATCTCGTGGTGAGCTTCCACTCTTTCAGAATATTGTGCACAAGCCGATTAAATGCTGTTTGCTCATAGTGAGGTCCTGCATGTCCAAGCGCAGAAGAAACAAACCGTATTGGTGCCTTAGGATATTCTTTGCGAAGTGCTTCTATTCCTCTTCTGACAAATTTAGGTGCAAAAAAGGGATCGGATTCATCGGCAAACACAAGAAGTTGTCCCCCCTCTTCAGAAAAAATTTTGGCTAAATAACGCGTATCCTTATTGGCTGCACACGCTTCTTTGACTCTACGCCACGGAACGGAAGCACCTTCCTGTGCAGTGCCCAGCATAGTTTCAATAAGGCGCTTACTCCACACAATAACATTATGAAAATCATGAGCTGGATCTATACGTTCTGTACCCACACCCTTTTGCTGAATCGGTAAAAACTTATAATCTGGTGGGTACTTCGTTAAACTCTCTCTAATTCTTAGTATTGGCTCGCTTGGGATATGCTCATCAAACAGTGGATCCCTCCCTTCGCCAACAAATACACGAGTATCATAAGGGCCAAACGCACGTGGCGACACCATAGCTATTAGCTTCTCAAAAAGGGCTGCTCCTGTAAAAGTAAAAGGATTAACTTGTTCGCTTGGGCCGGTTTGAATAAACCCGGCTCCACCTATAGATACAACTCTTCGAATACGTCCTAACTTCTGACGGTGCGTTTCTGCGGCAACAGAAAGAACTTGATTTGATCCCTCTGAGTATCCGGTAAAATCCCAATAGACTTCTTTATCCTCTGGTAGATTATGCGACTTTTTATAATCTCTTGCTATCCTCCCTAGTACTTGCGCCGTGGCCCTTCCAATAAGTGTTTGACCTTCCGCATAGCTTTGTGTATTTATACCTTCCGGTTTGACGAAAATTATTACATTGGCAGTTAGATTTTCCGGTTCTTCGGCGAAAAGTCCAGAAGCAAGCTTTATTTCAGTATTTCCCGTATTGGCAACACCGGTATTGTATCCTTCTGCACTTGTTGCCTCAAACATTCCCGCATTTATAACGGAAATTACGATGGGGCTGGAATCATCATGGGACACAGGCCGAATCGGTACAATGATTCCGTTTGCTTCCATATCTCCATGATCAAGGTCAACAACCGATGTAATGACTCGTACTTCTCCTCCATTGGGCAACATCACCTTTTCTGCTTTTCGCGGTTCTTGAAGACCTGTGCGCTCTATAAAAGCTCGTATTTTACCAAAACGAGAAAGTTCGGATTTGTTCAACGGATTATAAAGTACTTCTCGTGGTGTTCCATCGGGCATAAAGGAGGATCAACTTCCTATCTTATATTCTATAACATCTCCGTCTCTTATCTCGTATCCTTTTCCTTCAGATCGTACTTTCCCAGCCTCGCGGGCCTTCTTCCACCCGCCGACAGCAATAAATTCATGATAGGAAATAACATCTGCTTTAATAAATTTCTTTTCGAAATCCGTGTGAATGACCCCTGCTGCCTGAGGCGCTTTCATGCCCTTCTCAATCGTCCAGGCGCGTACTTCCTTTACTCCACAGGTGAGAAAAGAAATAAGCCCAAGCATCTCGTATGCTTTTTGAATCAGTCGATCTAGCCCTGACGCCGCTAATCCCAATTCTTTAAGATATGCTTTCTGATCTTCCTCGGGTAAACTCGATAGCTCGCTTTCTATCTTTGCGCTTATTGTTAATTTGTCACTTTGTAAATTTGTTAACTGTTGTTCAGAAACATTTGCCACATACAGCACCGGCTTCATAGATAAAAGGTGGAGATCTGCCACCTTTTTTTGATCTTGAGTATCGACAATTACCTCCCGCGCAGATATCCCATGGTTTAATCCTTCTTGAAGTTTTTTGATAAGCATCCAGTGCTCCTGCCCTACTTTATCTTTGACTCCGCGAGGCTCCGCCTGCTTTTCAAGTGTTTGAAGATCAGCAAGCATGAGTTCTGTTTCAATAATCTCTCTGTCTCTCTGTGGATCGACAGAACCGGCCACATGAACAACATCTGGATCGGGAAATTCGCGCACTACATTACAGATAAGATCAACTTCCCGAATATGGGAAAGAAATTTATTTCCGAGTCCCTGTCCTTCTGATGCACCTTTTACCAGTCCCGCAATGTCTACAAATTCCACGATCGCCGGTACTAATGGCGGTTTCTTTGTCATCCCGAGCGAAGCCGAGGGATCCCCTTCGGTCTTTGCAACGATCTCTGCAAGTACTTCCAGCCGCTCGTCCGGAACCGGAACAACGCCGATATTGGGCTCAATAGTCGTAAACGGATAATTCGCCGCCTCCGCAACTTGACGCTTGAGCAGCGCATTAAACAGCGTGCTCTTCCCGGCGTTTGGTAGGCCAACTATGCCGACTTTCAGATTCATATGATTGACAGATTCGATTAAATTCTGTACACTTTATCTTGAAGTAAGGCGAAAGGCTTAGACCTTGACCGCGTTACGCATGTCGCCAAAGCGCGAGACTCTTTACTTCATGACAATTACGGATAAAAAATATTTTTTCTTGTTCCGAGCAGAAACGACCACTTTTACCTTCTGTCCATCCAAATAAGCTACAAAAGCCCAATAAGAAATGTCACGATCTGTTCTGTGCTCCTGATATGTGGTTGATTGTTCGATAAGCTTTTTGGCAAGCGGCAGAGCTTTGAGCCGACGAATTTTTTCTATTTTACTTCGTTTCTTGCGAGGATTGAGGAGATGATCCCACCCGAGTCGACTTACATGAATCATTTCTCCGTCAAACGCTGGGCTTTTTGAGCCCGTCTTACGCCAATGGTCATAAAATCTCCACGCGCGTTGTTGTGTCTTTTCGAGATTACTTAATTTGTGTCTTTTCGACATACGAAGCTCTACAACCCATGTAGATTATTTATTTATCTATGATGAAATTGTAACAGAAGCGAGCTCGATTTAGGTACAAAGCTATTCCACACCTGGTGTGTTAAAGCGTTATCCCAAACGTAGTTTCCTTATATGAGGTTGCACCTTTTGGTTTTGTCTTTATGCTCATTCTTTACTGAAATAAAGAACGTACAAGTTTTCTCGTCACAGATTCACCTTCAAGCTTCGTTGTTCGGAAGATTATTTCGGGCATAAAAGACCGCAAATATGCTAACACTGTTGTTTTTTTTGTCCGACGTGAACGATATTTTTTATATGATTGTATGAGTTTGGTTTGGTTTCTTGCAGTCATATAGGGGAAGTATAGCAACTTTATGGCACAATAGCCATTTCCCCGCCTGTCGCTTGAGATGCGCATTAAACAATGTGCTTTTCCCTGCGTTTGGAAGCCCTACGATGCCGACTTTCAGATTCATGGAGAGATTGTAACATAGGGTTTCATCTTAAACTACATCATTCTGAGAGCGATAGAGTAACCAATCCAACCTCCGTCCCCAAAGTACTCCGTCCCCAAAGTACCTAAAGTACAAAGTACAAAGTACAAAGTATATTCTTCGGACTTATCGTGGTCGGTTATAAAATTCAATACAAAATTGAAACTTGGTGGGAAAAGAGGAAAAGCCAAAGAGCATAGACTACACCACTAGTATTCTTCCTTCTCAGGTTCACTAATGGCGTTAGCTGTCGATATCCATTTATTTTGTAAATCCTTTTCAAGCTCAAGTTTTTTAGTAAATAAGTCGATGGCTGTAATCAAATCGTAGTACAGACTGATAATCGAAATAGTCAGATATTTTGTATTAGGGTCTTGAGGGCTTTGAGAAATTCCCATATGTTTTACATTTTGCACTTCAAGCACATTTGTTCCCTCACGCGGGCCTTTATACGCCAACCATGATAATTTCTTACCATCTTTTAACTCTATCTCTTTGGGTTGGTACAAATGCACTAACCCATGTCGATACATCAAGTAAAGATATTTTCCATTGGTCTTGTAATTAGGGTCATTCTCTCCCATTATTTCTTCTATAAACTTAATCGCTTTCTCCCCTTTAGAAATCAACTTTCTCTCAGTTTTTTTATCTACTTCGCCATTGTATCCCGAGTACAAAGCTCCTAAAAAATCAACCAAACAAAGTATCTGCCTGGTAACACCAAAATATCCACCCTGTGCAATCCCAACGTGCAGAATAGGAGCAATTTCAAGAAGTATCTGTTCTTTTACTTCTTCTTGTAGGAACTGCCTCATTTCCCACAATTTCATGTCTTTATGCAGAGCCATAGTTCGCCTTATTCTTTAACTTCTTTATCAAGAGACTTTTCAACGTCGGGATAAAATTTATCTATCCTCTCCTGAATATCGATAGTCTGGGTCAACGCTGTAATCACTTTTCTAAAATGCAACTGGTCCTCAAGCGACAAAACCCTTCCGCTTCGGTCTTTTAACCACTTGTCTAGAACCTGGTACCCGCCGATGTAATAATTCCAAACCTCGGGTGCAACTTTGTCAAAATACTGGGACCCATTTATATACAATCGATTTGAGTCTTCATGGTAATCCCGTTTGCCAACTCTATCGTCGCCCTTCCCCTCATATCGGGACACTGGATCGCTGAGTAATTTTGATTTCAATAAATGAAATTCAACCAACTGCTCACCTAATATCACTAGGTATTGGAATGTCTTGTAGTCATCCGTGAACGGAATCCTGGGAAAATCCGATTTCAAAAATTCCTGGTATTTCCCACGGTAGATATTTGAGTAAAGCACGGCATAGATGTAATAAAAAATGGCTTCTGGTACTTGGATAAAGTTATCCGTGGCAGGAGATGTAATGGGTTGAATACCAGCCATCCAACCAGGTAATGAGTCCCAGTTGATATTTTGACTTTTTCCACCATCATCAAACATTGAGCCCTGGTGTGCCATATCGTTATGAAGATACAGCGGAAATGATTGATTAGCTTCTCTCGACCGTGCTGAAATTGCAACATCAACTACTAGCGAATTACTGACAAACGCATGCTCCCAAGTATCCCCTACACTTCTTGGAACAAGTAACATGAGATTATCACCCATGGCCATGTGTTCCATTACGGCATTCCTCGGTCTATCCACATATTCTTTATGGTAAAAAATCCATCGAGTATCAAAGGGTCTGTATAACACTGGTAATATCTTTTTCTCCCAATCTTCACCTACGATTTTTAGACTACGTTTTTCCGCTATTTTCCAAGTATTCGTATCTTTAATTTCTAGGCCGTCAGCAATCATTTGGTCAGACAAATCTGAGTTCCACAACATCCTAAATTTCCTTTTTATGGGCTCGACATCAAAATCAACAACTAAGTTATCTCTATGGCTCTGAATACCTATACTATTTAGAGGAAAAATATCAACCAAGCTGGTGAAGTTTTTATAAATATCCCATATCTCTTCATTTTTTTCTACAAAAAAGTAAGAAGGTGTGTTAGGAGTCAAAATCTTCCATTCAGTATTATCCAAATCGTGGTTATCCAACCACTCAAACTTTTTGTTTCTCAGGCCCCACTGCTCAGCGTAATAAACTTTACACCCGCTCTTGGATTCATTACTTTTTACCGCAAGAGTGATTGATGTACCTGGCCGAATTCCAAAAACTCCCTCATCCCTTTCTCCAATTTTTTCTTTAGTTTGTATTTCCTCTGGTACTTTTTCTTTTTTGAGTGCGCTTCCATGTAAATTCAAAATATATATCTCATCAAATGACTTCATAAGTGAATCACGCATACCTCTAAACGTTGGGTTATCAAGCCAGGCGTGATTGGTAATATATCCTAAAATACCCTGCCCAGTCTTTTCTATTTTCCACTGGGCAAAACGGATAAACTTAACGTAATCGTCGTTCAACCACTTGGGGTTTTTCTCTCCTAACGGCTTACCGTCAACCTTTTTATATTCTTCAATCTGTTTTTCTATCCACTCACCTTTATTTGATGAGTGTCCTGAATAAGGCGGATTTCCCATAACCACTAGCACGGGAACTTTATTTTTTATCTCAAACGCCCTCTCAGACTCCTGCGATATTTCTTCAGCAAGCATAGCCTGTTGTGGTTGAAACTTAGACATGTCCAGGGTATTAGTCAGATACAACTCAAATCGTTCATCCTGGCCCATCTGATAGCCCAACCCTTTGAGAAGCAGTGATATTTTAAGATGCCCTACTGCATACGGGGCCATCAAAATCTCAAAAGCGTAAAAGTTTTTCAGTATATGCGTCTTTACCAAGCTATCCCACCCCCCAGTCCCGTGAGATGATTCAAATTCATGCTTAGCTATTGTAATGGCTTCTGCGGGAAATGTTAGCGTCCCTGCTGCAGGGTCAAGAGTGATGACTGAAGTGTCAGCAAAACCTTCTTTTTTCCCAAAACTCTTTTTCAAAATTTTGTGTAACGACTTCGTGATATACGAAACGACTGGTTGAGGAGTGTAATAAACACCCAGTTGTTCTCTTTGACTTGAGTCGTATTCAGCAAGAAAAGTTTCGTAGAAGTGAATTATTGGGTCACGGCCTTTTCCGTGACTAAAAAACTCTTCAGTAATTCTTTGTATGTTAGTATTTGCTAAGATTTCAGCGATTTCATCAACCTGCCATTCAATATGCTGGGATACATCTTGCCCTGATAATATCCAAAAGATTTTTTTCAAAAGAGGAATAGTATGCGGAATCAGTGAATGAGCGGTATGACGGGTGAACTCCTCATGGTCAGAATTGATTCTGGCAACAAACAACCCGAATGTAATAGTTTGCGCATACATGTCAGAGAAGATTTCAGGAGTCATGTCGGGCTTAAGCGTCTTCTTAAATGTCTCAAGAAGCTTCTCTGTCTCAGTCTCTTCTTTATCAGTCAGGTCTATTTCTTCTCTAATCAGACCCCGTAACACTCGTGTCTTGTGAGCCAAGAGCTCGGATAATCGTTTAGCACTATGAACCTGCTGAATGGTGGTTGAATAGAACCTTCCAAACAATCCTCTTGCCCTGCCCTCGTTATCTAATACGGGAGTCCCAATTTTCAGTGTTACTGGTTGTGTAATTACAACCGAATCAACTTGCTCACCACTTTCGTATAACCGAAATTCAATAAAATTGGTTACAATGAGTTTTGGATATTCTTTTCGATACTTGTCAATTTGTTCATGCTCTCCTTTGGTCAATCGGTCTAGGTCTCGCCCTAGGTCTTTAGCTTCGACATATCCAACCAATAACCCTTTTTCTGTTTGCACTTTGAAATCTGGAATCCCTACAGCCGATTTCCTCGGTTCGACAATTATTTGAGAGCCTTCCTGGAAGTTTTTGAGTAATTCCTCAAGCACTGGGTAATACGTCCGTTCACCTGCTTCACCCGTCTTTAATTTGGAAAAAACTTGCTGTAAGTATGATTTAAGCATAAAAAGATAAACCCTTTTCACACAATTATACATCAAATTCAAGTTCGACGACTTCCAAAAATGGTTTATTTATCGCGGATTTATTCGAGGTTAAATGGGGTTTGGGGTTCAGAAAAACAGGGTGGTATGGGGGTCAAACTCGAGCTCGATGCGTCTTCACATAAGGGGCACGAGCTTTAATTACTTGCCCTAGTCTATTTCTTTCAATTATTAAACGGGCTTTTCTTAATGGCGGAAGGTGCAATCTGAAGCTAAAAGGTACAAATACTGTGTTTCCGTCCTGCAAGTTCCAATCTTGAGATTCATACTTGATTTCTAAAATACTCTGTGGTAATCTATAGACACTAAACATGAAGCGGATATTTCGTATGTCCGCTTCTTTTTATTTCTTTTCGATAAACTTTATTTCCTTCTCTAAACGAACAAAATCCCGAAAATTACTCCCTGCAAATTGGCGAATTTCTCTTGCGGTTCTGGAACCACGCGCTAACATCACTACTTCCTTACCAATTTTTCGAAGATACTTGAGTACAGGAAGAAAATCACCGTCACCGGAAAGTATTACCGCCCGAGTAAAATGGTCCTTCTCTTTCATGAGATAAAACGCCATATCCACATCGCAGTTTGCTTTGCGATGAGTCGATCCGTCTGGCTGAACATATAACTTGACCGGTTTCATAACGAGTTGATATCCAAACGTTTGGAGTTTGATGTAAAATTTAGTTCGTTGCACATGCCTCGACAGAAGAATTAATCTAGCCTCGTCAAATTTTTTTGCGTTTGTTTTAATGTACCTCGATAAATATTTTGATACCTTTTCAACGGAAACGGAATCATTGACTATATAATCGTAGGGATAGTCGTGAATTTCCACTCCACCGAAATAAAATACTTTCGTCGCCCGATACTTTTTCTTGAGGTATTTGAGAAGCTTTCGGTAGTCTACCTTCCACCCTAAACTCTTTTCTCCTCCGTAAAATAAATTCGCCGCATCAACAAATACGAAGGTTTTCATGAGACCATTTTCCCACAAAAAACCTCCCTGGAATAGAGGCAGCAACAAAAAATACAAAACCCCCTTCCAAAAAATCATTTAACTTTAAGGAAATAGTCTTTGAGCGGGTTCCAGTAGTACTCGTACCAACCCTCGGCAATAGATTTTTCTTGATCCTCTGGTACATGGACTTGAGTAAAAATAAGTTTGGTGCTTTTCCCTGCCGCTAAAAATTCTAGCGTCACGGTGGAATAATGATCTTTCGGCCAGTCTGACGCGCGCCATGTTTGGACAATCTTTTTTCCTGGTACAAGTTCTTTAGTCGTTCCAATCGCGTAGCCATCCCAGATACTAAATGTACCGCCGACTTTATTTTCTATTTTGACATGTGCTCCGGTAAATGCGGCGTGCTCTTTTTCATCCATAAACGCCTTATAAACTTTTTGGGGTGATGCGTCAAAGGAGATTGTCTGTTTTATCGTTGCCATAAAACATTATCCATTCATCTTTACCACAACTTTTCCTTTGGGGTGGCCAGTTTCCAGGTGATTGAAGGCTTCTTTGACTTGAGAAAGAGGATATACCGTATCCACCTGCACCTTTATTTTCCCGCTATCGACGAGGTCGGTGAGATGATTGAGCCTCTCCCGATTTATCCGAGTGTTTTGACCAACTGCAGTGACTCCATATTGTTTCGCCATAGTCTCATCCGGGGCACCGGCCATAGAT
>CAYVAR010000003.1:0-58278 GCA_964449675.1 uncultured Gammaproteobacteria bacterium
CACCCGCAGACGACGTCCCACCCGAAGAAGACGAATTCGACATCCCCGCGTTTTTGAGGCAGAGGAGCTAGAAAACTCAGGTTTTACCCTCCAATATTTAACAATATAATTTGATTATCTGGAACACCGTTATACAAGTTTACTCCTTGTTCTCGTGCCACCTGAATTGTTAATAAAACATTACTATCTGCAGCAACCTCATCACCTGTATTAATTTTGCGATAGATGGCGCGAAGCGCATAATGTCCCAGTTCGTGAGCAATGGCCATTGTTGGGCTTGCTCGTAATGTTAACACCTGCTTCAATACATAATGCGATTCGGTAGATAAATCAAGAATTGGCAAGGAAATGATAGGATTTGGATCGATTAATATACTTACGTGCGAGAGAACCCTTTTCTTGTCAAGTTGTTTTGTGATATACGTTGCTTCTGGAAAAATATCGTTGAAAACTAGGCACTTCTTTGTAGTCATGTCTTCTATTCCGATAAAGATATTCCGAAAGGCTCCTTTTTCATCTAAGCTTGGCTCAAGAACCTGAACTAGGTGTTGGTCTCCACACACTTGTTCTATGATCCAACAAGGTTCTTCTCTTGGTTGTAAGAACTCTTCTAGCGGACTTGTTGTAAAAGGATAATAGGTTATATGAAATTCAGGTTTCCCATCTTTATCGCTATTGAGTTTGGCTATTTCAAAAAATTTCCGTTTTTGACCTTCTCTACTGGAATACCATTTAATGACATACGCTGTTTGATTTGCTCCTGTATCGTCAGTCCACGTCACATATTTAAACTCAAATTTTGCTTTACTGCCTCCATGTTCTTTTAGAAATTTTTTTACTTGCGGTAGTTGATGGATGTTTTCTGCTGTTAAATTGTTGGCAATGAACGTTGGAGCATGCTCGTACGCTTGTTCAAAATTACTTCCATATGTATCAGTTAATGCGTTTTTTCTACTTACATTTATTAAAGCTGATGATTGCACTCCTGGTTTATTTAAATAACGAACTCTGACATCACCTTTTGGTAACAATGTTTTTACCTCACGTCCCATCGAATGCTGTTCGATTGTAGCTACGTCGATTATGTCACTTCGGGTAAATTCCGATAAAAAATGTGCTCCGAGTCTCTCCGACAGTGCAGAGTTTAAAGAGGGTTTTACCGCCCTTGACACTTTGTCATGCATGGGGAGCGGTTTGGTCGTTTCAATTTGCGTGACTTCTTGAATCCATTGTTTATTTCCTTCGTCATAGCGAAATGACCTCTGACACGTGTAGGTGCCATCATCACCAGGTATCTTCTCTTGTGAGGAGACTATGTAACGCCAATCTATAGCTCCATTGTCTTGTTGCCACTCTACGAAATGAAAATTTGAAGAATTTTGTAGTATCGGTTTTGCTTCCTTAAAGAAAGGAATATCTGGAGACTTGTATGACGTATCCTCAAACCGCATATTTTGTGATGCATAATAGCTTTGTAAAAAATCAGCCCCATATATATTACGGAGCTGCGAGTCAAAATGATTCACATGGTCTACTACTGCTTCTGGTATTACATCTGGCATATAAGTTTAAGTATATCAAGATTGTACGGGATATGAGAATCCTACAAGCAATCTGCATTTGCGATATATTGATAACTTGCTATGGATTTGATGGAAAAATTTCAGAAAGTATACGCAAACCTTCCGTTAGGAGCCAGAACAGTGCGGTCAAAATCACCTTCCGGTGCGGTCAAAATCACCTTCCGGGTGAAATACGTTCGCACCTAATCTTCAGTCTTCATCAATGCTCAGATGTTTGATTTTTTCAAGCTCACGAGCGTAATCAACTTGATCGAGTACAAACTCCTCATATACCTTCCCTGACGGAAACGTACTTCGTAAAAACGAGGTATCACAAATGCCGGTTTCCTTTAGTCCAAAATATTCTTGGAAAGACGACCACGGATAATCCTGAAGATTTTGTTCCTGTACTAGGTAATTTGTCGTAGGATTGAGGTGAATATATCGTGTAAGATGAAGAAGTTGTTCTTCGGTTTCTACCCAGACTGCCTTGAATGTCCCCTGCAACAATGGTCCTACTCGGTGATGTTTAGTATTGAAGTACTTGGTGTAACCATTGGTAGTATTAGATACAAATCGTGATACTCCTTTATCAATGCGTTGCCGGAGAAGTAAATGAAAGTGATTTGGCATAAAACAGTAAGAAATAATGTCCACGTCAAACAGTGATTTGTCGAGTAGTTTCTGCCAGACGAAGGACTGAGCATCGCTTGGAAGTTTGGCAAATTCTGAAAAACGCATGGGAACTGATGCATAACGGTAATATGATATAAGATTCAGGAATCGTTGGTACTCCCGTTGAGAGGTAAAGATCGGTCGACGTTCAATGCCTCGGTTGAACACGTGATAGATTTCACCCGTAGCGAAAATAACCTTCCGATTCGTGGCCATTCTTTTAGACTATATGAGGGAGGTAGATTTCGTCAAGGAGAAAAGAAGATGTGCGAAGCTAGATCACCCGGAGGGTGATTATTGAGAGGGTGATTATTGATATTCCTGGAGCATATTATCATATATTTTGATTGTGTCAAAACTGCAATGTGCATACGGTCGATGTTTTTAGTATCATGTGCTTATTATGTCATTTCAGCCAGTTTCATCCCAGGTCAACTTTCCCGAACTCGAGAGGCGGGTGATAAAGTATTGGAAAAAAAATAAGATTTTTGAAAAATCCATTGAATCACGGCCCAAAGACAAAACATGGACATTTCTCGATGGACCGCCATTTATCACAGGACTTCCCCACTACGGAAGCTTGTTGTCAAGCATTCCTAAAGATCTGTTCCCAAGATTTTGGACGATGAAAGGGTACCGTGTTCGACGTGTTTGGGGCTGGGATTGCCACGGACTTCCCGCGGAAAATAAGGTCGAGGAGAAACTTCATATTAAACGCAAGAAAGACATCGAAGAAAAAATCGGCGTCAAACGCTTTATCGATGAGTGCAAGGCATACGTCAAAGACGTTTCCAGCGAGTGGGAATGGTACGTGGACCATGTGAGTCGGTGGGTGGACTTTACAAATGCGTATAAAACCATGGATCTGCCCTACATGGAAAGCGTCATGTGGGTGTTTAAAAAGATGTATGATAAGGGTCACATTTACAAAGGACTTCGAGTTTCTTTGTATTGCCCGCACTGCGCAACACCGATTTCAAACTTTGAAGTCGCCATGGATCCTGATAACTATAAATCGATTTCCGAACCCACTTCTGTATTTATGTATCAACTGGTAGAAGACCCATTCGACTCCTTCGATGTTACTCAGGACAAGTCCGCTCAGGGCAAGCGAGACACGTATCTACTCGCGTGGTCAACCACTCCATGGAATAAGATCGCAACGTCAGCTCTCGCGGTTAATCCCAAACTGACCTATGTTAGAGTTCAGCAAGACTCCGAGCAATATATTTTGGCCAAAGAGACAGTCAAGGTACTTAAAGGAGTTTATAGGATTTTAGAGGAGTTTAAAGGAGAAAAACTTGTAGGAAAGAAGTTTGTTCCGCATTACGATTACTACACTATTGAAAAAGGAAAACAGGCATTTGTCGTCGTTGCCGGAGATTTCGTGAATTCTGAGGAAGGAACGGGGATTGTGACGATTGCAGCATATGGGGAAGAGGATCTGGCGGTTATGCAAAAGGAGAATATACACATTGAAATGCATGTCGATGAGGAAGGAATACTCAAATCAAATATTCCGATGTGGGGCGGAAAATACTACCTGGATGTTGATCCGCTCGTCACTCAGGATTTACAAAAGAGGGGACTTATTTATCGTGTGGACGCCTATACGCACACCGTTCCAACGTGTTGGCGCTGTCACACGCGGCTTATCTACGCTCCGCAAGATGCGTGGTATGTGAATATCCAGAATCTCAAAGATAAACTGAAAAAGACAAATGAAAAGGTTAACTGGTTTCCTGAACATTTTAAATATGGTCGCTATTTGAAAAGTTTGGAACACGCACCGGATTGGTGTATTTCGCGAAGCCGCTACTGGGGTTCTCCGGTGCCGGCTTGGGAGTGCCCGGATGGTCATCGGTTCGTACCAGGATCAATTGAAGAGTTAGAAAAAGCATCAGGAGTAAAAATAAAAGACTTACATAAACCGGATATTGATGACGTGGTCATTACCTGTAAAACGTGTGGCAAATCCGCTCGTAGAGTTCCGGAAGTTCTCGACAGCTGGATAGAAGCAGGATCTGCATCATATGCTGAACGCCATTTTCCGTTTGAGAAAGGGGTCAAACTTGAGGATTTCTTTCCGCCTGATTTTATCGTTGAATACACCGGACAAATCCGGGCGTGGTTTTACGTCCTCCACGTCATTGCAACAGCTTTATATGACTCACATGCATTTAAAAACGTTGTGGTGACCGGTGTGATTTTAGGTACAGACGGTAGAAAGATGAGTAAAAATTACGGTAATTATCCTGACCCCAAAGGATTACTGCAAAAATATGGCGGGGATGCACTCCGCATGTATCTTATGGGAAGCCCCGTGATGCATGGAGAAGATATACGTATTTCTGAGGAGGAGTATCGCAATCAAGTCAAAGGAACACTTTTGATTTTATGGAATATATATAATTTTTTTGTCACGTACGCCAATATAGACAGGTTCAAAGTTCAAAGTGCAAAATTCAAAAGTAAAAATGTATTGGACAAATGGATTTTATCGCTATTTCAAAAACTTATTTCTGATGTTACGAATGCGCTCGAGGCGTATGATAGCGTAAAAGCAATTGACTATATAAAAAAATTTGTCAATGAACTTTCAACGTGGTATATCCGTCGATGTCGAGAGCGCGTTGGGCCGACGGTGAACGATAAACGAGATAAAGAAGCTTTTTACCAGACTACATATAAAGTTCTTTTGACGCTCACAAAATTATTAGCTCCGATAGCTCCATTTATTACCGAAGAGATATACAAAAATCTGACTGGTGAGGAGTCGGTTCATTTAAGCGAGTGGCCAAAAGAGAGCATCGAGCATTCCCTCGGAAAGACTCAGGACAGGCGAGATTCGAGCATCGAGGTTGAAGAAAAGATGCAGATGGTTCGAAAAATATGTGAAATGGGACATGCGCAGAGAAAGTTTGCAAAAATAAAGGTACGACAACCACTCCAAGAATGTAGAATTCAGAATGTAAAATTCAAAATTGAGGACGAATTTGTGGAGCTCATCAAGGATGAATTAAACGTCAAACAGGTACAATGGAAGGTAGGAAGGGGAGAGCTAAGAGTAGCTTTAGATACCACTATTACCTCGCAGCTAGAAAAAGAAGGGAAAGCACGAGAGCTCATGCGGAAGGTACAGATTCTTCGAAAAGAAAAAGGGTGTACTATTGACGAACGTGTCAAGGTGACCCTTCCAAAATCATACGAATCCTTGGGAAAAGAATTACTTGATCTTGTGCAAAAGCAAACTCTTACAACTGTTTCATGGGGAGACTCACTCGCGCTTTTACCATTGTAGAAAAATTAAACGTCGATTGGGTAGGGATTGCTATCATCCTTTGCTTGGGGATTTTTGGCATATTTCTCATTCTGACGATAAATCCATCGCTTGCGCTCCAACAGAGTGTATTTCTTGCTATTGGTTTGATTCTTGCGCTTCTCGTTTCGTTACTCCACCCAGCGATTTTGTGGTGGTTTGCACCTATTGGATATATCATGTCATTAGTTCTTTTACTTTCTGCATACATTGGTCCGAGTATCCGCGGAGCTACCCGGTGGATTGTAGTTTTGGGTGTCCAGTTGCAGCCATCTGAATTTGTAAAACCGCTTCTTTTGCTTTTTTTTACTTGGATTATAACGAAATATCCCCCAAGATCCCTTAAATACATACCAATTCATATTGGAGTTTTTTTACTCCCTTTTCTTTTGGTTATGAAGCAACCGGATTTAGGAAGTAGTATGGTCTATGCTAGTTTTTGGATTGCTATGATGCTTGCAGGAGGACTGCCATTAGGATTTTTAGTCATTTCTCTTACGGGAATTACGATACTTATACCTGGGATATGGCATCTTCTTGCATCATATCAAAAGGCAAGAATTCTTACCTTTCTTAATCCAGCACTTGATCCAAAAGGTGCAAGCTATAATGCAATTCAATCTATGATCGCCGTAGGTAGCGGGCAACTATTTGGAAGAGGATTAGGACGAGGGACGCAAAGCCATTTACGATTTCTTCCAGAACACCATACTGACTTTATATTCGCTACTCTCGTCGAAGAGCTTGGATTTGTTGGCGGGTTTTTTTTACTCATCGGATATTTGATACTTTTCTGGCGCATCATAGGTCCGCTTATCCATGGAAAAATAATTGATATTATGCCATTTGTTTATACCGTTGGACTTTTTTCCATGCTTCTTTCTCAAATGTTTATCAATATCGGTATGAACATGGGGATTGTTCCCATTACCGGTATCACGCTTCCTCTCATATCCTACGGTGGGAGTTCTCTCCTTTCTATCGGCGTATCTTTTGGCCTTTTATGGACGATTTATAAAGGACAATCGATAGATCGTACGATTGCATAGGTACACTATAATTGATACAATACATAACCATATGTTTGCGATAATTGAAGTAGGCGGGAAACAGTTTACCGTTGAGCATGGCGATACGGTTGATGTAGACAAATTACAAGGCAATGTCGGAGACGTGATTACCGTGGGTCGCGTCCTTCTTACGAGTGATAATAAAAGTAATCATATCGGTACCCCGACGGTCAAGGGAGCCAAAGTGACCGCGAAAATTCTCGCACAGAAAAAAGGTGAAAAAATAGATGTTCGACGATTTAAGAGTAAAGTGCGGCAGCGGCGTCACATAGGATTTCGACCGCATTTAACTACTGTAGAAATAACAGCGATCGCTACGGCATGAGCCACTATTTGTTTGTTTTAGGTCGGACCCCTGAACTTGCTTACGGAGAACTTTGTTCTTTTTTCCCAAAAGTCACATATATATCCACCCACCTATCTATTGTTGAGGTTTCCGATCAGTCTCTTCTTCTTTCTGCTTTCCAGAAACTTGGCGGATCAATAAAAGTTGCTCGTATTATCGACCGTACAAATGAGTTATCCCCTCAACTACTAACCTCATATCTAACTGACGAGACTTCTCAAAAAATCACATTTGGGATAAGTGGATATGATGGCGCGTTTTCTCCTTCAACTCCATTTCTTCACGATATGAAAAAGATGTTAGAGGATAAGGGTATGTCATGCCGATTTGTATCTCCAAAAAAAGGTGATACGCTCTCAAGTGTGGTTATTACGGGCCAGCATGTAGTTGAGCTTATTGTCGGTAAAGAAAATGGTAGGTATATGATAGGTAAAACGATCTCTGTACAAGATTTTGGAGATTGGAATAAACGCGATTATGGAAGGCCACAAGTCGATCCAAAGGCGGGTATGCTTCCCCCTAAAGTAGCCCGGATGATTGTCAATATTGCAAATTCTTCACCTGGAAGGAGTTCCTCGGCCACCTTCCGAGGTGCGAGCTTTGACTCCTGGAAGGTGAAGAGAGTTTTGTTGGATCCGTTTTGCGGTATGGGGACAATTTTAGCTGAAGCACTTCTTACCGGGTGGAATGTGGTGGGAGCTGACCAATCGGCAGATGCAACGTCTAGAACGAAAAAAAATTTGGAATGGCTTGCACGTCAATATTCGGAGGTAGATGGGTCAAATATACAATTATTCATCTCAGATGCGACGCATATTTCATCGCACATTCCCAAAGCCTCGATCGACGCTATCGTAACAGAACCTTTTATGGGAAGCGCCCGCAAAATCGGGAATAATCCAATAAACCAATTATCCAATAAACAAATAATCGAAATAAAAAATACCATAAAAGGACTTGAAAAACTGTATATCGGATGCCTTCGAGATTGGTACAGGCTTTTGAAGCATAACGGGAAGGTTGTTATTGCGCTCCCGTCGTATAACGTGCAAGGAAGAGAATTTTTCGTGAAAAAAGTTATTGACATGTGTGAAAACCTTGGGTATACTGTGGAACAAGGTCCTATAGAATATAGTCGACCACAGGCAGTCGTCCGGAGAAAATTTTATATATTGAGAAAAAAGTAATCTGCTAATGATTAAATCTACTAATCTGGTAAAGGTATGAGCAAGTTCTATTAGTAGATTTGTCATTAGCAGATTTGCAGATTATAAAGTATGGCACATGTCAAAGCAGGTGGCGTCGCAAAAGGTAATAAAGATTCCGCATCAAAGCGCTTAGGTGTAAAAATTTATGGTGGACAGCGGGCAATAGCAGGAAACATAATCATTCGTCAAAAAGGAACGAAAGTGTATCCAGGAGGTGGCGTTATGATCGGAAAAGACTTTACGCTTTTTGCAACGACAGATGGGCTTGTATCATTTTCTACACGACTTGGCAAACAGGTTGTTTCTGTCCTACCAGCCTAAATCATGGCAGATACACAACAAGTGCTTCATCTTGATATCGAATTAGTCGAACCAAATCCATTGCAGCCTCGTGGCCTCATTTCTCCAGATTCACTCTCTGATCTAGTTCACTCTATACAAGAACACGGTATCATCGAGCCACTCATAGTTGCCAAAACTCCGGCAGGCTTTCAAATCATCGCGGGTGAGCGCAGGTGGCGAGCATCAAAGCTTGCAGGACTGACCACTGTTCCGGTCATCGTCAAAGAGACGACCGCAAAGGGCATGCTTGAGATGGCAATCGTTGAGAATGTTCAACGGGAAGATCTTAATCCCATAGAACGAGCACAGGCATTTCAACGGTTGATAGAAGAATTTGGTCTGTCGCTTTCAGAAATTGCAAAAAGAATCGGAAAAAGTGAATCGTATGTCAGTAACACCATGCGTCTATTAGCTCTCCCAGATGCGATTAAAGATGGACTTATCTCAGGAGCCATCACGGAAGGTCATGCGCGTGCAATAGCAGGTCTTGGCGAAACCAAGCTTATGGTTGATGCATATAAAACGATTTTGTCAGAAAGCGCGTCCGTTCGCAGGGCTGAAGATTTGGCGAGGAGACTTAAAGCGCAATATGATAAAAAACCTGTAGGTCGAGTCGAACGAATTCATAGCGATGAACTTGACGGAATGGCCAAAGACATGGCACAGGCAATCAATGGGTTAGTAAAAATAACGCAATCTAAAGTTGAAGCGCGGCTTGTTTTTGTCATACGGGGAACATTAGAATCAACAAGCAAAACCCTCAAAATAGTCCACGAACATCTCACGAAATAAAAATTTACGTTAGTTACTCAATATCGTAGGATGGGTGCGAGATGAAACCGAATAGAGAGAAGGGCCAGTAACGTAAAAAAGCTTGGCCGATAATGTCATCTTTGGATATCGGACCAAATTCTCGGGAATCTGAACTATGTGGCCTGTTATCTCCTGCGACAAAGTAGAGCCCTTCGGGGACCGTGATTTCTTGTCCTTCTTGTAAATATGATCCTCCAAATATTGTAATATCCGGGGCGAGATACGGTTCTTCGACCGGTTGACCATTGACATAAAGCTTGTTATTTTTTAGTCCGACCGTATCTCCCGGGAGTCCTAAAATACGTTTGATATAATCCACTTCTTTGTTTCTTGGTGATTTAAATATGACAACATCACCTCGAGTAGGTTCTTTCATTTTATAGACAATTTTATTGGTGAGGATGTACTCACCGTTATGAAAGTTTGGTTCCATTGATGCGCCGTTTATTTCCTGTGGCGACATGATAAAGAGGTAGATCATCACCATGATCGCTAAAACGACAACGATGCCTTGAAGAAAATCAAAAATCGCGGCGATAGCGCGCTTTATGGATTCCATAAATGATGTAATTAGGCCGCATCCGATAATAACTTTGTTATATCGGTGCGGCACAAAGTGCCGTAACCGTCCCGCTAAGCGGGACGGACGTGCACTTAGCGTACATGATATAATTATTCTCGTCAATGACATGAGCAGGGCGGTTAACTCAGTGTATCTCGTTGACACCGGTCTGCCAAAGCGACCACTTAGCTCAGTTGGTTAGAGCGTCACGTTGACATCGTGAAGGTCGGTGGTTCAAATCCACCAGTGGTCACAAAAGCGTCGGGCAGGTTGCAAAGGTCTCAGGCCTGCCCCGTAGACGCGCTTTTGCGACGCAAGGCTGTAAACCTTGGGAGCAAGTAAGTGTTGTACGGGGTTCGAATCCTGATGGGCCCGCAAAATACACCAAGTTAGAGCTTTATGTTATAACACGTATCCTTGTGGACTAATAAAATAAAATGGGAGAAGATAAGATTGACCAACCAAACACGATTCAACTCAAAGACGTGGCAGAACGTTCTCCTTATAAAGAGCATCTCGAACAAATCCTTGGGTTTTATGTTCCTTTAGCTTTGCAATTACCAACCTTGAGGGATGACCCCGAATTTATGTAAGCTACCATTAAAGCCACAGCGGCATCAGGAATTACGGATGTAGCAACTAAAGCCGACGTGCATATGCAACAACTTATAAAGGAGCAAGTTATTACAACTCGTCCCGATTGGCAATTTTGGGGAGAAGAGGGAGAGGATAATGTCAAAGAATATGACGAGACAAAACCTTTTTACTCGTTACCGACCTAATAGAGGGCACTAATAATTTTGGAGCGAAAAAAGACGACCAGTGGGGCTCGGTAATAGCATTAGTTGATTTAAAAACAAAGGAGCCCGTAATTGGTATCGTGGCTCATCCCACAAAAAGGTTATTTTATGTAGGAGTTAAAGGAAGCGGTGCCTATACTCTTCAATATGATGAGGGAGGAAACTTGGTAAGCGTTCAACCTATGGATAAAACCCCCGAAAAAGATATTTTTACCTATAACGCAAGTCCTCATTTTGAACAACCTCTAGTCGAGCAAGTTGATAGATTTTTTGGTTTAGCAAACGTTCAACAAGATGCGCCAAATGCAAGTGAATTGGATAAATCAAGGGAAATAGCTCATATACCAAATGGTGCGGGGAAAGAGAGTGTTTTTGAAGATCCAGAAAGTGGTGCATTGGAAGCAATAAGGTACAAAGGAACAATTTATTTCAAAACAAGTAATGAGATGGCTGCGGTTTTTGCAATTTTAAATGAGCTTGGAGGGAAAGTTACCGATGCAAAAGGTGAGCCTTGGCATTTAGGAATAAATACACTCATCGCGGCACGTACACAAGGAGACCACACATATTTACAAGGGGTTTATAACAAAACCACGAGTTAGAAATATAGTTAGTATACTAAAAGGCGAGTAGGTTTGACGTGGGGATTTATATACATTTGCTCTAAAAACTTTTGGTAGTACGTTCCAACATAGTCAACTAGGCACCACAAATACTATGCCATCGCGTTCCCACAAAATATTATTCTGGATTGTCTTATCTCTCACAATTATTTCTGTTATTTTAATTAAAGCCTACTTTTATGCGAACGACTGTTATGACTTATTGCTTATATGTATCGTGGGCATGAATTTACTTGAAATATTCTTCGTATTTTTAATGCTGATACCGTTTCTCATCTTAGCAATTCCATACAGAGTGATACGAATAATACAAAAAAAGGAAATAAATTATTGGACACTTCTTTTATTTGGATTTATCTCCGCGGTAGTTGTAGGAATTCTTGATAAAATGCAATCACCGATGATTATCCGTCTTTTATCGCTTATTGGTTTTTAGAGAAAATTATTTTAGTATATCTTCAGAAGCACGTATTGGGTCAAAGTCGAGATTTGAAAATTTAGGCAGAATTGAGTTGTGTTTGTATTCCTTCCACAATGTCCTGCCATCCTTGAGAAACTGAGCGACGATGATGGTCGTGTTTAAACTTTTTGGAAACAGTCGAAGTTTATAGCGGCCCTTTCGGGGATTTGCGATTGCAACGAGACTCTGTGAGGATGAAACAGTTCTTCCGTTTGGATCGACAACCCAGAACTGCGCTGGATGACCGAGAACGACGAGTGCAGATAATGGTTCACTCACTTCAGACACTGATATCGCACGTGATGCAAGAAGAGATGGGTTGAGAAAAGCCAATATAGCAGAGACTCCTTCCTGTGATTGAACGACACCAATGTGTGACTGGTTAATCGTAAATTGCGTTGCTCCCGAAATATTGCTACTTGAAGCGAGAACAGTATCGTCTCCTTTAGAAGAAAACTCTCTCTTGGTCGGCTTGCCATCTAGCCAATTGCCCTGACGAATATCACGATTGCTGGGAGGAATGACCGTTATAGTGCTCAGCGTTTTGAGTCCGGTGCCGGTGAGCGACGCCACGGTTGCACCGAAAAACGGTGGCGCGAATAGGTTATTGGGCAGCCAATCGTTTTGTGCGTGCATGGAAGATTCTGGTTTGAGTACCCCGGTTTTTTTGTCGCGCAAATAATCAGACGTAGGGAGAAGTTGTTGTGCAGAGGGGATATACTGCTCTACAGCTTCTCGCTCACTTATTTGATGAACTTTTGAGCAATATTTCACTGCAATCGTTAGCATAATCCGAAAGGGAAGACTATTGCTCCAAATTTCTCCTGCGGACCATGCAGGGTATCCTAGCACTGTGCCTTTGTGTGGAGAACCTGCGGTCAGGAAGCGGTCCAGACGATGCCCCGTACCTAATTGTTCAAGATAACCTCGCCCGACGAGTCCGCCCATGCTATGTCCGACAAGGTCTATTCGCTCACCGCTTACGATCTGGTTATTGATAAACTGTGAAAGATCCGATGCGTGGGATGGCATAAGCTTCCTCCAGTCATAGAAAAATTGTGTTTGTGAGAATCCCGCGTTTTGGAGTGCATCGTGAAGGGGACCATAGATAAGTTGGCCAAAAACTGGCACCTCTGTCCAGCTTCCTGAATAATCATTTGCTTTACATTTAAGGATCGCATCTTCATTCCAACTTCCTCCAAATCCAGGGACCACGACGACTTTTGTTGTAGGGATTGGTGTGGGAGTAGGAGTCGGTGACGGTGTTGGTGTAAGCGATGGTGAAGGAGTGGGTGTTGGCGTTTCCGTGGGGGTGGGAGTAGGTAACTCGATAGGTCCGTCGGTCGCTAGTCCAATACGATAGGAAGTTATTCCCCCGACTGATCCGAGCCCACCGTAGTAAAGGAGTGTCGTGCCATTAGGCAGTCGTAGTGCACTGGGACCGGCCATCCCTAGTGCATCAAACGTATCAGCGTCTTTTAAAAGGACCTTAACCGGCGTAGACCAATTGATAATGCCATCGCTTGATGTGGCATAAGATAGATCTCCACCAACTCCGTGAAAAAATAATTCGTAACTACTTCCGTTATATATGACCGATGCCCCATCTGCGTGATTTCCGGATCCTGATAGATCAATAATCGGATTACCTACATACGGCGTCCAATTGACGCCATCCGACGACGTCGCATACCCTATGCGCCAAAACCCATTCTTCAGCGCCGAATACCACATCTTATATTCATTGCCAGTTTTTAGAACAAACGGTGAAGAAATACCTTCGGTATCCCAAGTTTGACTCGGAATGAGTACTGGATTTGAAGGAGACAAGGACCATAAAATTCCATCAATACTAGTTGCATGATAAATCTTAAAGTTTGATGATCCGCCGTTTAGAGAAGATGCATACCACATTTCGTATGTATTATTCATAAATATTACGGATGGATCATGAGAATCACGGTTGTCTATAGTAAGCCTACTTACGATTGGATTCGATGATGATTTAGTCCAGTTTAGTCCATCTGGTGAAGTTGCTAAACCTATTTGAAATCGGCTTCCGTTGAAACCTGTATAATACATTTTAAATTCTGTATTGTCATAAATTACAGATGGCTGCCAAACATAAGAGCTATCCCAGCTATTTGATAAAACATTAAGTACGGGATTACCTGAATATTTACTTAATGAATTGATGGCCTGAGAAGATTGAGGTAGGATTTTTAGAAGAAGAAGAGACAATAGAAGGATTAAGAAGATTTTCCTATATCTTCGTATTGTCATGGGCATGTAATGAGTCATCGTAACTTATTTTATGTATACAGCAATTTGTTATCTATGTAAATCCACAAAATATACCAAATGGCGAAGTATATCCAATTATGATCTTCAACAATGCGATAATTGCGGTTTCATTTTTGTCTTTCCTCTTCCCAGTACCGAAACCCTAAAGAATTTTTATGAATTTTTTGACTACAAAGACGTACCTCTCCAGGAAGTGAGAATACGAAAAGATGCGGTGAGAAGTTTGAGCTTAATTAAAAATCATTTAGAGAAAGAAAATATATCTCTTTTGGATATTGGATGCGGGCGTGGTTATTTAATGGATGAGGCTAGAAAACTGGGGTGGAATACTTTTGGTATTGATTATTCAAGAAACACGATCAGATACGCTCTTAAGAACCTAAATCTGAAAGTAGTTCAGTCAGACATAGGTTCTTATAGAACAACGACTAGATACGATGTTATCGTTTTAAGTCAATTCATTGAACATGTAAGTAATCCTAACGACATATTAAAAAAATGTTATCTGTTATTAAAAAACAATGGATTTTTATATATAGCAACGCCTAATATAAAAAGTATTTCAGCCAAAGTATTAGGAGTCGGATTCGATCATTTAATTCCGCCAGAACATCTTGGATATTATAGTAGAAAAACACTAGAAAGATTATTGATTAATAATGGGTTTAGAATACTTCATGCAGGTTCTTGGAGTTATAAAGAAGACCTTGCTGGAATAATAAAAAGTATAATAAAAAAAGAATCAAATAAGACAATAATAAAAAATAGCGCAATTATTTCTTCAGACAAAAGTATATCAATAAAAAGAATCAAATATATACTTTTTGATGAAATTTTTTGTAAGCTTTTTTATCAATTTCTTAATATTAATTGCTTTGGAACTATTTTGGAAGTATTAGCAGTAAAGAAATAATTAACTTATGTCTCTTTCGGTAATTATGTTGACAAGTGACTCTGGCGAAGTTTTAAAGCAGGCGCTTGAGAGTATCGAGGGGTTGTGGGATGAGTTGATTGTGGGGGATGCAGGGAGCACTGATGGGACGAGGGAGATATTGACTCAATATAAGGCGAGGATTGTTGAACAGAAAGAGGGCAACCTCGGGGCGAGAAAGCAGGAGCTAGTAAGAAAAGCCAAGGGTGAGTGGATATTGGTGCTTGATAGCGATGAACGGGTATCGGAGGAGCTTTATCAAGAAATTAAGTCGCTTTCTCATTCACCTCGGAGGAGTCATGGCCTCTCCGCCAGCAGGCGGATCAGCCTGCCACCGTCCGAGGTGGCGAGCACGGTAAGACAATGCGTTGCGTACCGGATACCATATCAAAACTATGTATTTGGCAAACCGGTGTATTATGGAGGTGAGAAGTATAGCAAAGTCCGAATGTTTCGAAAAGGAAAAGGGAGAGTAGAGACGGTCCCCTTACATGAAGAGGTTATCGTTACCGGAAGGGTCGGAGATCTACACGGAGTCTTACTCCATCATTCGTATCGGAGTGTACCACAACTTTTTGGTAAATTTACTCAGTACGCAATTACTCTCGCAAGAGAAAAGAAGAAAAACCGCGAACGCCCTTCACTCCAAAAACTTTTTCTGTACGGCCCGCATATGTTTTGGGCGCGATTTATCAGTGATCAAGGATATAAGGATGGTTTGGGAGGATTTGTACTCGCAATCGCATTTTTTTATATGGAAACTCTAACGTATTGGCTACTACTTTTTAAGTAAGACTCACTAATATAAATCTTACAGAGATACTATTCATGTTACTATGTTTTAAAACAAGATAACATGAATAGATTATGAAAAAAATGATACAGATACAAACTCAATGCTTTTGTGGATCGCAAGTGACACACAAACTTTTTGGTGCACATCCGTATATAATCGTCACGTGTTTAGCGTGCGGACAAGTACGGACACAAACACCTCATGGTATAAAGCGGACGCAGTTTTACAAGAAAGAAAATTTTTCTATATATATTGAGAAAGAATCGATGTTTCGAAATATATTTAGTGAAAAGATACGGTTTATACAACGATTCCGAAAAGACGGAACATTACTTGATATTGGTGCTGGGGTAGGGCTGTTTATCGATGAAGCAAGAATTGCCGGATTTGACGCCATGGGGTTTGAGCCATCAAAAAGCGCGGTAGCTGCAGCAAAAAAGTATCTTCACGTATCGCTTATCAATGTCGAGTTTAACCAAAGCTTTGCCAAAGGTCCGTATGATATCGTCGTGATCAATCATGTGCTGGAGCATATGGCCTCTCCGAAAGAAATTATTGGTGAAGTAAGTCATGTGGTAAAAAAGAATGGGATACTCGTCATAGGACTTCCAAATTTTGATAGTATCTTGAGATATATTAAGCGTGGACGGTGGCAGTCGTTGATTCCCGACCAGCACCGCTGGCATTTTACGCTCAAAACGCTTGACCAACTGATACTTCGCTTCGGCTTTACGCGCTTGGGTGTCGAGTACGAAAATCATGATCGACACATGATCCCCGTGTGGAAACAGCGTATCTATGAGATAATTGACACTATCGCACTCGCAACTGGCACTGCCGAAGCCATGTTTGTGGTGTATCAGAAAACATGAAACAAGAAAACAATGTCTGGTGTGTCGTCCTGACGTATTATCCAAAAGTACCGTTAGTTACAACAATAATTGAGGCGTTTTATCCGATTCCGGTCGTGGTTGTTGATAATACACCAAAAATTAAAGAAAGAAGTTTTGTGCATGCCCAAACTCTCGTCAAAGGTGACAACTTGGGGTATACCGGCGGGGTAAATAAAGGGCTACAGTATGCGTTCAAAAAAGGCGCGACGTGGTGCATCGCGGTCAATGACGACATTTCTATACCAAAATCGTCAGCTAAAACATTTATCAAAAAACTGCGTTCAATGCCGATGGCAATTGTTGGTCCATACGCCGGATCGCTTGATAAAAAGCGGTGGACAACTGTCTACTCACCGCGAGAAACTCCCAAACGTGTAGACTATATTTCTGGTTCTTTTATGGCAATCCATAAAAATGTATGGAGGTCGGTTGGCCCGTTTTATACTCCATATTTTATGTACTACGAGGATGTGGAACTGTGCATACTGGCGCGGCGCAACGGTTTTCCCCTCGTCCATATACCGTTAAATGTTTCGCACAGCGACACACCGTCATTAGGTAGGGGATCATACTTACACAACTATTACCTTGCGAGAAACCATATGCTTTTTGTCGAGCGCAATGCACCGTGGTCTGTGAGAGTCCGTGAATATATCCGACTCCCAAAAACCTGGTGGGAACACTCAGAGAGGAGTAATATCGGTGCTCTTGCGGGCATGCGCGATTATATACGACGGAGATTTGGAAGAGCTCCGAACGGATTATGATCATAGGCGTAGATGCTGGAATGCTTGGAGTAGCTGATAATCGACTCAAGGTAGGCGTGTGGCGTGTTGCGGTAGAACTGCTCAAAATATTGGGTAAAAACGGAGATCATACATACCGACTCTATAGCTTTCGTCCTATAGACCCACAACTTCTTAAGGAGTTTGGATCTTCAATGAAAAATATCGTGCTTGCCCCTTCGATAGGATTTCGTAAAATACGCTTGCCTATTGAGCTACGTCTCCATCCTGTCGACTGTTTTCTCGCCTTGGGTCAAGCGCTTCCTCCGATACTTCCTAAGAAAACCATCGGTTTTGTATACGATATCGCCTTTCTACAAACGCCCCAAGCATATCCCGATTCATACCAGAAATTAAAAGATCAGACACATAATCTCATAAAACGGTCAAGCCACATAATTACAATTTCTCATGCTGTCAAAAAAGATCTTACAAAAACATATGATGTCCCAGACGAAAAAATTACTGTCGCGTATCCTGGCGTCAGCAGTATATTTTTAAAAAAAGGAAAAACGATGCATACTGTTCGTCCATATTTTCTGTTTGTCGGAAGTCTGAAACGCGGAAAAAATGTCTCCTTCATCATTAAAGCATTTGCTCAATTTTTATCTATGAGCAATACACACTATAACCTTTTATTAATTGGAAGTAATTATTGGAAAGACCCGCAGATTACACAAGCTATTTCTCGGTTTCATTTAGAGAGTCGAGTAAAGCTTATGGGATTTATTCCTGATAATGAACTTGCATGTTATTACCGAGGCGCACTTGCTTTCGTGTCACCATCTCTTGCAGAAGGATTTGGTTTGCCGGTTGTTGAAGCGATGGCCTGTGGTTGTCCAGTGATTGTATCTGATACTGCGGTATGCAAAGAAATAGTCGGCGATAACGGGATATTCATAGACCCGTCAGATACGAAAAAACTCGCCCAGGCTATGAAAAAGATGACGGAAGGCCCTGTTCGAGATTCCTTGCGGAAGAAGGGGATTACACGATCCCAACAATTTTCATGGAAATTATTTGCAAGCAAAATACTTTCGTGCATCAATACATAATGGTATACAATATCCATGATGATTTCAGTAGTTGTTTTGACGCACAACGATGAAGTACACCTAGCAAAAACGCTTGAGAGCCTTTCTTGGTGCGATGAGCTCATTGTTGTTGATGACCAGTCGAGAGACAAATCATGTGAAATCGCTAAACACCATGGTGCTAGTGTTTTTGTTCATGCGCTTCAAGATGATTTTGCCGCGCAGAGGAATTTTGGATTAAGTAAAGTAAAAGAAGATTGGGTGTTGTTTGTCGACTCCGACGAAATTGTTACACCAGAGCTTGCTACTGAGATTAAACAGCTTACACAAGCTTTGCGTGATGGAGAATCTACAATTCAGAATTCAAAATTGAAGAATGGATATTATATAAGGCGAAAAGACTTCTTGTTTGGAAGATGGCTTGAGCATGGAGAAACGGCGAACGTGAAACTGCTTCGTTTGGCGCGAAAAGATGCTGGAGAATGGATTCGGCCGGTTCATGAAGTTTGGGATGTGAAAGGACCAACGGGAGAATTATTCCATCCGCTCCTCCACTATCCTCACCAGAACGTCGCACAATTTTTAGATGAAATTAATCGATATTCTTCTCTTAATGCACACTACTTATATAACCAAGGTGTTCATGTACATTGGTGGCATATTATCGTATATCCAAAAGTAAAATTTTTTCTTAATTACATTTGGTACCTAGGATTTTTAGACGGAACCGGCGGTATAATTGTAGCCCTCATGATGAGTTTTCATTCATTTCTCACCCGGTCTAAACTTTGGAAACTCTGGGATAAAACATGAAGATTCTTTTTATTTTGTTTTTTACATCATTAGCTCTCGGGCACCTGGTCGCTATACCGATTTCGTCAACCGCCGTCCTGTACCTTCATGATATGTTATTGATTTTGATACTTCTCGTCTCCAGTGTGCGTTTGATAGTTTTCAGAAGAAACATTGCTTGGCCACGTCTTACTAAGCCAATTCTACTTTTTATGTCAATTGGAGGTATTTCCCTTCTCGTAAATAGTTCCCGATTTACTCAACCAGAACTTATTACAAGTTCGTTGTATCTATTTCGATGGGTAGCGTATGGAGCTCTCTATGGAGTTGTTGTCTCAGGTAAACTTGATCCCCGATTTTTTGTGCGCGGCCTGTACGGTGCGGGACTGGTCATTACACTTTTAGGAATAGCGCAATTTTTTTTCTATCCGGATCTGCGAAATCTCTATTATTTAGGTTGGGACCCTCATTATCAGCGACTATTTTCTACACTTTTGGACCCAAATTTTTCAGGATTACTGTTTGTTCTCATGTTTTCTCATACATCGTTTGTGTTTTCCAGGAAACAAAACATACTTCGTTTTTTATGCATGACGCTTATCCTCTCGGCGCTTCTTCTGACATTTTCTCGAAGTAGTTATATCGCTTTTGCTGCCTCCCTTATTACTGTTGGGATAGTACTAAAAAAATGGAAAGACATATTGCTTATGCTTGCTTTTTTTATCGTATTGATTTTACTTTTACCAAAAAGTGGAGAAGGACAAAATATCACAAGGATTACGTCGTCTCTGGCTCGTTTAGAAAATTGGCAGGAAGGTTGGCAGTTATTTGTAAGATATCCTCTTTTTGGTCATGGATTCAATACGCTTCGCTATGTGAGGATGACAACGGATCAATATCTTTTAAGTGGGGAGATTATTACTTCCAGAGCTCTCTCTGGTCTTGATAACAGTATACTTTTTATATTAGCAACAACAGGTATTGTGGGTTTTGCTGCATATGCCTGGATTGGAAAAAGGATGATTATGCTTGCGAGTCAACTTAACAAGGAAGATGGTCACATAAAGGCTATGTATATTTCGATGCTGGTAGCAGTACTCATACACAGTCTTTTTACTAATAGTCTCTTTTACCCATGGGTGATGATTTGGTTGTGGTTTATGACGGGTACCATCGAACGAAGAATTAGGGCGCGTAAGTAAATAATCTTTACAACTTTTCCATTGTACTTCGCGCCACAAAGGAGCGTAATCGCCTTAGCGAGAATAGGTAACGTGGCGCTCGAGGATCGTTTGATTGCCGGCCGGATCTGTCGCGATTATCGTAAGAGTATTTAATCCTTCGGAAAGCTGCGCTTTAAAGCTAAAGGATCCATCTTTTAAAAGTAGGACAAATCGGTCATTGATAGTGACCGTGTTTTCTTCTTCTGTTTTTCCTTGAACGGAAAAAGTAGCATCGTCACTTATGATATTTGCATCCTCTTGCGGGCTAGCGATTTCAAGAAGTGGTTTAGACTTTTTTACTATAACTTTTATGACATTAGACAAATCACTGAGGGTCCCTTTTTGGTCAAGAGTTTTTGCGCTAATAGTATTATCTCCTTCTTTAGCCGAAAGCTCTACTGAAAAGGCACCATCCTTTGGAACCGTGAGTTTTTTCGTTTCAGATTCGTTGAGATAGATGATGAGCGTGATATCCGGTTGGGCTTTGCCGATGATCTTGAGAGAAGCACTATTGGTGGCTTCAGGGAGGGCATCAAGAACTGGGGGTAAAAGGATAGACTGCTGTTCTTTTTGTGGCGTGTTTCCTCGAATTTTATCGATGAATAAACTAAACCCTACTAGTAGTTTTAAACCGAAAAGTAGGAGAAATACCATGATCCCGACGCTTCCCAGTACAGATAAAATCAATCGTTTCTGTTGTTTTTTTTCTTCAAATCTACTTAAGCGAGTTAAAGCCATATTCAGTTTTTAGTGAAATTAACTATATCACATATTAAATCGGGAGGTGGACTTGTGGAGAGGGAGATGGTGGTGACTGCTTTTTTTTCTGCCGAACGTTACGCTTTAGAGCATCAGATACAGCAAGCTCAAGAAGGTCGCTTCTTGCAATCGCATAGATACCATTTTTCCCCGCTGAAAGTTTTCGGGCACGAAGGGTTTTTTCCTCTATCCAACGGCGGATGGTGTCTGGGTGTTTATGCAGGAAGGCAGCTGCTTCTTTGACCGTCACAATCTCTTTCACAGCAATTTCAAGTATAGCATACTATAGAATCCGACGGCCCACTTACATGAGATTGAGCTGAAAGGGCGAAATGAACACAGAGGACCCACGCTTTATCCCAGTACCATTTAGCCGACACGTATGAGCCGACTGTCGGGATCGAACCGACGACCTACGCTTTACGAAAGCGCCGCTCTGCCAACTGAGCTAAGTCGGCGTATATGTACGGGATTCTGCAAATCTAATTCTGATATTACCAAAATCAGAAAGATTGTGCTGGGACGAAAGCGTTGCTCTACCCCTGAGCTACTTCGGCGTGCCAGTTTACCAGCTGAGCTATGTCGGCGTCACGCGTAATTATATAGTATTATCTGTTATAATACTTCCTATATGTATACATCTATTTAGATGTGCCGGAAACGAATAAAAAAGCAGACGCTCTTGCCAAGCGATACAAAATGAAACCCATGTTTGAAACCGCACGAATGTACACGAAAACCCCACCGGAGGTAGCGCTTCATCGAGTTTTTGGCGTGACTACGTTTGAGCTGGGATAACATATGAATCAACAACAATGCAATCAATTTGCTCGATATATCGTCAAGAACATATGAAAATAATAGATTTAACCCAGCAACTTTTTGACCACATGCCAGCTTACCCAGGCGATCCGGAGGTGATTATTGAAGAAATTCATACGATCAAAAATCAAGGCTGGAATCTTCGAAACATGACTTTTTCGACCCATATTGGCACTCATGTTAATGTGCCGTATCATATGGTGCAAAGTGGTAAAACGCTTGATGATTTTTCTCTCGATATCTTTATGGGAAAATGCACAGTGTATAAACCTGGAATGCAATTTCAAAAAGACGTAGGTGTGATTTTTCATGATCCAAACATTGACAATCTACTCGCAGATCAATTGATTAAATCCTTGCCAAAATTTATTGGCATAAGTAATAAATATGAGTTTGACGTAGCGATAGAAAAGAAATTGTTACGCCATGGCATTATTTCCTACGAAAATCTAACCAACACCGAGGCGCTTCCCGATGAGTTCTTCTTTTACGGTCTACCTCTAAATATTAAGGGTGGCGACGGTAGCCCTGTTCGCGCTTTTGCGGTAGTGGGGTAGTTATTTCTTTTCCTCAAACTGAAGAGGCACTTCTCTTACATCGGTAAATCAAAAAATGTCACCTTTCCTTCGTGAGCGGGTGAGGGGAAATCGAACCCCCGCCTCATCCTTGGGAAGGATGCATCCTACCATTGGACCACACCCGCCGCGTCAAACGCGGCTGGCACGTTTGACGTGCCGCATATAGGTATTATATTGTATCACGACTAGGGCAGAGTAAAGACGTTACCTGCGTGTATGAGATCGGGATTAACTAAGTTATTGGCACGTGCTATATCTACCCACCTGTATCCACTTCCATACTGCGCTGTCGCTATATTCCACAAATTATCTCCGTGTACCACTCTATATACTTTTGTTTGAATCGTTTGTGTAGGTGTAGGAGAAACTTCTGTCATGCTTCCAGAAGCAATTTCTCCAGAGGACGTTGCGTCAGGTTTTACCTCTGGTATGGTAAGAGATTGACCAACTTCTAGTGCTTCCGGATTTGATAGATTATTCGCTTTTTGAATATCCACCCAGTTATATCCATTTTTGTAATATGTCTGCGCTATACTCCAAAGCGTTTCTCCTTTGGCTACTGCATGGGTAAGCGGGAGACTTTTTTGCCCTTCTTGTTGCGATTGATTTACTTTGGACTGTTCACGCTTACCGGATACATAATTAAACACTAACGTCCCAACGACGAGTATTACTGCAAGGCCGAGAATAAGCGATACAAAAGAATCAGGTGATTGTAGTCGTTTTGTAAGATTGTTTACCATTAAAAAGAGTTTCCTCCGTTCCGGGTAGATATGAATGCTTATGCGGGCCCGAGCGGATTCGAACCGCCGATCTCGTCCTTGACAGGGACGCGTGTTAGGCCACTACACCACGAGCCCAAAAGATACTCATTATATACTGTATGAATAGTCGTGGGTTATTATAATTGAAATTAGAGATTGATACAATGCGTATGTTAGGATTAAAGATATGACAAATCTAGAAATAGCACAACTTTTTCGAAAAGTGAGCGCTGCATATCAAATTCTTGACGAAAACCGGTTCAAAATTATAGCGTATGATAGAGCCGCTGATAGCATAGAGCACCTGACGAGTGACGCCAAAGACCTTTGGGATGACGGGAAACTCAATGACATACCCGGTATTGGAGAGGGAATCGCGCATTACCTTGATGAATTATTTCGGACGGGAAAAGTCAAGCACTTCGATGACGTGATGAAACGGGTGCCTGAGGCGGTATTTCCGCTCCTTCTTGTACCTGGTATCGGACCCAAAAAAGCCTATCGACTCGTCAAAGAGTTTGGGTTTATCAAAGCTGATACGGTTATATCAGACTTGGCAAAGGCTGCTAAGAACGGAAAAATTGCTCCGCTTGAAGGGTTTGGTGAAAAATCCCAAGAAATCATTTTGTCTTCGATAGCTCTTTTTAAGAAGGGTGCTATTAAAGAAAATCGAATGGAACTTCCTATTGCCGACGCGATTGCGCAGGAGATAATAACATATCTTCGTAAAATGAAGGAAGTGGAGCGTTTGGACGTGCTGGGAAGTTTACGTCGACAAGTATCAACAATTGGAGATATAGACCTTGCTGTGGCAACGAAAAAACCTCTGCAAGTGACCAGTCATTTTGTGAAATATCCTCATGAGAAATTAATCGATGAAGGACCGCATGGTGCGACGCTCCTTCTTCGTAGTGGTCGTCAGGTTGATTTACGAGTGCAAGATCCGAGTAAGTATGGTGCGATGCTTCAGTATTTTACTGGTTCAAAAAATCACAACATCAAACTTCGTTCATTGGCATTAGAAAAAGGCAAAAGCCTCAATGAATATGGCATAAAAGATATAAAAAGCCAAAGAACAAAATTTTTCGAAACTGAGGAAGCTTTTTATAAAGAAATTGGTCTTGACTTCATACCTCCGGAATTGCGTGAAGACAATGGTGAGATAGAACTTAGTCAAAACGGAAACCTACCGAACCTTGTTGAACTTAATAAAATCAAAGGAGATCTGCATATCCATACCAATTATGATCTAGAACCGTCTCATGACCTCGGTATAGATCCATTAGTAAGTTATCTTGATCGGGCACAAGATCTTGGATACGAATATATCGGCCTGAGCGATCATAATCCAAGTATGATGAATCATAGTGAAAATAAAATTCTATCAATTATGAAGCGACGAAAGGAAGAATACGAACAGGCTTATTATACGTGGATAAAAAGTGTTCATAAACCCTTCGGCAAAGGGTTTCGACTGGGCTCAGCCGAACGTCCTCATGGAAAGCGAGTACAAATATTTATCATGTGTGAGGTAGATATCCTTCCTGACGGGAAATTAGCACTAACGGATTATGCATTTGACTATGTCGATGCAGTTATAGTATCAATTCATTCAAGTTTTGGGCAACCAAAAGATATTGCGACTAAACGTGTCATACGTGCGTTGATGAGCCATCCGAAGGTACGTATTTTTGGACACCCAACCGGTAGGCTTTTGATGAAGCGAGAAGGCATTGAGCTTGATTGGGATGCTGTTTTTGCAACGTGCAAAGAACGATCGATTGCCCTTGAGATCAATGCCTATCCATCTCGACTTGACCTTCCTGACACCATTGTCTTTGATGCGGTCAAAGAAGGAGTGCGATGTTGTATCGATACCGATAGCCATGCCGTTGGTCAGATGGATATGATGCGCTATGGAGTATCAGTGGCAAGGCGTGGTTGGGCAACCGCTCGTGACATAGTTGATACGATGGAGTATAATGATTTCAAAAGCTGGCTTTTGAAATAACTATCAAAATTAAAGCACCAATATTCAAATAATTAAGGTAATGAATTGTTTTTTTTCTTTTTGATGCTTTGATATTGTTTGCTGCTTGAATATTGAAATTCGGTACTTTTGATGAGGAGGTAATATGCTTACGCCACTTTGGATACTCATTGGAGTTCTCGTATTACTAGGTCTTTACTTGCTTTCGTTATATAACGGCCTCGTTTCCCTCAAAACACAGATTGAGGAAGCGTGGAGTCAGATAGACGTGCAGCTCAAGCGTCGAGCTGATCTTATTCCTAACCTAGTAGAAACCGTGAAGGGATACGCCAAGCATGAAAAAGGTGTATTTGCCGAAGTCACCAATGCGCGCAGCGCGCTTATGTCTGCAAAAACGCTTCCAAAGATGGCACAGGCAAGCGATATGTTGACTAACGCCATGGGCAAGCTATTTGCTATCGCGGAAAATTATCCGCAACTTAAGGCAAATGAAAATTTTGTTCAGCTGCAAAAAGAACTCTCTGATACAGAGGATAAAGTCGCCTATTCCAGGCAATACTACAATTCAGTTGTCTTGGATTTTAATACAAAGATACGTTTGTTCCCGAACAACATGCTTGCTTCAGGTTTAGGCTTTAGCGCTAAAGAATTCTTTGGTGCTACAGATGAAGAGCGAAAGAGTGTGAAGGTCAATTTTAATTGAACTCAAAACTCAAAGTTCAAAACTCATAAGTAAAACTCAAAACGAAAAAGCTAAAGACATTTGCCTCAGATTTGACTTTTGAGCTTTGACCTTTGAGTTATTTTTATGTCCATTCAATCCCAAATTGCCTCAAATAAAACGAAAACCTATATCATCATGTCAGTATTTGTTGTTTTCGTCGTGGTGGTTTCTTATGTACTTGGAGTTTCTTTAGGATACGGTAAAAGCTGGATGTACGCAGCTATTCTATTTTCAGTATTTTCAAGTTTAGCTAGTTATTATTGGGGTGATCAAATGGTACTCGCCATGAGCGGTGCAAGGCCAGCAGATCGAAAGCGAGATTTCGATTTTTTTACTGTCGCAGAAAACCTCGCTATCGCCGCGGGGATTCCCAAGCCAAAACTGTACGTCATTGATGACAGTGCGATGAATGCATTTGCCACCGGCCGGGATCCGACGCATGCAGTGGTTTGTGCGACGACCGGGATAGTGGAGCGATTAGAGCGTCGAGAGCTTGAAGGAGTCATTGCGCATGAACTATCCCATGTAAAAAATTTTGATACACGACTTATGGCGGTTGTCGCTATTTTAGTAGGAACTGTTGCTTTTTTAGGTGACATGTTTTTACGGAATTTGTGGTGGGGAGGAGGCAGAAGAAGTCGCGATGATGATCGGGGCATAGGACAAATTTTACTTCTCGTCGGCATAGTACTTGCGATCATTTCTCCGATTCTTGCTATGCTTATACAACTTTCTATATCGAGAAAACGTGAATTTTTAGCAGACGCATCAGGAGCAAACCTTACTCGTTATCCAGAGGGTCTCGCACGAGCACTTGAGAAACTCGGAAAAGATAAAGAAGTTCTTGAAGCGGCAACTAACGCGACAGCGCACCTTTATATAACCAACCCCTTCAAAGGAAAGCAATTTGCTGCCTGGTTTTCCAGTCTCTTCGACACCCATCCACCACTTATAGAACGGATAAAGATTCTCCGGGCGATGTAAGGGGTCAATTTTCTTGCGGCCGCAGAAAAATTGACTCCGATTGACAACAATAAAGCGGCCGCTTTATTGTTGTCAATGCATTTATTAAATCTTCTTATTGTTTGGGCAGGAAAGTCGGCATCGCGAATAAGTCGTATTTTCAGAATCGGCTCTGGGGCAACGTGGCCGGGGGAGATAGCGCTTCGACTTCGTCCCGATATCCTTTCTTTATTATTCTCTCAACTTCGCAAAGGCGTCATCATAATCGCCGGAACCAATGGAAAAACGACGACGGCGCTTATGGTTAAAAAAATAGCAGAAGCGCAAGGAATGTCTGTCATTCACAACGATAGTGGAGCAAATCTTGACAACGGTATCATTTCTGCATTTATTAAACATGCATCATGGGGTGGAACGATTCGAGCTGATTGGGGAGTTTTTGAAGTCGATGAAAATATATTGCCACAAATAGTAGCGCAGCTCAAAACTCAAAACTCGAGGCTCAAAACCACAACGAAAAACGTAAAACTTATTATCGTTTTACTTAATTTATTTCGTGATCAGTTGGATCGGTATGGGGAAGTGGATGTGATTGCGGAGAAGTGGGAGAAGGCGCTTCGGCTGCGCTCAGGGCAAGCGCTTGAGCATAAAAACACAACATTGATTCTCAATGCAGACGATCCGCTTGTGGCACATCTTGGAGTAGCCAGTAAGCTTCCAGTTACATATTTTGGAGTCAATGACAAAACGCAATATCTGTCAAAAATGGAGCATGCCACTGATTCTATCTTTTGTCTCAATTGTGGCGGACGACTTTCGTATGAAGGGATCTATTATTCTCATATAGGAATCTGGTACTGCACCACATGTAAAGAAAAAAGACCCATCCCTGATGTTTCTGATTGGAAATCACCGCTACCTGGCTTGTATAACCAGTACAATACTCTTGCAGCAGTAATCGTGGCAAAGGCATTGCACATTAAAGATAAAGATATTGAAGCTTCACTTACGACGTTTCGACCGGCGTTTGGGAGGCAGGAAGAATTTACCGTGAATGGTAAAACGATAAAGATTTTTCTTTCAAAAAATCCAGCAGGATTTAATCAATCTCTGAAAACCGTATTAGCATTAGGCGCGACACAACTACTGTTCGTACTCAATGATCGTATACCCGATGGCCGTGACGTCTCATGGATTTGGGATGTGGATTTTGAGCTCCTTAAGGAGGATAAACGCGTGATTGAAGAACCTTTCGGCTACGCACAGGGCAGGCATGATGAACACGTGAAGAAAAAATATAAAAAGGGGGAGAAGATCGGGCGTTATACGATGAGAATTTCTGTAAGCGGGGAGCGATGTTATGATTTGGCTGTGAGGCTTAAATATGCTGATATACCACTGCAGGAATCACAAGTTTTTGAAAATCTTGAGAAAGCAGTGAGGCAAAGTCTCGAACAAGAGCATACTGGCGAAACACTATATATTTTACCAACATACTCAGCTATGTTAGAAACAAGAAAGATATTAACCGGTAAGAAAATCTTGTAGATAAAGGCTCATCGAGTAAATCCTACAAAATCATGCTCGAGCATGATTTTGTAGGATTAATATAGCTTATGAAATATTCGTTACAAATCGGTTGGATGTACCCAGACTTAATGTCCACATACGGAGATCGGGGGAATATCATCGTGTTGACCAAGCGTTGCCAGTGGCGTGATATAGAGGTAAACGTTGAGGAAATTACTCTCGAAACTCCAACCTCGAAACTCGAAACTTGTGATCTTATCTTCATGGGTGGCGCGCAGGATCGGCAGCAGAAACTAGCGGGAGAAGATTTTCTCAAACGAAAAGGTCCGGTGGTGAAAGAGATGGTTGAAAAAGGCATTCCGGCGCTTTTTGTCTGCGCAGCCTATCAATTCGTCGGCCATTACTACAAACCATATCAAGGAGATCCGATTCCGGGCGCCGGGATTTTTGATCTCTATACGGAGCATCCTGGTGACCAAGCCAAGCGCTTGATCGGAAATGTAGTTGCGGAGCTCATCTCTCCGTTGTCATCGCGAGACCCCGCTAAGCGGGGCGACGCGATCCCACTTGGTGAGATTGCTTCGTCGTCCGCCAACAGGCGGATTCCTCGCAATGACAACACGATTGTTGGGTTTGAAAATCACGGAGGACGGACGTATTTGGGTCCAAAAATGAAGCCATTCGCCCGCGTCAAACGCGGTTATGGAAACAATGGAGAAGATGGCTATGAGGGAGCCGTCTATAAAAACGCAATCGGCAGCTATTTCCACGGCCCCCTCCTTCCAAAAAATCCTCACATCGCCGATTGGCTTATTAAAACAGCACTTAGGAAAAAATATCAGGAGAATTTTACACTTAAAAACTTGGATGATGAACTAGAAATCAATGCTCATGAATTTATACGGAAAAAATAATTAAAAAGAACAGGTGCGAACATATTTCACCCGGAGGGTGAAGAAAGGGTGAAGAACCGGAGAGTGAAGAAAGGGTGAAAAACTTGATGAAAAATTTCTGAAATCTATGAAGTCAATCAAATTCATATATTTTGATGTTGGTAGTGTGCTATTAGACAATGATATTGCAATGCAAAAGCTTGCAGTTCATGTAAACCACCAATATGAAGAAATTAGGAATTTTTTCGACTCTCATTGTGAAAAAGCTAATCGTGGAGAAATAACTACGAAACAATATATGAATTTGTTTCATGCTGTATTTGATTATTTTCATCCCACTGGGGATCTTGCTGATATTTGGACGGATTTTCAGGAGCCTATCGCTCCGATGCATAAACTTGTGGGAGAAGTACATAAAGAGTATCGGGTAGGAATCTTTTCAAACGCTGAGCTCGGAATAATGGACCTAGAAATGAGAAAAGGACTTGTTCCATCGATTGACTGGAATGCGATTATTGTGTCTGCAGATCATAAAATTATCAAACCCGAAAAAAAGATATATGAAATCGCCCAAAAAGCTTCTGGGGTGTCGCACAAGGAAATATTATTTGTAGATGATAGAGAAGAAAATGTTCGAGTGGCTCAAATGTTCGGCTGGAAGGGTGTTGTTTTTGATCCATTGCGACCGAAAAAATCGATTAAAGAAATAAAAAAAATATTAGCTTCAAATAAATAATAGTGAATGCATATATCTACCAAACACCCGATGTGTGAAGTCATTGAAGGTTAAGGGAAAGAATAGGTGCGAAAGTAGAACACCCGGAGGGTGAGGTTTGATGAGGTTTGATTTTCAAGGTATCTCTCCGTTAAAATCTTCAGATGTGGCTAAACGTAAACCATTAAAGTTTCTACAATTCGGTAGAAGGTTTCGAAAACCATAGATTTCAGAGTCTGACATTGGTACACTGTTGCAAACACGGCATTTTACTGTCATCAATCTATCTTCATATGTGAACGTTTTAAAACCTTCCCATCCCATCTCTGGGTTATATTTAACAGAGAACGTTATGCCACCTGGGGTCGATCCTAACAATATAAGTTCATCATTGTCGCCATGATATACAAAAGGACGATTGGCCTTAAGACCATCTATAATAGGTTCTTGAGGTATAAGATCACGCAATATTAGAGGTCTTTCTTCAAGCATAATTTTTCGTAACAAGAAGATCTTATAGCATTGAAGTGATAAGTTTAGGCCGTAACTACGATAAAATCAAGTAATATCATATATTTCATGGGATTTCGTAGAAAACTCATTTGATTTATAATAACCGTACATATGAATGAGAAGTCACTTTCAGTCAAGCAAGTCAGTCATATAACCCAACTCGCTCACTTACCAATCAACGAAAAAGATATGAGTATATTGGCATCCGAATTGAAGAAGATTTTGGATTTGGTCAATACTCTTCAGAATGTCGATACACATGACGTGGAGCCGACGAGCCAAGTGACCGGACTTAGTAATGTTTTTCGAGAAGATAAAGTAACCGCCTCACTAAGCCAAGAAGAAGCGCTTTCAAATGCAAAAGCAACGCACAAAGGATTTTTTGTCGTGCCTGCGATATTTGAATAATATGCTCTTAGATAAATCAATTAAAGAATTAGCCAGCTATACATCTGTTGAAATTGTCGGTGAGTGTTTAAAAAATATTGAGTGTTTCAATCCTACTCTTAACGCACTAATCACGGTCGTTGGCAAAGAGCAAGCATTGGCTACTGCCCGGAAGGCGGATAAAACTAAGCGCCCAAAAAGCTCACCCCTTCACGGACTACCCTTTGTCATAAAAGATTCATATAACACAAAAGGAATACCCACCACCGCAGCATCAAATGTACTCAAAGGCTACGTGCCTCTATATAACGCAACAGTGTACAAAAAACTTATTGATGCAGGTGCGATACTTTTGGGTAAATGTAATATGGATGCCTGGGGCCATGGGGCAACGAGCGAAAACACAGATTTTGGTCCGGTCAAAAATCCTTGGGATATATCTAGGAGTGCCGGAGGTTCAAGTGGTGGGGTTTCCGCTGCTTTGGCCTCTGGTATGGCAGTATTTGGCATTGGAGAAGATACAGGCGGATCAATTAGAAATCCTACTGCCTGGTGCAATATTACAGGACTTAAGGTTACCTATGGCCGTGTATCGCGCTACGGTTGCATCGCCTATGCTTCGTCATTTGATACCGTCGGTCCAATGGGAAAAAGTGTTTCAGATTGTGCCGTAGTACTTGAAGTAATCGCAGGTATTGATGAACACGATGCAACCAGTTCTCCTCAACCTGTGCCTCATTACACGAGCTCACTTAATAAAGGGGTAGAAAATAAGGTAGTTGGTATTCCTAAAGAACTCTTGGGTACTGGTCTTGATAAAGAAATAAAAGCTGCTATTGAAGCGGCAATGAAAGAGTTAGAACGACTTGGTATAAAGACGAGAGAAATATCAATGCCGATGATTAATTTCGGATTGCCGGTCTATTACTTAATCGCACCGAGTGAGACCAGTTCTAATCTTGCTCGTTACGACGGGATTCGTTTTGGACAAGGTCGGGAACATTTTACCAAAGATACGATGCGCCGGATTATGATCGGTACGTATGCGTTGTCTGCCGGATACTACGATGCCTATTACAAAAAAGCTCAACAGGGAAGAACATTATTTATTAAGGAGTATGGGAAAGCATTGGGAAAATGTGACGTACTGCTCATGCCGGTTACACCAACGCCTCCAACGAAATTGGGCCAAACCAGTCAAGATCCTATTCAAAACTTTTTGATTGATGCCTACACAGTGACCCAAAATCCAGTTGGTGTGCCATCTTTAGCACTCCCGTGTGGTTTTACAAAAAATGGACTGCCCATAGGCATGCAACTCGTTGGAAAAATGTTTTCTGAGTCTCTATTGTTTCAATTAGGAGACGCGTATCAACAATCGACACAATGGCATAGGAGAAAACCAAGAATGTAAGGATTGCGATAGGGATCAACCCTATAAAGCAGGATTGATCCATCATGAGAACTATGAGTTATGAACCAGTTATCGGCTTAGAAGTGCATGTAGAGCTTGCCACAAAGTCAAAGATGTTTTGCGGGTGTCAGGCGGATCATTTTGGCAGGGAGCCAAATACCATCACCTGTCCGGTATGCTTAGGACTTCCCGGCGCGCTTCCGGTACCAAACAAAAAGGCAGTTGAGTGGACTATTCTTTTGGGACTGGCGTTGGGTTGCACGATCAACGACGAGAGTAAATTTGACCGCAAGCATTACTACTACCCGGATTTACCCAAAGGGTATCAGATTAGTCAATACGATGAGCCCATCGCCATCAACGGGCAGCTTGTCATTCCGAGTGAACGCAGTGAATCGAGGAATCTCACGCGTATGCGAGACCTCAAACAAGTTGAGGGATCCCTCGACTTCGCTCGGGATGACAAAAGGATAGACGGAGATGATCAAAAGACCGTCCGCATTCGGCGAGTGCATTTGGAGGAGGATACGGGAAAACTTCAACATGCGGTGGTTGATGGCCGCGACGTCTCACTTGTAGATTTTAATAGAAGTGGTGTACCGCTTGTGGAGATAGTTACAGAACCGGATTTGCAATCAGTTGAAGAAGTTGATGCATTCGTGAGAAAGATTCAGCAAACCGTCCGATACTTGGAGATATCAGGAGCAGATATGGAAAAAGGGACGATGAGGATAGAGCCCAGCATATCAATACTACCAATGTCAAATACTACCAAAACTACCAATATCAAATATTCAAAGCGGGATAAGAAACTTCCGGGATATCGTGTGGAGATAAAGAACATTAATTCATTTAAGTTTGCGAGAAAGGCAATAGAATATGAGATTGAGAGGCAACGCGAGCAACTCGAGCAAGGCGAGCAACTCAGGCAAGAGACTCGCGGGTGGAGTGAGAACAAGGGAATTACGGTGGCGCATAGGGAAAAGGAGGAAGCACATGATTACCGCTATTTTCCGGAGCCGGATATTCCACCGATGCGCTTCGCGCAAGCTCAAATTTCAAAGCTCAAATCTCAAATCGGAGAAATGCCGGATGCAAAGAAAGAACGGTTTATGAGAGATTATCAACTGAGTGAATATGATGCGACGATTCTCATTGAGACGAGGGAGAGGGCGGAGTACTATGAAAAAAGTACAAAGTACACAGTACAAAGTACACAGTACAAAGACTTAAAACCAAAAATAATTGCAAATTGGATTATTAATAAGAAAGTGGATGTGGAAAAAGTGACGCCCGCGCTACTGGTTGATCAAATAGCCCAATCTATGCAAACATCGTCGATCACTGATGAAGAATTAAAAAAAATAGTGAAAGACGTTCTTGCCCAAAATCAAAAGGCAGTTGACGATTACAAAAAAGGAAAAGAACAATCGCTTATGTTTTTGATTGGTCAGGTGATAAGAATGACAACGGGTCGTACAACTGCAGAAACTATTAAAAAATTATTAGTTGAATTATTACAATGAACGAAAAAGATAAAAATGAATTAGTTGGACAATATAATGCGATAAGACAGTCTTTAGAACCACAGATTAAGAAACGTTCAATAGGACTTTCAGAAAAAGATAGGTATCGATTAGTATCAATCGCTGCAGCACGGGAGTTTAGAGCAAGACAAACATCTCTTAAGGATACAGTTACTATTTTATGGAATAGACGCTATTTCAACGAACAACTTGCAAAGGTGATAAGTCGTAAAACGCGATCAAAAGGAATAAAGGATGTCCAAGAATCCATAGGTTTGGGAAGTGGGGATGTCCGTGGATTCAAACGATATAATGACACATATGGTCACGATGGAGGTGATGATATTCTCCGGGCAGTTGGTACCACACTCAATAATGGGGGTGGTTTGAGGAGTACGGATATCGCAGCCCGTATGGGGGGAGATGAATTTAATATCTTGCTATATGATGTCGAACCTCATATAACCGGTGATTATCACTTAAATCCTAAAGCAGGTCTTGCAATTGCAGCTCTTCGATTGGTTGAATCAATGCATACGCAACACATTAAATTAAAAGATCAAAGTGACGGGAAAGTAGTTGATGAGTCATACCATTTTGATCTTGGTGTAACTTTAATACAAGACACAGATACTCAGGAAAAAGCTATGAAAAGAGCAGATCGTGCTTCGTATGAAGCAAAAAATAGGCTATCACCAGATGCTATACAAATTGTAATTGCCAGTGAAGTTGACGGTGTCGACATATTTGAAGTAGCATCCTTTCGTTTATCGAGTCCAGTCGAGAAGACTCAAACAGGATTAAATCATATCGTTACTTTTGAGCCGACCGAAAATTACCCTCCAAGAATTATTTCTGAACGCGCCTAATAATGTATGGCTAACTTTGTTCACCTTCATACGCACTCTGAATTTTCGCTTCTTGACGGATTGGGGAAACTCGATCATCTCATCGACCGGGCAAAATCCTTTGGCATGGACGCCCTCGCTATCACCGATCACGGAGCGATGTACGGCGCCTTTAAGTTTTACCTCAAGGCAAAAACCGCCGGTATCAAACCCATTATCGGTGTTGAGACGTATGTAGCTCGGCGCAGTCGCTTCGATAAGGAAGCAAAAGTCGATACCGACCCATACCATCTCGTGCTTCTTGCTAAAAATATCACGGGATATAAAAATTTGATGAAGCTCGTCACCCATGCACATTTAGAAGGATATTACTATCGTCCACGCATTGACTTCGAACTACTAGAGCAGCATCACGAGGGACTTATTTGCTTGAGCGCGTGTCTGCAGGGACAAGTACCCTATCTTCTTGGCAACAATCAAGACAAAGAAGCAGAAGAAGTCGCACGGTCGTATGGCAAACTCTTCGGTCCGGATCATTATTATTTAGAACTTCAAAAGCATCCCCATATACCGGAGTGCGATATCGTCAATGAAAAATTAGTGAAACTTTCCCGGAAATTAGGACTACCCTTGGTTGCCACGAACGATATTCATTATGTCGCCCCTGAAGATGCCGAGGCGCAGGAGATCCTTCTTTGTGTCCAGACACAGCATACAATCGTAGAAAAAAATCGCCCGCTCACGATGATTGGTTCACCGGATTTTTATATGCGAACGCCCGACGAGATGAAGGGCCTTTTTATCCAATATCCGGAAGCTATCGATAATACAGCTAAAATTGCGTCCATGTGTGATCTCATACTTGAGGTTGGGAAATGGATTTTGCCCAACTACCCGCTTGATAAAGGAGAAACGCCTACGAGCTTTTTAAGAAAACTCATTGTAGAAAAAACTCCACAAAGATATCCGAAAATGACTGCTGACATGACAAAACGGCTCGAGTATGAATTTGACATCATCGACAAAAAAGGATACGCCACGTATTTTTTGATCGTACAGGATTTTGTAAACTGGGCAAAAAGTAACGGTATATCCGTAGGTCCGGGGCGTGGATCGGCAGCTGGATCAGTGGTATCTTATATATTAGGGATAACGGGTATCGATCCATTTTTTTTTAATTTACCATTTGAAAGATTCCTCAATCCGTTTCGTCCAACACCTCCTGATATAGATTTGGATTTTGCCGATGATAGGCGTGATGAGGTCATTGCCTACGTCACCGAGCGATTCGGACACGAAAAGGTAGCCCAAATTATTACCTTTGGCACGATGGAGGCAAGAGGAGCGGTACGAGACGGTGGTCGAGCACTCGGTATGCCCTATAGTGGTCCCGACAGAATTTCTAAAATGATTCCACAAGGATTTCAAGGAAGTGCCATGACGATAGATAAGGCACTCGAACAGTCCCCTGAACTTTCCCGTGCGTACCAGACGGAGCCAGAAACGAAACGGTTACTCAATGTCGCTCGAAAACTGGAAGGAGTTGCACGGCACGCCTCTGTTCACGCTGCGGGAGTGGTCATTGCCGATAAGCCGATCGTTGAGTACACGCCGCTTCAGAAAGAAAGCAAGGGCGAGCGTATCGTCACCCAGTATGACATGTATACGATTGGCGAAGACGGGGTAGGACTTCTGAAAATGGATTTTTTGGGACTTCGAAATTTAACGATCATGTCTCAGGCGCTTGGGTTTATTGACCGCGTGCATGGGAAGAAGATAGACCTTGACGCCATACCACTCAATGATAAAAAAACGTTTTCCATGCTCGCTTTGGGAGAAACCACTGGAATTTTTCAGCTTGAAAGTAGCGGTATGCGACGATATGTGAAAGAACTCAAGCCGTCGTCTATTTTTGACGTCATGGCAATGGTTGCGCTCTTTCGGCCGGGACCAATGCAAGTGATACCCGAATTTATTCGCAGAAAGCACAATACCAACCTCATAACCTATCCTGATCCGCGACTCAAAGACGTATTAAAGCAGTCCTACGGAATAATCTGTTATCAAGACGATGTGCTCCTTACTGCTATAACCATAGCAGGGTATTCTTGGGGGGACGCAGATAAGTTGCGAAAAGCAGTCGGAAAAAAGATTCCTTCTGAGATGAAAAAACAAAAAGAAAAATTTATTGACGGCTGCGTCGCTGGCGGGCTTACGAGGGATAAGGGCGAAGAAATTTTTACTCTTATTGAACCATTTGCCGGTTACGGATTTAACAAAGCACACGCAGCATGCTACGCCATGATAGCCTACCAAACAGCGTATTTGAAAGCAAACTACACGGTGGAGTTTATGACCGCTGTGTTAACTGCTGAGAGTCGTGCAAATACAGGTCCTGCCCGAGATGAAAAAATATCCGGGATTGTTGCTGAGTGCAGACGTATGCATATACCTCTTCTTCCTCCGGATATCAACACGTCAGATATAGAATTTACTATTGAGAATAATTTTATTCGTTTTGGACTTTCTGCAATAAAAAATGTCGGGACAGCTGCGATAGATAATATCTTATCTGCGCAAAAAGTAGCGGGTTCATTTAAAAACCTCTCAGATTTTATACGTCGGGTAGACATATCGAGAGTCAATCGAAAGACTATCGAAAGTTTGATAAAAACCGGATGTTTTGATGCGTTTGGCACGCGCGCGGCACTCCTTGCCGCCATAGACGGACTTTTAGAGTCGGCTCACCGCAGCCGGAAGTCCCTCGCAAGCGGTCAGGTTGGATTATTTGGAGAAGATGATGAGGAGTCGGAAGATCATCTTCCAAAGGTCGATGAATTATCTTCCATGCAGCTTCTTGGTTTTGAAAAAGAATTCTTAGGATTTTATCTGACCAGTAATCCCATTGAACCGCTTCTCGGGCGACTTGCCGCGTTTGAAACTGTTCCCATTGAAGAAATTACATCCTCACGTGTTGGGGAGCGTGTTGTCATTGGCGGGTTTGTCGGATCGATAAAAAAAATTACGACGAAGGCAACCAATAACGAGATGGCATTTGTGCGCGTAGAAGATTTGACCGGTTCAGTTGAAGTAGTTGTATTTCCTAAAATATATAGTAAAACCTATGATTTATGGACCAGTGATACTGTGGTCCTTATCGCCGGAAAGGTAGATGAAAAAGACGACCGTTTAACGATATTAGTAGACGAAGCAAAGAAAATTGAATGAGCGTACGCCTCGTTGACGATACGATTAATTTTCTATACAATAGAAACAGATTTACTATAAACGCTACTAATGGGCGAAACACATAAAAAAGAACGATTTGACATACGCATAGATGAACAGGGAGTGGGCACGCGTCCGAGAAAGGACGAGAAACAGAATAAAAATAATTTAGACTCGTGGTATTATCTGGGGGTTGTCGGACAGATTGGATTTAGTATCGCTCTTCCCATTGCAGGAGGCGCGATACTTGGGTCATTTATTGATCGACAGATGAGTATATATCCCAAAGCAACATTGGGATTATTATTTTTTGGAGTTGTTGTTTCATGTGTTACATTTTATCAAACAATTAAGACAATATTAAAAGGTACAGAAGGTACAAAAAGTACGGGAAGTATGGGAAGTAAATAAAAAAGAATTAAATCCTTGCCGTACCCTTCGTACATCCCGTACCTTTCATACATTTGAAATAATGCCACATATATCACTTGCTGCTGAAACTCTATGGAGAGTGGGAGGATTCCCAATTTCAAACGCACTCCTTGCGACCTGGCTCGTTATGGCTTTTATAGCTATAGTATCATTTGTTTCTACTCGAAAACTAACTCTAGTGCCGGGGCATGCTCAGTCACTAGCAGAACTTCTCGTCGGCGGCTTATATGATTTTTTTGAAGGCGTCATAGGCAAACACGTCAAAGAAGTGTTTCCTCTTATTGCATCGTTATTCTTTTTTATCATCATCGCAAATTGGGTGGGGTTGTTACCGGGATTGGGAACCATTGGATTTTTTAAACAAGAGCATGAAGTACTTAAATTTGTACCGCTTCTACGAGGCGCAACTGCTGATTTGAATACGACTCTTGCTTTAGCACTTGTATCGGTTGTCGCAATTCAATATTATGGATTTAGAACATTAGGTTTCCACTATGGCGGACGATTTATAAATATAAAAAATCCGATATATTTCTTCGTCGGTATTTTAGAAATACTTTCAGATATATCAAAAGTGATATCATTTGCATTTCGACTTTTTGGCAATATCTTTGCAGGAGAAGTGCTCCTTACTGTCATGGCGTTTCTTATGCCGTTTATCGTACCTTTACCATTTCTTATGCTTGAACTATTTGTAGGATTTATTCAAGCCTTAGTCTTTTCTATGTTGACGGCAGTATTTTTGAATGTTGCCGTAAGTCATGATGGAGGAGAACAGAGTCATGAGTCCTCCTAAGCTTACCGAACAGCTTTTCAGTATTATTCATACACGCTGTTCGGAGCGCTGAAGCGGCGGGCTTAAGCATATCTATTACTCGCAGACTCGTAAAGATCTGCTAAAGGAGGTGAGCATACATGGATGAATCAACTATAAAACTCGTTATGACGGGAGTAACCGTCGCTATCGGTGGGAGTATGCCAGCTCTTGCAATTGGCATGATTACCGCCAAAGCCATGGAAGCCATCGGACGAAACCCGGAAGCTTCCGGTGAAGTACGAACGAGCATGATTTTGGGTCTTGCATTTGCTGAGGCTATTGCTATTTACGCACTTGTTGCAGGACTAATTATTAAATTTGTCTAGTGTGGATAGGAAGAGAGGAAGAGAGGAGGATAGGAAGAAAAATTTCTTCACATCTTCCACTCCCCACATTATCCTATCTTAGAAGTATGGAACAACTCGGTATTGAACCTAAGTTATTACTGGCGCAGATTATTAACTTTACCATTATCATGGTCGTCTTGACGAAGCTTCTTTATAAGCCGATTCTATCAATGCTCGAAAAACGAAAAAAAGAAATTGAAGCTGCATTAGCATTAACAGAAAAGATGCGACTTGAGGAAGAAAAAATGAAGGAGCGAAAAGAAAGACTCCTATCCGACGCTCGTAAAGAAGGGCATGTTGTGCTTGATGAGATGAGAAAAGTTGCCAAAGAAGAAGAGAAAGAAATTATCGCGCGTGCCCGTAAAGAAGCGGAAGCCATAATCGAAAAGGGAAAACAAGATGTCGCCCGTCTCAAAGAAGAACTTATGATTGATGTGCGTCGGGAAGCAGTTGGTCTGGCTGGCGCAATGGTGCAAAAACTACTAAGCAGATCTCTTACGAACACAGACAAACACGCCATAATCGCCAAAAATCTCAAAGATCTCGAATCAGTTAAAGGATAATATATGAGTAGTCTTTCTAAAGATGCCAGGGGGTTTGTCGATGGAGTCGTTTCTTACCTTTCTCATGGAGAAAAATCTTCTGCCCTGCCAAAAGTCGCGACTCTTCTTCACAAAGTGACCTCTCAAGCGAAACGGCAAAAAAGTGCTCGAGTAGAGTCATGCATTGCTATGGTGTCAAACGAACGGTCTAACCTTGAAAGAATTCTCGCGCGAGTGTTAGGACATAGTGTTGATGTCGAGTATTCCGTAAATGCATCCTTGCTTGGTGGATTTCGAGTACAAGTAGCAGATTGGATCATCGATACAAGTTTATCATCACAATTAGCACTTTTAATGTTGTCTATGAATAGCGAGCGGTAAAAGTTATGAAATCAGATATTACCAGTCTTATTGCAAAAGATTTACAGAAAAAAATTTCAGTTTTTGAACCAGGAGCGACAAACCGTCGTGTCGGTCATATTTTGACGATTGCCGACGGAGTAGCGAAGGTGAGTGGGCTTCCGACGGTTGCATATCTTGAGCTTGTAGAGTTTGCGGGTGGAATATCCGGTGTCGCGGTTAACTTGGAAGAAGACGCTGTTGGTGTTATCGTATTAGGTGATTATCTCGCCCTTTCCCAGGGAGACGAAGTACGCGCGACCGGTAACCTTCTTTCTGTTTCTGTGGGAGATAATTACTTAGGCCGAGTTGTCAATCCGCTTGGTGATCCTCTCGATGGTAAAGGAACAATCAATACAAAAAAACGATACTCAATGGAAAAAATCGCTCCCGGAGTCACCGAAAGGCAATCTGTGAGTACCCCGCTTCAGACCGGGATTAAAGCAATAGACGCCATGATCCCGATAGGGAAAGGTCAACGGGAACTTATTATCGGCGACCGAAATACCGGCAAAACTGCGGTATGTGTGGATACCATCATAAATCAAGCAAAAGAAAATGTTATTTGCATTTACGTCGGCATTGGACAAAAGACGTCACGCATTGCCCATGTAGTATCTGATTTAGCTAAACACGGTGCTTCCTCTTACACTATTGTTGTATCTGCCTCTGCTTCAGATCCAGCTTCTTATCAGTATTTAGCCCCGTATGCGGGGACAGCCATTGCCGAATATTTTATGGATCAGGGGAAGGATGTGCTCATTATTTATGATGATCTTTCAAAGCACGCATGGGCGTATCGACAAATTTCTCTTATTCTCAAAAGACCATCAGGGCGGGAAGCGTATCCGGGAGACGTATTTTATCTCCATAGTAGACTTCTTGAGCGCGCGTGTCGGTTAGATAAAGCTCACGGCGGAGGGTCGATTACGGCTCTTCCTGTTATAGAAACCCAGGCTAATGATATGTCCGGCTATATACCGACAAACGTCATATCCATAACCGATGGACAATTATTTTTGGAATCAGATCTTTTCTATGCTGGACAGCGACCGGCGATAAATGTCGGTGTCTCTGTATCGCGCGTTGGAGGGACCGCTCAGATAAAAGCGATGAAAAAGGTAGCTGGTAATTTACGGTTGGACTTGGCCCAGTATAGAAGCTTAGCCGCATTTGCCCAGTTTTCTACTGATTTGGATGAGGCGACGAAAAAGCAAATAGACCGCGGAGCGCGCATGATGGAGCTTCTGAAACAAGATCAATACCAACCCATGCCGGTAGAAAAACAAATTGTCCTCATATGGACGGGAGTCAATGGCTATATCGATGATATTCCTGTTTCCCGAGTAAGTAAATTCGAAACAGAGTTTTTAACATATATAGATCGAGGGTATAAAAAAACGCTTGCGACAATAGCAAAGGAAAAAGTTATATCAGAAAGCGCGGAAAAAGAGCTGAAAGAAGCAGTTATGGAGTTTAAGAAGACATTTACAGAGGAAAATCACCAAGCACCAAGCACCAAGCACCAAATTCCAAACAAATTCTAATGTTCAAAATTCCAAATAGAATTTTTTTTGAACATTGGTTATTTGAATTTTGATATTGTCCTTCGACACGCTGAAGGATAGTGAGCGAAGTTGAACTATTTGTGATTTGATGCTTAAGATTTGGAATTTATTTAAGGTATGGCTAACATTCGTCTTATCAAGGGTCGGATAAAATCAGCAAAAAACATTGCACAAATTACCAAAGCAATGGAAATGGTTGCTGCATCAAAAATGAAAAAGGCACAGGCAGTAGCAAGCGCAGGAAAGCTTTATGCGGGTAAAATTTATGATATGGTGCAAGAGCTTGCTCGTCGCGTCGATGTCACCGACAATCCACTTCTTCAAAAATCCAAAACTCTGATTGGGAAGTCCCTTGTTATCTATATAACGACGAATAAGGGACTGTGTGGAGGACTCAATAGCACGAGTTTTCGTTTCTTGACGGGACAATACAAAAATTTCCAAAATACTCAATTTATTACACTCGGTAAAAAAGGAGCGGGATATGTCGTTTCGTTCGGAGGAACTATCATCGCTGATTTTTCCCAAATCAGTCCATTTACATCGGCTGTCCCTGCACTCACTACGCGGATACTAGAAGAATTTTTAGAGCGTCGCGTTGATGGAATAGATCTTGTGTACAACGAATTTCTATCTATCGTCAAACAGGAACCAAGGAGAAAAATGATATTACCCCTATCCATAGAATCAAGTACTACTCAAGTAAAAAAAGATAAACGAGAATTTTTGATTGAACCTAGTCCCAAGCAAGTCTTTGATGCGCTTCTCCCGCATTATTTAGAAAATCAAATCAGAGACGCGATATTGCAATCTGAAGCAAGCGAACAGAGTAGTCGGATGATGGCAATGCGAAATGCTACAGATAACGCACTTTCCCTTATGGATGAGCTTACCTTAGTTTATAATAAAGCGCGACAGGAAAAGATTACGTATGAGATAAGTGATATGGTGACTGCACGACTAGCTGTCGAGCAGTAAATTCCAAGCATCAATAATCAAGTTCCAAACAAATTCAAATGACCGAATTTAAAATTTTAAATAGAAGTCATTTTGAACATTTGAATTTAGAATTTAGATATTGTTTGTGATTTGGTGCTTGGGATTTGGAATTTTTGTCGTATGGGAGGAATAGTTATGGAAAAAATAGTGAAAAATGATCAGAAAAACACAGTGAATACTGGAATAATCGTCCAGGTTGTGGGTGTAGTCGTTGATGTGCAATTTGAAGGAAAGGTTCCTGCAATTTACGAGGCGCTTGAAGCTGCCCATCCCCAGAAAAAAGGAGATGTTCTTGTGCTCGAAGTTTCCGGACATCTCGGCGATAATCGCGTGCGAGCGGTTGCGCTTGGCCCGACTGATGGGCTTCGTCGAGGAGAAGAAGTAGTAGCAACCGGTGCACCCATACGCGTTCCGGTCGGCAAATCAACCCTCGGAAAAATATTTAATGTCATCGGTCAAACAATTGATGGGTCAACGGTGCCTACTGGTATTCAACGCTATCCGATTCATCGTCCGGCTCCTCAACTTACCCAGCAAAGCACCAAAATGGAAGTTTTGGAGACGGGTATAAAAGTTCTTGACCTTATTGCGCCCTTTGTCAAAGGGGGAAAGGTTGCAATTTTCGGAGGTGCGGGCGTTGGAAAAACCGTGACCATACAAGAGCTTATTCATAATGTGGCAGAAGTTCACGGGGGAGTATCGGTATTTGCTGGAGTAGGCGAGCGCAGTCGCGAAGGAAATGATCTTTGGCATGAAATGAAAGAATCGGGAGTTATCGGCAAAACCGCACTTGTATTTGGTCAAATGAATGAACCTCCTGGCGCGAGGCTTCGCGTCGCCCTCACCGGGCTTACCATGGCAGAGTATTTTCGTGATGAAGAAGGACAGGATGTTTTACTTTTTATAGACAATATATTCCGGTTTGCGCAAGCGGGAAGCGAAGTGTCAGCACTTTTAGGTCGCATTCCTTCGGCTGTCGGGTATCAGCCAACACTTGCATCTGAAATGGGAGCACTTCAGGAACGCATTACCTCTACAAAAAAGGGTTCAATTACTTCTGTTCAAGCGGTCTACGTGCCAGCCGATGACTATACTGATCCTGCACCGGTTGCGACATTTGCACATCTAGACAGTAGCATATCTCTTGAGCGCTCTATTGCAGAGCAGGGACTTTTCCCTGCTGTAGACCCTTTAGCATCAAACTCTCGCATACTTGAACCGGCAATCGTTGGGAAGGATCATTATAATGTAGCTCGTGGCGTCCAGCGGGTACTGCAGCGGTATAAAGACCTTCAAGATATTATTGCCATATTAGGCATGGAAGAGCTATCTGATGAAGATAAGCTCGTCGTTTCCCGGGCAAGAAAGATTCAGCGCTTTTTGACACAGCCGATGTTTGTGGCAGAGGCATTTACCGCGCGAGCCGGCAAATATGTGCCGCTAAAGGAAACAATACGCGGATTTAAAGAAATTCTTGACGGTAAACTTGATAGTAAACCTGAACAGGCATTTTACATGATAGGAGGGATTGAAGAAGTCAAATAAAACAAATGGCTATATGGCTAGATGGCTGTATGGCTAAAAGATGACCATCTAACCATTTAACCATCTAACCATTATGGTTTCGTTCTTATTAGAAATAATCACTCCCGAGCGAAAAGCATACGAAGAGGAAGTGGACGAAGTGAGTGTTCCAACTCCTGACGGAACAATCGGGGTACTCCCACATCATGAGCCATTATTTAGTAGTCTATCTGATGGAGAAATAAAGATAACGAAAGACAAACGGGAATATTTTCTCGCTATCGGTGGAGGATTTATGGAGGTGACCGGTACCAATGTTTCTATTTTAGTTTCTCGAGCAGTTGCCGCCGACGAGCTTAATGAAGCAGAGTTAAAGAAGGCAGAAGCAGCTGCTAAAGATATTCTAGCCAACAAAGTCAAAGGGACTGAATATGCTACTGCTCAAGCGATATTTCGAAGGTCTCTTTTGGAATTAAAAGTATTACGACGACATAAAACCCATCATAGTTCCTCAATAGGAATACACTAATGTTGACATCATTCGATAAGTAGCGTAGACTTCTAGAAATTTTTAAAATATTTTCATTATGAAAGTCGGCGATGTCATGAGCAGGAAGTTGATCACCGTCAATAGCGACGATACACTTCGGCAGTTGTGGAAAATACTTTTTAAAAGCCATATTAACGCTCTTCCCGTTGTTGATAAAAAACAAAAATTGTTGGGTATTATCACCAAAGACGATATACTCAAGTTGATATATCCGGATTACGAAGATCTCATCGAAGATTTTTTTTCTATAACAGATTTTGAAGAAATGGAGAAGCGCATTATTGCGCTCGGAAAAAAGAAATCGACAGATATTATGTGTAAGCGTGTCATTTATTGCCGAGAAGATTTACCGATTATGCGTGCACTTTCTCGTATGATAGTACGAAATTTTAACCAACTGCCTGTATTATCTGATACTGATAAAGTTGTGGGTATGGTGACCAAGGGAGATATTTTTTATGCACTATTTCGCTCTCAACTTAAAGGAAATACGTTGTCTCTTAAGAAGTAAGAAATGGCAACTCGTCTCTCAGCGTATCTATATCTTGAAGATGGAGAAATTTTATCTGGAACAAGTTTCGGATATAGGGGAGAAAGCGATGGAGAGGTGGTATTTACGACCGGTATGACCGGATATAACGAAAGCGTCACAGACCCTTCGTACGCAGGACAGATACTCGTTTTTACCTACCCCTTAATAGGCAACTACGGAGTTCCACATCCCAAAAAAATCAATAAACATCTGCTCGCGAATTTCGAGTCCGAACAGGTTTGGGTGAAGGGAGTAGTAGTTTCGACGGTTTCTCGTTCTTTTGACGGGTGGCTTACTCGTCAAAAGATACCGGGAATTTCCGGGATTGATACGCGCGCGCTCACCCAAAAGATTCGCGAAAAAGGAGTTCTGCAAGGGAGAATTTCTTCAAAGAAGAATCCTTCATTATTCAAAAATAAACCCAATGGAGTGCATCTTGTCGATCAGGTAAGCCTTCATAAAGTAGTTATCTACCATCCAGACGTACCCAACGGTAAGCATATCGCGCTTATTGACTGTGGGGTCAAGCACGGTATGGTACGTGAGTTACTCCGACTCGGGTATCGTGTGACGCGCGTTCCCTGGAATATAAACCCTCTTGTTGCGACAGGCAATATCGATGGCATCGTCTGTTCCAACGGTCCTGGTGATCCCAAAGATTGTGCTATCACCATACAACATATTCGATTGGTCTTACAAAAAAATATTCCTTTTTTAGGCGTCTGCTTAGGCCATCAGTTGCTCGCGCTTGCCATAGGTGCTGACACATATAAACTTCCCTATGGGCATCGTGGCGTCAATCAACCATGTCAAGACGTCACAAATCATAAAGCTTACATAACGTCACAAAACCATGGGTATGCCGTCAAACGGGGTACCTTGCCTAAAAATTATAGAGAATGGTTTGTCAATCTCAATGACCTGACGATAGAAGGAATCCGTCACCAGACGAAAAACATTCAAAGCGTTCAATTTCATCCTGAAGGTTGTCCGGGGCCATTTGACACGCGAGGGATTTATAAATTTATATGAATACTATTTTACTCCTCGGTTCCGGGGCACTCAAAATTGGTGAAGCTGGTGAGTTTGACTATTCGGGAACGCAGGCAATTAAAGCGCTGAAGGAAGAAGGAAAGCGGGTCGTTTTGGTAAATCCTAATGTCGCAACGATCCAGACGTCTGAGGGACTCGCGGATCAAATATATTTTCTTCCGGTAAACGCTTATTTTGTGGAAAAAGTTATAGAAAAGGAAAAACCTTCCGGTATCCTCCTATCATTCGGCGGTCAGACCGCATTAAATTGCGGTATCGAACTTTATCGGACAGGGGCGCTTATTAGAAAAAACGTCGCTATACTCGGCACGCCCATGGAAGCAATTCTGGCAACCGAGGATCGCAAGCTCTTTTCTTTACGCCTTAGAGCTATTGGTGTGCCTACAGCCAAAGGTAAAACAGTCGGAAGTGTCGATGAGGGAGTGAGGTACGCTCGTTTACTTGGATTTCCGGTAATGATGCGTTTGGGATTTGCCCTCGCAGGATCGGGATCTGGGGTTGCCAAAAACGAAAAAGATCTCATTGACCTATTGACCAAGGCATTTGCTACAGGCGATCAGCTGATAATCGAAGAGGACTTAACCGGCTGGAAGGAAGTCGAGTATGAAGTCGTAAGAGATAAAGATGACAACTGTATCACGGTCTGTAACATGGAAAACATGGATCCTGTGGGTATCCATACCGGTGAATCGATTGTCGTAGCCCCATCGCAGACATTGAATAATTCCCAATATTACTCGCTTCGTCAAACATCGATTGATGTCACTTGCGCGCTTGGCATAGTCGGAGAGTGCAATATCCAGTTTGCGATTCATCCTGATACGAACGAAACACGAGTGATTGAGGTAAATGCACGGCTATCCCGATCATCAGCACTTGCCTCCAAAGCCACGGGATACCCTCTTGCGTATATTGCTGCCAAACTAGCTTTAGGTAAAACCTTACCAGAACTTAAAAATCTCATTACACAAAAAACCAGCGCGTTTTTTGAACCCGCACTTGACTATGTCGTCGTCAAAATTCCCCGATGGGATTTGGACAAATATACGCATGTGGACGCGGGTATCGGCAGTGAAATGAAAAGTGTCGGCGAAGTTATGAGTATTGCGCGGACGTTTCCTGAGGCTATACAAAAGGGATCGCGGATGCTTGGTGACGGATATGAAGGGGTTATAGATAAAGGCTACGGGCAACTTTCCCGGTCAAAGATTCTCGCAAAGCTCAAAAAACCAGACTCTATGCGGCTTTTTACTATCCTTTCGGCTTTACGCAGTGGTATTTCCCTATCGCAAATCAAAAGGCTTACGCACATAGATAGATGGTTTCTTGAACAGTTTGCCGATATTGTTTCCGTCTATAGACGACTAGACACGACGGCGCGTCTGACCCGGCAACTTCTATCCACTGCCAAACAGTACGGTTTTTCTGATAAGCAAATTGCTGATATCCGTGGCATGTCGCCCTCTGCCGTGCGCAAAAGGCGGTTATCCCTGGGTGTTAGACCCGTGACAAAGCACATCGATACGCTTGCAGCTGAGTTTCCCGCATATACGAATTACCTCTATATGACCTATAACGGTACTAAAAACGATCACAGCCCCAAGTCAAAAGAAAAGAAAGTAATCGTTTTGGGATGCGGTCCCTATGCAGTTGGCACATCGGTCGAATTTGACTGGTGTGCGGTCAGCGCCGTTGCCGCTATCCGGGATAAAGGCATAAAAACAGTACTTATCAACTGCAATCCCGAGACCGTATCAACTGATTTTGACACAGCAGACTATCTGTATTTTGAAGAACTCACGCTTGAACGAGTGCTTGATATATATGAGGGAGAGGTATCGCCCTTTCTGCTTGCCGTCGGTGGTCAGATAGCCAATAACCTCGCCCCCAAACTCTCTAAACTTGATATACCGATACTCGGAACCAAACCGGAAAATATTTTTCGTGCAGAACACCGAGAAAGTTTTAGTAAGCTTCTGGATAGGCTGAATATACATCAGCCAATATGGAAAAAAGTATTTTCTATCGCCCAGTCACGAACGAGCGCGCGCACTATTGGTTTTCCTATTATCCTGCGCCCCTCTTTTGTCCTTTCCGGAAAATCCATGAGCGTTGTTGACTCAGAGGAATCCTTGACCACCTACCTAAAGCAGTACAAGATGAGCTTACGGGAATACCCATTGGTGATGAGTAAGTTTCTCAAAGATGTGACCGAGTGTGATGTTGATGCAGTCGCAAGAAATGGAAAGATTGTATTATCTGCCATTTCCGAACACGTGGAGCATGGCGGCGTACATTCAGGTGATTCAACGATGATGCTGCCGCCCGTGACCATCTCGGAAGTCACCAAAGGAGAGATTCACCGAGTAGCCGGTCGCATTGCTCGCGCGCTTGAAATCAGTGGTCCTTTTAATATCCAGTTGCTTATTGCTGACGATACGCCGTATGTTATAGAATGCAACATTCGTGCGTCGCGAAGCTTTCCCTTTGTCAGTAAAGTGCTGCATAGTAATTTTATTGCTCACGCGACAAACATTATGCTCGGGCAAACGGTGAGGATAAAGCAAGATAATGTAGCCACTTATCAAGCAGTTAAAGTACCACAGTTTTCTTTTTTGAAACTCAAAGGTGCAGATCCGGTGTTACGGGTAGAGATGAGCTCAACTGGTGAAGTGTGCGCAATCGGACGGGATGTTTTTGAATCGTATCTCACGGCAATTCTTGCTACCGGGCAAAAATACCCGCTTCAAAAAGCGGTGTTTTTGAGCCTTGGTGGCGGCAGGGGGAAATTACAATTTCTTAAGGGAGCGACGTTCTTGTCAAAATCCGGGTATATGATTTATAGTACAGCAGGGACGCATCTGTTTCTTAAAGAAAATAGTATTGCATCAACCAGAGTCGGGAAGATGTATGAGGGAACCCATCCCAATGTTTTTGATCTACTGAACAAAAAACAGATTGACTTTGCCGTAGTTATCCCGGAGCATTATACGGACCGCGGCGCGACCGAGTTTCGAAAATCCGTAACTGACGGATATCTTATACGAAGAAAAGCAATAGATATGGGAATACCTGTATGTACCAATGCACCATCAGCAACACTTTTTGTCGAGGCAATACGCCGCTATAGCCTTGACGATATTGCCATAAAATCGTGGAATGAATATGTCTCGTAATCCTTTTTATCTTCAAGACATTCTAAGCGCTGACCAGTTTATCAAAAGTGAGCTTCTTCTCGTTGTCAGAACCGCTGACCGGATGAAAAAGCTCGTAGAGACAAAAGGCGGAGAGGAAACCCTCAAAGGTAAGATCATGACGGCGCTTTTTTACGAGCCGTCAAGCCGAACCTTCGGATCGTTTATCGCCGCGATGCAACGCTTGGGTGGTGGCGTCATACCCATCCAGGGAGTCCAATATTCTTCTGTTTCGAAAGGAGAAACGCTAGCCGATACCGTGCGCACGTTTGGCAGTTATTCTGACATTGTCGTTTTGCGTCACCCAGAGGTGGGGTCGGCGAAGATCGCTGCGGAATTTTGCGATAAACCCGTCATCAATGCCGGTGACGGCGTAGGAGAGCACCCTACCCAGGCGCTTCTGGATTTTTATACGATTACCCGTCATTTTCAAGATATTTCCGGCTTAACGGTTACTATGGTAGGGGACCTTCTCAACGGCCGCACGATTCACTCACTCTCTAAATTACTGTCTTTGTATCGACCGTTGACGTTAAACCTCGTATCGCCGGAAATCCTGCGTTTGCCACAAGAGCTTTTGCGTATACTAAAAGATCGTAAGATGCGTGTGCACGAAACGGAAAACCTTGGTGACGTGATCGGAGATTCGGACGTACTGTATGTCACGCGTGTACAAAAAGAACGTTTTACGGACTTAACCTCATATGAACGGCTCAAGCACCAGTATATCGTAACGCCCACACTCCTCCGTAAAGCAAAAAAAACGGCAATCATCCTGCATCCCCTGCCGCGCGTCGGAGAAATCACTATGGACGTAGATTTAGATCCGCGCGCCCTCTACATACGCGAACAGATGGTCAACGGTATGTATATCCGCATGGCGCTTCTGTCTCTCATATTAACTAAAAGAGCATAAATGAATAGTAATTGATGCAAAGCGGGAAGTAGTTATGACCAAAAACTCTACGAAAAAACCTGTTGAAAAACAATCACTTATTAAAAGGATGTGTATTCCATTTGATGGCGATACTTTGAAGATTGAATATGATTCACGTGTCTATGCTCCGACCAGCCACAGTTCTCTTTTGGGTATTTATAATTTTTCCATTCATATTGATGATAGGCTTGGGGCTGTCGTTGGCACGGGAACAGGCATTGACGCAATCGCAATGGTTAAGAAGGGTATGCCCAGGGTTATTGCTACAGACATAGATGCACATGCTTTAGAAATTGCCCGACGAAACGCGCACTTCAATCACGTTTCTGAAAAGATTATATTTAAACAAGGAGACATGTTTGATCCACTGGCTACGTTTATCCCAGAAGGACAGCGCTTTGACGTGATCTTGTCCAACCCTCCGTGTCTTCCTGTACCAGAAAGCCTGTCAGATGATTATCCGGTAAGTCTCGACGGTGGCCCGGACGGAACGAAGTATCTCGCTTTTGTCATTGAACAGGCAAGGACGTATCTCAATAAACCCAAGGGACGATTGTATATTAATTTTGGATCTACCTCAAACCCCAAAAAATTATTTTCAATCCTTGATACGTATTATTTCTGGAAAGAAACCTGCCGCATTACGATTCCCTTTTCTGAACAGTTTCTCCTTTTGTGGGATTATCTGGGAGAGTTACGCGGGCAAGGGAAGGCAGAGTTTTGGGAGGAACATGGAGTGCCCATGCGTTGGTACGCTACCGCAGAAGCGAGGCCAAAGTGAAATACCAAACAGTTAAAACGGATGTTCTTGTTATCGGTGCAGGGGGAGCGGGTTTGCGGGCGGCGATAGAGGCAAAGTCGCTTGGGGTAAACGTTCTGCTTTTGGGAAAAGAAGTATTAGGATGTGCCCATACCGGCATGGCGATGGGTGGCATGAACTGCGCGCTTGTTTCTCCAGCGACACCAGCTTACCACGGAGAAATCACCAACGAAGGCGGCTATTTCATCAATAATAGAAAGATGGTGAAGGCATTTGTTGATGAAATGCCAGGGCGCATACATGATTTGGAAAACTATGGCGTCCTATTTGATCGCACCGAAGACGGTAATTTCTATGTATGGGCAGGACCGAAGCAAAAATATCCACTTAACGTCTGCGTGGGTGATTACACGGGAAGAGAGATGATGCAAGGGCTGGTTGATCAGGTGAGAAAACTTCATATTTCGTATAGCGATGAGTTTTTTATCTCAAGACTCCTCGCCCAAAGCGGCCGTGTGGTTGGTGCTGTCGGATACAATTTGAAATCAGGACATCTTACTGCTTTTTCTGCCAAAGCGGTAATTTTAGCAACCGGTGGGGCGGGTCGGATGTATCAAGTGACGACCAACGCTGCTTCTAACACCGGTGATGGGTACGCGATGGCTTTGGATGTTGGCTGTGATCTCGTGGACATGGAAATGGTTCAGTTCCACCCAACCGGTATGGCATTCCCTGCGTCAAGTAGAGGGGTACTCGTGACGGAAAAAGTCCGCGCGCACGGAGGCATTCTTCGTAATGCCAAGGGAGAACGGTTCATGAGTAAGTACTTCCCCAAAGAAATGGAACTTGCCAAGCGCGATGAAGTCAGCCGGTCCATCTATCAGGAAGTGGCAGCAGGAAACGGAACCGCTCATCAGGCGGTATACCTCCATGTCGACCATTGGACCAAAGACAAGATCCTCGAGCAGATTCCGGATGTGTACGAGCAGTACCATGCGGTGGGAGTAGATATCTCCAAGGTGCCGATGGAGGTGTATCCGTCGATGCATCATATGATGGGAGGGATTAAGGTGAACGAATGGGGGGAAAGTAGCGTTATAGGTCTTTATGCTGCCGGTGAAGTGACGGGAGGAGTGCATGGGGCCAATCGTTTAGGAGGAAACTCTATCGCTGAAGGACAGGTATTCGGAAGACGGGCGGCTCTTCGCTCTACCCGATATGTTGGAAAAATTAAGCACACCCGCCTGCCGACTGCGCAAATAGAAAAGGAGCGGGAGAGTATACGCAGTTTCCTTGACAGGAAAACGGGGATTACTCCGTATGAGATTGAGAGCGAGCTTAAAAAAGTCATGTGGGAAGACGTAGGGATATTTCGCGATGAAGCAAGCCTCACCCAGGCGCATAGGCGGGTGGCATGGTTGAAAAAAGAAGCAACTCGTATGAGAACTCGTCATAAAGATAGAGAGCGAAACAGGGATTTACAAGATTGCCTGGAAGTTAACAATATGATCAAAACCGCTCAAGTAGTGATTGAAGCGGCGATAATGCGAAAAGAAAGCCGGGGCGCCCACAGTAGAACCGATTACCCTGACACCAAAAAACAATGGGAAAAAAACATTGTCGTTTCTCAAAAATCCAGTAATCTTGAGATCCGTACTATTGATACGGTCAAACTCAAATAGCCATGAATATACAGGTTCGTATATCGCGAACGAAAGGCAGGAGGCAAATATATCAGACCTATCGTATCTCCTACGAAAAAGGGATGACGGTACTCGACGGCCTCATGTTCGTTCATAGGACGCTTGATCCGACCCTTGCCTTTCGCTGGGAATGCAGGCAGGGAATCTGTGGGACGTGTGGCGTCATGCTTAATGGAACGCCTGTCCTATCGTGCATGACTCAAATTGACAAACGACGCAGCAATGTGATTGCCCCGCTTGCCAATTTTCCGGTTGAAAAAGATCTCATCGTCAATTTGGCGCCAATTCTTACGCGATATGGGAAAGTCAAGCCGTATCTGGATAAAATCCATATGGTTATGTTGACCAAGACAGAGGCAAACAAGTCCAAGCCATTTCGCAAATGCATTGAGTGCGGCTGCTGCATCGCTGGTTCGCCAACAGTTGCTAAAAACCCGTCAATCCATTTAGATCCCATGGCGCTTGTGAAAATCGCTCGGTATGTGACCGATCCGCGTGATGGTGTCAATCGGAAAGCGCTTCTTGGTAGCGATGAAATTACCAGATACTCTTCAAAAGAACTTCGCCGACTAGAGGCGTTGTGTCCGAGAGGTGTTCCCATAGAAAAAGCTGTAGAGATTTTGCGTGCAAAACGCTATGTATAACGGTATTACTAATGCGCGCATTGTAACGCCGCAAGGCATCAAGCGCGGATCTATCATATTTAGTCCGGACGGGACAATAGATAAAATCATTAATCAAAATATGCCTGTATCAAAAGGTCAGTATTATGATGCTCATGACGGCTACGTACTTCCCGGTCTTATAGAAACACACGGTCACTTTCGTGAACCAGGGCTTGAACATAAGGAAACCATACGAGATGGTTCTCGTGCGGCACTCGCCGGAGGGTTTACCACGGTGTTTGACATGCCCAATACCAAGCCACCGACGACGACGGTCAAGCTCCTTCATGAGCAGATTGATCGGTACAAAAAACATTCATACTGTGATTTTGCAATAAATTTTGGTACCTCTGTTGATCACATCGAAGAACTTGAAAAGGTAGATCCAGCAGAAATTACTGGGGTGAAGGTCTTTACCGCCGGACATCAGACGACGCCGACAACAATCCCTACATTATCTAATCAAGCGCGCATTTGGGAAATCGCTGCACGACGCGGATTTCCGGTGCTTGTGCATGCGGAAAATCAAGATCTGGTAACGGCGCGAGAAGCCGCATATCAAAAGTCCGGTCGACATGACATGCTTGCGTATTCTCAAGCACGTAATGAACTGGTTGTCGAGATGGCAGCGTGGGAAGCAGTGATATTAGCAAAGTACTATAAAACAAAGCTCTGGATTCTTCATGCGTCAACCAGAGGCGAATTTGATGGGATTGAATACGCAAAAGCTCATGGCATACAAGCTGGTGGTGAAGTAACCGGATATCAACTCTTTTTTACTACGAAGGATTATAAAAAATTTGGAACACTTCTGAAAGTGAGTCCTGCGCTTCGATCACCAGCGGTCAATCGTGTACTTTGGCAGATGGTACGTTCGGGAGTCGTTGACGGAATTTGCTCTGAGCATACACCCCATGCGCTGTCAGAAAAACAGGGTGATATCTGGAAAGCAGCTAGCGGCATGCCCAATATCCAGGAAACCGTACCGGCATTTATTACCGGATGGATACGAGAATTTGGAAAGCCTACACTTGAGGAAGGTCTTGTGTGTCTGGCGCGATGTGCTTCGACCAATGTGGCTAATTTTTTTGGATACCAGCAAAAATCCGGTATACGAAAAGGAAATGACGCAGACCTTATGATCATAGACGTTGATAAGAAATGGAAAGTAAAAAAAGGAGACTTATTTACCAAACTTCGCTGGTCGGTCTACGAAGGCATGGAGCTCATCGGAAGACCGGTCGCGACGTTTTTGCGGGGATCCTTAGTGTATCAACAGGGAATTATTGTTGAGCCAAAACATGGGCAGTGGATAAAAAAAGGAGGAAGCGCATGAGTAAATCATATGCAGGGCAACAGACCTTTAGTGCAGTAAAAAATTTTCCCTTTTCTATACACAAAGCGCGTATTGAGCTTGTTTACGCAATATCTGAAATAAAACGAGCAGCAGCCGTGGTTCACGGACGTATCGGTGAACTTGATAAGGATATTGCTCATGCCATTGTTTCATCGTGCGATGAGGTACTTCGTGGTAAACATGATGACCAATTTGTCACTCCGGCCCTACAGGGAGGGGCCGGAACGTCGATGAACATGAACGTCAATGAAGTTATAGCCAATCGGGCAACGGAAATCCTTCGCTCTTCTGGCAACAATCTCAGCGTCCATCCCAACGATCATGTCAACCGGTCACAATCGACCAACGACGTCAATCCTACTGCGCTTAAACTTGTCTGTCGCACGCTCGGGCAGGAGCTTTTGAGAAGTATTGATGCGGTCGTAAAAGAATTTTATACACTCGAAAAACGCTATAGTAAAGTGCCAAAACTTGCTCGTACGCATTTGCAGGATGCCATACCTATAACATACGGCGATGAGTTTTCCTCATATGCAGCAATTTTTAGCCGTAACGGTGACCGAATCAATCACGCTCTTTCCTATATGAACGATTTAAGCTTAGGTGGTACGGCTGTAGGCAATGGTCTGAATGCGTCTTCTGCATATCGGGATGCCGTCTACAAAGAACTTCGCAAGAGAGTTGATAAACATATCCATCCCGCAACGAATTTCATGGCACAAACGAGCAGCCAAACGGATTTTGTGATGCTTTCTCAAGCGATTGTCGCTCTTACCCTTGACGCGTCAAAAATTGCAAGCGATATTCGACTGCTGTCAAGTGGACCAGCCGGAGGAATTGGAGAAATAAAGCTTACCGAGCTTCAGCACGGGTCATCGATCATGCCCGGCAAAGTTAATCCGGTCATTGCGGAAACCGTCAATCAGACCTATTTTCTTGTCTCGGGCAATAACCATAGCATAGAGGCGGCAGCGCACGGGGCGCAGCTTGAGCTTGCCAATATGTTTCCGATACTTGCTGATCGCCTCATCGAATCGATGAAGCTGACCAGCGAAGTACTGACGCAATTTGCCAGGCAATGTCTCGCGACTCTTACCGTCAACCAAAAACGTGCAAAGGAAATTCTTGAAAAAACCACAGCGTACTCAACACTATTGTCCCCAATCTTGGGTTACGACAGGGTAGCTACCCTGGTTAAAGAGGCCCTTAATACAGGAAAGACGCTTCGTGAATTGGTACTTGAGAAGCATTTACTTACCGATGAGCAATATAACAATATAGTAACATAGGAGTATGACGTTTCAACAAAAACTTGATGCGATCGTTGTAAAAAACAACTCTCTGGTTTGTGTGGGGCTGGATAGCGACATAAAGAAGCTTCCAAAGCATGTAGAGAGCGAGAAATATCCTCAGTTTTCTTTCAATAAAGCCGTTATCGATGCGACGCATGATCTGGTTTGTGCCTATAAGCCTAATAGTGCATTTTACGAAGCCCGGGGTGTCGATGGAATACGTGAACTGAAGATGACGTGTGATTATTTACATACGAAATATCCTAATATTCCAATCATTCTTGACGCCAAACGGGCAGACATTGGTAGTACCAATGAAGGATATGTCACCTATGCTTTTGACTATCTCGGCGTTGATGCGATCACCCTTCACCCCTATTTGGGTCGCGAAGCAATCCAACCTTTTCTTAATAGAAAAGATAAGGGTTGTATTATTCTATGCCGCACCTCAAATCCAGGCGCTGGTGAATTTCAAGATTTAACGTCTAGTGCTGAGCCGTTGTATAAAGTAGTTGCGAGGAAAGTTGTTAGTGAGTGGAACAAAAACGATAACTGTTTACTCGTTGTTGGTGCAACCTACCCTGAAGAGCTTGCCGAAGTGAGAAAGCTTGCCGAAGACATGACGTTTCTCGTTCCTGGTATTGGCGCGCAAGGAGGGGATATAGAAAAAACAGTTAAATCAGGATTAAATTCTACAAAAGCCGGAATGATTATTAATTCATCGCGCGGTATTATTTTTGCGAGCGCAGAAAAAGATTTTGAAAAAAGAGCGAGACAAGAAGCTACACTACTTAAGGATCAAATAAACCAATGTAGATAAGGAGGGTTATGAAGGACGTAAAAAATAAAATTTTAGATATTCTTATAAAGGTCGGTGCAGTGATAACCAATAGTCATTTTGTCTATACATCGGGCAAACACGGGAGTGTGTATATTAACAAAGACGCGCTGTATCCGCATACAGAGGAGACTTCGCGAGTCGGAGAGATGTTTGCCCAAAAGTTTAAGGATAAGGCTATTGATGTGGTGGCAGGTCCGGCGCTTGGCGGTATTATACTTTCCCAATGGACTGCCTATCACTTGTCAAAACTTAGGGGCAAAGAGGTGCTTGGCGTTTATACTGAAAAAACACCAGAGAAAAACCAGGTATTCACCCGAGGATACGATAGATTGGTCAAGGGCAAAAACGTTTTAGTCATTGAGGATTTGACGACAACCGGTGGATCGGTTCGGAAAGTTGTCGACAGTGTGAAGGCCGCAGGTGGCCATGTGGTAGCGGTGTGCGTCATGGTCAATCGGGACCCGGTTAAGGTGACCTCGGAAGTCGTCGGTGGACCATTTTCCGCGCTTGGGGTACTTGAAGCTGAAGCGTTTGATGAAGCAGATTGTCCGCTTTGTAAAAAGAATGTCCCTAT
>CAYVAR010000004.1:0-57184 GCA_964449675.1 uncultured Gammaproteobacteria bacterium
GGGTAAAAATGTACAGACAGAGATTGCCAAGATACCAAACCTTATCCCACAAACAGGAGGTAGTGGTGGGTGTGGAGTCTAAATGAATGAATTTGACTTAATCATTATTGGTGGAGGGGCCGGAGCTTTTGCTTCTGCTATCAAAGCTAATGAGTTAAAGGCTAAAACTCTGCTGATAAACAAGGGTCTGCCTTTAGGTGGAACCTGCGTAAATGTGGGTTGTGTGCCTTCCAAAACCCTGCTTTGGGCAGGAGAGGTAATGCATCTTGCCAAAAATCACAATATTCCGGGTCTTGATATTGAGGTTAAAAACTTTGATTTTGCAACTGTTGTTGCTCATGAACTTGATCTGGTAGACAAACTGCGAGATGAAAAGTATCAGAAAGTATTAAGCCAATTAGAGAATGTTACTCATATAGAAGGTCAAGCTACTTTTGTTTCCCTTAATGAAATAGAGGTTGATCCTTCGGCAAGCTCAGGACAAGTTGGACAGAGATATAGTGGTAAAAAGTTTATTATTGCAGCTGGATCAACTGCAACAATTCCCCAAATTGACAATATACAAGAAGTAGGATTCCTAACTCATATTGAGGCTTTGAAACTAAAGCAACAGCCAAAAGAACTTATTGTGATTGGGGCTGGACCAGTTGGACTTGAATTTGCACAAATGTTTTCTCGCTTTGGCACGAAAGTAACTATTCTGCATAGAAGTTCATCTATTTTTAGAGGGGAAGAAGAATTGATATCTCGCTTAACAAAAATACTTACTAAGGAAGGCATTACTATTAAAACAAACGTCCAAGTCAAGAGTGCGCGAAAAGAAGGAGGTAAAAAGATTGTTTTTTATACCATTGACGGTAAAACAGAGGAAGTATCAGGAGATGAAATCTTACTCGCTGCTGGCAAAACACCAAATACCCAAGATTTAGCACTTGATAAAGCAGGAGTTGCAATGGATGAAAAACACGCAATCAGGGTCAATGAGTTTTTCCAAACATCTCAAACGAATATTTTTGCCCTTGGCGATGTTACCAATTTGCCATTACGACTTGAAACAACCGCTGGTCATGAAGGAACATTAGCCGCTGAAAATGCACTGTCCGGCACGAAAAATAGTATTGATTACCATACAGTACCCTACACGATTTTTACCGACCCTCAGCTTGCCGGTGTCGGCTTTACCGAGGACGAGCAGATGAAGCAAATGGGTGTTTGCGCCTGTCGCACGGTTTCGTTTGAGGATGTACCCAAAGCGATTATCATGCACCGCACCGAGGGAATGATAAAAATGGCGATTCATCCTCAAACCAAACAAATTCTCGGCGTGCATATTCTTGGGCCAAACGCCGGTGAGTTGATCGCTGAAGCGATGATGCTCATGAAAAACAAAAATACAATTGATGATGTGGTTAAGTCCCTGCCAATGTTCCCGACTCTTTCGGAAGCGATAAAGATTGTTGCGCTTTCATTCACAAAAGATATTTCAAAACTAAGCTGTTGCGTGTAAGCAGCGGTAAGAGCAATAATGAAGAGTATGACGGATGTTCTCTATCTCGGAGCCGATCACGGCGGGTACGCACTCAAAGAGACCATCAAAACCGCCTTAACTGCATGGGGATATGCATGGGAAGATGAGGGCAACACCGTCCTTGACCCGTCAGATGACTATCCGCTCTATGCGCTGGCAGTTGCCAAAAAGGTGGCTCGTGACCAGCAAAACGGCAAAGACGCCAAAGGAATTTTGGCGTGCCGGACAGCCGCCGGCATGGCAATAGCCGCCAATAAAGTCAAAGGAATACGGGCAGTAGTTCCCCACGATATAAAATCCGCCATCCTCTCGCGAGAACACAATGACGCCAATATTCTGGTCCTTGCCGGCGATTTCTTACGCGAGAAAGAGGCACGAGAAATGGTAAAGGTATGGCTTGAGAGTGAATTTACCAGTGAGGAACGGCACAGGAGAAGGCTCGAACAGATCAAAAAAATTGAAGAAAAAACGGTTGAGATTTAAGTCACGAAAAACCATGGTACAAATTATTCCAACACTCTTTTCTACAAATGAAGATCAGTTTAAAGAGCGAGTAACGACGATACTGGCAAGTAAACGATTCAGGACCGGATGGGTGCAGTTGGATCTTATGGATGGTATCTTTGTCCCGCGGACGGGTGTGGGAATTGATGTCATCAGAAAATATCCACTCGCCGGCTACAAAAAGGAGGCGCATCTCATGGTTGGTGATCCTTCTCTCTATATGGTTGACCTTCTTGCTTATGGCGTTAATAGAATCGTATTCCCCATAGAAATAGACAAAGATATACCCGCGCTTGTGCAAACGATTCAAAGCCACGGGGTTTTTGCCGGAGTATCCATGAATCCGGAAACGGATATAACCGAGGTTTCTCCCTACAGCCAGACGCTCGATAGCATATTGATTATGAGCTCCCATCCCGGCCGGGAGGGTCAACCTCTCCCGCAAGAAACGTACGGCAGAATTGGTGAAGTCAAGAAAAAATTTCCTCGCGTGATCGTTGGGGTGGATGGAGGGGTTACGGATACAAATGCAAGAGAGCTTGTCCTGGCCGGAGCAGATTATCTGGCGATCGGATCATTTTTATTTACCGGAGAATTTGATACAAATTTTGAAAAAGTACTGATGGCAATCAGTTGACCAAACGCGTATGAATAATAAATCTCTCGAGCAACTTGCCAAGCTTATTCGCTACTATATTTTGGTAGCTACAACCAGCGCTCAGTCAGGACACACGACGTCAGCACTTTCGGCATCAGATGAGCTTAAAAAGCAAGATGTCGCCGCCAGAGTCATCGATTGCTATAGTATCAAGCCGATCGATACAGAGACTCTTAAAATAGCTGCCAGAGAAACAAGAATCATAATTACCGTCGAAGACCACTACGCGGTTGGCGGACTAGGTGAAGCGGTGCGCACGGTCATGGCGGATACTAAAGCGCGCATCGTGTCGCTTGCCGTCACAAAGATGCCCCAAAGTGGCTCACCCACGGAGCATCTTGCCTACGAAGGGATAGCGGCAGATACTATCGTACAAACCGTGTTACAATTGCTCTAAACTATGAGACCTGCCGGGCTTCAATCGAAAATATTTCTTGATGGGGCTGATCCCCGCCAAACGCGAGAGGCCCTCTCTCTGTTGGGTTTTTTGGACGGTCAAACGACGAATCCGACGCTGCTTTCCAAAAATTCCTCCGTACAGGCGCGTCTGTCACGCGGGGAGAAATTTCCGAAAGAGGAAATCTATGGATTGTATAAGCAGGTTGTTAGGGAAATTTCCGGTCTCTTGCCCCAAGGCTCAGTATCTATTGAAGTCTATGCCGACCGGACAACAACAGCCCTGGACATGCTTACCCAGGGGCGGGAAATGTTCGGCTGGATTCCCAATGCCCATATTAAATTCCCCACGACGAAGGCGGGGCTCACGGCTGCCGTTCAAGCAATCAGGGAAGGCATACGGGTCAACATGACGCTCGTGTTTTCCCAAGAGCAAGCGGCAGCTGTCTATGCAGCAACCCTTCGACATGGCTTGGGCCAAGCTATGTTACCGGGCCTTAAAAACGTCTTCGTCTCTCCGTTTGTCGGAAGGCTTGATGACCGGGGAGAAAACGGCATGGATCTCGTAAAAAACGTAATTGAAATGTATCAAAGTGGAGATGGACACGTAGGTGTGTTAACCGCAAGTGTCCGGAGTGTCGAGCAACTCTTGTATGCCATTCAGTTGGGAAGCGACTGCATCACAGTACCTTTTAAGGTCGTCAAAGCGTGGGGAGAAAAAGGCTTTGCCTTGCCGGAATCTGGTTTTCATTTTGACGCAGGCAACGTAAAGACCATACCGTATAAAGAGATTGGTTTAAACAGAGATTGGACAGTATACAACATTACCCACGAACTCACTGATACCGGCATAGAAAAATTTTCTGCTGACTGGAATAGCTTGATATACCCAACACAATAGGAATTGTTTGGGTATCCACTCGCATCTTAAGCCGTTTTGATCCCGCTTAGCGGGACAAACCTGCGTAAGATGGGCGTACAAAACTGAAGGAAGATATGCAAGCCAAGACAGTTCATGCTCCGACAATATTTATCATTTTAGGCGCGACTGGGGATCTTATGAAAAAAAAGATTATCCCCGCACTTTTTCACCTCTTCGAAAAACAGAAGTTACCGAAACTCTTTCACCTCATTGGGGTTGCCCGGCGGCCATTTTCCTCGGAAGCGTTTCGGGAGTATATACGGACTCTCATGCCTGATGTCACCGATCCGTTTCTCAATCTGGTAACGTACACCCAGGAACAGCTGGAAGACGGTAAAGATTATACAAAGCTCTCCCGCGTTCTCGGACGGATTGATGGAGAATGGAAAACATGCGCCAATAAACTATTTTATCTCGCTGTTCCGCCACACATGTATGCACCAATTCTCACGAATTTAGCATCTTCCGGGCTGACCATTCCGTGTTCGCCCGGGGAAGGATGGACGCGAATACTCATAGAAAAGCCGTTCGGGAAAGATTTGAAAACGTCCGAAGAGCTCGACACGCTGCTCTCCACACTTTTTAAAGAAGAACAGATCTATCGTATCGATCACTATCTGGGTAAAGATATGCTGCAGAATATTTTACAATTCCGATTCTCCAATCATCTTTTTGAGGATTCATGGAACAGCCTATCTATTGAAAAGGTTGAGATACGGCTTCTGGAAAAATTAGGAGCGGAAGGGCGCGGGAAGTTTTACGACGGTATCGGGGCGCTCCGTGACGTCGGCCAAAACCACTTACTTCAAATGCTTGCGCTCGTTGCCATGGATCACCCGGAGTCTTTTTCTGCCCAAACAATCCGTACCAAACGGGCGGCAGCGATTGCACTCCTTGAGCCGCTTACGCCCCAAGAGGTAAAAAAACAGTCGCTCCGCGCTCAGTATGACGGGTACCGACTCGTAGAGGGCGTTGCCACAGATTCCGATACGGAAACGTATTTTAAAATCCGCGCCTCTCTTACCGGCCCGCGGTGGCAAGGTGTGCCATTTATTCTGGAAAGTGGAAAACGGATGGGGAGAGCGCAAAAAGAAATTATTGTCACATTTCGACATCCGACCCCTTGTCTTTGCCCGCCAGGCACGCATTACCAAAATACCATCACCTTTCGTTTGGAACCGAATGAGGAGATCGTCGTGACGCTATTTGCAAAAAAGCCGGGCTTAGAAAACAGCATAGAAGAGCGCACCGTCCGCTTTAGCTACCGGGAATACGAGACGCAGGTCCAGTATGTGGCGGCCTACGAAAAGTTGCTGTTTGACGCAATCGTAGGCGATCAGACGCTCTTTTCAAGCTCACAAGAAGTATCGGCAATGTGGAAATTTACAGACCCGATTATTGAGGCGTGGCACGGTAGCGGCGTTCCACTTGCAAGCTACATACCTGATACAACGGATATACAAGATAAATCAAAATATGTTGAAGGGGACTACGTACCGCATAAAAATAAGGCTGTCGGCATGATCGGTCTAGGGAAAATGGGCAGCGGTATTGCTTTGCAACTGGTCGAAAAAGGGTGGAATGTATTTGGATACAATCAGACTAAGTCCATTACCCAAGATCTAGAAAAGTTCAGTGTAAAAGGGGCATACAGCATTGCTTCACTGATCCAGTCATTGCCTACTCCGCGAATAATTTGGCTTATGCTTCCGGCAGGAATTGTGGTTAGTGAAATGATTCAGACGCTCATTCCTCTTCTTTCTAAAGGCGATATGATTATTGACGGAGGAAACTCTTTTTACAAAGACGCCACTCGTCGAAATACACTCCTTGCCTCCCATGCGATGCGATTTATGGATGTTGGTGTTTCCGGAGGTCCCGATGGAGCAAGACACGGCGCGTGTCTTATGGTTGGCGGAAAAAGAGAGGACTTCGAGACCGTAGAACCGCTTTTACGGGATATCGCTGCTCCATCTGCGTATGAATACGTCGGTGATATCGGAGCCGGACATTTCGTCAAAATGGTCCATAACGGCATCGAGTACGGCATGATGCAGTCAATTGCAGAAGGTTTTACTCTTCTTAAGAAGTCGCCGTTTCGACTTAACCTAAACCGCGTAGCCACTATTTACAATCACCGAAGTGTCATCGAATCAAGACTTGTAGGTTGGCTCAAAAACGCGTTTGAGCTCCACGGCGAAGATCTTGCTAACGTTGCCTCAAAAGTCGGACACACTGGTGAAGGCGAATGGACGGTTGTAACGGCGCATAAACTTAAGGTGCACGCAAAAACTATTGAAGACGCGCTCACATTTCGACGGGAATCGGGGGAAAACCCCAGTTTTACCGGAAAAATTTTGTCCGCGCTTCGTGAGCAATTCGGAAAGCACAAAGTATAAAAGATGATGATGGATTAGCACGCAGTTTTTATAGTGTGTATAACTCTTGCTTTATGAAAGTGTATAAGAGAATTTTTTATTCGTGATACTTTTGTTCGTGCGATAAGCTAGTGCACTATACTTCTCAGGAAAACTTCAGGATAGTGGTATACTCTAGGCTCCATGCGAATACTTATCGTTGAGGATGAACAACGGATTGCTAATGCTATTAAAAAAGGACTAACGCAGGAGTCGTTTGCGGTCGATGTAGCCTATAGTGGGGAAAAAGGTTTTGATCTAGCCAGTAGCGAATCCTACGACGCAATTATCCTTGATCGTCTTCTTCCTGGCATAGATGGCGTAACAATATGCCAGACACTGCGCTCACAAAATAATCACACCCCCATACTTATCCTGACAGCCAAAGGTGAATTGCGAGATCGAGTCGAAGGACTCAATGCTGGCGCTGATGACTATCTCGTCAAGCCTTTTGCATTTGAGGAGTTGCTTGCTCGTATCCGAGCATTGACGCGAAGACCGAAAAAATCCTACGACGTAGTTTTGAAGGTAGGCGATCTTTCGTTTGATAGTTCCCGGTATGAAGTGAAGCGTGGCAAAAAGAGCATTAAGCTTTCTGCAAAAGAATTTGCACTTCTTGAGTATCTCATGCGCCACCCGGGACAAATCATCACGAAAGATCAAATCATCGAGCATGTATGGAGTTATGACGCCGATATTCTCCCAAATACTATCGAAGTTTATATCGGCTATTTACGAAACAAAATAGATAGATCATTTCCAAAATTTCCACCTCTTATCCATACAGCGAGAGGATTTGGCTATAAAATTGGGTAGAGCGCAATGATGGAAATTTCTAAAGTTGATTTGTGGTTTTGACATGTGAGTTATTATTCTATGTTTCAAAAAGCACGCATTAAACTCACACTCTGGTACCTAAGCATCATAATACTTATAAGCGTTTCATTTAGTATTGTAATCTATAAAGGATTTACCCATGAGCTTACTCGGATAGAACGAATTCAGCGATATCGTCAGGAGTCCATAGAAGAATTTCGTCACATTCGTCCGCTTCCCTATCGGATAGATCCTGAGGTATTGGAAGAAACAAGGTATAGAATACGACTCATACTTACGCTCGTGAATATAGGAATACTCCTTATTGCAGGGGGAGCTGGATATTTTTTAGCCGGCAAAACCCTCAAACCGATTAGTGAGATGCTCGAAGAGCAAAACCGTTTTATCTCTGATGCCTCTCACGAACTACGAACACCGCTCACATCTCTTAAGAGCGCTTTCGAGGTACATGTACGAAATAAAGACAGAAACTTAGAGGAAGCAGATACATTAGTTACGGAAAGCATACTCGAGGTAAATAAACTTCAAATGCTCTCTGAGTCGCTTTTGCAGCTTACGAAATACCAAAAACAAAACGGTCAGACTCGTTTTGAGAAACTACTTATATCTCATATACTTGTTGATGCCGTTTCCAAAATACAATCGCTCGCAAAGAAAAAAAAGATAACGATACACTATCTCCCAACGAATATTCAGATATACGGCGACACGTACGGTTTGACGGATCTTTTTGTCATTCTTCTCGATAATGCCGTGAAATATAGTCGCATGAAGGGAACCATTGACATTGACATAAAAAAGTCAGATGGACAAGTTATTATTTCTATAAAAGACTTTGGCATCGGCATAGGAGAAAAAGATCTCCCGCATATTTTCGACCGATTTTACCGCGCCGATACTGCAAGATCCAAATCAAAACACAAGGGCTTTGGACTTGGCCTTTCTATAGCCCAAAAAATAGCAACCCTTCATAACGGTTTTCTACGGGCGCAGAGCTTTGAAGGGAAGGGTTCAACGTTTTCTGTATACCTACCAGTAAAAAAAATCGCGTAAATAGCAACTGTTTTGTTTCAGCTTGCTTTCAGAAAGTAGGATTACACTTACCTTTATGGGATTTATTGATCGAGTGAAAACCAAACTCATCTCCGGCATGGAGTGGTATAGGAAAGCTTCACTCATAAAGAAAATTGCAATGGTGGTCGTTATTGCACTTATCGGTTGGCTTACTCTATCAAGATTTGCCGGAAAATCTTCAGGACAAATCCAGTATCAAACCGCCCAGGCGCTGAAAGGAACGCTCGTTGTTTCATTAAGCGCTTCGGGGCAAGTCTCAAGTGCCAATAGCGCCTCGGTGACGACGCAAACCTCCGGCGTGATTAGCAAGATATTCGTAAAAAATGGCGACGTGGTCAAATCCGGCGATCCGATTGCACAAGTGGATTTAGACATGAACGGGAAGCAGCGCGCATCGCAAGCCCTTGCTTCCTACCAAAATGCGAAAAATCAACTCGCAAGTACCCAAGTGGCTATGTTTTCACTCCAGTCAACAATGTTTTCCAAATGGAAAACCTATACGGATATTGCGGAAAATTCGACGTATCAAAACCCTGACGGAAGTCCTAATGCAGGCAATCGTACACTTACACCGTTTACCACTGTCCAGAATGATTGGCTGGCTGCAGAAGCACAATATGCTAACCAGCAAAATGTCGTTACCGCGGCTCAAACGTCCGTGGGTAGTGCGTGGGCATCGTATCAGCAATCATCGCCGACCATTTATGCTCCAATTTCAGGTGTCATAAGTGGGCTTTCACTTCAGATTGGGTCAGTACTTACATCTCAGACGAGCTCAACTGGCACTTCTACATCACAAAGGATTGCCAACATTAAAACAACTGCTGCTCCCGTTGCCGTCGTCAATTTGTCCGAGATTGATGTCCCAAAAGTCCAACTTGGCGACAAAGTGACTCTTACGATGGACGCTTTTTCCGGTCAAACGTTTACCGGAAAAATCGTGAGCATCGATACCACAGGTACGGTGTCCTCCGGTGTGACGACCTATCCGGCATATATCCAGTTTGATACCGAAGTTAATGACATGTATCCCAACATGGGAGTTGACGGAAAAATAATCACTGATGTAAAAGACAATGTCATCATTGTTCCCAATTCGGCGATAAAAATGACCAATGGACAAACGACAGTGAGTATTATGAAAAACAGGAAAGTAAGTTCTGTTGACGTTACGACTGGCGCAGCAAGTGATAGCGAGACTGAAATAGTATCGGGTATCAATGAAGGCGACGTTGTCGTTACCGGCTCAACCACAATCGGATCACGGACAAGTTCCGCAACCACCTCTCCATTTAACGCCCTGGGAGGTCGAGGTTTTGGTGGGGGCGCATTTCGCGGCGGAGGGCGGTAGGTCATGGTTACTTTACGACCGATTATCGAGGTAGCTGCCCTCACTAAAGTATATAAAACCGATAGTATCGAAACTATCGCGCTTGACAATGTAACGTTTACCATAAAAAAAGGAGAATTCGTCGCGATTATGGGTCCTTCGGGTTCGGGCAAATCAACGCTCATGCACATCCTTGGTGCCCTTGATAGGCCGACAAAAGGTACGTACATTCTCGATGGGGAAAATGTGGAGAATTTAGATGACGACGAGCTAGCTGACATCCGCAATAGAAAGATCGGATTTATTTTTCAAGCTTTTAATCTTCTTGCCCGTACGACAACGCTTAAAAATGTCATGCTGCCCATGATGTATGCAGGGATTGGTAAACAAGAGCGTGAAGCGACTGCAAAAAAATTTCTGAATCTGGTGGGTTTGGGGGATCGCATGTACCACACGTCCAACCAAATTTCCGGAGGCCAACAGCAGCGCGTCGCCATTGCCCGGGCGTTAGTCCTTAATCCTGCTCTCCTTTTAGCTGATGAGCCGACTGGCAATATAGCAAGTGTCCAAGCGGAAGAAATTATGACGATATTCCAAAAATTAAATGATGAAGGGCATACCATAATCATGATCACCCACGAACCGGATATCGCAAGCCATGCCAAGCGTATCATTCACCTCCGCGACGGAAAAATAGTAGAAGACGGCAATGGACATAGACAGAGAAAAGTCAATGCGCAAAACTCAAACCGAAAATCTAGAACGTAAAACTCAAAACTTTTTGTAGCGTTTTTCGATTTAATATGGCTTTAAGTTTTTACCTTTGAGTTTTGAATTTTGAGTTTATTAATTATGGATTATCAAGAATTACTTTGGGAAGCTCTATCCACACTGACGATCAATAAACTCCGTACCGGGTTGGCAATCCTGGGTATCGTTATCGGCATCGGAAGCGTCATTGCGCTAATTTCGCTTGGGGAAGCAACGCAAGCGTCAGTACAAAGCCAAATTCAATCTTTAGGCGCTAATCTGCTCACTGTGCAACCATCTGGACAAAGGACAGGAGCGGTGCAGGGCGCTTTTGGTGGTGGGACAACGCTCACGTTAGACGATGCCAATGCTATTAAAATATCTTCGCAAATTACTACTGTACAAAATGTTTCTCCCGAGTTATCCCGACGGGCCCAGGTAACCACCGGTAAGACAAATACAAATACTCAAGTTATTGGCGTTATTCCTGTCTACACCGAGGTGCACAAAGTCACGCTTTCGGCAGGGTCATTTATCACACAAAGTAACGTTGATGGTCTGGCAAAGGTAGCTGTTATCGGACCTCAGGTAGTTATGGATCTCTTTGGGGAAGGTGCTACCTCTATAGGAAATACCGTTCGCATCAGTGGTCAGACGTTTACGATTATTGGTGTTACCACGAGTAAAGGCGGATCAGGATTTCAAAATCAGGACGATATTGTCTATGTACCCCTGTCTACCGCGCAAAAAATTCTCTTTGGGGTGGATTATGTTAGCTCAATTGCTCTTGAAGCAAAAAATTCTGACGTGATGGTTGATGCGCAAAATGAAGTTGGCTACCTGCTTTTATCCCGACACAAATTTGATGATCCGACCCAAGCAGACTTTTTAATATTTTCCCAACAGGATATTCTCAATACTGCCTCATCGGTCACCGGTACATTTACTTCGCTTCTTTCAGGGATTGCGGCAATTTCCCTTATCGTTGGAGGAATAGGCATTATGAACATCATGCTCGTTACGGTGACTGAAAGGACGCGCGAAATTGGACTTCGGAAAGCTCTTGGAGCAAAGAAAAAAACGATTACGCTCCAATTTCTCGTCGAATCCATCATGCTCACGTTTACCGGGGGCGCAATAGGAATTCTTCTTGGAATTTTTGCCTCCTCTATCATTTCCCTTAGCGCAGGCTCTGCGTTTGTCGTTTCTCCTTCGGCAATTCTATTAGCGTTTGTCGTTTCTGCCGCAATTGGAATATTATTTGGATGGTACCCGGCTCGCCTCGCTTCGAATATGCAACCCATAGAAGCTTTACGATATGAATAGTGATGGAAATTAAGAGTATGCAAGGTGAAGATCGGCGAAGCGGGCAAAAATCGCATCAGATTTACAGCCAATTGAGGCTTTAAGATATGAATAACAAAGCAATTAGAATCATCGTAATACTAACTTTTATTATCGTAGCTGGACTTGTGGCAGTCGCAGTAAAAGATCCCTTTAGCGTTCCTTCAAATGAAGGAAAACAGGAAAATCAAGGCGGTTTGGAAGGGGAATTCCATCCGCTCTCAATTGAGTATATGAGGCAACAAATTTATCCGGGAAGTGAGATAATTATCGAGCAGACCCTTCCCGCTGGAAGCAATTACAATCAGTATAGTGCCTCTTACAAATCTGATGGCATAAAAATTTATGTCCTCTTAACAGTACCCCAAGGCGAAAAACCAAAGAGCGGTTGGCCAGTGATCATTTTTAATCACGGCTATATTCAGCCAGAGCAATATCGGACAACCGAGCGGTATGTGGCTTATGTTGATGCCTTTGCTCGTAATGGCTATATAGTTTTTAAGTCTGACTATCGAGGACATGGCAATTCTGAAGGCAAAGCAGAGGGAGGATATGGCTCAAATGCGTATACGATAGATGTCTTAAATGCCCTAAGCTCGATAAAAAAGTACAAAGATGCAGACCCGGAAAGGATTGGCATGTGGGGACACTCAATGGGTGGAGGAATAACTCTTCGCTCAATGGTAATTTCCAAAGATATTAAGGCGGGTGTGATTTGGGCGGGAGTGGTTGGTTCTTATTCTGATTTAGTCAACAATTGGAGACGAAGAGACTTGAAGCCAAGGAGTACCCCGCATTGGGCAACCTCATGGAGGCAAAACCTAATTGACCAGTATGGTACTCCGGAGCAAAATCCAAAGTTTTGGAACTCAATCTCGGCAAACTCTTATGTTAAAGACATTTCTGGACCTATCCAACTACATCACGCAAAAAACGACTCTCACGTTCCTTTTAATTTCTCAGAGAAATTAAACAGCCAACTTCAAGAGGCTAACAAATTTGTTGAGTTTTATCCTTATGATGGTGATGACCATAACGTAACTAATAGTTTTGATACTGCCATGAAACGTTCCGTTGATTTTTTTGATACATATGTGAAGGGAGGTGAGGGAAATTGAAGAATCCAACAGTAATAATAATTTTAGCTGTTCTTTTTGTTTTAGTAGGAGGAGGTTCTTTTTTTGTCGGAATGAAGTACCCAAGAATCAAAAAGATCACAAGGGAGATTTGGTGCTACTACGGCAGGTCGAAGTGGTCAATTTGGAGGAGGGCGAGGTGGAGGTCTTCGACCGGTAAACGGAGACATACTAAGTCTTGATGAAAAAAGCGTTACGGTCAAACTTTCCGACGGAAGTAGTAAAATTGTCATTTTGACAGACACCACTTCCTATAACAAATCAGCGGAAGGGTCTAAATCGGATCTAAAGGTAGGAGAACGGGTTGCTATTTTTGGGACAGATAATTCAGATGGAAGTGTGACTGCTCAAAACGTTCAACTTAATCCGATGGGTCGGGGTCCAAGTAATAGTCAATCGAATAAGTAGGCGAATAGCACATTACTTTTTTTCAGAAGATGATCAAATTTTTCGTTAAAACTATGTTTCTTAAAATTCCGCGGCCGCTTGAATTTAAGAAATAAGAAGTATATGCTTGGGTTGTGAGAAGAAAGAGGAAATTGCTTGTATCATACAAGAAGCGGAAAAAAAGTGCGCCCGGAGTTGGTATGTACGCCAGTATCAACTGGGAGAAAGCAGTTGTTCTCTTTCAACGCCCATTATCCAATACCTCTGAGAGTCGACTTGTTCCGTTTGCAAAAGACGCCTTGCGCGTGCTTGCAGCGGTTGGGACAATCGGATTTATTTTTGCTTTTCCATCATCAACAAAAATATTTGCGCCGGTAGCTTTTGGGAATCGTTCATATGCACGCTGGGGAATAAACAAAACGCTTTCTCAGTTAGCTCATCAGAAGTTTGTGACAATACAAGAGAATGAAGATGGAAGTACTACAGTACGAATTACTCAAGCCGGACTGGTGCGAGCATTGACATATGAGTTGGTGCAATTGCAGATCCAAAAACCGAAGCGATGGGACGGCAAATGGCGTGTAGTTATTTTTGATATTCCTGAAATGTATAAAGACTTGCGCAACATGTTTCGAATGCGCCTGAGACAGCTCGGACTTACATTACTACAGGAAAGTGTATTCGTTTCTCCGTATCCATGTTTCGATGAAGTAGAATTTCTTCGTGAACTCTACGGTGTTGCGTTTAACGTTCGCTATCTTCTTGTAGAAAAAATTGAGGACGATGGATTATTGCGCCAGCATTTCGAACTGTCGACTTAATTTCTTGAAATTCAGCGACCGCGGATATTTAAGAAATATTAAAAGGAGGGGTGCATAAAAATATTGAATTGGTGGAACGCCACAGATGGGGACTCCGTTACCAAAACAATATTATTCGTACCGGATTGCGTGGATCGGAGAAAAAAGAGAAGTGGTTTTTTGAAGACACATGGTAAAATTTAATTGCAAAAGAATTTATGATCACAAGTATTTCAAAGTTTATCAACATGAACACTCGAAATACTGCACTTCTTGTCATTGATATGCAGGCGGATTTTTATGCTCCAGATGGGAAAGCGGCTAAAAGGGGTAAATTAGTCAGTGAAATGCAAAACATCGCTCGACTCATACAGAATTTTTCTCACACACTCGCTGAAGCAGGAGTTTTCGTAGTATTGACAAAATTTATAGCGGGTCAAGGAATAACGCCGGAAAATTTACGAATAGCAGTTGAGAAAGAGGGATATGATTTCCCTTGTATTAAAGGGTCTGGCGGAGAAGAATTTTATGGAATTACTCCACCGAAAAACGCAACTATTATGGAAAAACCACACTATGACGCATTTGCATATACGAACCTAGGCGCGCTATTGAGGAAAAAGTATATACGAAATGTTTTGATAAGTGGCGTACGGACCGAAGTGTGCGTTGATGCGACGGCAAAACGATCCGCGCTTGAAGGATACGATACATTTATTGTCAAAGACTTAGTGGCAACATACGATGATAGAATGTCAATTCATGCAAAAGTGCTAAGATTTTTTCAAAGTTATTATGGTTTTGTCGTAACAAGACGAGAGATTGAAAATCTGTTGAAGATAGGCTAATTACTCGTACCGGATCGCATCGATGGGAGAAAGGTCTGCGGCGCGTTTGGCTGGGAGGACTCCAAAAACTATTCCTACGACAGAGGAAACAACAAGCGATATAAGGACAGAAGGTAGGTCAATATAGGCTGGAAAAAAACGTTGGACAAACAATACAACGATGAAGGCGATGGTAAGTCCGGCTACTCCTCCAAGAAGTGATAGTATAACCGCCTCTGCCAGAAACTGAGTAAGAATATCTCGCCTCGTGGCGCCAATTGCCCGACGGATGCCAATTTCTTTAATTCTTTCGGTGACCGTGACATACATGATATTCATGATACCTACACCACCGACAACTAATGAAATAGCTCCAATAGCGACCAGTACGATATTAAATACATTGAAAATGGAAGTAACTGTTGAAAGAATCTCGGTTTGTTCTACAACTGAGAACACGTCTTCTTTATAGCGTTTCGTGAGAAGTTTTTTCGCTTGATCTTTTACCACTACTAAAGATTGGTCACTATCTGCTTTTAAATAAAACGATATGAATTTTTTGTCCGGATTAAACTGCGACGCAGCGGTATAGGGTACATATACAAACGAATCAAAATCCGGTCCGCCGAATCCGCCGCCTTTGCTTTTCAATACGCCGATCACTTTATATCCCTGACCATTCACCTTAACGTTTTTATCAACCGCGTTTGCAGTTGAGTCAAATAGTTTTTCGGATAGTTTCGGACCTAATACAGCAACTTTTGCTCGTTTTTCAACGTCTGACTTTGTGAAAAGTCTGCCTGTATCAACTTCAAATGTACGGACCGGAAATATATCTTGTGTTGCTGCGAACAGGTCGCTAACTTCAGATTTTCCTGCACTAGATATTGTGACTGTTTTTGTGTATATTGCCGCTATAGCGTTTATGTGTTCTATTTTTTTGAGGGTTGTTAAATCCTTTTCATCAAATTTTGTTGCCCCAAACGTGCCGGGTCGAAAGCCAGTGCCGCCAAATGTACCCGGGATGATATAAATAAGATTACTGCCTAAGCTTTCGAATTGATTTTTTATATACGCTTTTAGCCCCAATCCGAATGCAAGAAGAAGTACCACAGAAGCAACGCCTATGAGTATGCCAAGGGAAGTAAGAAGCGTGCGCATTTTATTGCGACGGAAATCCTCAATCGCAGATCGCATGATAAAAAGTAGAGCGTTCATACAATTTTTCCATCGCAGATATGAATTTTCCTCTTGGTTTTTGCCGCGACGGATTGGTCGTGAGTGACAATCACAATTGTCCGTTTTTCTTTTTTATTAAGCTCAACAAAAATGCTGAGGATGTCTTTGCCAGTTTTTGTATCGAGATTACCGGTTGGTTCATCAGCAAGAATAAGCTGCGGATTCATAAAAAGCGCCCGAACTATAGCGGTACGCTGCTGCTGTCCGCCGGAAATGCGATTTGGATAAGACGATGCCTTGTCACTGAGTCCAAAACGGGTGAGGAGCTCAAGCGCACGCTGTTTTGCTTCGCTTAGGCTTATTTCTTGGGTATACATACTCGGCAGCATAATGTTTTCTAAGACAGTTAATTTTGGGATTAAATTAAATTGTTGGAAAACAAACCCGACAAATTTATTGCGAAGCTTAGAGAGAGCGTCGTCCGTTAATTTCGCGACATCTATAGTATTTATTTTCACCGTGCCATGGGTCGGTAAATCCAAAAGACCTAGTATGTGCATGAGGGTCGACTTACCCGATCCCGATGGTCCGATGATACTCGCAAGCTCGCCTGATTTGATAGAAAGAGAAATATTGTGAAGCGCCTGAAACGTCGTATCAGCATCTACAGTATAGATTTTAGAAACATGGGAAAGTGTAATCATCTAAGCGCCTCACTGCAACACGATTATATCTCCTTCAGATAATCCGCTTGTCACCTCGGCGAGTGTGTCTGTTTCATCTCCAAGCGTGAGGAAGGTTTTCGTGGTTTTTCCGTTTGTGAGCTTTAGGACATATCGTTTGCTATTTTCTTGTTTGATAAATGATAATGGAACCGCAAGGACGTCTGGTTTTTGACTCGTGACAAATGAAGCATCTGCGGTCATACCAAGTCGATACCGGTAGGAACTGTTAGAAATGGCGAGTTTAACACGACCTTCGTATACAGTTCCCGTTTCTCCTGTTTTTGGACTAAACGATACGGTTTGTATTTCACCTTTTACGTGTTCATCCGGGTATGCGTCAAATATAATATCGACACTCATACCGGGAGTTAATTTCGTCACTTCTGTTTGATCAGGCAGTATGGAAAGGTAGATAGAAAGAGGATTGACTACTTCGATTTCCGCTTCAGAGGGAGTTATGTTGACACCGGCTACGGCAGACTCGATCTTGGTGACGATACCTGCGATAGGAGTAACCAGCGACGCATATTCAACGGCGAGGTGTTGAATTTCAACGTCAAGGACGCTACTTTCCAAATCAAACTGAGATTTTTCTAAAATCCGTTTGAGTTTATCATTGAGAATATTATCTTTAGTATCATCGTTAAGTTGACTAAAATCCCAACGTGTTTTCATATAAGAATTCAGGCGTTTTTTCAGATATGCTTCAACTTCTCTCTTATCTAAGCTGGCTAATCCTTGATATGCTTTTACGATATCATCTGGTTTAACCGCTACCCAAACGAGGCGACCGCTTGTTTGAAAGCGAAGATTTACCTTCTCAGTTGCATCGACTTTTCCAGAAAGCACAAGGGTTTGCGAGAGGGTTTGTTTGGTGACCTTGTATTCTTTGACTAGCGCCTTTTTCGAATTGGTTCCGAGTCTACTCAAAATAAGGAGAGCGAGGAGTAAAAGTACGGCAAGGAATTTCCAAAGTTTTTTGAGTTTCTTTACCATAGAGAGCCGTATTATAGTCCAAAATGGAAAAAAAGCCTATAGGAAGATTTACGAGCAGGAACATATTTTTCTAGTACAATATCATTATGAATGTATCAACTGAGGTAGGCAGTCTTCTCCTGCAAATTAACAAAAATAGACGGCAATCGAAAGGTAAATTTGATCTTGCCAATTATTTAGGAACCACACACAAAATCTATAATGTCAGCGTCCCTAAGCTACGGTGGATAGCTTTATCATGGGCAAAAGAAAATCAAGCTGTCAAAATAAGCGAACTCACTAAACTTGTTGATTGCCTGTTTTGTGGACAATCTCGGGAAGAAAAAGTGATTGCATCGATGATTTTGGGTCGATTTCCTGAAATATTAGTGTCTAGTAATGCAGAAGATATTGATAGGTGGCTCGGACAGCTTACCGGATGGGAGGAAGTTGACTCATTTTGCGATGAGATTGATATTTGGCTGCGGGCTGATTTCCAAAAGCGTTATCATGTTTTAAAACAATGGAACAAAGATAAACAAATAGAAAAACGGCGGGCGAGTCTCGTGGTTTTATGCAGCAGTGTACGTAGTAGTGACGATGAGACACTTGCTCAACTCTCATTTCAATTCATCGATAAACTCAAAGGGGAAAAACACGTCATAATTACCAAGGCTATTTCCTGGCTTCTTCGTTCGCTCATCAAGTATCATAACTCGGATGTTAAGAGGTACCTTAAATATAATTCCTCTAATATTCCTAAAATTGCATTTCGTGAAGTATTACGAAAGCTCAAAATAGGAAGGAAGCAGTGAACCATGTTATCATGTTTTAAAACAAGATAACAAAGAATGATATGAAAATCTTTCGTTATAGAGAAATTTCTTGGCTGCCGGCAGCACATGAAAACCCAGATGATCCGGGTGCGGTAAAAAAATCCTTTTACATAGGAAAGATATATCTTCTGGGAGAATTCAAATGATCAATTGGGCAAAGATTCCGGTCGGGAAAATCGTTTACGTCGCATCATCACGAAGACATGGAGGAAATATTTATCATTCTTTCGGGTACCGTAAAAATTACTATTGGAAACGAAACGGATACACTTAGTAAAGGCGATACAGTGGTAATACCAGAAAAACATGATCATTTGATGAAAAATACTGGCAGATCCGAAGTAGAGTATATCGTTATTAGTATTATCAGAGAACAAGGAGGTAAAACCATTGTTACGAACCAATAAATATAGGATTTTCCGTGCCCTCGCAGCAGCGGCCGCGATTGCAATAATTGTCGTACCCGCATTATTTTATAATAGATTTGACCTGGAAAATGCAAAAAATCTTGGGTATTTAGGATTTTTAATAGCAAACTATTTTGGATATGGACTCTATATCCTACCGTTTTTAGTCACGCGACTTAATCCGTTAGCATTAATTCTTATTGGTGCGTTTGGTGCAACGATCGATGAATTTTTTGCGTGGTACTTTGGCAAAACGAGCGAAAAGTACGAAGTAAAAAATGCAGTGCACAAAAAGGTGGAGCATTACATCACAAGGTATGGAATGCTATCGATTCTAACTATGGGTGTACTCCCACTACCAGGATTTATCGCGACCCTATCGGCATTTGTCGCAGGACACTTCGGCTTTTCCTTTCAAAAATATTTTATCATTGCCTTTGGCGGGCGATTGATCAGTCGCATCGTTTGGACGGTCGGATTTCTTTATGCATCAGGACATACTGAGTTGTTTTGATCTCTTGCAAGGATTTACAAGTCACTTTACAATGAACAATTACGATGGAAAAGAAATTGCCAGATCATCAAAGAGAACAACAGATCATCATACAGGTTCCTACGATGAAACCCCTTTATCTCGTGGTTGTCATAGTACTTCTTGTTCAATCCTTTTTTCTTGGTTCTCTTTGGACAAAAGTTGAAATATTGCAAAAAGGTGGTTTGTCTGTTGTCCAAGCTCCTGCACCTACTCCGGCAGGTCAAGCGGGAGCAGTGCCACAAGCACTACCACCACAGACAGCCAATGATGTGCCAAAGGTGACCAAAGACGATCGGGTAAGAGGAGATAGAAATGCCAGACTTGCCCTTATAGAATATTCTGATATCGAATGTCCGTTTTGCAAACGGTTTCATCCGACTGCACAACAAGTGATAGATACCTATAAAGGAAAAGTAATGTGGGTGTATCGCCACTATCCACTTTCATTTCATGCTAATGCGCAAAAGGAGGCTGAAGCGAGTGAATGCGCATATGAGTTGGGAGGAAATGACGCTTTTTGGAAATACGTCGATACGATATATGAGAGGACTACCTCCAATGGCACGGGTTTTGCTCTCGACGGGCTTGTACCGCTTGCCAAAGAGCAAGGATTGGATGAGGTGAAATTTAAATCGTGTCTAGATAGTGGAAGACACGCATCTCTTATTAAAGAACAACAAGATGGGGGAACCAAAGCAGGAGTTACCGGGACACCTGGAAATATCATTCTTGACACGAAAACCGGCGCAACGCGTCTTATCCCCGGAGCTGTTCCTTTTGAACAAGTGAAAACAGCAATTGATGAGATGCTGAAGAGTTAGATCGACGGGTCCTGCCGCTCGCGGATCCCGCGTTTCGCTTCAATTCGTTCGTGAAATAGAGATTAAATTCCTCCATAAACATGAAACTCACTCCGAAGTGAAACTCATCGCGGGAGGCCCTCGCTCGTGTCACCCGTCTGCTTTTAATAAAACAATTTATGTAAAAAGTTCTGGTTGAAGGTGTTTGGGGACATTTTTTCCAAGGTGTTTATACGCTTGTTCAGTAACGATTCGGCCTCGAGGTGTGCGTTTTAGAAATCCCAATTGCATAAGATAGGGTTCGAGTACTTCTTCTACCGTACCAATATCCTCAGAAAGAGCTGCAGCTATGGTTTCTATGCCAACAGGTCCGCCACCAAACTTATCAATAATGGTAAGAAGTAAACGGCGATCAGAATCATCAAGTCCTACGCTATCAACATCAAGCATTGCAAGCGATTTACCCAAAATCTCTTCGGTAATACTCCCATCTCCCTCTATCTGAGCTACATCGCGAACGCGTTTAAGCAGTCGAAGCGCTATCCTAGGCGTTCCGCGGCTTCGTTTAGCGAGTTCTTTTCTTGCATTGCTCGTTATTTCAACGCTAAGTTTTTGTGCCGCTTGAATCAGAATGTGCTCAAGTTCAACAGGTGAATAAAATGAAAGACGAGAGACAACCCCAAAACGGTCGCGCATAGGAGAAGAAAGAAGTCCTATCCGTGTTGTTGCGCCAATGATAGTAAAAGGGGGTAAATCAAGCCGGAGTGTACGCGCAGATGGTCCTTTACCGATGACAATATCAAGCGCGTAATCCTCCATAGCAGGATAAATCGTTTCCTCAACGACCTTATTGAGTCTATGAATTTCATCGATAAAAAGTATATCTTTCGGTTCTAAGTTGGTAAGTATCGACGCGAGATCTCCTGCACGCTCTATTGCCGGACCAGAAGTTACTCGCACATTGACGCCCATTTCCCGACCAATGATATGAGCCATGGTGGTTTTTCCAAGACCTGGTGGACCATAGAGAAGGATGTGTTCAATTGCCTCTTTGCGTTTTTTTGCTGCATCAATAGCAATCCGTAGCGACTTTTTTACTGATTCTTGACCATGAAACTCGTGCCAGGAACTTGCGCGAAGAGACGTAAACAGTTTTTCTTCTTCGAGTATCGGTGTCTCAAGTGTTTTTTGTATTTTTTCTGGTTTCGTTTTTGTCATACTTATTTACCAAGAAGTTTTAAAGCGTGACGAATTTTTTGTTCAATAGTCGAAAGCGTCGGGTCGAGTTTTTTGATTGCACTGGCTACTTCTTTTCGATCAAATCCCATGGACTGGAGTGCCTCGAGGAGCTCTTTGGTTTCTCCATCACTTTCTCCTGCAAGATCAAGCTCTTTGACACTTCCGAGTTTGCTTTTGAGTTCAATGATAATTTTTTGTGCGTTTTTTTTGCCAAGCCGAGGGATCGTTGTAAAAAAGTCTACGTCACTGTCGGTAATAGCTTTTTGAATGGCGACGGCGCCACGATCGATAATTGCAAGAGACGTACGCGGACCGATACCAGAAACTGTTAGTAATAATTCAAAAAGAAGTAACTCATCGTCATTACCAAATCCATAGAGTGTCATTGCATCATCCGTGACGTGTGTATGAATAGATAACGATACTTTTTGATGGAGAGTGAGTTTTGCGCGTAATCGATCCGGTACGTAGACGGCATATCCAACACCTTTTATATCAATGATTATGGGATTTTTATGCTGGGTATAAATTTTTCCAGAAAGCATGCCGATCATACACGTTTTCCTTTCATTTTATATGAATACGCATGAGTGAGAGCAATCGCTAAAGCATCTGCGGTGTCGTCTGGTTTAGGGAGATTACTAAGTTTTAATGTCATTTGTACCATCCGTCCAACCTGTAATTTATCTGCATGTCCGTCGCCAGTGATTGCTCGTTTTACCTCCAAAGGAGAATAGGAAAATATTGAAATATCATGCGCGGCAGCAACCAACAAGATAACTCCTCGGGCTTGTCCGACACCAATGACTGTTTTTGCATTCGTTGCAAAAAAAAGTTCTTCCAAAGCAATAGAATCTGGTTTATGCTTCTTGATGATTAAGGCAATATGTTTACTTATACGTAGTAAACGAATACTATCTTCGTCCGATTGGTTTGTTGTGATACAGCCATAGGAACGCGTTGTTATGACACTTTGATTTCTTTCAATAATTGCCCATCCGACTCGAGCGATACCGGGATCTATACCTAAAATTCTCATCGACACTGACTCTACCATGCGCAGGAATTTTTTTCCACATATATACGGAAAAGTCGTATACTATATACACTATGATTCAATTTATTCTCACGTTTTTCATGGCCGTTGTGACTGTTTCTGGCGTAGCAATTGCGTGGCCAAAATTTACGAGTCAGCCTAGACCAGAGCCACTGAGTCGTGTCAACGATATAGTAAAAAATACACCTGTTGGAAAAAATATAGCAAATGTTCTCGGGATAAGCGATAACGAGTCAGTTGAGCAGATCAATATTGCCTCTGTGGCTTCTTCATTAACTGAAAGGATCGCGCAAACGGTTGAAGATCGTACGTCACGTATCGTCGTGACACAAGCAGTCCGGCAACTAGCATCACAAGTAGATAAGCTTTCTTCTGAAGATAGAAAACAAATTCAAGACCTTATTTGTAAGTCTGAAGCATCACCTTCTTCGCTATCTCAATGAATAAACGTATTCGTAAAATTTTACGCAGCTGGATTCCCGGTGTTATAAGCGGGGGCGCTGATAATGACCCATCGGGTATAGCGACGTATTCAATTTCCGGAGCGCAATTTGGGTACGGACAACTTTGGCTTATGGTGCTATCAACTCCTATGCTTATTGCTGTACAGGCTATGTGCGCGCGCTTAGGCGATGTGAAGCGCAAAGGCCTAATGAGCATTATTAAAGAACACTACGCTCCAATTTTTGCCGTTAGTGCCTCTATCATTCTTATTATCACAAATATTACGACCCTTGGTGCTGATCTTGCGGCAGTATCTGAGGCGTTTGGCTTAGTTACAAATACTTCATTTATGTACTGGTTATTACCGGTTTCATTGGTTATCTGGTATGTTATAGTCTTTAAGAATTTTAAGTCAATAGAAAAATATCTTTCGTTTCTTACCCTTATTTTTCTTGCCTATGTTGTCGCTGGATTTTTAGCTCGTCCTAACTGGGGAGAAATTTTTATGTCTCTTACTCGTCCAACTATAAGCGTCTCAATCGATTACTTTGTGATAGCGCTTGCGCTTATGGGTACAACGATTACCCCCTTTTTATTTTTTTGGCAGACAAAAGAAGAGGTAGAAGAGAGAAAAAGCATAGAAACGCTTCAAAAAGAAGCAAAAGTAGAAGATCTAAGAGTTGCTCCGGGATTTATTTTTAGCAATATTATCTCTCTGTTTATCATCATATCGACAGCCACTGTCCTTCATGGTCATGGGACCTATAGTATTGTATCGGCGGGGGATGCAGCAAGGGCGCTTGAGCCGCTTGCCGGTAGTTTTTCGAAAGTACTTTTTGCTCTTGGCATCATCGGATCGGGATTTTTGGCTATTCCAATTATCGCTGCCTCAACGGCTTACGTGGTTGCAGAAACATTTGGTTGGAGGGATAGTCTTTCAGATAAACTCAATAAGGCAAAAGGATTTTACACCGTCCTTACCGCGTCAATCCTTATGGGGATGGGGATTGCTATAAGTGGCATTTCACCCCTACGGGCTTTATTGTATTCTCAGGTATTAGGCGGCATGCTCGGACCGATTCTTTTGGTTCTTATACTGTTTATGTGTAATGATAAAAAAATTATGGGTACGTATGTAAATGGTTGGTTTGATAATTTCTTTGGGTGGTTAGCCGTATGTGTCATGGGTATAGGTACTACAGGATATTTTTGGCAAACTATTTTTAGCAAATGAAAACTCCGGATGATGACTTCTTCATGATACAATACACATCATGGATGAATCATTGCAATCGCGCGGGAAAGACCTTCTTATAAAGCTAAACCTTGATGCAAAACGGAAATTAGTTCGGGAGCTCGAGCTTGCTTCCTCAGGTCCTAATTTTTGGAAAGATACCCAAACTGCTGCTAAAAAAATGAAAGAACTCTCTTTGCTTCAAAAAGAACTGGAAGAAGGGGAAACGCTTGAACTTTTGCTTACCCAAGGTAAGGAAGAAGATTTAGAACGGCAACTAGATCGTCTCGAATTTGCGCTCTATCTATCAGGACCCTATGACCAGGGTGATGCGATCCTTGCACTTCATGCGGGCCAAGGTGGGACAGAAGCAATGGATTGGACATCGATGCTTTATCGTATGTATAGCCGGTATATTGAGCGCAAAGGCTGGACGAGTGAAGAAATAGATTATACACCTGGGGAAGAAGCTGGTATAAAAAGCATTACGATTACCGTAACCGGCCGCTTCGCGTATGGGTTTTTAAAAGCTGAAGCAGGTGTCCATCGTCTCGTGCGGCAGTCGCCATTTAATGCAGATAATCTGCGTCAGACATCATTTGCTATGGTAGAAGTACTTCCGGTTATTGAAGAAACAGGCAGTGTCGAGATAAAAGAAGATGATCTTGAGTGGGATTTTTATCGAAGTGGCGGTAAGGGAGGGCAAAACGTCAATAAGGTTTCTACAGCTGTACGCGTGAAACATAAACCTACGGGAATAATCGTAAGTAGTCAGGCGCAGCGATACCAAGGTCAAAATCGAGATTATGCCTTAAAAGTGTTACGTGCAAAACTTTGGGAACGTCAAGAAGAAGAACGGTTCAGAGAAGAATCGTCGCTTCGAGGCGTATATAAAACTCCAGGATGGGGAAATCAAATTCGTTCATATGTGCTTCACCCATATCACATGGTGAAAGATCTGCGCTCGCAACATGAAACTGGTAATACAGAAAGAGTACTGGATGGAGATATTGAGGATTTTATCATCCAATACTTGAAAAAAATATCATAACTGTCCATAATGGAGGAATACCATGGAACATGATGCACATACTCATGCGGAAGAGGGGGAAAATGCTGTTGTTGAAAGCAACAGCGGGGAAATTCACAAAGAAGTGGAGTTAAAAAGCGAAAAACAATTTTCATCCGTTATTCTGTCCGTCTATGTCGCTCTTATTGGGCTCGGTGTACTGACAGGCTTTTTGTTAAGCCGAACGCCAGGGAAATTCCTTGTGACACCATCATCAAAAACATTGAATATAGATTCTGGAAAGGTTGCCGGGGTAAGCGATGAAAAAACATTTAGAGACTCGGCGCAGGGGGTTATTGAAAAAGGTGGTTTAGATAGCGAAGGAACCCATAAGCTTATTCGCGAAGGAGGGCCTTCCCAGACGGCGTATCTTATATCTTCTGTTGTTGACCTAGATTTATACGTTGGGAAGAACGTTAAAGTATGGGGAGAAACGTTTGCCGCCAAAAAAGCCTCATGGCTTATGGATGTCGGTAAAGTGGAAATCCAGTAAATTTGTAATGATCCGTTTTGATCATGTCTCCAAACACTATCCCGGGCATAAAAACGCCCTGTCTGATATTACCGTAGAAATAAAAGACGGTGAATTTGTGTTTCTTATTGGGCCAAGCGGAGCAGGAAAAACAACACTTCTTCGCCTCATCATACGTGATATTCTGTCAACAACAGGATCAGTGCATGTCGACGAATGGAAGCTTAACGATCTTGCCAGTTCAAACATCCATCATCTCAGGCGACGAGTCCGTACGGTATACCAAGATTTTAAACTTCTTCATGATCGAACTATCTACGAAAACGTGGCTTTAGGTCTTGAGGTATTAGGGAAACCGGATAGTGAGATTATAAAAGATGTTGCTAAAGTACTTGCATTAGTCAAACTAGAAGAAAAGAAAAATTATTTTCCGATGCAATTATCTGCTGGCGAACAACAACGGGTGAGTATCGCTCGAGCAATAATCGGAGGGCCGAAAATACTTCTTGCAGATGAGCCGACAGGCAATCTTGACCCAAAGACAGCACATGAGGTATTGGATATACTAGAGGAAATACACACTCTTGGAACGACGATTATTATGGCAACACATAATGCAGGGATAGTAAATGATCGAAAAAAAAGAACATTAACTCTCTTTGATGGTGGGTTATCGAGCGATGAAGCAAAAGGTCGCTATCACGTTGTTTCAAAAAAGAAAGAACACATAAGTGAAAAAAATCATGAAAACATTTAATACCGCGTGGAAGCATATTAGAAGATCTCCGTATCAAGCTGTTGCGGCAATTCTTGCTATGATGTTGACCTTTCTTTTGACTGGATTTTTTTTCTTGACCAGTATCGCTTCTTCCATAGTTCTGCAGTATTTTGAAGGAAAGCCGCAAATTACCGTCTTTTTTAAAGATTCGACTGATCAAAAACAAGCCGCAGACCTCACGAAAACCTTAGAAGCAACCGGAAAAACCGCGTCTATTTCCTATATATCAAAAAACGATGCACTGACGACCTACCGCGCATTATTTAAAAAAGATCCTCTCCTTTTAGAGATGGTGACTGCCGATATATTACCTGCATCGCTTGAAATCTCAGCGACAGATCCTAAATTTTTAGAAGAAATAGCCACATCGATAGCTAATTTTGAAAAAAAATCACCGGTTGTGGAAGAAGTTGTCTATCAAAAGGATGTCGTCGACTCCCTTATCAAATGGACCAGCGCAATTCGTTTAATCGGAGGAGTTCTCGCGAGTCTCTTAGCTCTTGACGCAGTTTTAATTGTTATGACGATAATCGGCATGAAAATTGCTTTACGGAAAGAAGAAATAGAAATATTAAAACTCGTCGGTGCATCTCCCTGGTATATTCGGTTTCCATTTTTGTGGGAAGGAATTATCTACGGCGTGTCAGGTGCGTTTATATCATGGGGTATTCTTACATCGTTTATCGTATATCTTCGGCCAGTGCTCCTCTCATTTCTTGTAGGGATTCCACTTTTTGTTCAAGTATTATCAAATCCGACATCTACGCTTTTTCTCGGAGCTTCAGGTGCTTTCCTTTCAGTACTTTTAGTCATCGGTTTTTTTCTTGGAGCGATTGGAAGTATGGTTGCCGTTGGTCGGTATTTACAGTTTTAACTACATGCATGATACTGGTCTACCTCATCTTGTTCTTTTTCGTTCTCCTTACCCCGTCTCCTGTGATACAGGCCCAAAGTACCACAGATATCAATAGTAATATCACGCAGCTGCAACAAAAGATCGCTGAGCTTCAAGGAAAAGAAAATACACTTCTCAAACAAATAACTCTCATAAATTCTCAGATTGCGTTAACTTCGCTTAAAATCGATAGCATCCGCACTGAAATATCTCGATTGTCAAAAGAGATCGGCGAACTAGCGACAGAAATTGAAAGACTTGAAACGCTTCTTACGAAACGTTCAGAACTCGTTTTACGTCGAATTCCAGAATCGTACAAACGGAAAGTCGTGCCGCAATTTGGGCTTGTTTTTTTAAGTCAAAACTTTACTGATTTTATATCACGGGTAAAATATATCGAAGTCGTACAGCGACAAGACGCGGAGTTACTGTTTCAACTTAAAGCAACGCAGAGTAATTTTAGTGAGCGTAAAGATCTTCGAGAGCAAAAAAAGAAACAACAAGAGGTTCTTGAGTTGCAACTAGTAAAGGAAAGTACTGAGCTTGCACGACAAAAAAAAGAGAAACAGGTATTTTTAGATCAAACAAAAAATGATGAAACCACCTATCAGCGTCTTCTTGCGGCGGCTCTTGCTGAAAGGCAGGCGCTCGAACGGGCATTAGTTGAAGCAGTCAAAATTGGACCGATAAAGAAAGGTGATCCAATTGCTTTAGTTGGGAACAGTGGATATCCGGGATGCTCCACCGGATCGCACTTGCATTTTGAAGTTCGGAAAAATAATGCCTGGGTAGATCCAGGACAATATTTATCTTCCAAAACAGTTACCGATGAGCAAGACGGCGGGAGCCGTTCCTTTGGAAGTGGAAGTTGGTCATGGCCGCTTGAAGATCCAATTCGTATGACGCAGCATTTTGGAAAAACCCCATACTCATGGCGGTATAGTTATTCAGGGGGAATTCATACAGGATATGACATGACGTCAAATAGTAGTAGCGTCATCCGCGCTCCAGAGGGCGGGACGTTATTTTCTTCTAGTCAGCCGTGCGGAGGCAGTAGCATCATAAAGATTAAATATATCGAGCATACAGACGGAGTTAATAGTTTTTATTTGCATGTACAATAACAAATTAGAATTTAGAATTTAGAATTCAAAATTATGAACATAAAGCGAGCAAGCGTTTTTATTGGATTTATTTTTTTCTTAATTATTCGATTGCCCGTGCACGCCGCAGTGGTCATCAATGAATTTCAAATCGAACCTTCTGGCGCTTCTCAGTGGATAGAACTTTTTAACAATGGACCTGATAAACAAGATATCTCAGGCTGGATCATTGATGACGACAGTGGAACAGAGAAATTTCCTATCCCATCGGGTACGATGATTGCGTCAAATATTTGCATTTCGTTTCAGAGTGGCAACTTGAATTGGAATACCACCTCTAGTGATAGTGCACGACTTATCAGCGGGACTTCTGTCGTTGACGAATATACATTTTCTGGTAGCCCAGGAGATGGCGTCTCATTTGGACGTTCTCCTGATGGGAGTGGCGAGTTCACTACATTTTCAAGTCCCACTCGCGACAAGCTTAATAGTAATGGCTCCTCCTGTATTGCGGTTCCTACAGCAACGACTTCTCCAACAGCGACCGCAACACAGTCACCAACGAGTGCACCCACGAGTGCCCCAACGAATACCCCGACTATAACACCCACCAGTCAAAAACTCGTATCAAAAACCCCTACTCCTACCAAAAAGATATCGCCAACCCCGACTCCTATAGAAGAAGTTTCTTCGACTCCGCAAAGTGAAGTATTGGGATTAGTTGTCGAAGAGACAGCCACACACGTTGCATCACCCTCAGGCTTTTCCTTTTTTCAACCGATCATCATATCTCTTTTGTTTGTGGCAAGCGGACTTGCGCTTCTTGCATTTGTATTCATTATAAAAAAGAAGAAAGCTGGTATAGTAGATACATGAAGTTTTGGATTCCAGCGCTTCTTTGGATGGGAATTATTTTTCTTTTCTCCGCTCGTCCGAGCGTTGATGTTTCTGATTCAGGTGTTATTAACTTCCTTTTTTTTAAATTATTGCACGTTCTTGAGTATGCAGTGTTATTTGTTTTGAACTTTCGTGCTCTCAAAAATACGTTGAGAAGTCTGAAACCGGTACGTATGCTCACCGTCGCTTTTTTGTTAACGGTTTTGTATGCTATAACTGACGAAATACACCAAACGTTAGTTCCGACACGAGAGGGTAGACCCCGCGATGTTATAATCGACGCATTAGGAGCCTTAATTGCATGGTACTTGATAGTCCAGTTACTACCAAAAGCGCCCAAGAAACTGCGCAGCTTGGGCAAAACCTTGCGTATACTCTAAAGGAGGGGAGTACACGTCGTGTTGTTTGTTTGTATGGAGAGCTCGGGAGCGGGAAAACGACGTTTGTCCAAGGGTTTGCAAAAGGACTAGGAATTACCTCTCGCCTGCTCTCCCCAACGTTTATCATTGTACGACGTTATAAAATTCCCAAATCTCCTGTCTTTTTGTATCATCTCGATCTCTATAGAGTAGAAGAGAACGATTTGGAAGAATTGGCTATCTCGGACATATTTTCAGATCCGCGTTCTTTCGTCGTTATCGAGTGGGCGGAAAAACTAGCAAGCTGGTTGCCTGAGAAGCGATTAGACATAAGGTTTTCCGTATTACCCGACGGTAGGCACACAATTTCGGTGGCAAAATTGACCTAATTAACCTAATTGATCTAATTTTTAAATAAATTAAGAAATTTCTGAGTTTGAAGATTTATATAGGTCAATTAGAAATTAGAGTAATTAGAAATTTTGTAAGTATGGAAGTAACGAGCCAAGCGATTCAAAAAGCTATACAAGTTTTGAGAAGTGGGGGTATTGTCATATATCCCACAGATACAGCCTTCGGCATAGGGTGTCGGATAGACAGTAATAAAGCAGTAGATAGATTGTTTGAAATTCGCAAACGCCCAAGAACTCAGGCAACACCTGTTTTGGTTTCTTCAATAGATATGGGCCTCCTCTACTTTGATAATCCTTCACAAATTGTGCGACATCTTATAAAAACACATTGGCCTGGAGCGTTGACCATTGTTGCACCGTGCAAAAAAGGATTGATCTACTCCCCTATCCGCGGTGGCGGTGACACAATTGGCCTTCGTACGCCAGACCATCCTGGTCTACTGTCGGTTATCCGTGAAGTTGGGGTACCGATTTTAGGACCATCGGCAAATTTTCATGGAGAAAAGACGCCATATCGATGCGAAGATCTGAACCCGGAGCTCGTAAAACTTGTCGACTTTGTGCTGTCCGGCGAAGCCGGATCCCGCTCCGCCGGACCCTCTACCGTTGTCGACTGCTCAGTCCATCCCTATCGCATCCTACGTCTCGGAGCGGTACAATTGCCTCATGCCACTTGATAGAAATGAACGTAACCTCATAGTTATTCAGGCGCTCGATTTTTTTACCAGTTCACTGGCTGGGATCTTTGTAACGGTTTTTTTGTTTGTGAATAGTGACCTGAAGACAACTGTATTGTTTTCCATAGTATCGTTTAGCTCGCTTTTATTTTTCCTGATATTATCAGGCTGGACGCTTCGTTATATTGCATCGGGTACGCTCATCCGGCTGGCCATACTGGGTTCGGCCACTTTTTATTTATTGTTGTTTTTGCTTCGTGAGCGCGCCGTAGATTATATTATTCCGCTTGCAATATTTACCGGGTGTACAGGAGGAAATTATTGGGCAGCGTTTAACCTCAATCAATATATTTATACCTCCCGCCATAGGCGGGTGAAGTATTTCGGCTCTGCCATTGCGCTTATCAACGCTCTTCGCGCAGTCGGTCCCCTTATTGGAGGCGCAATAATTACCTTTACCGGCTCACGAATTTTATTCGGTCTACCCATGGGCTATTCTTTGCTATTCTTGGTTGTTTCTTTGGTGTTTGGGGTGTCGGCGGTACTTATCGGAAAACTTCCCCAACACGATATGATCACGTTTCAATTTTCACATTTCTTTCATTACAAAAGAAGCCGTCCGTGGAAGTATGTTTTGTCAGCATATGCTGTACTTGGATTCTTTGACGTTGCTTTGGGAACGGTAGCAGGGGTCCTTATTTATCTTATTGTAAAGGAAGAGGTGATCCTCGGAGCCACACAGTCAATAGCTGCTTTGCTCGGGGCGCTTGGTGGCATACTTGCGATTCCTTTGCTCCATAAACAGCCGAGGTATTTTTGGTTAGGAGTTGCGGGATTGACGCTTGGTATTGCACTATTTGCGACGAATCAGAATATTTCTGGTCTTATTTTCTATATCGTTTTAACAGAAATTACTGCACCATTTCTTCATACCTGGCTTTCAACGGTCTATTATCATGTGCTTGACCAGGTCCAACTTGATTGGAAGGAGAAATATCATTTTCTGATCGAGCGCGATACAGCGCTGGGCGTTGCACGCATACTAAGCTATATAGGTATTTATTTGTTTATCTCTTATGGCGATCAGGTGACACTCGCACGAGTCTGGCTTCTGTTTTTGCCAATTTTTCCGTTATTTTTAGGCGTTTTACTCTATTTATATGAAAAAAGTAGCATTAAGCATTGATACATCGAGTCGAGAGGTTATCTCCGTGGCAGTTGAGATTGATGGTAAGCGGTTTGAGATGGTCTCTGGAGCACAAGAAACGAATGCACAAATGGTCTTGCCTATGCTGGAGGAATTGCTTAGAGAGCACGGTTTGACAGTCTTAGACATTGATAGAATTAATGTTCATACAGGACCAGGCTCTTATACCGGCCTTCGCGTCGGTATGTCAATCGCAAATACTCTTTCTCAGCTTCTTAAAGTCCCAATCAACAAACTTCCTCTCGGGCAATTCGTTCTTCCTCAGTATACATAAGCCGCATCCCACTAGAATTTTTTCTCTAAACGAGGTAATAATAAGGAGTATGGCACATTTACTCGTGCATCTGTTAGTTCCACATCCATCGAATAATCATCGTGCGAAAGTGCTCCATATAGATGCGTTTTTTTTGTACGTTATCGCCTTCCTCGTTTTCCAAATAGTAACGAGCTGGGTACATACCTCGTATCCTGATGTATTAGGATACGCGACAGATATACGCGTGAGCGAACTTTTGAATCTGACAAACGCGAAGCGCCAAGAAGCCGGACTTTCCCCAGTTTCACTTAACGAGAAGCTTTCGCAAGCTGCTGCGATGAAAGCATCGGATATGTTTGCGAAAAACTACTGGGCGCATACGAGTCCGGAGGGAAAGTTGCCGTGGGATTTTATCATTGGGGCAGGTTATAAATATTCTGTAGCAGGAGAAAATCTTGCGAAGAATTTTAGCGATAGTAGTGGCGTCGTGGAAGCCTGGATGGTGTCTCAAAGCCACAGAGATAATTTAATGAAACCTAGCTATCGAGACATTGGTTTTGCAGTGGTCAATGGTGTATTAAATGGAGAAGAGACAACCCTCGTCGTTGAGATGTTCGGGACTTCGCCAACAGAGATTATCGCACAAGCACCACAACCACTCGTCAAAGAAGTTAAGGCTCAGGAAAAGACGGTACCCCCGGTATCTCAAATTACATCGCTTCCTTCTCCGATTACCGTGTCAAAAGAGAAAGAGCCGACTTTGGAACCAGTTGACGTATCTCGTAGAGCCATTGCAACTTCGGAATATCCAAAGTCACTTGGACTATCGTTTGACACAACGAAACTATTTGATTTTGTGCAAAGGCCACTTCTGAATCTTACTTCAGTGAATAGATCAGTGACGATGATATTTCTAGGATTTTTACTTGGTGTTACTGTTTTGGATCTATGGATCGTCCATAAAAGAAAAATTGTTCGTGTTGCCGGCCGCTCGCTGGCGCATATACTATTTTTTAGCATGATTCTTATACTGTTAAGTCGTACTACAGCTGGAAGCATACTGTGATTTTTATGAAAACGCATATTTTCCATTATGCAATCTTAGCGAGCATTTTATTCGGTGGTGCTTTTACATTTTTTTACCTTCACGGCAGTAGGAGCGCGCAGATTGCTACCGGTGTCATAACAAGTCTTTCCTATGTAGCGTGGGGCATGCTCCATCATGCGATTGACAAAGATCTTCATCCAAAGGTTGTGATAGAATATACGCTAATTGGGCTTGTCGCTATCACTCTTTTATTTATTGTTATACGGTAAAGATTTTTATGAAAGGCGTTATTTTAGCTGGTGGACTTGCCACGAGACTTCGACCTCTGACGCTTGTTACCAATAAGCATCTTTTGCCCATATATCATCAGCCGATGATTTTCTACCCGCTTCAGGCGATGCAAAAGGCCGGTATAAAAGAAGTATTGCTTACTACCTCAGGTGATCACGCAGGGCATTTTGCAAATCTTTTAAAAGCAGGTGATGATTTCAGTCTAAAATTGTATTACGCGATCCAAGAAAATCCGAAAGGTGGCATCGCTGATGCGATTTCTCTATCTCAAGAATTTGCCGGTAGCGAGTCAATTTTAGTGCTCTTAGGCGATAACATATTTCATTTTAACCTGAAAAAAGCAAAAGAAAAGTTTGAATCGATTGGCAGTGGGGCGATGGTTTTTGGTGTACATAAAGATACATTATCTGGGCAATATGGAGTCATAGAGACTGATGCAAGCGGAAAGGTTCTTTCTATAGAGGAGAAGCCCCAGTCTCCCAAAAGCGATATCGCTCAAACAGGCATATATATGTATGATAATCATGTGTTTGATTACATCAAAAAACTCGCTCCTTCTGAACGCGGAGAACTTGAAGTAACGGATCTCAATAATTATTACTTACGTAGTGGAAATCTTCATTGTGAGATAATTGATTGGTGGGTCGATGCAGGAACATCATTTGATGAGTTACTGGTTGCCAATAATCAAGTTTCTCACATGGTAAAGTCAGGAAAATTATAACGAATTAGATTCTTATGATATGATATCATTTATATGACTAAAGCATTGACACTATCTGATCTGGATCCTACATATAAAGACAAAATTTATTCTCAAAAATATGGAGAGAAAGAGTATATTGATGGTGTCAAAACAATTCCACTCACAAGGCACGCAAGTGAAGATGGAGATTTTAGTGAACTCTTTCGGATAAACGAACAGGGAGAACTCTTAAGCGTGCCAGGATTTAAGCTTGCGCAAATAAATAGAACGCAACTGCTCGCAAATGTTATTAAAGCATGGCATATACACCTGGGACAAAATGAGATTTGGTATGTCAATCCAGAATCGGCGCTTCTCGTAGGGTTATTGGATTTACGAAATGATTCATCGACAAAGGGCAAAGTGATGCGGCTTCCCATTGGCGTAGGGAAATCGGAGCTTCTCCTCATTCCTCAAGGTGTCGCTCATGGATCAGCAAACTTAAAACAAGAGTTAGCAATTATCTGGTATTTTATCGACCAACAATTTGATAAGAGTAAATCAGATGAGTTGCGGCTTCCGTGGGATACTCTTGGCGCTGACTTTTGGAAGCCGGTACGTGACTGACGAACACACTATATCCCGCCCTCTCCGTTTTACGTAAGCCATGCAACCTCAGAAAATATCCATGTTTGGTATTCAAAAGAAGGCTCACGAGAAAAAGGAAACATTGATTAGTGTGATAACTGAGGTAGTAGATTCCGGAATTTTCTTAAACGGTACAAAAAATGAGCAGTTGAAACAAAGACTTCGAATGTATTTGGGTGGTGGTTACGTTTTGCCAGTTTCCTCTGGTCATGACGCATTGATGCTAGCAATCCAAAGCCTAGGATGTACGAAGGAAGATGAGATTCTGTTTCCGGTAAACGCCTATCCTTCAGCATTTCCAGTTGTTTTAAGTGGTGCAACTCCCGTCCCAGTCGAAATTGATAACAATGGACAGATTGATATCGGAAGCGTACGGCAAAAATGTACAAAAAAAACAAAAGCTATTCTTGTCGTTCATCTCTATGGACTCATGGCAGACATACGAGAGATCGTCCGATTTGCTCGATCTCATAGTATATATCTCATAGAAGATGTAGCTCAGGCATTTGGCAGTAGATTTAACAACAAATTAGCCGGTACATTTGGCGATATATCGTGTTTTTCATTTTATCCGACTAAAAATTTAGGCGCTCTTGGAGATGGAGGAGCTATTTGGACGAAAAGTAAACGATTGTACACAAAAATGAGACAGGCGTCACGCTATGGAGAACACACGCGTTATAAAAGTCTATTTATTTCAGGTCATAGCAGACTTCCGGAGATTCAGGCTAGTGCATTGACTATTTATTTACGAGATTTTAGGAAAGATCAAGTACAACGCAAGAGGTTATATACGTATTATAAATCAGCATTAACCAAGATGAATCTATCCAAGCGCGTTCGTTTTTTATCGCCTCATGTGCTTTGTGATCCAACAATTCATTTATTTGTAGTAGCTGCTTTCAAACGTGATGCTCTTTGGTCGTTTTTAAGAAAAAGAGGCATCGAAACGCACATTCATTATCCCTATCCGATACATACTGTACCGGCGTTTCGTTATTTGGTGAAAAGGCAAGAAAAATTTCCAAATGCAGAAAAACTCGCAAAGCAAATCATAAGTCTTCCGTTTCATCCGTATTTGACGAAGAGAGAAATTGATTATATTGTAGAAGCAATCACTTCCTTTTACAAAAGGCTATGATGCTATGGATACTATTGCTCGTTGTTATTTGGAAAGTGCTTCTTTTGGGTATTGTGTATTTGGCTCAATATATTGTTCCATTGAGCGAGCTGTATATCCCGGAGCGCTTGCTGCGACAATCGCTTCCATATATTCTCTGGGTGTGGGGAAACTTTGACGGCGCGCATTATGTGTCTATAGCTCGGAGTGGGTATTTTTATGGCCAACAGCCATTTTTTCCATTGTATCCTTATCTCATTCGGCTCGTGTATGAGGTATTCTATTTCCAGATTCCATACCTAGTCGTCGGACAAATTATTTCTATCTTTGCACTTCTGGTAGCGCTCCGTACTGTTTTAAAACTTCTCGAATTTGACGGGAAATCGTCTCTCCGAAAACTTATGATTGCCGCTATACTCCTTTTTCCTACTTCATTTTTTCTTACAGCAATTTATAATGATTCACTTTTTTTTCTTTTTTCAACGCTCACCCTTTACGCAGCGAGAAGACAAAAGTGGGTACTGGGTAGTCTTTACGCAGCTCTTGCTACACTTACTCGCTTAAACGGATTAGCCTTGCTTTTTGTGCTTTTAGGGGAGTATATAGTTGGGAACAGAAAATCGCTGAAGATGCAGTGGGATATTGGAAGGTTTCAGCAAAATCTTAGGCATTCCTTAAGCATATCGTCTATACAGAAATCACAGATTTACTCGGTCACACTTATTCCGCTTGCTTTTATGGGGTACCTCATCTGGGTTCAGCGATTTTTTCACAATTGGCAACTGGTGTTTTCCGTCATGAAAAATTGGAATCAAGACAAAGTAACATTTCCTTTGCAGGTTGTTTGGCGTTACCTAAAGATACTATTAATCTATCCACAAATGACGATACCGTACTTAATCGCTTCCATAGAGTTTCTGTCTTTACTCGTCTATCTATTTTTCATTATTTATTCATTTAAGAGAATTCGCTTGTCTTATTGGATATTCTTTTTCGTTTCAATACTTATTCCCACATTAACGGGGACATTTCAAGGTATGCCCAGGTACGGGCTTCATCTCTATCCATTTTATTTATCGGTCGGACTATGGATTTCTCAAAAATCTTTGTATAATCGCATAATTTATTTTGCTATCTCGATAATCTTACTTATTTTTATGTTGACCTTGTTTACGAGGGGTTATTTCGTCGCGTAACAGTATGACGAAACTTACAGGTCTGACAATCTTTTTTCCAGTTTTCAACGATAGGTTTACTATCCCGATTCTTGTTAAAAAGGCTCTCAAAATTGCCAAGAAAGTTGCCAGGACATTTGAAATTATTATAATTAACGATGGATCAACTGATGATTCATTATTTATAATTAAAAACCTTCAAAGGAAATATCCGTTTATTCGTGTCATATCGCATAAGAAAACACAAGGATACGGTAGTGCGTTGCGTGACGGGTTTTCCCATGCAACCAAAGATTGGATATTTTACACCGATGGTGACGGGCAATATGATCCTTCCGAGCTTACCAATCTGGTAGAAAAGGTCACAACACGCATAGATGTCGTAAACGGGTATAAACTTTTTCGGTCTGATCCATGGCTTCGAAAGCTTGTAGGAGCGTTGTATAACAGGATTGTTCGGTTTTTGTATCATATACCGATTCGAGATGTGGATTGTGATTTTCGACTTATAAGAAGAGAATCCTTGCGAGAAATTACGCTTACATCAAAATCTGGACTTATATGCGTAGAGCTTGTGACGAAGCTTATTGGCAGTGGCGCGCGGTTTACCGAAGTACCTGTATCGCACTATCCTCGTGGTCATGGAAGATCAATGTTTTTTAATATAGCACCTCTTTTTTCAACCTTGAGAGAACATATAGGCTACTACCTTGCGTGGAAGAAGAAGGCGAAAACATGATATCATATCGTTATGAGACTGCTTGTTACCGGAGGAGCGGGTTTTATCGGATCAAACTTCATACTGTATTGGCTGCGGGAACACTCCCAAGATGAAATTGTCAATCTTGATAAGTTAACCTATGCTGGCAACCTAAGTAACCTAACCTCGGTTGAAAAAAATCCTAAATACTCATTTATTCATGGAGATATTTGTGATCCAAAGGTTGTTGCAAAAGCGATGTTAGGGGTTCAGATTGTTGTTCATTTTGCAGCAGAAAGTCATGTCGATAGATCTATCCTATCACCATCTCCGTTTATTTTAACAAATATATTAGGTACCTATACGCTTCTTGAAGCAGCACTAAAAGCAAAAGTGCAACGTTTTCATCATATTTCAACAGATGAGGTGTATGGGTCATTAGAATTTGATGATTTGAGTAAATTTAGTGAACGAACATCATATGATCCCAGAAGTCCATATTCGGCAAGTAAAGCAGGATCAGATCATCTTGTAAATGCGTATTATCATACATTTGGCCTTCCTATAACTATTACCAATTGCTCCAATAACTTCGGACCATACCAATTTCCGGAAAAACTTATCCCGCTTGTTATTACACAACTTATCGAAGGAAAAAAAATTCCAGTGTATGGTGATGGATTAAACGTACGAGATTGGTTATATGTCGAAGATCACTGCCGAGCCATTGAGGCAGTACTGTTGCATGGGAAAATAGGAGAGACGTATTGCGTTGGCGGTTTAACTGATGATATCAATAACATCACTCTTGTGCAAAAAATTATTGCGAAATTTGAGAAAGACCAGTCAATGATTGAGTTTATAAAGGATCGACCCGGACACGATCGACGATATGCCATAGATTGGACGAAGATAAAAAACCAACTTGGATGGGAACCTATTCATGATATTGATACATGGCTAGGAAAAACAATCGAATGGTATAAAGAACACAAATCGTGGTGGAAAGATATAAAAACTGGAGAGTACAAGAAATACTATGAAAAGCAATATGGAGCAAAATCATGAATATTCTAGGAACTGGATTATCGGGACTGGTGGGCTCTCGCGTTGTTGAACTTCTCTCTCCACGGCATAGCTTCGAAGATTTGAGTCTTGATACCGGGGTTGATATCACAGATCAAACTGCCGTCCGCGAACGAATTACTAAAAGCAATGCGCCGTGGGTATTTCATTTTGCTGCTAAAACCGATGTTGATGGCGCGGAAGGTGAACGCACGCTCAGGGAAAAAGGTCCTACGTGGATTGTCAATGTCACAGCGACAGAACATATTGTCAGTGTCTGTAGAACTACAAAGAAGAAACTTCTCTATATTTCTACGGATTACGTGTTTGACGGAATAAAAGACGAATACAGCGAAGAGGATGCACCAAATCCTCAGGGATGGTACGCTCTGACGAAATATGAAGGAGAAAGATGCGTTGCGGGGTTAGGCGATCAGGCGCTCATTATCCGAATCGCCAATCCATATAAGCGTAAAACCGTCGGGCGCGCGGATTTTGTCCATAAGATAATAAATCGATTACGGGGTAATCAGCAGTTACATGCCCCAACTGATCAATTGTTTATCCCTACATTCATCGATGATATTGCGCATGCGCTTGCCGTTTTGGTAGATAACAATGCGTTTGGTCTTTATCATGTTGTAGGGAGCCAAGCGTTATCTCCATATGACGGCGCACGAAAGATTGCTGCTTTGTTTGGGCTGGATGAAGGACTTATTCTTCCGACGACGTTTGAGTCATACTTTCAGGGGCGTGCTCCACGACCCAAGCGAGCGGTTTTGAAACATGATAAAATAACAAAATTCGGGGTGAAGATGTCGACATTTGATGAAGGCCTCGCCAAATTCGACTAATTGACCAAATTGGCCAAATTTGATGAATTTCATATGACAATTGCTTTTATCGGTCATGGATATGTAGGACTTGTTACCGCTTCTGTATTTGCGGATCTTGGTAATACGGTGTGGGTGGTGGGGAGAACAAAAGAAAAAATAGCGAAACTCAATAAAGGTATTTCGCCTTTTTACGAGCCAGGCTTAGAAGAGCTCGTTAAGAGGAATATAGGGGCAAATCGATTATTTTTTACGCTTGATTATAAAGTTGCTGTCGGACCTTCGGAAATAATTTTTATTTGTGTCGGCACGCCTCCTAAACCAAACGGTGAAGCGGACCTTACCAACGTGTGGGATGCTGCAAAAAACATTGGAAAACATCTTACGGGATATAAAGTGGTTGTGACCAAAAGTACTGTTCCACCTGGGACGAATAAGAAAATTACTGAAATAATTGACCGTGTTAAATCACAAGGAGCATCATATGCGATAGCGTCGGTTCCAGAATTTTTACGAGAGGGTTCTGCGATATCAGATACGAACCATCCTGATAGAGTGGTGATCGGGACTACATCAGATCGAGCACAAAATTTACTACTTGAATTGCATAAACCTATTGATGGTAAAACAGTACTATGCAATGTTGAAACTGCAGAGCTTATCAAGTATGCATCAAACGCATTCTTATCAACCAAGATTTCTTTTGCCAATGCGATATCAATTCTTTCAGAAAAAGTTGGCGCCGATGTCGAACGGGTTTTGGAAGGGGTAGGTCTTGATCGGCGAATCGGCAGAAATTTTTTATATCCAGGTGTTGGATACGGTGGCAGTTGCTTTCCTAAGGACATAAAAGCACTCATTGCTATTGCCGATTCACAAGGGTACGATTTTAGCTTACTGAAAGCTGTTGATATGATAAATAAATCTATGATAGAAGGCTTTGTCGATAAGATCGTGCAACATTTTGGCGGAAGTGTAAAGGGGAAAACAATAGCTATATTAGGATTATCATTTAAACCAGACACCGATGACATGAGAGAGGCACCATCAGTTGTGATAATTAAAAATTTATTAAATCTTGGAGCGAAGGTAACAGCGTATGATCCTGTATCTATAGAAAACGCAAAACAGGTTCTACCAAAAAACATAAAATTTGCTAAAAATCCATACGAAGCAGCACGCGGGGCTAGTGCTGTTGCGATTATCACAGAGTGGAATGAATTTCGTCAACTTGATTTAGTGACACTTGCAAAAGAGTTAAAGGAAAGAATATTGTTTGACGGAAGAAATATTTATGAACCAGCACGTGTCAAAGCTCTTGGTTTTGTGTATTATGGTGTTGGAAGAATGTAAACAAAATAAGGAGGAATAATGAAAGAAAAACGGTCGCTCATCACGGGTATTGCAGGATTTGCTGGAAGCCATCTAGCTGAACTTCTTTTATCTAAAAGACACGAAGTATATGGTCTATGCCGTCCCAGAAGTAAGACAGACAATATAGAATCTATTAAAACAAAACTTCACCTTGAGGATGCAGACCTATTGGACTCCCATAGCCTCTATTCGACAATTGCGCGAATAAAACCTGATTATATTTTTCATCTTGCGGCTCAATCGTTTGTACCAACATCATGGGTATCTCCGTCGGTTACCCTAGAAGTGAATGTCGTTGGTACCGGAAATTTGTTTGAAGCGGTTCGACAGGTAAATATTAATCCGGTGATCCAGATAGCGTGTTCATCGGAAGAATACGGGCTCGTTCACCCAGACGAAATCCCAATCAAAGAAACTAATCCACTGCGTCCACAAAGTCCTTATGCAGTATCTAAGGTTGCGATGGATTATTTAGGATATCAATATTTTTGTTCGTACAAAATGCGCATTGTGAGAACTCGGGGATTTAACCACACAGGACCCAGGCGTGGTGAAACATTTGTGACAAGTAATTTCGCTAAGCAGATTGCACTTATAGAAAAAGGAAAGCAAGATCCGGTAATCTCTGTCGGAAGCCTAGAGAGTTCACGAGATTGGACTGACGTTCGCGACATGGTGCGCGGATATCTTATGGCTGTGGAAATGTGTGATCCAGGAGAGGTTTATAATATTTGTACGGGTACTGGAGTTACAATCAGCGATATGCTCACTAAGCTGTTATCTATTAGCAAAACTAAAGTAGAAATAAGAACCGATCCGTCACGAATACGACCCTCTGATGTGCCGGTACTTGTCGGAGATAATAGAAAATTTGTAAAAAAGACTGGATGGAAGACAGAAATTCCATTTGAAAAAACCATGGAAGATCTCCTTAACTACTGGCGCGAACGGGTTTAGGTTACCTATGAATGTCGCCATTATATTGCCCACATATAACGAGCGGGAGACGATATTAATCCTTCTTGATAGACTCAAACAGATTTCAAAAACTATTCCCCGTCATGCATTTCATTATCTTGTCATTGATGATAATTCTCCCGATGGAACCATATCTCTTGTCAAAGAATACCAAAAAAAACATAAAAATGTATCACTTCTCATGGGACCAAAACTTGGCCTTGGACTCGCATTACTTCGCGGGATGAAACACAGTATAAGTGAGCTTCACGCTAATATTATCATTCAAATGGATGCTGATCTTTCCCATGATCCTTCGGCTATACCTGCATTTATTGATGCGATAGAAAATGGAAGCGACTTTGCCGTGGGGAGTCGATATATTCGTGGTGGTTCAATACCTGAAAATTGGGCACCTCATCGAAAACTTTTTAGCATTGTGGGCAATGCGATCGTCCGATTTGGCTTGGGATTTCCTCGTGTCCACGATTGGACCGGAGGATACCGCGCATACATCCCAAAGTATGTCCATGCTCTCGAAAAAGAAATTTCTGCTTATTCCGGTTATGTATTTCAGATTGCATTCCTCCATAAATCAATCCTACTGGGCGCTTCTGTTAGAGAAATTCCTATTCATTTTACAGATAGAAAATTTGGCCATTCAAAGATTGCTCCCTCTGAATATATTAGAAATGTTTTTTGGTATGTGGGACGAGAGAGATTTCTATCTCTTACGAAAGGAAGTTTTGTGAAATTTTTGGTTGTCGGAACAATCGGATTTTTTATTAATACTATTATCCTTGAATTATTCGTCCGCGCAAGATTTCATCCCGCAGTGGGTAGCGCCATTGGAGCAGAGACGTCTATTATTTCTAATTTTTTCTTAAATAATACCTGGACTTTCCATTCTCGGTCGATCGAACGCTCACAGCAAATAGTGAAATTGTTGCAATTTAATGGAACATCTCTCGGAGCGCTCCTTATTCAAGCTGGATCAGTATTTACAGGAACACATTTATTTGGAGTAGAGACATACAGACTGTACTATGTGATAGGAGTAGGCATAGGGTTAACATATAACTATCTTATGTATTCAAAAGTTATTTGGAAAAAATGACAAGAAAATGGTTGGACGGTTACATGGCTAGATGGTCAAAATCTAGCCATCTAGCCATCTAGCCATCTAGCCATGAAGAGACACTCTAAATATATTCAAACAGTATTACTTATTATCATCCTTATCGTAGCTTCCTATTTGCGTCTTTTTAATATTTCAGGGTACATGACGTTTCTTGGCGATGAGGGTAGAGACGTTTTAATCGTTAAGCGTATGATTGTCGATCATAAACTTACACTTTTGGGACCAACTGCATCAGTGGGAGGATTTTTCATGGGGCCAATTTATTACTACTTCATGGCTCCTTTTTTATGGGTTTTTAATTTAGATCCGACTGGTCCCGCGGTTATGGTTGCCCTTTTTGGGGTTGCAACCGTGTATCTAGTATATAAAACAGGAAAGCAGTTCTTCAACGAATATGTTGGTCTCGTTGCCGCTTCTCTTTATGCACTTTCCCCAATAACGATAGCCTATTCGCGATCTTCATGGAATCCTAATCTTGTCCCGTTTTTTTCACTAATCGTTATTTACAATCTATGGCGTGTTGTTGCAAAGAATCAGTGGCGGTCTATGGTCTGGGTTGGTATTGCCCTAGGTGTTGGGTTGCAGCTTCATTATCTATTTTTTTTCCTTATGATCACCGTTTTCGTATGGTTTTTCATCATGGGACGATCACTGCAATATATCAAATATTACGGACTCGCTATCGTTGGTTTTACTATTGGCTATTCATTATTCCTCGCTTTTGAACTGCGTCATGGATTTCCGAACACCCAATCGATATTTCGATTCATTTTAGAAGGAAAAGATACCGGATTTTCTCTCGCTTCATTTTTGAGTACTATTATAGATGTTGTTTTCCGACTCTTCGGTCGACTCGTTCTTCGTCTTCCTCAAGGTGAAATCTGGAATCAGTTTCCAGGCTGGCAAATGTCTTCATGGATAAACGGAACATATGGCATGATCGTATTATCTACCGTATGCGTTGGATTAAGTGTTTATATATATAAACGAAACAAAATATCGAGACTCTTTTCATTTAATATTTCAAACGATTGGTTCGTCGCATCTGTACTGCTTCTTGTCTGGCTTACTGTGCCACTCATCCTTTTTGGACTTTATCGACGGGCAATTTATGATTATTACTTTGGGATATTTTTTCCGCTACCGTTTTTATTTGTTGGTATTTTCTTGTGGTTTGTCAGCAGAATGAGATATGGATATATACTTTCCAGTGTGCTATTGGGAGGTCTTTTGTATCTCAATTGGCAGGGCAGACCGTTTTTGTATCCGCCCAATAATCAACTTGCTCAAACTAAGCGCATCGCACAAGTTGCTTATGAAAAAACGAATGGTAAACCGTACAATTTTGCACTCATAGCTGATCGCAATTCAGATCACGCCTTTCGTTATTTTTTTGAAATTTGGGGCAATATACCGGTGACTATAGAAAATGAGCAAAAAGACCCGCAGCGAAAAACCGTTACTGATCAGCTTATCGTCATGTGTGATAATTATAATTGTCAACCACTCGGACATCCATTATGGGAGATAGCTGGATTTGGCAGAGCAGAGATAGTGGGTTCTTGGGATGTGCCGTTTGTGCGTATCTATAAACTTGTTCATTATGAAGAAGGTGTTTAAATGTTATGAAAAATATATATCTGTCTGTGGTAATTCCAGCATTCAATGAAGAAACCAATATTCGTTTAGGCGCTCTTGATAAGGTATCCCGTTATTTAGAGCGACAAACGTATTCATGGGAAGTCATCATTGTCAATGATGGGAGTAATGATAAAACGCGAGATCTTATTAGCGAATTCAAAGAAAAAAATTCACATTTCCGTATCATACATAATCCTCATCAGGGGAAGGCTGCAACGGTGATAACTGGTGTCCTTGAGGCAAAAGGAGATGTTATTCTATTTACTGATTTAGATCAAGCGACGCCAATAGACCAAGTTGAAAAACTACTTCCGTGGTTTGAAAGGGACCTTGATATCGTCATAGGATCACGCTTCGCAAAACGGGAAGGAGCGCCATGGTTACGGCGATTTATGGCTCGTGGTTTTATGCTGCTTCGGCGCATTGTTTTGGGTATATCTGGGATACAAGATACGCAATGTGGATTTAAAGCATTTCGAAAGGATGTTGCAAAAAAGATATTCCAACGACTTAAGCTCTATGGACATATGCATTCAGTAAGCGGTTCTATGGTAACTGCCGGCTTTGATATTGAGCTATTATATATTGCAAAAAAGCTCGGCGTGAAAATTAAAGAAGTGCCCGTTGAGTGGCATTATGTAGAAACCCGTCGGGTCAACCCATTGAAAGATTCCTGGCAGGGATTTATGGATATAGTGACTATACGTATAAACTCCTGGAAAGGGGTATATCGGTAATTGTTGACGATGCGTTTAGTGATACTCGTTCATGCAAAAAAAAGATTATCCATCTCGTCTCCTTATCATCTTGTACGTTTTTGCCGCGATATCTCTCTTTTTATTCTCCTATACACAAGTAGATTTGAATTTGACTCTCTCTCGCGTCAGTGTTTTTCAAACGATTGAGAAGTCGTTTCAATATATTGGCTATTTCAGACGTCCTCTGGCAACAAGTCTTTTTATCGGAATTCTTGCAGTTTTTTATTTTTTGTATTGGTATATGCTACACGTAATAAACAAAAGGAATATATCAGAAAAGTTTTTCTGGAACGTAGTTTTTGTCATCACCGCCATACTTCTCTTTTCTTATCCGGCATTTTCTTATGATTTTTTTAACTACATGTTTACCGCAAAAACCGTCCTTGTCTACCACAAGAACCCCTACGACGTCATTCCACTCCAGTTTGCCGGTATAGAGCCGTGGCTTACATTTATGCGTTGGACTCATCTGCCGAGTGCGTATACGCCACTTTGGATACTATTGACTTTGCCCGCTTATCTTTTAGGATTTGGAATTTTTCTTTTAACGTTATTTAATATAAAGCTTTTGGTTATCGGGTTTTATTTGTTGACCATCTGGGGGATCGGAAAGATTCTTGAATTTAAGGATGAAAAGCGGAAAGTATTTGGAATGGCAATATTTGCTCTCAATCCGCTTATCATTATTGAAAGCTTGGTCAGCAGTCACAATGATATCGTGATGATGGGAATTGCGATGGTCGCTGTGGTGGTGTATTTGCAGAAAAAAAAGCTTCGCTCGTTTTTCCTTCTTGCGATTTCGGCTTCCCTGAAGCTCATGACTATATTTCTTATCCCAGTCTATTTGCTGAAATGGAACAGGCTCTATGCCCTTATTGCGATCGTCACGGGGTTTATCCTCGTAATTTTTCAGCGTGAAGTACTGCCGTGGTATTGGGTATGGGTGATGCCGTTTGTGGCGCTTTTGCCTGAGCGAAAGAGCATTACGGTTATCGCAGCCGGTGTGTCCCTTGGCCTCCTTCTTCGCTATGCACCCTTTCTTTACTATGGCAATTATGACTCGCCCGTGCCTACCATCAAGTTTTGGGTAACGCTCACACCTATCGCAGTATCTCTTTGTTTCCTTCTTATTTTCAGATTGAGAGATCGCAGGTCAAAGATACCTTCAAAATAGAACTTGCTATATAGTCGTAATTCTAGCTTACATGGTTAGTGAAGCAGTTTCATGGGATCACCTTTTGGCTTCTTGCACACGGCAACAAGTCCCAAACCCAATGGCAAATCAATCCAGTTGAGCAGATGTAATTCCAATGTAAGAACAAAAGAAACAAAAGCATTAAGAGGGAATGGAAGTTTTGTAAGCGGTGAGCTATACGATGTTGTTTTTTTCATTTTCTCCCATACAAAAGCCGCAAGAGCGGGAGGAAGTAATATAAGATTTATATAAGAGAGGCGTTTGATCGAAAATCCCACACCTTGCAATCTCTTTTTAAGAACATCATATGTATACCGCTCTCGAGTATGAGTTTTCGCATCGCATGTTCTACGCAGCCAATTCACTGATGGGACTCGCAACACAAGGAGTCCACCAGGTTTAAGAACCCGAATAAATTCTCTGAGAGCTTTTATATCATCTACAACAGCTTTATGATAAATAACATCAATACTTGCGACTATATCAAATGTATTATCTTTGAAAGGAATACTTTCAACTGACGCTTTTCTCACCCTTACACCACGCCTCCTGCTAAAAGAGAGAGCATGAGGGTGTATATCAATACCCGTAACAGTGCCAAATTGACTCAATTTTTTTGCAAAAAGCCCTGTACCACAACCAGCATCAAGAATAATATTGTTACTATTTTTTTTAGTATATCGCGCTATAAGAGAAAGAAGAATTTTATGATTTGCCTGATAGTAAAAATGCGTTTCTTCATTCTCAAAGATTGTCTTATACTCAGAGCTTTCCACGGTATTTCCTACCTTCATCACCATTGTACCAAATACTTGTCAAATGCCCGTTTGTCTCACTCACTTGTATTTAGGTATAATCGATATATATGCCTCGTACAAAAGCTGGATGGGGGATGGTTGTGCTTATTGCTTTCCTATTCCTAGGCACTTACTTTGCAAGTCGCCTTACAAATCTCACCTCAATCCCTATATTTACCGATGAAGCTATCTATATCCGCTGGTCGCAAATTGGCGCACAAGATGCCAATTGGCGCTTCATCTCCCTAGTTGATGGCAAACAGCCTATGTTTACTTGGGTCATGATGGTGCTATTTAAGCTTTTGCCTGGAGACCCGCTTTTTATAGGTAGGCTTCCGTCGGTTATATCCGGAGCTATTTCAATGGTCGGATTGTGGTTTGTCTCATGGGAACTATTTAAAAATAAAAAAGTAGCATTTCTTTCAAGTATCCTCTACCTTATTTCCCCCTTTAGCTTTGTATATGATCGTATGGCCCTCTATGACAGTATGACGGCTATGTTTTATGTATGGTGTCTTTATGTGAGCGTTCTTTTAGTGAGAAGGCTTCGACTTGATATTGCGCTTATATTAGGCATGCTTTTGGGAGCTGGTATGCTAAATAAAACTATCGGTTTTTTGAGCCTATATTTACTGCCAGGTACGCTTCTCTTATTTGATTGGAAAAAAGAGAATCGGGTACAAAGACTTCTTCGGTGGGCAGCGCTTGTTTTTGTTGCTGCTTTGATATCACAAGCCTTATACAGTGTACTTCGATTATCACCACTATCTCATATGATTAAACAAAAAGATGCACTTTTTGTATACCCAATGTCTGAGTGGATTACCCATCCATTTACGTTTTTTGTTGGGAATATGCGGGGACTTTTGGATTGGGTCATTTATTATCCTACCGTTCCAATATTTATCGCATCGCTTTTTCCCATTCTTTTATTGTGGCAAAAGACGCGTGAGAAATTGCTACTTTACGGCTACTGGCTTGCGCCATTTATAGCGCTTGCACTTTTTGGACGTGTACTTTACCCGCGATTTATTTTTTTTATGACTCTGCCACTTTTGGTTACCGCGTCTTTGACTGTCGATTGGATTATGCGTAAATTCCGGTGGTCATTATTTGGCATATGCTTACTTCTCATTGTTTTTGTCCCGAGCATGCTTACTGACTACTATCTATTATTTGATCCCATTCATGCGCTTATTCCTCAAGCTGATCGAGGACAGTATATAAATGATTGGCCCGTTGGGTGGGGAGTACGAGAAGTAAATACCTATTTATTTGAAGAATCAAAAAAAGGACCGCTGACTATCTATACCGAAGGAACATTCGGTCTTTTTCCGTATGCTATAGAAATCTACCTGGTAGACAAGCCTAATATTGAGATTTATGGTATATGGCCATTACCAGAGGAAATTCCGGATGCGATGGTAGAAAGCGCCCGGAAAAAGCCAACATATGTGGTTATTAACCAAATGGAAACAACACCCCTTTGGCCTATCGAGCTAATAGCATCATACAAGAAAGGATTACGGGTTGATCGAACGCTTCGATTCTACAAAGTAATAGCGCCCCAAAAAGAAACGTATAATAGTAAAAAAAATGAGAAAGACACGACTATTTCTTTATGAATGTGTTGAGAAAAAAAACACTTTGGTATGTAGGTATAATCTTTGCGGCTTTTATAATTCTCTGGCCTCTTTTGCGGAAAGGATTTTATATCTCCGATGATGGAGAATGGATGGTCATACGACTTTCTGCCTTTTATCAAAGTTTAGCAGAAGGTCAGTTTCCGGTACGGTTTCTAGGACGGTTAAACAATAGCTATGGGTATCCGGTTGCTAATTTTCTTTATCCGGGATTCTTATATATAGGTTCTATATTTCACTTTATTGGATTTTCTTTTGTCGATTCAATAAAGCTTATACTCGGGTTTTCAACTCTGGGAAGCGCCTTTTTTTTGTTTGCATGGCTATCGTATAACGTGAGTACATTAGGAGCATTTGTCGGCAGCATAAGTTATTTGTTTGCTCCATACTTAGTTTATGATTTATATACCCGTGGGTCTGTCGGAGAGATATTGGCACTCCTTGCCGTTAGCGTTGCTTTATATAGCATTGATGCGAAGAAACGATGGCTTTTTCCTCTCAGTATCGGTTTACTTATCGTAAGTCATAATTCTCTCGCCCTTATTTTCTTTATTTTTTTACTTTTATATATTTTAATTTTGCATTACCGAGGTTTTTTGCTTCCGATGATACTTGGTATTGGGTTGGCATCTTTTTTTTGGATACCAGCATTAGTAGAAAAATCATTTGTGCGATTTGATAGTCTGAACATATCTAATCCTGCAGACTATTTTATTTCAAAAGAATCATTTTGGCTTTTGGGACTTCCTTTTTTTATAGCATTGTATCTTCTTCTTTCATCAAGAAAAAAGAAATCGACTAGGTTAGTTTATATGTTGATACTATATATTGTAAGTACGTGGCTTGCTACAACGTTATCAAAACCGCTTTGGTCGACGCATATATTGAGTAGTCTTTTTCAATTTCCATTTAGGATGCTTAGCGTGTCGCTTGTCACGGGGTCATTTCTTGTAGCGTCGGCTATCGATGTGTCTACCAAAAAGCGTTTGTTATTGTCGATTATACTTATCAGTTTGGGATTTTTTATTGTATTTCCTCGCGTAATGAATATCTCTTTTATAAATCGTCCCGAAGGGTACTATACGACGAATGAAGCAACGACTACCGTGACCAGCGAATATATGCCCCGATGGGTACATGAAATTCCAAATGAAAGAACGCCCAGTAAAGTAATCGTTCATAAAGGCAACGCAAAAGTAATTTCCGCAGTAATGTCTACGCAAAAAATTGATGTTTTTCTTGACGCAAAAGAAGAAAGTGTCATTCAACTCAATACTATTTATTACCCCGGATGGGGAATTACCGTAGATAATATATCTCAAGAGATCTCGTATCAAAACCCGCAAGGAATTATGCGGGTTACAGTGCCAACAGGTACGCATAGACTTATTGCTGAATTTCGAGAAAATATACCACGATTTTTGGCAGACGTTGTCAGTGCTATAAGTATCATTGGTTACGGGATTTACCTAGTAAAAATAAACAGAAACCACGTATGATCCTAAAAAGATATTTTATACCACTTGTATTGCTTTTGTTTTTTAGTTTTTGGAGCATTCGACCACTACTGGTTTCAGGATTTTTTTCTATGCATGATGATACACAAGTGGGACGAGTCATTAGTATGGGAAAGGCCCTGCGAAACGGTCAATTTCCTGTTCGATGGGTGAGCGATTTAGGGTATGGGTATGGTTACCCGATTTTTAATTTCTACGGACCACTTCCCTACTACGTTGGTGGTACCCTTTATGCACTCGGAATATCCGGGATTTTGGCTACGAAAATCATGTTTTTCATAGGTATTGTCGGAAGTGGTTTGGCTATATATTTTTTACTTTCTCGATTTGTTGGAACCGGCGGCGCTTTATTGGGTGCGCTTCTCTATCTCTATGCGCCGTATCATGCAGTTCAAATTTACGTTCGAGGGGCAGTCGGAGAATTTTGGATACTTGTCTTTTTGCCGCTTATTCTTCTAGGTTTATTTGCCCAGCAGGCAAAACTTACGAGAAAAAAAGGAATACTTATAGGAGCTATAGGACTAGCCGGCGCAATACTTTCTCATACACTTCTTGGATATGCCACAGTATTTTTTTTGGGGTTTTTTCAGTTATGTTACATCGTTATTACATACTTTCGTAAACGTATTCACTTGTCTCTTATTTCTTATCATTTATCACTTCTTTTTCTTGGTCTTGCTCTTTCTGCTTTTTTCTGGCTTCCCGCGGTTTTTGAAATGGGCTACACCGCGGTCGCGGGTCAAATTGGGCCTACTGCAAATTTTGACGACCATTTTGTTTGTTTATCGCAACTATGGAATTCACCATGGGGGTTTGGGGGATCAGCACCGGGATGTGTAGATGGTCTATCATTTAAATTAGGAAAGCTTTCTATAGCTTTTGCTGCAATTTCAATAGTTTTATGGTATCTGAAAAGAAAAAAGGGATACGCTCCCGGTGGATTGTTTTGGTCCTCATTTCTTCTATCTATTGGCTCAATATATATAATGACATCTTTATCTTACTGGTTTTGGGAAATCATCCCCGGATTTTCATATATCCAGTATCCATGGCGTTTTCTCGCCTTTAGTAGTCTCGGCTTATCTATAATAGGAGCATATTTCGTTACATTTATAGAGCGATCAATGTACCAATGGCTTATACTTATAATAGCTATTTTTGCAATTGTTGCAATCAATGTAAAATTATTTGTACCGCAATATGTATATGAAAAAAATTCTAAAGATTTTGAAAACAACGCAGAACTACGGTGGCGAGTTTCAAGGATATCCGATGAATATTTACCAACTGATTTTGTTCGACCAAAAGATCCATCCGATGTAGCCGGGGCGGTGATACCAAACAGAGAGGGTAGAATGGTCGATACTGAGATCGATACAGAGGTTTATACAAAAGCGTTTATAACTCTTTCAAAAGAAGAAGACGTTATCATTTCCCGCGCGCACTTTCCAGGATGGCGATATTTTATAGAAGGAAAACAATTTAGTCCTGGTATTGTAAACGGATTACCGATCCTTCACATGCTAAACGGTAAGCGTGTTGTTGAAATGAGATTTACTGATACACCCGTCCGTCTCATTGGAAATATTGTCAGCATAGCCGCGTTTATATGGGTTATTTATTATATTTCATATGGAAAAAAAACCATCGCTTGATATCGTTATACCCGTATATAACGAAGCTAATGACCTGAGAAAGAGCATAACGACACTAGTGCGCTACCTAGGTGATCATTTGAAAGACTTTGTCTGGATGGTGACTATTGCTGATAATGCATCAACGGACGCGACGCTCACCATAGCAAAGGAGGTAAGTCGCAAAATAAAAAATGTACACGTAGTGCATCTAGATCAAAAAGGCAGGGGGCGAGCGGTGAAATATGTTTGGCAAAAATCTCAAGCGGACATTGTTTCATATATGGATGTTGATCTGTCTACGGATTTAAAACACTTTCCTCCCCTCGTACGATCTCTTCTTCGTGGATACGACATTGCAATAGGATCTCGTAACGTGCGAGGAGCACGTGTCTATGGTCGAAATCTCATGCGAACTGCAACGTCCAAAGGATATATTATGCTTATTAAATTTCTTTTTTGGGTACATTTTACTGATGCGCAGTGTGGTTTTAAAGCAGTGACTCGTCAGGTCGCCCATAAACTTATTCCGAAAGTTGTTGATAACGAATGGTTTTTTGACACAGAACTTCTCATATTGGCGGAGAAGTTAGGGTATCGAATTTATGACGAACCTGTGACGTGGATAGATAATCCTGGATCAACCGTACGAGTATTAAGCACAGTGAAAGGTGATCTTATGGGTCTGAAACGACTCTTTATCACTCGTCCTTGGAGATAATATGCTCTGGAAACAAAACATATTGTTTCGGGTATGTCTTCTTCTAGAGTGGATCCGCTAACTCGTGGATACAGTAAGAAGAGTATATGAGCATGGAAGATAGTATTACTATTGATGTAATTAAAAAAAAATCCCTCTCCGGTGTAATAGCTTTGACGTCCCGGACATTTATACTACAACTTATTGCGTTTGGCGCGACATTTCTGCTAACTATTTTTTTAAGTCCGTCTATTTTTGGAATTTTCTACGTGGTATCGGCAGTTATTTCTTTTTTAGGATATTTTTCTGACATCGGTCTTGCAGCTGCTCTTATACAAAAAAAAGATGCTTTACATGATGACGATTTGCGTACGACATTTACTATTCAGCAGGTGTTAGTTGGTGCAATTGTGGTCACCGTACTTATAGTGGCCCCATATATTGGAACATTTTACCGTCTTGATAGTTCTGGGGTAACACTGCTGCGTGCTCTCATTTTTTCATTTTTTTTATCATCGCTAAAGACTATTCCTTCAGTACTTCTTGAGCGAAATCTTGAATTTCAGAAGCTTATCATACCGCAGATTTTAGAAACTCTTGGATTTTATATAGTAGCCGTTGTGTTAGCCTGGAAGGGATATGGAGTGACGAGTTTTACCTGGGCAGTCATGACCCGAGGGATAGTAGGTCTTGTTGCGATGTATATGGTTTCTCCATGGCGGGTATCGCTTGGTTTTTCAAAAAGTGTTGCGAGGAAACTTCTTCGATTTGGTATTCCATTTCAGCTCAATTCATTCCTAGCTCTTATGAAAGATGATCTTCTTACGGTTATGTTAGGTAAAATTCTTCCATTTTCGCAGGTTGGGTATATTGGATGGGCAAAAAAGTGGGCTGAGGTACCTCTAAGGCTCATCATGGATAGTATTATTCGAGTAACATTTCCTGCATTTTCACGCCTCCAGCACGATAAAGAACTTCTTGGAAAAGCTATAGAAAAAACGCTATTTGGATTATCACTCACCATATTTCCTCTATCTATAGGACTGCTTTATTATGTTGGACCTTTGATACATATTATTCCTGCTTATGAAAAATGGGAACCAGCTCTATTAAGTTTTTATATATTTGCTATCGCCTCGGCAATTGCGAGTCTATCAACGCCACTTACTAATGCGCTTAATGCTGTTGGACACATTAAGACGACATTGTATCTTATGGTTCTTTGGACCACTAGCACGTGGATTCTCACGTTAATTCTTATCCAACTCATTGGATTTAACGGAGTATCGTTATCGCTTCTTCTTATTACGTCTACTATTATTCTTGTCGTACATCTTGCAAAACGTATATCAGCATTTTCGTTTTCTACCAGTGTGCGAGTGCCGCTCGTTGGCGCAGCGCTCCAGGCAGTGGTATACCAGATTTTTAGATTAATCCTTCCGCAAGGATCACTATGGCTTATTATTTCGGCATCTTTGGGTGTTATAATTTATATAAGCACTGTTTGGGTTTTTGAACGTAAACGCGTAGTGCAGTTACTTAGTCAATTATCCCTATGGAAACGATAGCTGTTGTCGTATCAGCGAGAAATGAAGAGGCAAAGATAGGCCGATGCCTTACATCTGTACGCCAGTTAGCGGATGAAATTATCGTGATCGACAACGAATCTACCGATCAAACACGGGTTATCGCAAGACAGTTTACTCCTTCTATTTTTGAAAGAAAAAATAATCCCATGCTCAACGTAAATAAAAATTACGGTTTTACCAAGGCAAAAAGCGACTGGATACTCTCTTTGGATGCAGATGAAGAGATCCCCGTAGAACTTGCCAAAGAGATAGAGCTCGTTCTTTCCCAAAACAAGAAGCAAATGAGTCAAGTTCAAGGTTACTGGATACCCCGTAAAAATATACTATTTGGCAAATGGATTACTCACGGGTTGTGGTGGCCGGATGAGCAGCTTCGACTTTTTCGTCGTGGGAAGGGAAAGTTTCCATGTAGACACGTACATGAATACATCGACGTTGACGGGCTAACCGCTCATCTTACACACGCATTCATACATCATAATTACGAAACTATTTCTCAATTTATCTACAAAATGGATACGATATATACAGAAAATGAAGTACAAAAGCTGACTAACTCGAGTTATCAACTTGCTTGGTATGATTGCTTACGGTTTCCTGTATCTGACTTTGTAAAAATATACTTTGCGCAGTCCGGATATAAAGATGGCCTCCATGGGTTAGTATTAAGCTTGTTACAATCGTTTTACTCATTTATTGTATTTGCCAAGCTTTGGGAAAGACAGAAGTTTCGTGCCATAGAAATACCTCTTGACGATGTGGCAACAGAGTTAAAAGACTGCGCAAAAGATATTCGATATTGGATGATATCAGCTCAAATTCAGAATAGTCACTCTTTTATTTCTCGCATATGGTACAAAATTCTTCGCCGATATGTATCGCAGTAATATCCAAATAGTAGTTGTATTTATACTTTTTTTCATCGCAGTCAATATGTTGTTTTTGGACATCGTGGTGTTTTCAAACACGAGACCAAAGGAATCTATTAGTGTTGTCACAAATACGCCACTAGTAGTAAGTGAAACCACGTCATGTCCTACCGCGTGTCAAACCATGATGAGCGGGTATATAGATGCACATCTTGCTTCGGAGTCATCTACGATTGTTGTACCACAACAAAACATTATCAAAAGCCAGTCAAAAGAGTTTTATATCCCATTAGGTGTGGGTACGACACGGAGCAATCAGTACGAGGAATTGTTCGGAGCTGAGGCGACAATAGATAGTCGTAATTATGGAAGCATAAAGCAAGTAACGTTTGAGGTATTTTTAAGAAATCCGACGGGCAATGGCCGCGTCTGGGCAAAGTTATTTAATGTAACCGACAAGCATGATGTGTGGTATAGCGAAGTATTTATGGAGGGAAGTAGTGTGACGAGAAAAGAGGCGGTGATCAACGTCGAACCTGGTAACAAACTTTATCGGGTTATGCTTAAATCTTCTCTTGGATACGATGCGTATGTAGATGCTGCTCGTATTAAAATTGTTACCCAGTGACGCATGAAAAAAAAGATTTGCATTATCATCGTTACGTGGAATGGCAAAAATCACGTTTTGACTTGTCTGAGATCGATTTACGCTGCAAAACATGAAACCGAAATGCATCTTATTGTCGTAGATAACGGGTCAATCGATGGTTCGGTTTCTGCTATACAAAGCCAATATCCTCATGTAGAAGTTGTGGAAGCAGGCGAGAACCTCGGGTTTACGGGTGGCAACAATATCGGTATCCGCAAGGCGCTTGAGCGTGGAGTGGATTTTGTATGGCTTCTCAATAATGATACGCAAGTAGACAAGAATGCACTTTCTTTGATAAACGCTTTTGATGATATACGTGTTGGTATCGCAGGATCAAAAATATATTTTGCCTCCGGATACGAATATCACAAGGAACGTTACGGGGAGAATGATCGTGGCCGGGTGTTTTGGTACGCCGGAGGCATGATTGATTGGAAAAACATGTACGCTTCCCATCGCGGAGTGGACGAAGTGGACAAGGGGCAATATGACGAGACAGAGGAAACGCAGTTCGTTACGGGGTGTTCCATGATGATTAGACGAGAGGTGTTTGAAAAAATTGGATTACTAGATGATAAGTTTTTTGCGTATTTGGAAGATCTAGATTTCTGTCTACGAGCAAAAGCTGCTCACTATCGATTGATGTATATACCAAAGTCTGTTGTCTGGCATGCCAATGCCGGTTCAA
>CAYVAR010000005.1:0-4899 GCA_964449675.1 uncultured Gammaproteobacteria bacterium
TGCAGTGACTCCATATTGTTTCGCCATAGTCTCATCCGGGGCACCGGCCATAGATACAAGTATTCCCACTTTTTTGAGTACGCTAAATGATGCACGAGTAACTTCTCCACCGACCGTGTCAAATACTGCATCATATTCTTTGAGTAAAGTATCAAATTTTTGTGATTTGTAATCAATGACTTGGTCTGCGCCAAGATTTTTAACAAAATCTACTTCACCATTTCCGACAGTCGTTGTTACATACGCACCGTGGGATTTTGCAAGCTGAATCGCGATAGAACCAATTCCCCCTGCTCCACCGTGAATAAGAATTTTTTGTCCTTTCAGTAACTTAATATGCTCTTCAATACCTTGTATAGCACTCACACCAACCAGGGGCAAAGACGCGGCAAGCGTACAATTAATTGATGTGGGTTTAAGCGCAGTCGTTCCCGCATTTGCGGCGACATATTCAGCAAGAGTCCCAGATCCACCTGATAAAATAAGTCCTTGTCCATACACTCGATCGCCTATCTTTAAATCCGTAACACCTTCCCCTATTTGCGTAATTTCCCCGGCAAAATCACCACCAAGCATTATGGGAAACGGAACTGGCATCATTTTTTGAAATAACCCTGCACAAAATTTAGCGTCAAAGGGATTTATGCTTGCCGCATGAACCTGAACAAGCACTTGTCCAGCCTTTAGAATTGGCATAGGTGCATTCTCATTAATCTCTATAACCTCACTTCCACCGTACGTATGTATTTGCGCTGCTTTCATAGAAACTATACGTAGTATAGTACTACACTCTTATAGAAATACATACATAGAATTTCTCAAATTGATCGCGTGATACAAAAAGGGGTTCAACCCTTAATTCCATTTGTCATAAAACGAAGGTCTCCGTTGATTGCTTCAATATAGCCTGCGACAGGATTGGCAAAGTGAGATCCAATAATGAGGGTATCGGTGTTTTGGACTTCTTTCAAAAACTTCTTGCGGGTTTGGACTGCCTGATCCGGGTATGAATCTGCTAAAGTCGTCCACTCCGGGTGGGCTATCTGGCACGGGTGATGCATCACGTCACCTGAAATAATCGCTTTCTCCCCTTTTTTGGTTTTTTGATCCAGTAATCGTATTCTTCTTTTGAAAACAGATACTTGGCATGGGGAAATGTTGGTACCCACGCACCATCATCACGTTTCGTATTCCACCCAACATGGTCAAAATGAAGGTGTGTACAGACGATCACATCTATATCCTCGGGCGAGAGATCGTTAAGAAAATCTGTCTTAAGATTCCCCCATGTGGGAACAGTAGGCCGACTCTTACCGTTGCCATTACAGGTATCGATTAAAATATTTTCTCCGCTAGAACGAATAAGAAAGCTTTGTACTTGAGCATTGAGACCACCGTTCTCATCGACAAAATGGGGTCTCAGCCACGGAATATTTAGTATATTTTCCGGAGTGGCTCGGGGGATAAACGTGGGAAAAAGCTTATTATCCACCATCTCCACGAGTTGAGTTATTTCAACATCACCAATGATCCATCGAAGAGGGTTCATAATTTATCGAAACAGCGAAAACTTGCATCTCCTCACTCTTCCCTACTTTCCCAGCCAACCCTGCCGTCATATGCCCCAACGCATTCATAATCCTGCCATACTCAATCTTTTTATTAAGGACGGCAACAAAACGATGCCCATTCTCATCCGGCATCTTGTCCCAATACTCAAGGAGCGATTGTATCACGGGATACGATGGTAAGAACATCCTGCATGGTTTCAGCAACAACATTTGCGCCTTCCTGCGCGTACCCATGCGGTAAGTGCTCGCGGTAGCCGATGGTGAAAAAGCTCGCTGCTTTGGCGGATGCTATACCTGGATTGGAATCTTCAAGTGCGACACTGGCCTTTGGAGATGCGCCAAGTTCTTTGAGGAGAAACTGGTAGCCATCCGGCGCGGGCTTGGGGCGTAGCTCTTTGTGCTCATTGAGGGAAAGCACGGCGGCAAGCTTATCCCGCCACGGCAAACGGACAAGCACTTGTTCTATCCAAAGCATCGGAGAAGCAGAAAGGAGCGCAAGCCGCCAATCGTGTGCCACGAGATAGTCAATAAGCGCATCCGTCCCCGTTGAGATCGCGCACCGTGCATACACTCGCTTGGCCGCATCGTTGTACCGCAGGTAAAACGCAGCTTTGCTGATCCGGGCTCCCAGCTCTCGGGCTTTTTCGTATATACCGCCTACCGATATCCCGATGGTATCGCCGAAGCGACTCACAATCTCCTTCCCGAACATCTCCTCAAGCATCGTCGACTCCTCTTCCAACCATATCTTCTCACTCGCCACCAACACCCCGTCCATGTCAAACACAAACAACCGCGTGGAGTTCATGGAAGGAATTGTATCACGCCATCAGTGTCGCAAAGTAATGTCATTGGTGTTGTCACCGACGCGCCATAGCCGCTTCGGACGACCGAGTGCCGCCTAAGCTTTAGCGGTGGAGCGCGGAGCGCGGTCGCAACGGAAATTACAATACTTTATAGTATGTAGTTGGACCGTCGGAAGAAGAAAATCTAGATCTGACCCCGATTTCAATGACCGGATATATTGTGCAAAAGATCGCTAACGATAGGGGTAAATTTCAGAAGTTCTGCTTCATATCTGTCAGCTTTTTGTGGAGGTGTAATACTCGCCCGCAGTGTTCCTTCGACCGTATAACGATAAACAGAAAGCGCAGATCCGAAGTGCAAGTGATCAGGACTGTCAAACCTCAAATATAAGTAATCCTGATGCTCGTTTGAGAGTGTAACCGGAGGCAATTGAGTAACAGAATTATGATAAGCAAACGGCTGGCTTACCAAAATCTGTTGTTTTTGAGTATCATAGATGGTATTAACTAACTGTATTTTCAGTTTATCTTGTAAACTCTGCAGCAGGCCGGCATCCAAAATCAATCCTGTTTCTTCAACAACTTCCCGAGTAACCGTGTCACCAATCGTCCAGTCTCCATCACGTTTTCCTCCGGGAAATTCCCATAAATCAGGAAATTTCCCATCACTTGAACGTTTAAGGAAAAGCAAAAATAGTGTACCGGTCGGCTCAACAGTACTCTGTTCGTAAAAAAAAATAAGTGCAATCGGATAATCAACCACCGGCAATTCAATATGCAAGTGCTCATGAAAAATATAACTCATTAAGAGCTCTATATCGGAAAGTTTACCTAAAATCATTGACACGGCTGTCAATACCAAAAATTGCATGTATGTGATACTATAAGCTAATGTGACTTATCCACCAACGAAGCGAGTCAGTCATTATCTTCGCAAGTACTACACAAAAGTTCAGAATCGAATCGTGTTCTTAAATCACATGAATCTTAATCAAATGGCACTCGCAATGTGGGAAAAATTAGGATACAAAGATATCGATGCCAGCGTACTTTCGCGTTTCTTAAGTGGTGAAAGATTGTTGAATCTACAACAATTCAAAATATTTTGTCTTTTATTGGGAATTAAGGAAACAGAGGAAAGAAATCTGCAAATTAACCTCAATCATGAAATTTTAAATAGATTTGGCCAAGGAGAAAATTTTGATGAATACCGTCATAACGCGTATATCGAAAAAGTCAGGCAAACAATTCAGTCAATTCAAATAACTCGCGCTCACGATACACCAATGTTGGCATATGAATGGGCGATGCTTCTTAACGACAATCTTAACCAGCGCATAAAAATCACCCGAAATCAGAGCCGTCGTCGGGACTATTTCTTACTATTGGGAGAGCTACTGGTACAAATAAAAATATTACTACTTGAGGCATTCCCCTTCCACTTAAGCTCGGCAGAACTTCAAAATTTAGTGCCCAAATTCACTAAGATAGCAAAAGAACTAAATAGTACAGAGTATGCTGCCTATGCTCAAGCACTGCAAGGTAATATCTTTTTCAATAACCGAAATATCAGCAAAGGTATTTCATGTGATAGAAATGCAATAATGGGTATAACAAATAATGAGGAAAAGGGTTGGGTATTAGGTAGATTAGGTATTGAATATGCTCTTATGGGTGATCGGCGGAACGCTTTGAGAGTAAAGGGCCGATTACTGGAATTAGTTGGCAATACCCAGGATCGTGATGATCTGGTATGTATCAACATCAAATATGCTTCGCAGATTGACTGCCTCGCCGGAAACGAATCAAAATCAAGGGATATGCTCAATCATGCATGGAAAATTTTTTCAAATCGACTTCGAACACCCGGTACGTATATCCACATCCGTAAAATTCAGCTAAATCACTCCGAATTGTTATACGCAGAAAAATTCCATCACACCGCCAAACGCGAGTATATTCAAAACACAAAAACACTCTCGCGCATCTGCGGTTATACGTCCTATCTTGCTCCGGAAAATAGCTCAAAACCAGTCATCCTCTAATTGAATCGCTCTAGTGCTTGTGGGAAGAGAGGTGTTTACTGGAGAGGCGGATTTCGTCGTCGAGTGCAAGTGATAGTCATCCTAACACTATTAGCTAAGTTAGCTAACCTTGTCAATTGGTTATTTCTCTAAAATCTTATAGGTGTAACGAAAGCCATGCGATTTGTGATGCTCTTGGGATAAAATCTTGGAATATTGTGAATAGTCGGGGAAAAATGTGTCAGCATCCGCAGACGCGTCAACCACTGTCAAGTACAACCGGTCGGATCGATCAATTGCCTGGACAAAAACTATTCCGCCACCGATCACGAATATCTCCTCACACCCCTTCTCTTGTTTGGCTTTTTCGATTGCCTCAGGCAGAGACTTCGCACGCGTAACACCGACTAGCATATGGGAAGAGATAACAATATTTGCCCGGCCGGCAAGTGGATGACCAATGGACTCAAATGTTTTCCTCCCCATGATCACCGGATG
>CAYVAR010000005.1:4999-29667 GCA_964449675.1 uncultured Gammaproteobacteria bacterium
TTTACCATGCTAAATTCTAAATTTAATTTTGAATTCTACATTCATAATTCTGAATTATTTTAGAAGCCACCGACGACAGTAATGTCTCCTTTAATAGGTGGATACGGATCGTAGTTTTCGACAGTAAAATCTTCAAAAACAAAATCGTCAATCTTCTTTTTCTTCGGATTAATTCTCATCGTCGGAAATGGTCGTGGCGTACGGGACAACTGCTCTTTGCACTGATTGAAATGATTTTCGTAAATATGGACGTCCCCAAAGATATGTACAAAGTCGCCGGGCTTATATCCCGTCACCTGCGCAAGCATGAGTGTCAATAGCGCATACGATGCGATATTAAATGGCACACCCAAAAATAAATCCGCACTTCTCTGATACAGAAGAAGGGACAATTTATCACCGGTAATGTTAATGTGATACATCGTGTGACACGGAGCAATCACCATAGAAGCGCTGTGGCTCCCGCTCATTTCATATATACATCCGGCGTTCCATGCGCTTATGACGTAATGCTTTTTCATCGGATATTTTTTGATTTTCTCTATCGCCCATCCCAGTTGATCAACCGTTCGCTTCTGACTCACAGGCCATTTACGCCACTGCACGCCGTAAACTGGTCCCAGTTCTGCCCATTTCTTGAGGAATATAGGATCGATTTTTACTTTTTCAATAAACGCCTCAAATGTCATCTTGCTGGCTTTTTTTTCGTTAACCGCCCACTGGTATTTTTTATACGCCCACTCATCCCAGATGTGGACATTGTTATCAATCAAGTATTTAATATTGCTACTGCCGGACAGAAACCAGATGAGTTCGTGAATAATGCCACGCACGAATACCTTTTTTGTCGTAAGGAGCGGAAATCCTTGTGACAGATCATATCGACAGATCCGTCCAAAAACGCTCTTGAGCTTAATTCCGGTTGAGTGACTCACTTTCCATTGTCCATGTTCCATGATGTCCTGCATAAGATCGAGGTACTGATATTCGGGATGCACTTGACCACTCATTTTTCTTTTATCCATATCTATGTATTTCATTTAGAATTCAGAATTTATAATTATGAATTAAATTTAGAATCTAGAATTATATGTCGAAAAAATTCTAAATGCTAAATTTCTAACACCTCTTTTTCAGAAATAACCACATCCATCGGTATATCATATTTTTTATGCGGTAGTCTAGGGACAATCTGAAAAGAATAAGAAAGTGCGATTTTAGTAGCTTTTACACCTTGGAGTAACCGATCATAGTACCCTTTTCCCCTTCCCAATCTAAATCCATACCGATCAAATGCAACACCAGGGACAATAAATACGTCAACAGAGGAAGAGTCTCTCGTTGGACATGCGAGTTTGGCCTCAAGGATGCCATATGCTCCTTCTACAAGATCGTCTCTTTGCCCAACTTCGCAAAGGACGAGCTGGCTCCCTGATACTCTCGGAACAACAAACGATTTATTTTCGCGGAGCAATTTCCTTGTATCAACTTCATCGGGAGTAGAAATGTAAAGACAAATGGTTTCAGCCTTTTGCCACTCGGATCGCGCAAGGAGAGTACTGTGTATTATTCTATGAGCAAACACTCTTTTTTTCCAGCGGAGAGACCTTCTTTTTTCAATCATCCGCTGCCCAAGCGCGTATGGAGTAGATTGATCATCCAAGCTCATCTACTTTCATGATACTCATTATCACAAGGAGCGCAAGTCCTGTTACTTTGCTATACTTATATATATCATGGCTTCCCGTCACCGAAAGCATAAAAAGCATGCTGCCCTCAGCAGTCATATCGGGAAAAACATCACGATCGTTACCCTCGGTTTCGTCATTGCCTATGTACTATCAAAAAACGATCTATTCCATGAATTTCTGTTGCATCTCGGAAGTCTTGGTTATATCGGAGCATTCATCGGAGGCATGCTTTTTGTGTCCACATTCACGGTAGCAACGGGGGCGCTTATTCTTTTGGTACTTGCCGAAGGGTTTTCACCGATTGAGATTGGTGTCGTTGCTGGAATGGGAGCTGTTCTTGGGGATATAACCATATTTCATATCATTAAAGACACTCTCCAACAAGATATTACATATATCTACAATCACTTTGGTGGCAGACATCTCTCTCATGTCCTGCATACCAAATATTTCCACTGGACGCTCCCAGTCATCGGAGCGCTCATCATCGCCTCGCCGCTTCCCGATGAGCTAGGCGTGGGACTTATGGGGATTTCAAAGATGAGTACACTGCGATTTCTCATCGTGTCATTTATTCTTAATGCGATGGGAATTTTTCTCATCGTTTCCGCTTCAACTATTATCAAACCCTAGTGTATGCTCAATCGTAAACTGATCCGTCAAAACGTCATTATAGAAAAAAATCCTCCGGGAGACTGGGAGCTATTCCTTTCACAACTGAAAAGTCCGCTCATTTACATATTGCTCCTCGCATCAGTAATAACCTTGTACCTTCGCGATTATCTTGATACGAGTATTATCCTTATAGCAGTAGTTCTTAATACTATTTTAGGGTTTATCCAAGAGAGAAAAGCGCAACATGGTCTTGCGGCGCTTAAAAAAATTCTCACACCGAAAGCGCGTGTAAATCGTAACGGCCACGTCGAACTGATTGACGCACGCGACATTAGAGTCGATGACGTCGTTGTCATCTCAGCGGGCGACCGGACTCCTGCAGACGGAACGCTTCTTGAGGAAGTTAATTTATATATAAATGAAGCAATTCTTACTGGAGAAAGCATGCCGGTTGCAAAAAATAGCAAGGATGCTCTCGTCTATTCAGGCACAACAGTGACCAGTGGAAGAGGATTATTTCGCGTCACGGCAATAGGCATGGATACTAAGCTTGGCGCAATCGCCGGCACGCTTGAAGAGACTCCCGAAGAAGAAACACCACTGCAAAGGCAACTTCGCATCTTGGCTCGTGTTCTTGCCATGATTGTATGCATCATAAGCATTTTCATATTGATTGTTGGACTTCTCCGGGGTGAAAATTTTGTCACGATGTTTTCTATAGCGGTAGCCATCGCTGTTGCTGCAATTCCTGAAGGCATGGTGGTATCACTCACGGTCATTCTGTCGCTTGGCATGCAGAGAATTCTAAAAAAGCAGGCGATCGTTCGACGCCTCGCATCTGCAGAAACGCTGGGAAGCGTCAATGTACTCTGTGTCGATAAAACCGGTACGCTTACTGAAGGCATTATGCGCGTCGTCGAAACGAAGCTGACTGATCATGCAAAAGCTATACAAACGGCCGTACTTGCAAATAATTTGGAAAACCCTATAGATAACGCGCTCTGGGAGTGGGTGCAGGGCCAAGATCACTTTGATCCACAAGAGATTACCGAAACTAGTCCCCGAACCCATGAAATCCCTTTTGATGGAACAAAAAAGTTTATGCTTGTCGCAACCCAGGATGGCATATGGGTTAAGGGAGCACCGGAAGTACTCCTTTCTCAATCACAGGGAACGAAAAATGAGAAGGAGTTGTGGATAAGAAGCATAAACTCTTTCGCACAAAAGGGGCTTCGCGTCATAGGTCTCGCGTGGAAACCGAAAAGGCCGAAGGACGCCCCAGATAACAATTTATCCGATCTTTCATTTCTGGGTATTATAGGAGTTTCTGATCCTATACGGCAAGGGGTGAAGGAAGCTCTTGAGGTCGCAACACGCGCAGGCATCGATATAAAGGTCGTCACCGGTGATTATCGCGTAACTTCCGAAGCTATCCTTAACCAATTGGGAATCAAAATCCGTGACGGGCAGCGTGAAATAGTTGAAGGAAAAGAACTCGAAAGCATAACCACCGATGACTTGGCTCGGAGAGTGGACGGTGTTCGGCTATTTTGCCGCGTCACTCCAGAGCAGAAACTGAAAATTGTCGAGGCACTGCAGAAAAACGGTAAGGTCGTAGCAATGACCGGGGATGGAGTCAATGACGCGTTGGCTTTAAAAAAATCGGATATTGGTATCGTCGTTGCGAGTGCTTCTGATGTCGCGAAGGACACTGCGGACCTCGTACTTTTGGATTCTAATTTTAAAACGATCGTTGCGGCTGTCGAAGAGGGACGGGTGATATTCCAAAATATCCGTAAGGTCACCCTCTATCTCCTCTCCGATGCGGGTACGGAAATGATTCTTATAGTTCTTTCTATTATTGCCGGTCTACCGCTTCCTCTTACTGCAATACAAATTCTCTGGATTAATATCCTCTCGGATGGATTTCCAAATCTAGCATTAGCATTTGAACAGAAGGAATATGACGTCATGCGACATACTCCAAAGGATCGATCAGTATCTATCATAAACCGTGGATTACGCGTTCTTATCCTCGTAACTGGTTTACTCAAAGCTCTTATCGCATTCACCGTCTATGTAGGAGTACTTAACCATACGCAGAATTTGCTCTATGCACAAACGCTGACATTTGTTATCGTCGGAACCGGATCCCTCTTTTATGTATTTGCGATACGTAATCTTTCCAAATCCATAATCCATGCAAATATATTCAAAAATCCCTATCTCGTGTATGCAGCTTTCACTGGACTTTTTCTGCAGCTACTCGTTATTTACCACCCGTGGTTTACAGCGATATTCAAAACCCAACCTTTATCGCTTAACGATTGGATTCTCGTCGTAGGATCGGGACTAATTCTTATTTTGGGAATAGATTATACGAAGGCTATCTTAAGAAAGTATAAAGCATTGTAGCTAAAGAGTAATTATGCTTCCTCGTCAGGTATGACACTAAGCCCAATAAGTGGCACGAGAAACGTAAAGTACGCATATGTAGTCCAATTGCTGAGCACCAAATAGACCAAAAGCGATACACTTGCTGCTATCGCAACGTTTTTGAAAGAATGAAATTTCGTGGTAATGAAAAATCCTACAATAACGCTTACGGTCATAGCTGTCCGCACTACCCACATCGTGTTTTTTGTAAACGTGAGTCCTACGCTATCTCGTAAAAGTACCCATACATTCCATCCCCATGTGTCATGGTAATTACCAACTTCTATAAAAAAAAGGCTCCGCATAAACCCAAGTGGCGCGCTTAAAAGAAATGGAATTGCAATAACAGCAACAGTCAGAAAAAATATCTTGAAATACGGCCGTTGGTAGAGAAACTTTTTTGATCGTTGGGATATAAACGGAAGAAAAAATATCAGATAAAACCACACATAATGTTTAAATGTAGATGCTACCGCAAGTACTATAGCGCTTGCCACTACCCACCTTCTCCTTTTGTTTTTCCTTGCAATCAGAAACAACACAACGGACAGTAATAAAAAAAATATAGCACTATTATCATTACTTCCGTCGCAGCATAAATCCAAAAGAAAAGGAGTCAGGGAAACTATCGATACGATCGGTACCATAGACCAAATATTCGTTAAAACGCCAATAACAAGCAGTAACATCGGTACGAGCATCGAAATGATCATTTCAAAAAACCGTAGATCTATGGTCATACTTTGTACAGGAAGATACCAAAAAATACTCATCGGTAAATACGTAAATGGTGTTAGTCCCCTCTGGGCAAACACAATCTCGTTATACGGATTTTTTCCAGAAAGAAATAAGCCAATATAATCATGAATCGCAAGCAATGTATCGGAAGCATATGACTCTCGGAAGTATCGAGTATATCTTCCCAAAACACCGAGAGCGATCAAATAGATAGCAATTGGCACCCATGTAGGTTTTCGTACATATAAGACGATGAGAAGTGGGAGAAAGCTCATACCAAGGAGAAAAAGTGGTTCCGTTCCATTGTGTACAAGGAGAACAAAACTGATAAGAATCGTTGTCCAAAAATAAGCGTCGTAATATTTTTTTCCGCTTTCCATATTTTGAAATTTAAGAATGTACCCACATTATACTTGACATTCGTCTAAACAATGAGAATAATGAGAAACACATGGGAAAAAATAGTAGCTGGCTTTATATCGGAAGTATTGGTCTTGTAATTGCCGCTATTGCCGTCACAGCTATTCTTGATAAAACAAAAGATAAATCAGGTGACATACGCGCAAAAGCAGGGGTAGTTGCTACGCAACAGATGTCTGGGGTAGTCACCGCAGTCGATGATACCAACGGTACGGTAACCGTTTCTAATCTTTTGACTGGATCCGATACAAATCAAACAAAAGCCCAAGCAAAACCATGGGTCATCACGGCACCAACTGGATTTAATTACGCTCTCATTTCTCCTGGAACGAAAGTTAAAATGAAAATAATTCCAGCGACGTTTCTTATCACAAGCCACACGGCAACCGCCACAGAAATTACCTCCGTGCGTAACTAATCTCGACCTTTTTGGAGCTATCTTGAAGTATAATAAAGAAGCATTTCTCCGGCTTCTTGATTGTTATGGATAAGGGCACTACTATGCATTCGTTGTGCCTCAGATCTCCCACTCACTGGCGTAAGGAGTTCTATGATCTGTTGATCTAGACTACGTTGTTCCTGTTTCAACCAACCAAGCCTTGTAGCAGCATCCCAGTTTGCGCGTTCGCTGCTGTTACGATTCTCTTCTTCGTCACCAATACTTGGCATGGCCATATTTACGAGCTCATTGGCTGTTGGAAGAATCAACAAATCAACAGAAGGCAAAATACGGCTCCGTACTCTCACGGTTTCACTTGGACCATGGGTCTCATATACATAAATAACACCTGTTTTTGCCTTTCGCGGGTCTACGGCGTTTTCCGTTTCTATGCCGCTTAGTCTGGCTGCGGCTTTTATCGCAAGCCCTTCGATTATATGGCTGCCAGCAAAGAATGAGAGAATAATATGTTCGTTCCGAACAAGGGAGCCAAGTTGAAAAACTTTGCGCATCGCTCTATATATATCACCTGCACCATGGCTGCTATAGAGAATATGCGGAACATTTCCTAAAACTAGTTTTTTTCGTTTCGCTTCGGTATCGACATGACGAAATCCGGCAGGTTGGACAATTCCACCAAAGCTTATAACATGCTGATTATGGCGGACACGCTCTATCCCTTCTATGTCTACCGAAGAAACAATAAGGCTACGGGCGTGAGGTGAAACATCTCCTTTATGTACTCGACGATCTCCCGCCATTTGCACATGTTCAATTCCAGCAGCCGATAACATTTCCGAGGTGACTGGTGATACAGATATGACGCGTGTAGTATTGCCAAAAAAATCCCTTAAGCCCTCAATGTCTACGAAGGTCGGACCACCTTTGTGATCATATGCGCTCCGCATCCTTCTATAAAGTCCACGAATAATATATGGAGATAAACGATACGCAGCTCGAGTTGCTACTTGCTCACCCCAAGCAATAAAGGGCATGAGGTCAACTTGTTCAACGGGTATACCCTCCTGTCTGCCGATAGTCTCAAGACTGTCTGTAAACGATCTTTTCCCTAAACCAACATCCAGAAACACGGCACGAATGGGCGCTTCTGCACTGATAACGCGCTATTATATCAAAGTGATAATACAAATGTAGGGTTAATGAAGATTACGAACGCTTACTTACATGAGTTCCATTTGATGTATCCTCAAGACTGTATCCTTGTGATTCAATGTGTTTCCGAACTTCATCAGCTTCAGTAAACTTTGCTTCTTTTCTTAAAGCTTCCCTTTTTTTCATTAAGTCTTCAATTTCTTTTGGAATTGTTGATTGTTTATTGTTGATTGTTGATTGCGCAAGCCCAAGTCCCAACACCTCATCAAAATCCATAAGGAGGTCATACTTGTCTTGGCTTGGGATATTAGACTTCACCACTTCCCACACCACTGCTAAAGCCTGCGGCATATTGAGGTCATTGGTAAGCGCATTGTCAAATTTTTTCCGATACGCATCCACCTTTTCCAGTTTTTCGTTCGATAATGTATTTCGTTTGGAAATTGGAAATTGGAAATTGGAAATTGCGGTGCGCAGTTCTTCCAATGCCTTCTGCGCGCCGGATAGTGCTTCCCAGGTAAAATTGAGAAACGCACGGTAATGCGCGGTAAGGTAGAGGTAGCGAAGCGCAAGCGGGTCAATGTGTTTTTCTTCAATGTCGCTTAGTCGATAAAAATTTCCTTTGCTTTTTGCCATCTTTTCTCCATTAATCAGAATAAATTGTCCATGCACCCAGTAGCGTACAAACGGAGATAGTCCTGTTGCGGCCTCACTTTGCGCTATTTCATTGGTGTGGTGGATGGGTATAAGGTCAGCACCGCCTGTGTGGATATCTATTTGATCGCCTAAGTATTTCCGGCTCATGGTAGAACACTCAATGTGCCAGCCGGGAAAACCTACTCCCCACGGACTCGGCCACTCCATATCTCGCTTCAAACTCAAGGCCCAGCCTTGAGGAGCCCTAAGGCCGGGCCTTGGTGCAAGTCCACCTGAATATGAAAATTTCCACAGAGCAAAATCCGTTGGATTTCTCTTTTGTGGATTTACTTCAACCCGTGCACCGGCTTTGAGATCTTCAATATTTTGTCCGGTAAGAACGCCATATTCAGAAAATTTACTGGTATCAAAATAAACTCCGTCGTCAATCGTATAGGCAAATCCTTTATCCATAAGCGTCCGGACCATAGTAATTTGCTGAGGGATATGCTCGGTCGGTTTGGGTCGTACGTCTGGCGCAAGAAGATTAAGCTTTTTGCTATCTTTCAAAAATGCTTCTGTATAAAATTTCGCCACATCCCACGCAGTCTTTCCTTCCCGTTTTGCACCCTTTTCCAGCTTATCTTCACCGGTATCGCTATCAGAAACCAAATGCCCTACGTCAGTAATGTTACTTACATATTTCACCTGATACCCAAGATATGTAAGCGTCCGAACTAATACATCCGTCATGGTATAGGTTCGAAAGTTTCCGATGTGCGCATAGTCATACACCGTCGGTCCGCAGGAGTAGAGTGTCACGAGCTTCGGATCCCGCGGCACAAATTCCTCTATTTTTTTAGTAAGAGTGTTAAACAATTTCATCATACAAACAATAGTTCAAATTCTTGAACGTATTATCTCATAAAAACCCGTCGATTTCCTATGACATCGCTTCATCCTTAGCAATCGTATTTCCTTTTACGTTTCCGATCGGTCCTTTATACAAGCGAAGCCAACCGATAAAATCAACGATCACAGAAACCATATAGTCATGGTACAGTTTTCCCTTTTTCCTACTTGCGCCAGATGAGTCGGAAAACGATCCCGTCGGCGCAAAATGTCGCTGTTCGAAACTATTCCATGGTATGTCGATGACTTCTCCCGCTTTGCCAAAGAGATCGTATTGTGAATACGGAGAAAATATCTCGGCAAATGGAAGCTTTTGCTTTGGTAATTTATTTGCACGTATAAGTGAAGGAAACTTATACCATACATGGGAAATCTCAAGGTCCCCTGCATGATGTTCTTCCTGTCTTTTGATCTTTGCTGAAATTCCTTTGGCTATTTTCATGGGGTCGATGACTGCAAAAAATACACCAGAGAGTTCATGTTCATGGAGATTTTTTACCGCCGTAAGTAGCGCTGGTAGGTTTGCACTTTTATGACCATTGATGATAATAATTTTTCTAAACCCATTTCGCGCGACGGAAATAGCCATATCGTGAATGACTGATACGAGTGTCTCTGTCCGAAGCGATATCGTACCGGGAAATCCCATATGATGACTGGAGTCTCCAAACCACAGCGGTGGCGCAATAAGCGTTTGTGTTTTTTGCGCGACATCCTGGGCAAGAGCTATCGCCACATACGTATCAAGCCCAAGCGGCCCTGCCGGACCATGTTCTTCTGTCGTCCCAACTGGAAAAAGTATACAATCGTCTTTTTTGAGGTACTGCGCTACTTCTTCCCATGTTTTTTCGTTAAGCCACAGCGAACGATTTTGTTTCATATGTTTTCACCTCCTTTCAATCATCTTTACGAAACCAATGAGGTTCCATATTTAAATATAAGATTCCCATTGACGGAAGTAAGTCTCTTGAGTTGGATGGACTTCCATGAACCATAAGCATGCTGTATCCAAATTCGCTCATTAGCATGTCCCGCTCCTGAAGCCTCATATGCGCGTAAAGCAGATGTCCGTATCCATCATGCTCACCTTTGTAGTGACGCTGCGCTTGCACGGAAAGCTGCTCAGAAAGCTCAGGCTGTTCTTCAAGAAAAGTCGCGACATGCCCATCGATCATTTCTGGAGTTGGAAGATATAACCTGTACGCGTTGTATAAGTCACTAAGTTTTACTGTCTGAGCCACCCAAGCTTGATTGACTAAATGATCTTGCGCGGCTTGAGCATATGTTTCATTGTAATATCCATTGAACACTCCATGTATATCAGCAATAATGACGCTCACTGCAATTCCAGGCTTGTAGTACTTACTTATATGTTCGTTAAGTCCACCGAAGGCATTAAATCCGATGTAATCACGATCATCGAGCCCATCTTTATCACCGATGCCACAAAACGAAACCAGAGGTATAGGGCTTTGAGAAGCGACCGCATTTTTTATTATCCCATCGATAACTCCCTGCCCATCTGATAGAGCTGGATTATCAATAGAACTGACCAATCTTTTTGACATACCATACTTGCCAGCATAATAATACTGCTCTATAAGCCGCAGGAGATAGTACCACTGATCAGGTCGAGTTATTTCTGAAATATTTCTTCGTGCTAATAGTGAATAGATATCTTCCTTCATACGCCAATAAAAAACCTCCTTGGCTAAGGAGGCTCTTATTTGAATATATAAATTATGTATTATTGATCCATCAAAAAACCTCCCAACCCAAATGATGTGGCGCATGTAGTACAGGTGGTTGGAAGGCTTTGTCGTATCATAGAATTGTTGCTATTATAGTAGACAACCTAGGAATAGTCAATTATAGCCAGTCAAAATCATATTCTCATGCATACGTGATTTTAGTATTCTGCTAATCTCCAAAGAAATCTCCGTCGTCTCCTCCACTAGCGCTACGAACATGTTCAGGACGTGGTGCCGTTGCTGGAAATCCCCCTTGTGGACCATCTTCTACTTCCATACCGTCAATTTCTGGTCGACCTGGTCCAGCATCGTCTTTATGAGAAAGCATCGCCCGAGCTGTCTGAACGCACTCAAATAGAGATTTGAGAGACCGATTATTCCTCGCTGCCCTGGCAACTCTATTACAAATTACATCAGCCATTGGCAAAGTAATTCCCTGCTTTTCGTACGCGGCTACGAGCGCATCAGCACCATCATATTCCCTAAGTGCAGATAGCAAAGCACCGACGTTATGCATTCCTCCAGTTTTAGCAACTTTAACAGGAACCTCGTTAAAGAGAAATGTTTCTTCCTTTTGATCAGGTGTAGTCATATTAATCTTGTCTCACGTTTCTACTCATTTCCGCTGGATTTTTTTTGGCTTTCATGCCGTAGAGGTCTCCGCGAGGTCGTTTGCTTTTTGCCATGGGAAGCGCTGATTGCGCTGCTACTACTGTTTGTCGGGCTTGCTGCTGTTTCTTTTGCTCAACCTCCATTTGGATCCGCTCCCAGACAGATGGTTCTTTTTGCTTGGGTTTGACTCCGCTTAGCTCCTCAAGCGCTCTTCGTGCTATGGCCTCTTTGAGCTTAGTGTCTTTTGCCTGATCAAGCTCGGCAAGCGGGCCTTCTTTGGGTTTATCCGCCGTTCTCGCTTGTGGCGTTTGCGCTCCCTGGGTTTTCCCACCGGACGTCCCTAAGCTTTCTAACGCTTTTCCCGCGATATCTTTCGGTACCTTGACCGCCTCTCGGACGATGTCTTTGCCGATGTCTTCAAAAGAACCGATGATTTGTCTATGAATAGCCATACGTTTATTATCTCAAATCGCAAAACTCAAATCTCAAAACTATATCTTAAATCTCAAATCTTTCAGAATAGTTCAAAAGTTAAACGCTTCAGTTTTGAATTTTGACATTTGAGCTTTGAAATATTTATGCAAATCCAAGTTGTTGTTTGGCATCTTCACTCATCCGATCAACGCTCCATGGTGGTTCAAAGGTAAGTTCAACGTCAATTTTCTTAACACCGGAAATCTTACCAACTTCCTCCTTTATAGGCTTTTCAATTAAATCAAATAATGGACAACCGATGGTTGTAAGTGTCATGAGTATCGTTACGCACCCTGTCTTTTTATCTATGGTGATTTTGTATATAAGCCCCAAATCCCATAGCGACGCCCCGATCTCAGGATCGGGAATTGTTTTCAAAACTTTTTCAATTTGCTGTTTGGTAACCATAGAATAAGCACCAAGCATCAAATCACAAATCCCAAACAATATCAAAGCATCAAACGAAAAAAACAAAAGTTACCTCAAGTTATTTGAATATTGATGCTTGACTCCCTCTAGAACTCCCTCCTCCCCTCCAAAGCCCTTGCTAAGGTCACTTCGTCCGCATATTCTATATCCGCCCCAACCGGCAATCCATGAGCAAGTCTAGTGGTTTTGACTTTTGACTTTTGAGTTTTGAGTTTGTTTGTTATGTACATGGCAGTCGCCTCGCCTTCCATATTAGGATTGGTAGCAAGGATAATCTCCGATACTCGTCCGCCAGCTGGCGGATCGATTCTCGATACTCGCTTGATGAGGTCTTCGATATATATTTCATCCGGACCGATATTATTAAGCGGATCGATAGCGCCATGAAGTACATGATAGAGCCCTTGATATTTCCCAGTCCGTTCAATTGATAGTACGTCTGTAGGCTGTTCAACCACACAAATAATTGAGGTGTTTCTCCTTGAGTCACTACAAATACTGCAGGGGTCACTTTCCGCAACATTTTTACATAAAGAGCAAAGCACTGTGTTGGATTTAAGTCCCACGAGATTATTGGCAAATAAAGTAAGTTCTTCTTGTGGAACGTGGAGCAGATAAAATGCCAAACGCTGGGCACTCTTGGGACCAATCCCCGGCAACCGCTCAAAAGACTCTATTAATTTCGAAAGTGCTTTAGGAAGAAGAGCCATGATTCACAATTGTTATATTGTTGAATTGTTATATTGTTGAAAAACAATTGAGCAATATAGCAATATAGCAATTCTATCGCGTCCCACGCGATATTGCATCTGCCAGAAGTGAAGCAATGGAAACTATGGCGAGTTTCTTGAAATATTTTTCTTGAGAAATATGTATGGTATCGGTAACGATAACAGAATCGATAGCGCTTAACTGAAGTTTCATGCACGCATCGCCGGCAAGTACTGCGTGGGTAGCGAGAAAATAAATGTTGAGCGCTCCTTTATTTTTTAGAAATTGGCTTGTTTTTATCGCAGTTGCTCCGGTATTAATGATATCGTCAAAGATCACGATATTTTTGTATCTTACCTCGCCTTTTATTCCTGACACGACCACTTTCCCAGAAGCTTTATCTCTGTCTTTTTCCAGGTAGACGATCGGAAGATTCAAAAGACGTGCAAAACGAGCGGAGCGAGATTTCCCGCCGGTATCGGGAGACACCACACAGGTACGCTCAAGGCTGAGCCTTGATTGCTTCCGGAGCGTCTGAGCAAGTAGCTCGCGGGAGGATACCTCTTGGACTGGAATATGAAAAAATGGCACGACGTTTTCACTATGAAGCTCAATAGTAATAACATGATCAAACCCGGCGCTTTCAATAAATTTTGCCACAAGTTGCGCAGAAACCGCCTCACCTTTGCGAAATTCTTTATCCTGTTTGCTATATCCCATCCATGGAATAACTGCAGTGACGTGAGAGGCCTTCAGGCTTTTGAGTGCCTGACCGATGAGACAGAGTTCTACCAGGTGTTGATCGGCAACTTCTGATAACGATTGGAGGACAAAAATCTGTTCGTTTTCAACTTTCTCTTGTATGTAGACTCGGCATTCGTTGTCGATGAAGCGAGTGATTTCTCGTTTTGCAAGCGGTACATGAAGGAGACGCGCTATTTTTTGTGTGAGCGCTTCGTTTGAAGTTCCGGAGAGAAGGATCATAGTAGAGGTTTCTTTAATCCTAGCAGAGCAAAAACCCGCTTGTCCATAAGTGAATCAACTAAAAGATCTGGGTGTTCTATTTCTAGATCTTCTGGGCTATGTCCACCGGTTGCTACCGCAATTGATTTGGCACCAATCGATTTTGCACTTCTTATGTCATAGGTCGAATCACCGATGACGAAAATATCTCGCGGAAGAAATTCTATGCCGAAGTGATCTTTTACCGTCACGATGATGGTCCGGGCCAACATCGGTTTATCATCTGCCTCATCTCCAAATAGTCCCCAAGAAAAAAGATTCGTAATCCCTGCATGTTGAAGTTTCCACCATCCCATGCGCTCCACATTTCCCGTCAGAAGTCCAATGCGGAAATCTTCATGAGCAAGAAGTTTTTTTGCAAGCGTGACCGCATCAGCAATTGGCGTATAGAGCGGTATCGCTCTTTTTTCTTGTCCCCTCGCAAATTTCAGAAGAAAATTTCCAACTAAAGGAAATTTTTTATCAAATTCTTTTTTGGTAATGCCTTGCGTTCGAACTAATTCCCATGATATTTGCCTATCAATCATACCCATATATCTACCACTCGTGTCGATCTGTACGTCCACGCCAAATACTTTATTGAGTGCATAGATTATACGCGGCCACCACACAGTCATCTGACCGCCGACGTGATGAATAAGTGTTCCGTCGATATCAAAAAGTATGAGTTTTTTCTTCTGCGGAGATGATTTCCTTATTTTCTTGTGTCTACGTGTATTGTACTGTGTGAGTGCTCGCTTGAGGATTTCGATACATCGTTTGAGTGCTTTCTGGTTGAGGACGTAGGCGATACGAACTTCATTCTTCCCTAATCCCTTCGTCGAATAAAATCCAGCAGCGGGAGCAAGCATTACTGTTTCACCCTGTCCTGAGCTTGCCGAAGGATCACGGAAATCAGTAAGAAGCCACTGGCAAAAGTCTTCTGAATCGGTAACAGGAAGTTTGACGATCGTATAAAAAGCGCCCTCTGGTTTTGGTATCGTCACGCCAGAAATTTTCTTAAGACCTTCATAAACAACATCCCGCCGTTTTTCAAATTCGTCATGCGTTTTTTTAAGCCACGCGCGAGAAACCTTTGTCAACTGTGCAGCAACTACTTGATCTATAAGCCCGGCAGACAATCTCCCCTGAGCGATCCGAAGGACCCCTGCCATAATATCGGTATTGAGAGAAACCAACGCTCCTAAGCGTACGCCACATAAACTATATCGCTTCGACATACTATCAAGAACTATGGCTTGATCAGGAATTTCTTGCATATAGGTAAACAGAGAAATGTGTTTTCTGCCGTCATAGGAATACTCGCGATATACTTCATCAGAAAGGAGAAAGAGGTTGTATTTATTGGCAATTGCAACGAGCAGGTCAATCTCTCTTTTTGTATAGACAGTACCGGTCGGGTTATTTGGGTTACAAAAAAGAATTGCCTTTGTACGTTTGGTAATTTTCGCTTCGATACGCTTTCTGTCCGGCAAATGAAACCCCGTTGCTATCGTCGTCAGAACTGGTACAAGTTGTATACCAGTTACCGCTGCAAAAGAATTATAGTTTGCATAGAACGGTTCAAAAACAAGTACTCGGTCACCTGCTGCGCAGGTAGCAAACAGAGCCATCGCAATCGCCTCACTGCCTCCGACGGACACTTGAATATGGGAACTCTGGATAAAAGAAGATCCGAGGCCGTGGTAATAGCTTACTAAGGCGTCAATAAACACTGGATTTCCTTGTGACTCATCATAGCCGATGGGACTCTTTTTCCAATTTTGAAGAGCTTTTATCATCACCTCCGGGGTTTCGATATCCGGATCACCGATATTGAGGTGATACACCCTCACTCCTTGTTTTTTCGCCTCAAGCGCAAAGGGGACGAGCTTTCGAATTGGAGAAACAGGAACGATTGTAAGCCGCGTTGAGACCTTCATAAGATGTTACACAACAGGACTAATAGTAAACTCGGATTCTACATGGGGTTTGCCAAACGTATTCCAGGCGCTCATTCCACGTACCCAAATTTCCATAAATCGATCTTCTCCTCCGCTACTTCCTGGAGCAAACGAAATTTCTCCGTCGTGCACTTTATACGCTTCATCGGTAACGACCCCTTCGAGCATAGTATTGTTACACGAAATTTTTACCCGTGTCCCTACCGGGATAGCACACTGGGACTTGCGCGTCGTCGTTTTTAAATTTCCGTACCCGTCGATAAACGCAATGACATGTTGCGGTACGTCTAGTATAGTTGACACTGCTATTTCTTCTCCGATAGCCGAAAGATCACCATGAGCGATTTGTACCACTGCGTCAGGGTAATAGTCCCTCGACCGAAACTGGCTACCGGCATTGGGAACATTAATATGATGAAGTTTCGTAATTTTATCTTTGAGAAATGAAAAGCTGTACCCCACGTTGACAGCGACGACTATAGTCCCGTTTTCAAGCTTTGTATACGCAAGTTGTCCGCCTAAATGATTATGCTGCTTTTCGGTTATCGCGATTCGCGGTGCGGTGTTGGAATAGATGATAAGCCCGCTAAACGCATTAACAGTGGCAAATTGAGAAATCCATAAACCAGTAGCGATGGTGCTAAAAGCAGGCACACTCGTCGCTCGTATACGTATATCGTGATCAAGGTAGGTAAATTTCTGTATGACCTCGGCAAACGCCGGATCTCCAACGCCGTAGTCTGCAATAAGCTGAATAATGAGGGCTTCTGCCATAAAAGAATATTATACACTAGAAGAAGCGGTGATAACTATGGGAATTTCAACTTTCCTTTCTATGGTAATTCCAAGCAGATCCTCTTTTACCTCACGAGGAAATTCGCCTGATGTTTGAAGATAAAATTCGAAATCACTTTTTTCGTGTGCATTATCCTCATGACACGCGTGCCAATCACGCAAGAGATCCGGAATCCATGCTGATCGATCTGTGCCCTCGCAATATTTCCATAAAAGTTCAGCCATGACTACATGTTGATGAGGTGAAAAGTTTCTCTCTCGTATACTTTCTCTCAGGCTCGCCCTAACACCATCAAGTTCGAAAAAATAAATTTCTTGAAATTCCACCGCCCACTTCTCCCAAATATCTTTCCACTTTGGCATATACCGGTCGACTAATGGTGCATACTTTACTAAATCGAGCTGTGTTTTAAGAAGTCCTGGAGAAGCTAAAAATCGTCGCCTGGCTCTGTACTCATTCCACTCGTCACGCAATTGATCAAATAAAGTGTAAGTGGAACGATGATTCTCTGTGATGCTCATTACGACAAAACATTTACGTCCCCTCTTGCCAACTGTGGAGGTATTTTCGCTGCAGCTTAGTGAGGCGGTCAAAACGCATGCCCATGGCACGAAGCTTGAGGCGGGCGACACGTTGGTCGACTTCCTTAGGCAACACGTAAACCTTGGGACGAAGCGAACCTTTTCTTTTGACAAACCAGGCCGCACCAAGGGCTTGATTGGCAAAGCTCATATCCATGACTTCTGCCGGATGGCCTTCGGCGCCAACTAAGTTAATAAGTCGACCTTCACCTAAGGCATACAGTCGTCTGCCGGAAGGCAGCGTAAACTCCTCAAGATTTGGTCTCATAATCCTACGACTTATTGCGAGCTTCACTAATCCGTCATAGTCAAACTCCACGTTGAAATGCCCGGAATTAGCTAATATCGCTCCGTCTTTCATGCGTTTCATATGAGCCGTTGTAATAACCATTTTGTCACCGGTTGCGCTTATAAATATGTCACCAAATCTACTCGCACGACTAATTTGATCAACGCTAAACCCATCCATCACGGCTTCGAGTGCTTTGACCGGATCTACCTCAACAATGGTGACGATAGCCCCCATACCGCGCATGCGCGTGGCAATTCCCCTGCCGCACCATCCATAGCCACATACGACCACGCGTTTGCCGGCAAGAAGAATGTTTGTCGTACGGAAAATCCCATCGATGGTAGACTGTCCAGTACCATACCGATTGTCAAACATATGTTTGGTATCGCTGTCATTTACTGCTAAAACGGGAATTTTCAAAGCCCCGTCGCGTGCCATAGCTTTGAGCCTGATGACACCGGTCGTCGTTTCCTCGGCAGATCCGATTACTTCCGCAATCTGTTTGGCGCGGTCAGTATGAAGAAGTGTGACTAAATCTGCCCCGTCATCGGCAGTCAGATTTGGATGGAAATCGATTACTTGGTGAAGATGCTTATAATACGTTTTTTTATCCTCACCGTGTATCGCAAATACCGGCACTCCATAATCAGCAACAAGTGAAGCTGCCACCATATTCTGTGTCGATAATGGGTTACTCGCGCAAAGGGCTACCTTGGCTCCTCCAGCTATATATGCGAGCACTAAGTTGGCGGTCTCGCTCGTCACATGGAGGCAGGCACCAATCGTCAAACCCTTGAGAGGCCTTGTTTTGGAAAACTCTTGGGTAATAAGCTTGAGTACCGGACTATTTTGCCCCGCCCACTCAATTTTCTTCTTCCCTTCTTTTGCTAACGACAAATCTTTCACATCATGTTTTGCAGATTGGGTCATAATGAAGTGCTTATCTCAAATTTTGCAGTATAAGTCAAGGCTCATCCTCGTACGGTTGTTGGTATCTATTTATACAAATAAGATGAAATGTATACGATTTATCGCACGAAAACATATAGAAATTAGACTGTTGTAACAATCTAATAAAGATTAGATTCTTATATAGTTAAAGAGGCAGGTAAAATTTGACTTCTCCGACGTATCCATCTTTCCATTTGATTGCATTGGGGATGACGCCGGCTCGTTGAAAACCCGTCTTCTCGTATAGGTGGCAGGCGCCTTCGTTATTTTCAAAGCAATTTAATCGAAGCAATCGTAGTTTGGACGCTTTCGCTTCATCGATAAGAGCATTGAGAAGCGCTGTACCAATGCCCTCGTTGCGATACTCCTTGGCAAGTGCAATCCCTATATCACCTGTATGACTACGGCGAAGTTTTCCAATCCGCACCTCACCATTACCCGCATACTTTCCATTAACTATAACAACCAAGTGAATCTTTTCTCCTTTTTTAACCTGATCAAGTAATGTGTCAAGCCACTTTTTTTGATCTTCAGGAGTCTTCTTCTTTCCGGAAAGATCGACATACGTATCTTCCGCGATAATTTTATTTGCAAACGCGAGGCAATCCTCGAGATCATCTGCTTTTGGATAACGAAACACGACCTCGTTTCCTTTTTTACTTTTGAATGATTTCACTATTTTCCCAAATTCCATACTATATGATGACAATACTTTAGTACTATGTAGTGCTATACTGTCGTCATTTTCTATCTTAAAAAGATTTGTTATAGCAATACCACTTCATGATTACTACAGTACTATGTAGTACTATACTTTTCTCTACTTATAATGCTTATAAGAAAATAGGATGAGAATAGTTATCTTCATAGCGTTGGCAAAATTCCTTTTGAGTAAATGTGTGAGTCTGCGTGCCATATTTTTCAACTGTGTAGGCAGCCGAAACTGATCCCATCTGACCGCAAATTTGAAGTTCATCAACTGTCAACCTTGCAAGGCGTCCCCTTGCGGGGCTAAAACGTAAATATCCGGCGAGAAAACCGGCCCGGTAGGCGTCACCGGCGCCGGTCGGGTCGCTGGTATTTTTCACTTTAGCGGGCTTTATATGTATAGCGTCTTTTCGTGTCTCGATTATCGAACCCTTGGCTCCAAGCGTCGTCACGATAATTGGCCCCATGACTAAAAGCTCTTCATGAGAAATATCGAGCTTGTTTTGGATGAGTTCAATTTCGTAATCATTGCCGATAAGAATCACTGCTCCCTCGATGCCTTCTCTTAATTCTTCAGGAGAAAATGTTGCTATTTGAAATGCTGGATCATACAGATATGGCAGTTGAAGTTCACGGCTTTCTTTTACATACTTTTTCATAGCCATTGGATCGTTGGGGGCAATAACGACAAACGCTTTGTTTGATTCACTCACCTGGCAGGAGTCATGGCTTACGCTTCGCTGCAGCCTGCCACCTTCCAGGTGTTCTCGTATCGACAAGTCATTCGCATATTTCATGGCTCCTACGTAAAACGAGCCGATTTGGTTGTCGTCTTGGTCGGTGACAACGAAGTATGAGCTCGTTGTTACGTTCTTATATTTCGCGATTCCTTTCGTCGATATTTTGTGAATGGTGAAATGTCTGTTGTACGGATCAAAATCATTGCCTGCTGCGGAAACAATTAGGGGTTCAATCCCAAGGAGCTTCAATGTATAGGCAATGTTGCCTGCTGTGCCACCGAACTGTTTGCTAAGTTTGTCAACTAAAAAACTTAAGGAAATTTTATGTATTTTATCCGGTATGATCCGGTCGGCAAACCGGCCGGGAAAATCCATGATGTAATCATATCCAAGGGAACCAGTGATAATAACGTTCATCAGATAATCTCAAAACTCAAAACGCAAAACTCAAAGCCATAACTAAAATCTCTTAACTTTGACATCTACGCTATTGTTTTGAGCTTTGACATTTGAGCTTTGAGTTTTTATTGCAAATTCAAATTCTTTGAGATCTCTGCCAGTTTCCCTGCTGCTGCTTGCTGACTGCGCTTGACGGCATCATTAAAAGCCTTTTTAAGATTTTCATCCGGTACTCCATCAACTTCCACAGTCCTTACATTTTGATTACCAGATATAACAATGCGAACATTGCCTTGTACCACTTCAAATTCCTCTTGTTCAAGGGCCGCCTGAATTTGCGCCGCCTGTTTGCGCATCTGATTTAAATCTCCAAGTGCTTTAAATGGATTCATCATAAAACCTCCTTATCTCAAAACTCAAATGTCAAAAGTCAAAACCATATATCTAAACTAAAATCTTTTCCGATTTGAGATTTAAGTTGTAGATTTGCGCTTTGAGTTTTGAACTTTGAGATTATTTTTTCCCAAGTACTACTTCCACCTTCACCCTTTCTCCAAATAATTTTTTTAAAATATTAGCAAGTTCTTCGCGCGTTTTTCCTTCAGAAAGTTTCTCCTTATGAAATAAGTAAAATGCTTCAATCGTTACTATACCACTCTCTACCGCTTTTGGTCTAGCAGATCGAAGCACTCCGGCTATCGAATGATTATATGGTTTCATAGACTCTATGACGTCTTTCCAATGCTCGTTAAGTTTTTCAAGCGTGATGAGCCCAAGTGATGAAGAACGAGGAGTATCATGCGATTCGTCTTTGGAGGGTGGAGCTGATTGCACATTATTTGACTGCGATATATCCTTTTTTTGTGGCAAAGATGAATCTTCTATTTCCGTAAATGTCTTGACAGAACCATCCTCACAAAATTCAATAACTGCAAGCTCTATTGGTAGTTGTGCAATTGGAGTAACTCGTAGCTCTTCATACGCTCTGGTAAAAAGCCGGATAGCTCGTTGTAGTTCTGATTTTGAATGTGTTGATGCATTTCCTTTCACATGCTCTATTAATTCATGTTCAAAACGCGAGAGAACAGATATGAGAAATGATTTCATGTCCGTTCCTTTTCCTACCAAAGCATCGAGGGTTGCAAGCGACTCTATTGCGTTTTTGGCAAAAAGTTGCTGCTCAAAACGCTCAAGCACCTTGGCGCTGGGAATCGTAAGCGTGTTTTGAACAACCGTAAGTGATATCGTTCCTTTTTGAAAACTTACCTGTTCAAGCAGTTTCACCCCATCACGAAACGATCCATCAGCGCGATCGGTAAGGGCGACGAGCGCGTCATCGTCTATTGATATTTTTTCCTTTTTGATGACTCTTTTCAGTGCATGCAGTAAATCCTTTTGATCTGCTTTAGCAAATTGAATATGCACACAGCGTGATATAATTGTTGAGGGGACTTTCTGTAGTTCTGTAGTTGCGAGGATAAAAACTGCATGAGGGGGGGGCTCTTCAAGCGTTTTAAGAAGTGCATTAAATGCTTCGGTGGTAAGCATATGAACTTCATCTATAATGTAGATTTTAAACTCTCCGATCGATGGTGCTAGGGCAATCGTATCCCGAAGAGAACGAATTTCATCAATTCCGCGATTGCTTGCTGCATCAAGCTCCAAAAGATCTATATACGATCCATTCGCTACCCCTTTGCACGTCCCGCAGGTACCACAGGGTGCGTTACTTTTCAGTGGTTTTTGACAGGTAAATAGTTTTGCGATAAGGCGCGCTGCGGTCGTTTTCCCGGTTCCCTTTGGACCAGTAAAAAGAAATGCGTGAGGAAGTTGGGATTTTTTTTTGGTGAGAAGAAGCTCCAATTGCTCCCGCACAAATCCGTTGTCAATCTCATCAAAAACTTGCGGTCGATAGATTCTATAGAAAGCCATATATATGTAAAGCACCAAGCATCAAATTCCAATTTTCAAACAATTGTAATTTGGGATTTCTAATCATGGTGTAATCCTAAAAGATGATTCAGTCCGTGGAGCGAAAGCTCAACGATCACGTCATCAACAAGCTTATTTGCCTCTATTGCTTCAACTACTGCTTGTGGAAAGGAAACGACAATGTCACCTAAACGAAGGATGTGATCGGGAGCATCAACAAATGGTACTCCTTTTTCCGTTGGGTCACTCAGGCTAAAAGAAAGCACATCTGTGGTCGCGTCAATATTTCTATAGTGGGTATTTAGTTGTTTCATCGCCCGATCACCAACGATGCTGACGCTTACCTCTGCGTGCCGTTTAATGGTTCCTTCTAGTGCCTTAATAATGGCATGTCGAATTTTTTTCCGATCAACGGGAAAATGCGTTTCTGTTTGAAAAAGTACTGAGATCATACTATAAAAACTCAAAATGCAAAACGCAAATCTCAAAACTACAACTCAAATCTTAAAAGTTATTGAGCTTTACGATATCGTTTTGAATTTTGACATTTGAGTTTTGAGTTTATTTTTGAAGCATCTGTTTCAAAAATGATGCTACTCTTCCCCCGTCAGCCCTTCCTTGTACTATCTCCATCGCTTTTTTCATAATCAAACCGAAATTTGTTTCACCTAAGGATTTAACCGGTTCAAGAATCTTTTTAAGTTCTTCATCAGATAGTTCTTCTGGTAAAAATTCTTCAAGAATCTTTAATTCTTGTGTTTCTTTTTCTACGAGCTCATCTCGCTGCGCTTCCTGATAGGCTTCTATTGATTCTTTATGTGTTTTGGCTTGCTTTTTAACAACATCAAAAATATCGCTTTCGGTGAGAGACGTATCGCTTGCGGCACCATATTTTGCTATCGCACTATTGCGGATAGCGGAAATGAGAAAACGCAATGTCGATACACGTACCGTATCACCACGCTTTAAAGATGCGGAAAGGTCCAACTGAAGCAAGTCAAGTGTCATGATTTTCTAGTAACTACGCCCGGGATGTCGAAGACGTCGTGATAGTTCACGTTTTTTTTCTTTGCGAACTTCTGCGGGTTTTTGGTAAAACTCGCGTTTTTTTAGATCTTGTAAAATTCCCTCGGTGAGAACTTTGCGCGTGAATTTTCTAATAAGCGAATCCGATGTATCTCCAGGTTGTGCTTTGACAAATACCATATTGTAAACAAATACACCTCCCTTAGAAGCTCTTTGCAAGTCCGCACCGCGGCGAGCATTAGAGATTCTTAGGCCCTCCTAAGGCCGCTCTTTGAGCCGCGCTACGAATAGTAGGTAAGGCGAAAAGGAAGGCCAGGAGGGCGTAAATCTAATTTATGTGACCTTCAAAATCCCCTCTCGTAACAACATTGCCACTTCTTCTAATTCTTCTTGTTTTGTACTCTTTCCAGATCCTTCTAAAATAGTCTGGCTATGACGATATTGTGGAACGATCCACAGATGTGCGTGTTCTATTTGCCGGCCAAAGCTTGCTATCGTCACATGATCGGCACCAAGTATCGGTATTATAGCATGGATTATTTGTTTTGCGACGGAGAAAAATTGCCCAATATTTGGGACGTCATAGACCCATTTATAGTGCCTTTTGGGGATAAGTTGCAGATGTCCGCGTGTTTGAGGAAATTTATCTAAAAATGCGAGGTAGTCGGCATCTTCGTAAACGATATAGGCTGGAATTTGACGGGATACGATCTGACAGAAGGTACAATGTGACATAACTCAAAATTTAAAGGTCTCCTCCAAAGGCGGATCCGCCTCTGGCGGAAAAACTCAAAACTATAGCGAAAATCTCAAAAGTTTTGTAATTTAAAGGTATTGTTTTGAACTTTGCGATTTGAGCTTTGAGATTTTAAAGTTTATAGCCAAATTTTCGAAGTAACTCTTTTCTGTACGAAACGTCACTTTCTTTCTCGACCCCCAATGGTGATCCGCCGTCGACGACGCCCAAGACTGCCCTGCCTTGTTTTGTCCGAGTGACAATGACTTCCAAAGGATTGGCTGTTGCTGCAAAAAGGCGAACAACTTCCGGCACCATTTTTACTGCGTTGAGGACATTGATGGGAAACGCGTTTTCAAGAAATATAAAAAAGATATGCCCGCATCCGACAAGCTTCGCGTTGGTCACTGCAAGTTTCACCATCGCATCATCTGTGCCGCTTGTGCGGATAAGCCGCGGCCCCGATGCTTCGCAAAATGCCAAACCAAACTTGATCCCCGGCACCGTATTTACCATCGCTTCATGCAAATCTTCAACGGTTTTGATGAAATGCGACTGACCGAA
>CAYVAR010000005.1:29767-56439 GCA_964449675.1 uncultured Gammaproteobacteria bacterium
GATAACGTCGTCGGCCGCATGTCCGGATTTTTGGCACTCCCGTTGAGCACCATGTGGCGGCTCGCGTGCAGAAACCACGTGGCTGCCGGATCTTTCTGTTTGAGCGTATTATAGACGCCGGTCAGGTCGATGTCATCTTTTGGCAAACTTTTAATGCGGACATAGCCTTTGCGCGGATCGCGGCGAATAACTACGGCATAACCCATCTTCTGTCCCAGGTGGACGACCTCATCATTGGTCGTTTCGATGCCGAACGCCTTGCCCCACGGGGAGTCAAAGTGAACTGCTTTTTCTTTCAGCTCGGCCTCTGCCCAGACTTTATTCTGGAATGTTTTGTAAATAGCGTCCAACGCGTCCATACCCAAAGCAACGACTTTGAGCGGATCTTCGCTGTGCATGAGTCGCCATCCGTCAATCTGGGATATGATGCCCAAATCCCAATAGTCAGCGGTGGGATTGGGGAAAAAGACCTCACGGAAGTGATCGATTTCGTTGACCACGCCGACGAAACGACGCAGCGCTTCGTCTTCTCCCTTCGTCTTTACTATCTCTTCATACACGAGGACAGACGCACACGTATCGGCATCAGATTGGTGGTGATCAAATGTTCCAAGTCCAGTATCGACGTGGATGAGCTCGGGATTATCATCCGGAGGGAGATTCTTAAAGGTTTTGCCGGCCGGTACAAACGCGATTGCCGCTTCCTTCCAACCCGGAAAAAATGTTTTGACCAGCCAGACGCTCATGATCGCATCCAAATCCGGCCCGATGTGGGTGACAATGGTTTTCATGAGCTAAGTATACCGTATATATGTTAGAAGAGACAATGTAAACCTTTGTAGCGATGTATCGATACATCGCTACAATATTACTTCCTAAGACGAGCTACTGAATCAATTGCTCTATTCACTTTATCCCAAAATGCCTTGAGTCGCTCCTCTTTTGTAAGCCGATCTATTGCTCTAATTATGCCCAAGCCTCCTCCATCCAAAACGTCTGCAACACGCTGAATAGTGGATGTGCTCACATGGAGAACGTCACGAATATCTCGATAATTATATCCTTCATGAACCATCGCAGCTACAGCCAGACGTTTCGCAAGCATAATTCTTTCAGTTTTGGTAAAAAAATCATAAAAGAATGTTTTTACATCCTCGGTTGAATGTAAGTCGCCAATAATCCATAAAAAATCATCGCGAATGTTATAAAAAACGTCTTTATGTACCGGATTTCTAGAAATTTGTGGCATATGCTTCCTGACTCGATGTATCGATACATCGAGTCAAATTTCATTTTAATTGAATCTTAGTACCTAGGTCAAACAGAAAAATAGTAATAATAAGCTTAATACGCTACCGGGCCTTGAGGCTGGGAATTAACTGACTGATAGCTTCTTGCAGCGAAAAAAGCTGAACCTGTGCATCTGTTCGCTTTTTGACTTCAATCTTATCCTCTGTTTTTGCCGATACGACGAGGCGGTAGGGTATGCCGATTAAATCTGCATCAGTAAACTTAACGCCCGCTGATTCATCGCGATCGTCCCACAATACCTCTATACTATTTTTTTGAAGCGAATCGTACACTTTTTGCGCACGCTTTTGTCCACCGGGAAGTGATAGAAGATGAACGTGGTATGGTGAAATAGCGGCAGGCCAAATAATGCCCTTGTCATCATGTGACACTTCTACTACCGCTGCCAACACGCGGCTTATGCCGATGCCGTAACAGCCCATGACGATAGGTTTGAGACTACCATCTTCATCTGTGTATGTCGCTTTCATGACAGAGGAATAAATAGTCCCGAGTTTGAAAACATGAGCAAGTTCAATGCCTCGAAGTTCTTTTAGTTTTCCCCGCTGACACTTGACGCATCCTTCGCCTTCTTTCACTTCACGAATGTCGACAAACTTGGAAGGAAGCGGCACATCGCGGCCAAAATTTGCGTTTATGTTATGATAATTCGTCTTATTTCCACCGCACTCAAAGTTTACCCGACCTTTCGTCGTATCATCCCAAATCACTTCTACAGACTCTGGCAAATGAATGGGCCCTGCATAGCCAACCTCAGCACCCGTTATGCGCTTAACCGCGTCAGCGGATGCAAGAGATAGATTTAAACAACCTAAATAATTAGCGAGTTTAGTCTCACTTACCAAATATTGCCCGCGAACACAGACCGCAACCACTCGGTCATCTGCTTGATAGAGGAGCGTTTTGGTAGTTTTTTCAACCGGGATTTTTAAAAATTTAGCAAGCGCCTCTACCCCGATAATGCCTTTCCCTTCAACCTGTTGCATAGATTCTTTTTCTTCGTTTTGAACAAATGGCGGAAACACTGATTCTGCCTTTTCAATATTGGCCTTATAGTCACACTGATCACAGACAAAAATTTTGTCTTCTCCTGCATCTGATGCCACCATGAATTCTTCTGAACCAGTTCCTCCTATCGCACCGCTATCGGCCTTTACAACGATCACCGGCAGTCCCATACGAGAAAAAATAGCCCGATATACTTCGCTCATCGTTGCAAAACTTTTTGTCAATCCTTCTTCATCACGATCAAAACTATACGCGTCTTGCATAAAAAACTCACGCGTCCGAAGAAGCCCTCCGACAACGCGTACTTCGTCACGATACTTCCATTGATTCTGGTTTAAAATAGCAGGCAAGTCTTTATAGCTTCTGATAAATTTTCGTGCTATATCGGTCACCGTTTCTTCATGCGTCGGTGCAAGGAGGTACTCACCGCCATGATTGGCGTCGAAAACCGCCAAAACTTTTCGCCATTTTGAAAATCTTCCCGTTTCCTGCCATAACGATGCAGGGTGGACAAATGGCATGAGAACGTGCTGCACCCCACGTTTCGTAAATTCCTCTTTAATGATTGCATCTATTTTTTCCAAAACTCGATACCCCAGAGGTAAAAATGAATAAATCCCGGCAGCTACTGGAGTAATATACCCAGCACGAAGCAGCAGCTGATGGCTTATCGCTTCACTACCTGGCAATTTTTGCCTGGATGTTTTTCCAACAAGCGTTGAGTATTTCATATATCGATCTTACCACAATAAAACCGCTCAACCGCCGCCGGCGATGCGGACGATGTCATGGAGAGAAATAAGAAGCACAAGGAAAAGAAGGACGATCATACCGACTTGATGGGTGCGTTGCTCGAAGGCAGGACGAATCTTTTTCCCTAAGATTTTTTCTAAAAATAGAAACGCGAGTCTACCGCCATCAAGAGCTGGAATCGGTAAGATATTTAAAACCGCAAGGTTTAGCGAAAGTATGCTCATAAACTCTAAAACTGCCTTAAACCCAAACTTAACCGCCTGTCCAGTAACTTGAGCGATACCGATGGGTCCGGCGACATCTGCTTGGAGCGGCGCAAACGTGATGAGTCGCCATATCATTGTAGTAACACCAGTAAACATATCAATCCCCCTTTGAATGTTTATTTTTATCGCTACAAAAGGGGCCTGGGTAATAGGATATTTATGTGATACGAGATCTGAAATTGCCACTCCCATCGGCCCTTCTCCTTTTGGATACTCTCTGCGGGGGACAAGGACAAACGTCATCACTACATTATTTCTTATGACTAAAAGGGAAACTTCTTGCCCTAAATGATTTTTGGTAAATTCGATAAGCTCACCTGGTTTTTTTAGCGTCTGTTCATTTGATGTATCGATCTTCGGATAAATTACGGCACTTTGAATAATATCTCCTACTTGCAAACCGACACGTTCCGCAGGGCTTCCTGGTAAAACTTTTTCCACGTGGACGCTTCCTGATGGCTCCATGACGCCAGTTGTGAGAAGGTATGTTGTGATACCTACTGCGAGAACAAAATTCATGAATACGCCGGCAACGAGAATCATTGCTCGATCTTTCTTTGATCGTGCCCAAAAGTACTCTTTGAACTTTGAACTTTGAACTTTGAACTTTGAATTGGCTTCCTCGTCTTCACCGGTCAATCGGACAAAACCACCAATGGGTAACCAGTTGAGGGAGTAGACAGTGCCGTTTATTTTCTTACCGATTATCCGGGGTGGTAAACCAAATCCAAATTCTTCAACTCCAACACCAAAAAACCTTGCAACGAGAAAGTGTCCCAACTCGTGTACAAATACGAGGATACTTAAGATAACGAAAAAAACTATCGCAGTAATAAACATAGGATAATGATAAATGATAAATGATAAATGGCCAATGCTAAATGGGAAAAACGAAGAAAAGAAGATTATTTAGCATTTATCATTTAGCATTTGGCATTATACTTGTAAGAGCTCTTGCTCTTTCCGTTCTCCCAGCCCGTCGATATCAGCAATCATTTCATCCGTAAGCTCTTGTATCATTTTTTCCGCGTGCTTTTTTTGGTCTTCGGTAATATCTTTGTTTTCTGCCACCTTTTTTGCCTCTTTCATCGCGTCTTGACGCACTTGTCGTATCATAATGCGGCCACCTTCCAGTTTTGCTCGAGCAAGCTTGAGGTACTCTTGCCGGCGCTCTTGTGATAACGGTGGTATGGTTATTCGAATTATATCGCCGTCTACTACAGGTGTAAGCCCTGTATTGGCTTCAAGGATACCTTTCTCTATTTCACCTATTATCGAAGGATCATATGGAGAAATCACGAGAGTTTTCGCATCCAAAGTCATAATGGTAGCAAGTTCCAAAATTTTGAGTCGTTGCGTCCCGCCATAGGCGACAATGACGATGTGTTCAACAAGTGCCGGGGTTGCTCGACCGGAACGGATTGAGGAAAGATCAGTTTGGGTTACTTCGAATGCCTTTTTCATCCGATCACGGGTTTGACCCAGGAGTGTATCAATCATTTGCATGAGTATCTTATGGTAAATCTGTCGAGTAAGTCAATACGCCCCTTGTCATTGCGGCCTCCGAGCTACTGTCCCCCCAATCTCCATCCTCGTAAATTTCGATACAGTGATATTTTCACCAACTTTAGCTACGGTTTGTTTAACGAGACTTTCTATCGTCATATTTGTATCTCGTATATAGGCACCTTTCAAAAGTTCATCAACGTTATTTGGATCCATTGAAGCAACTTGAAGTGCAATCTCATGAGCCAGGTATTTAAATTCATCGGTGCGCGCGACAAAATCCGTCTCGCATCGAAGTTCAACTAGTACTCCAACTCTCCCTTGGTGAACATATGAATCGATAATTCCTTGTGAGGTTTCCTTGCCTTCTTTTTTCGCGGCTTTCTCAAGTCCCCGTTGAGTGAGGAGTTTTTTTGCCTTCTCGTAATCTCCACTGGCATCCACTAGAGCCTGGCGACAGTCAGAAACCCCAGCGGAAGTCTCCTCACGGAGTTTTTTAAGATCATCAAGAGATATTTTCATAGAATTTTCAATATACAATTTGAAATTTTCATTCAATTTTCAAATTACAATTTTCAAATTCATTGCAAATTGAAAACTAAAAATTGAAAATTATTTTTCACTCTTTCTCGGTCTTCCTCGCTTGCCCGTCGTAGCCTTGACGGAGTCGGGTTTGCCTTTTGTCGCATGCTTTGCTGGTATATCCACAGGTTTAACACTGGTAATGTCCATTTCTTTCGGTTGAGGTGATTCAAGTTCGGATTTTTTGTTTTCTTCTTCTTTCTTGCTCTCTTTCTCTCTTGCCGCCACTGCCTCCTTTTCCCTTTTTTCCTTGCCTTCCTTATACGCCTCAGCGATGCAATGAACTATGTATTTGATAGACCCAACCGCATCGTCATTTGCCGGGATGACATAATCAATGCCGCTAGGATCTGAGTTCGTATCGACGATAGCGATAATCGGTATACCACGTCTCACTGCTTCTCGTACCGCTGCCTGTTCTTTTTTGACGTCAACGACAAAAAGAGCAGACGGTAAATCCTTAAATGTCAAGACCCCTCCGTAAAATACTCGAAGTCGCCCAAGATACCGTGTGAGTTTGCTTTGCTCATGCTTCGGAAACTTTTTCCATGCGCCTAATTTTTGCTCATCCGCCAAACGATTTATCTTTTCGATATTTTTTTTGACGCTATCCCAATTCGTCAGAAATCCGCCTATCCACCGTTCAACCAAATACGGCGCTCCCACTCTGTCTGACTGCTCTTTTACCGATCCTGCGGCCTGGCGTTTGGTACCAACAAAAAGCACATCTCCGCCACCTGCAACCAGGCCTCGGGTAAAGGTAACGGCTTTTTCAAGTCCTAGCTTGGTTTGCGCTAAATCAATAATATGGACGCCATCTTTTTCGGTATATATAAATGAGGAAGCCTTCGGATTCCATCGTTCGGATTTGTGTCCAAAGTGGCATCCGGCTTCAAGAAGTGCTTGTAATGTAATTTCTTCCATAATCCATCAAAAATGGCGCGGGATACGCGCCAGATAATGACAATCGTATCTTCTTACTTGTCCTCCGAAGCTTTATGCGAAGGAGGATCCTCCACCCAAGACGCTTGAAATCAAGCGAGAAGATAACCTTGAGGTGTGCGTATTAGAAATAAAGTATATCAGAATACTGCTTACATCGCAATAGCTACGGTACAGGGAATTTTTTGCAGAGGGTTTTGACGTCGCGGGCAATTGCCAAAAGCTTTTTGTTTTTCCAAAGCTCGGCCTTTACCTTTTTGACAAAACTCGCCCGCTCCTCTTTTGCTTGCGGTAAACGGTAATGGTCTACTTCCTTAATGACTTGAGAGATCCACACTCCTATACACTTCATCTCTTTTTCTTTCATGCCCCGTGTTGTCACGATGGGCGTCCCAAGGCGCACGCCGGATGGATACATCGGAGGATTGACATCATGTGGAACAGTATTGTAGTTTGCAACAATGCCTGCTACTTCAAGCGCTTCTGCCACGATATTGCCGATCACCTGCTGCGGCCGCAGGTCGATGACAAGAAGATGACTATCTGTCCCGCCGGTTGTGATGGTCAATCCCTGGTCTTTTAGGACTTTTGCAAGAACTTTGGCATTTGCTACAATTTGTTTTGCATAATTTCTAAATTTTAAGGTCGCTGCCTCCTTCAAACATACGGCTATTGCCGCTGTCACGTTGTCATGCGGTCCGCCGGAAAGCCCCGGAAACACTGCGCGGTCAATCTTTTTTCCCATGTCCGGATCGCGCTTGAGGCCCTTACTCGTAACCATAAGCACAGCTCCCCGTGGACCGCGAATCGTTTTATGCGTCGTAAACATGACCACATCCGCAAAAGGTACCGGCGAAGGGTACGCACCACCGACGATAAGTCCAGCCACATGAGCAACATCAGCAAGAAAAAAAGCGCCAATGCTATCGGCAATCTGGCGCCATTTTTTCCAGTCAAGAAACCGTGGGTAAGCCGTCGTGCCTATCGCAAGCATGTTTGGTTTTTCTTTTTTTGCAAGAGCCGCCACTTTATCCATATCGATGAGTCCATCAGGTTCAACGTTAAATTGAGTAGACGTGAAGTATTTGCCAGAAAACGTCACATCCGGATGCCCGTGCGTCAAGTGCCCGCCACCAGAAAGTTTGAGCCCCATAATCTTGTCGCCCGGAGAAAGGAGCGCAAAGTAGACCGCGCTATTTGCTGGAGAGCCGGAATAGGGCTGAACGTTGGCGTGCGGCACGCCGAATAATTTTTTACAGCGCTCCCGTGCGAGTACTTCTATTTCATCTATATATTGGTTGCCTTGATAGTAGCGGTGGGCGGCGTATCCTTCTGAGTATTTATTGGTAAGTATTGATCCGAGTGCTTCCCGAACCGCAGGAGAGGCATAATTTTCGCTTGGGATCATCTCAAGGACTTCCTTTTGTCGTTTCTCCTCTTTTGCAATAAGCTCGGCGATTGCAGGATCTGTTGTGGAAAGTTTCATTCGTCTGATAATACAAAAGTATGTTAATAAATGTCAAAGACGTAATTCCTTCCTCACGGATGACTCGATGATATTTCCGTCCAGAGCCTATCAATGACTGCTCGTTCCTCTGGCCAGCGATCTATCGATCGGGTGATTGCATCATTTCCTGTCCCGTCTGGTGCATATCGAACACCGAGCTGTTCTTCAATATATGGAATCAAAGCAAAAAGAAAGTGTGAACCGAACTCGTCTATCTGGTGATGGTCACTTCCTCGCTCGATTCTTCCCCGATCAATCTGTGCGTCAATAAGCGATGTCGCAAGATTTAGATCATAAGACACTATACGCGTATCAAACGATCCAGGGGATACAGGTACTTTAGAGTTATCAGCAAGAAGCGTTGAGAGCGCTGCAACTCCGTGTGTAGAAATAATTTTAGAAGCGGCATCGGGAAAATTCCCATTCGCCATAGCATCTTGCACCAAAGCTACAAATCCGCCATGTGAAAGCGCGCGTTCACCTAATCCCCACCGGTGATGCGAAAGCGCAAATATGACAAATCGTTCTTCGTAGCCAAGCTTACGCAATATTCGTGCACCAGCAAGTGTATGCAAGCGCCCCATATCAACTGCCCGACCGATATCATGTGCAAACACAAATTTTTGTCCGTCCTCTTGCATCTCTGGATCCTGAAGTATAAGTAACTCGCCGACCAATACGCTCATCTGTCCGGCGTGATAGACATATGCTGGTGGTTTAGGTCCTGGAAATGCGCGAACAGCAAGCCACAGAAATGTATTTTTAGTTCCAGTCACCGTATGATTTGGTTCAATACCCACTAATAGCTCATGAATTTTTGCTTCGTAATTATGTGTCGTAATAATTTCTTTATTTTTCATATACCACAAAAAAAGGCCCAGAAAAGGCCTATGTCATAAAAAATACTGTACGTAACTGACTGAGTGTGTTTTTTCATTTGGTGAACCCCCGCTCTACCTGATGAAGGTAGATTCTAGCTTATCCCGCTAAACGGGATGGGCTTCGTTTCTTGAGAAAAAACTAAAAAACGCTGATCATATATATTTTTCAGCGCTTTTTTAGAGTATATGAAATCCCGACCCTCTTCGTCAAGGTCAAAAAAATTATGGCTTTTTGACGTTATGAGATTTGAGGGCATCCTGGACAACTTTCCAGATACGAAGCGACACTTCCTCTATGGACTTCGTCGCATCGATGATGACAAACCGTTCTTTATTTTCCTCTGCGCGTGTGACGTAGCCTGCATTGACCCTTTCATAAAATTCGTTTTGTTGTAAGTCCAATCGGTCTTTGGCTTTGAGCGATTTTTGCCGTCGTTTCATGCCTAATGCAATTGTGATATTCAGAAGGATGGTCAGGTCTGGAATAGCACCATTAACGGCGAGTTCATTGAGTTTTTCTATAACGTCCGCTCCTAACTTTCTCCCATATCCTTGATACGCTATGCTACTGTCGACATATCGGTCGCAAACAACAATATGCCCAGCTTCAAGAGAAGGAAAAATCACTTGCTCCACGTGTTGGGCGCGTGCAGCTGCCATAAGATACGCTTCGGTTCTTGAGTCCAGATCCACATTTTCTGAATTATGGGTAATCGCACGAATTTGCTCACCGATTCTCGTCCCTCCTGGTTCCCGGGTGACCTTGACGTGATATCCTTCTTCATGGAGGTGACTAGCCAGAATTTCCACTTGAATAGATTTCCCCGCTCCCTCCCCGCCTTCAAACGTGATAAAGAATCCTTTTTTCATATCATGCGAACATAAACGTATCAAAAAAAACTACCAGATACAATATCTCAAATCCTTAGAAGGTTCGCATACTTCTATAAAAATTCCTGTTCCAGGCATGGAAGCCAGGCATGGAAGTATGCGAACCTTCTGTCTTCCCACTTATGATAGATACACAGCAAGGTCGTACACAGTAAGAATCGTGCAATCTGCAATTGCTCTCTTTTTCCGACTCCACACTAAACACGTCTTCATACCGAGTTTTTTGGCAGGAACAAGATCTACATCTTCACGGTCACCGATCATGAGATGTTGCGCTGGTGCAAGTTTTGTTTTGTCTAAAATATATTGAAAACCTTTGAGGCTTGGTTTATTTTCTCCGACAATTTCACTGGTAACGATTTCCTCAAACGTTTGTGAAGATATACCTAAAATGTCAAGCGCGTCTCGGATAGTTTTTTGAAGTCCATTGACGAGTAAATAATGTTGCAACTGAGTAAGTTTTTGAAACATCGTGATAAGCTTTGCGTCACGTTTCAAATATTTTGACCGATCCATATAGTGTTCGCAGTATGTCGCCGCTTCTACCGTTGAAATTCTACAAATAAGTGCAACAGCCTGCGTCCCACTTACTGTTTTTATGTTATATACTTTGTAAAATTCTTCTTTTGCTTTCTGCCGACTCCAACCCATACGATCCGCTATAACCTGAAACTCAGCATTTCTTGTATCGTCATGAGACTGCTTTGTCGGTCTATAAAGCGTCCCATCAAAATCCCAAATCAATATTTTTATGTCCGATAGCTTCTTCATGATATCGTTACATTGTATTTGATGTTGTTACAGATAATAGAGAAATTGTTACATTGCTAAATTGTTATATTGTTACAGTAATCTCTATTATAAAACAATAGGGACAAGCGGAATGCTATGAAAGATAATAAGGAGAATAATGAAAAGATATGTCTTTTAATAATTTATCCTAACGACTCAAGCCTCTGATCCTCAAGCTCTTTAGCAAGAAGGTTTGCTGCTACCTGTCTGTCTCCTTCTGGTCTTTGTTTAAGTGACTCGTAATATAGTTGAGCAGTATCATCTAGAATCGGATACCAGTGATTGTCTCTCCCTCGAATAAGAATTACTTCACCTGTTGATCTAAACTCACTCCTCAGTAACGTTGGCGCATTAAACTGATTATCCCAAACAGCTGTCATGCCCCCACCTCGTAAGGCTTGCTCAAGACTAAGATGCGCACCGTCTAAGCTAAGTGGAGGTGCTTCTCCCATACAATTTTTTCCTCTATCTTCTGTTGTAAGCGGTTGAAAAGTAACTTGTCAAGTCGTAGGATATTTGACTTTTGCCAAGGGAGCGGTATGATATGAGAGTAAGGAGGATTAACAGAAAGCGGAAATTGTTCTGCAAAGCAGAATCTCGCTTTGCGAGAATAAGTTAATAAGCGTGTGGCCCCGCGAAGTTTTTTGCGAAGTGGGGATACGAGGAAAGGGCCCTTCGGCAAGCTCAGGGTAAACTTGAGATGGCGTAAGAAGGAATCGGGCTTTCCGACGTAATGTCGGGAAAGGATCTGCGGAAACCCTTTGGTAGCACTCTCTACCACAATCTTAATTGGATAAACCTTATCGGTAACGGTAAGTCTAAATAATTAAGGAATGAGTCCGTTTTCTTCTTTGTTCTTCAAATTATTAATTTACATTTTTCAATTTTCAATAAATTTCATTAATTCAATTTCATTTAAAATTTTAAATTGAAAATTGTAAATTCTCCGTAGGAGGTTTTTATGTGTGGAATATTTGGCTATGTAGGTCAAAAAAAGAATGCTGCTTCTATCGTCCTTGAGGGTTTAAAATCTCTTGAATATCGCGGGTATGATAGTTGGGGAGTCGCAGTGGTACCGAATAAATCCGACAAATCCGACCAATTTACCAATCCGACCAATCAAAGACGAAAAATAGATAATAAAATCATTGTCAAGAAAAAGATTGGGAAGATTGGTGATGCATCAGTAAGCGATCTGCCTCCTGCAACGCTTGCTTTTGGTCATACCAGATGGGCTACCCATGGGGGAGTCACAGACGCCAACGCCCACCCGCACGTTGACTGCACAGGGACCATTGCTCTTATCCATAACGGTATTTTTGAAAATTACCAGGAAGTAAAAAGCAGACTCCATACTAAAGGACATCGATTTGTTTCAGATACGGATACAGAAGTTACCGTCCATCTGATCGAAGAATATGCTAAAAGCATGATGTTCACCAAAGCAGTCCAACGGGCATTTAATGACATGGAGGGACTGGACGCAATCATTGCTATTCATCTTGGGGACCATCAATTGGTCGCAGTACGAAACGGTTCTCCCCTTGTTATCGGTTTTGGCGATGGGGAAAATTATCTCGCAAGCGATGCTGCAGCACTTCTGCCATACACACGCCAAGTGCACTTTCTAGAAGATGATGAAATGGCAATCGTGACAGACGATGATGTAAATATTTATCACGCTGGAACCGGCGAAACGATACATCCGAAAAAACAACACCTCAACTGGACGATTGATCAAGTTGAAAAGGGAACATTTAAAGATTTCATGCTCAAAGAAATTTACGAACAACCGGGTCTTCTCTCTGATATTGCAACCACGTCTCTAGCGCAGTCGCAAAAACTCGTCTCAAGCATACAAAAAGCAAAAGACGTCTATATGGTCGGCTGTGGGAGTGCATCGTATGTATGCTTGGCGGGCAGTTATTTGTTTTCTAAAATCGCCAAGCGCCATATAAATTGGGCGGTAGGAAGTGAATTTGGGTATCAATTAGAATTCTTACGGAAAGAAAGTCTCGTTTTCGCCCTTTCTCAATCCGGAGAAACGATGGATACGCTCGAATCGGTAAAAAAAGCACGGGAGAAAGGTACAAAAATATTTGCTTTGGTCAATGTGCTCGGCTCGTCTCTTTACCGCTTGTCCGATTACAAGATGCTTGTGGGCGTGGGTCCGGAAAAAGCAGTCGCTTCAACGAAGGCGCTTACCGGAATGCTCGCGCATATCATCCTTCTTGCCTATACAATTTGTGGCAAACCGAAGGAAGGACAGATGATTGTCGAAAAGGCTGCGGAGGCAAATCAAGCGCTCTTTTCTAAAAAATCGATTGCCAGAATAAAAAAGCTTGCGAAAACATTTTCAAAAAAAGATCATATGTACGTCATTGGCCGGGGCTTGTCGTATCCAGCATCCCTTGAAACGGCTCTTAAGATAAAAGAAATTTCCTATATTCATGCCGAAGGGATGGCCGCCGGGGAACTCAAGCACGGGCCGCTCGCGCTTGTTGAAAAAGGGATACCCTGCATCGCCTTTTTGCCTGATGATGAAACATACGGCGCAAATCTTGCTGGAGCCATGGAAATGAAGGCGCGGGGAGGCACGATCATCGGTGTTTCAAGCAAATCGCATGAGATTTTTGACTATTATGTACCGGTGAAGGATGCCAAAGAAGCAACGATCATCCCAAATATCATCTTTGGACAACTTTTCGCATACTACTTGACCCTTGAGCGCGGATTTGATCCGGATAAACCCCGAAACCTCGCCAAAAGCGTGACGGTCAAATAATTTAAAAAGCCTCAAGATCAAGCTCTTCAGCCATGCAAAAAATTGCTTGGCAAGGGTAAACGCCCTATAATACGGATTGCATGACACTCACTGAGATTCCAATTTCAAGTGATGCAACTGCCGCATTCACTCCTGTTATTGCCGGATATCGCGAGACGATCTTTCATCATCCAGATGGACCAAATATTCATATGCTACAAAGCCCTGAAGCTGCACGCCTTGCGATGGCAGATGATAATCTGGATATACTGACAACTGCCAATGATGGCGATCTCGTCCTTCTCTCTACTGGCAATACGAGCAAAGCGTTTTACCCGGTATTCGTAGCGAGGGCACAAGAACGAAGAATCAATTTAGCACGTTTCCGGTACGGCCATATCGATAATTATGTCTATGATCCGTTAAATTATCCCTTTGGAACAGATAACCAAGATTATGAAAAATTTCTCAGAAAGCACTTTATCGAACCTGCTGGTATACCTAAAGATAATTTTTTTCCAATACATGGGTATACAGCCGACCCGCATAAAGTAGCAAGTGACTATGACCAGTGGCTTGAGTCGCAGCGCATTGTCGTTGCAATAGCAGGCGCATTTGGACCAAAACCAGTTGCCCATTTTGCATTCATGAAACCTGGAATGAATCTTGAAGTTGGAGTCGCTGCAATCAATCTATCGGGTGAAGTTGTCAGAAGAGATGTCACGCGAGCAGAGGAAGCTGATTATCCGCCTCCTCCAACGCGAGCAATTACCCTCGGCCTACGCCACTTTCGACGTGCACAACACATATTCACCATAAATTGTGGTTCCGAATACGTTAGTCGTGTTACCCTTGCTCTCACCGGTCCCATTGATCCACGGGTCATAGGCACGTATTTTCGTACAGAAGGATTTGGAAAGAAAGTTAATATCTATCTAGACCCTGCAACAGCCCAACCAATTATTGAACATTTTTCAATTCAACAAGAAAGATAACTAGAGGCTATTTGCGTCTTTTTGGAGGGCTTGAAACTCAAGCGTACCGCCATCGTCAACAATCCCGTCAATTTCTTTAATCCACTCTCCCACTCGTTGTTTTCTTTCAACGTCAACTCGACGTGTTTTTTTGGGTGGTAGCGTTGACGGTTTTTTCAAAGGGCTCGTGCCGCGAAAAAACGAACTAATTTTATCTCCCAAGGTCATGGAATTTCCTGAGGCAGAGGGCTGCATCGTATACATACCCAACACATCACTGCTGCTGTTTCCGGTGAATAATTTTATAAACACCGCTACGCCAAAAACCAAAACCACTGCAACGACTGTATACGGAACAAATGACGATGAATGTATTTTTTTTGCCATAGAGTTATGGTGTGACTGATGGCACAGGCCCGGTCGCCACAGGTTCATCAGAAACTGATTTGACCGCAAGTGCAGCATCTTTTACTGCTTTTTTCGCTGCATTTACCAGTGCATAGGTGGTCCGGAGATCATTTTGTAGTGTCGACATCGCGGCGCCAACATCTCCTTTTGCTGTTGTTTCGCTACTGACTGAAGGTGTATATGATTTTGCCCCTTGCGCGTTTGCTGCGCTCGTTGCAGCATCTAAAGCTACTTTTGCACTTCCTAGTTTTGCTTCAGCTTCCGTCAAGTTATTAAGCCCCCTTGCCTTTAAATCCGCAACACGTGTAGTCAATTTATCGAGAACATCTTGCAATTTACCCAATTGCTCGAGCATTTTTTTTGTTCTTTTGGCATTAACCTCCCCAAACTTAGTACTTAATTTTTCAACTACTTCTTTCTTATGTGCATCTTTAAAATTTTCAAGTTTTTTATGAAATTCCATTTTCCTTTCTTCATTTTTTTCTTTCATCGCCTTTATCGCTTGTTCCTTTTGGTCTCGGTTTTCTTGCTCTACAGGTCTTCCTGATTGTCTCTCCCCTCGCCCACCGGATCTTCTATTTGGTGAGTCGCTGCTATTTTCGCTTGTGTCGTTTGTATTATGTGAGGAAGACTCAGGTATTCTATGAAGTTGTTGCACTGTTTGATCACCAGCCACTTGTCCGGTCATCGGATTTTTGAGTCCAAGTCCGAGAAGAAGAAGTCCCAGTAACTGATCAACCATAGATCTAGTATGAAATATAAAAACCGACTGTGTCAAGTAGTAAAGATACTCATTTTTGTTTCAGTGCCGTATGTGCCTCAGTAATAATACTCGTCAGTGATGGATCCAGTATATCGCTTTCGTATACCTCAATAACTGATACATGACGCGCTAACGCGTTGGTCATAAGCGCTTGACGCAAAATAGTTTGTCGACGACTTATACATGCTGCATCCGCACTCTTACAAGCATAAAGATTTCCTGGTGCTCGCGTTTGAAATGCAGTAAATACTCCTTGAGCTGATAAATCTGAAATATATTGCCAGTGATCGAGTGGTTGTTTTCCCGCTGGATAGATGGGCCTGCCGTCTAGACCATTGGTTTGTATGCCAAAAGATGACGGGCATACGGCCCGGCCTTTGGCGATGAGATCTTTCACATATTGATCCTGAAACCCGTTGAGATTGGGTACGGGTACTGGAAACGTCCGATCCAAAAATGCCATGGTAAAGTATTTGGGGGCAAAAAGCGTACAATACTGTTTCATCGTTTGTTCATATGCTCCGATAAGCAAAGACCGCAGAGCCATAATTTTTTGATCCTCAGTAGCGCCGGACACAACGGTTAACCACGTTTTCCCGTCGGGCAAGTTGACTTCGCCATTGTGAGAATTTGGACCCGTGACGGAAATATACGTAAATTCAGGACGGTCTTTGTAGCGCTTGGCAAGTTCCTTTGAAAACGTATACCAATAGGATAGATACGAACTGTCCCACGGAAGAGGAAGCGGTTTTACCTGTCCATCGAAAGGGCCTTGCGGAACTGCAAAGAGAGACGTCTTTTGAATCTGGGGTTTATCGAGGACCCATTGCGGTGAATAAAATCCTGGAACCACCATCAGGCGAACCTTTTTCCCGGATGTTTTAGCGTTTTCAAATACCCCATCAAGAAGACTCCAATTATAAGAATCCTCCCCAGGTTGTAAGTCTTTCCAGTACAATCGCATGACGACGCCATCGACAAAATCCTTTTTCCAGGTGTCGATACTGGGCGCTTGCGACCATGGAATAAGCGCATATATCCCTTTTGGCAATAGTTCGCTTGATGCTCCTTTGGTGGGCAAAACTGTTGATGGAACATAATGAGTAATTGTTTGGATCACTCTAATAAAAAATGTCCAAAAACGTAGGATAAAGTCAGCTACGTTCACGCGTCCGTCAGCGTTCAAATCTCCTGGTATTCTTGATAACGGCGCTTTTTGTGTCAGAGTAGACGTTGTAGTTGTTATTGAAGAAGGATAAGGGTTACTTACTTCCCCAAGGGCTTTAGCTCCGTAGGATAACGCATCTTGCATAGATGGATTTATAATATCTGGCTCATACACTTCTAAATAGCGTATTGAACCGTTTGATCCAAGGGGTGTCAGTCCTTTTTTGACAGAAAGAAGTAGCGCATTGCCCGGGCTACCTGCATCTCCCATTTTGACAGGATTGCGTGTAGCAGACGTTGACATTTGAAACCCTGTTACGATCCGCCCGCTTAGTCCGCGGACAATATCGTACCCTGCACCACCATCGTCTCCGCTGTCAGCTCCGCCAGCATGAAGACCGCTCGTTTGGAGGGCAAATTGAGATGGGTACCGCAATCCCTCATCAATGACTTTTTGCCGCGACCTCGGACGCTCTGAAACATCCATGAATCCAGCGCTACTTATCGGTAACCCTGGGTAAAGAGCGAGAGAAAAATATTGGTTCGGAAAAATTTGCGAATACGCAGCATAAACTTGAGTCCATGAATCTATATATTTTTCCGGTGCATACCCGACTGATTTCCAGGTAGCAAGGTCACTTGGAGAATTCGGAAGAGACATTTCTGCTGAAACGGATGTTGGCCCGGCAGCAGCAATGACCCGAAAGCTCGGACTGCCTCCATATCGACTCCCTACCGCTCGTAAAAACGTAAACCATCTCGATAGATATGTACTATCCCACGGAAGAGGAAGCTGTACCAGTTCACCGCGTCCGAAGCCATATTTTTTTTCAAACTGCGCTGTTTGTACACCAGATAACGCCCAAGTTGGTGTACCAAATCCTGGAACGATAATAAGCTTAACCCATATATTATGTGCTTTAGCCTGACTAAATACTTGGTCGACAAGATCCCAATGAAAGACTTCTTCTTGTGGTTCAATATCTTTCCACTCTATCCGAAGGGCAACCCCGGAAACGTACGGATTGGAAAACACTTGAGGATTAAATGCCCCTGCTGTTGACTCTCCTGATACTTCTTTGACCGCAACGATACCCGACGGTGCTGCGCCTGCTGCCAAGATGCTACTCGTATGTACAACAAAAAATAACAAAAAGGCAATACTTATCTTTTTCATTACTCTTGTAGTTTACGAGATGATTTGTTTCCGTGTCAAAATGACCCTATGCTACACTAAAATTGCTTAAACAGTTAAACAGGGAAAACAGGGATCAACCCTATTTTGGGTTAACAGAATAGGCTTTACGGTTCTACGCGCACAAAGTCTTCTACCGTATCTAAACCTTTATCGTAGCTGTATCCTTTGATACTATCTTCTTCGGTGAGAAGAATGATATTCCACGCATCGATGTAGTCCACACGATCATCCCATCGCTGTAATGCTTCAAGAATGTATGACTTACCACGTATAATCATTCCTGGTGTCGAGATAATTTTATGAAGAATATTTTTTATATCACTGCGGGTCTTTTTTTTCCTATGACAAAACCAAATAAGTTCAGCAATCACCCATTCTGTCGTCCATAGTGTTTCTTCCCCTTTGCTCGCTCTTTCAAACAAGAAACGGCAGGCTCTATATTTCTGTGGATCTACAGGGAAAATAAGGTAAATAAATATATTCGTATCAACGAAGATCATGTCCTATTCCCTCCTCGTGGGCTTCGTTAATAAGGTCATCAAGCGTCTTTCCTTTAGGGATTTTGAATGTTCCAAGTGTTCCGGCAATATCCAGGATCCCCCGTCCCATCGGCTGAAGCGTCGCTTTTTTATTGATTACACTGACGGCAACTTTTTGCCCCACGGAAACGCCCATGGCAGCCATCACGGCTTTGGAAAGGGTAATTTGTCCTTTGCTGGTAATAGTAAGGAAAGTCATCATAGTAAGGATATTATCGTATCATCCTTACTTTTTTGTCAAGTCCTTACCGAAGATCATGTTGGTTTAAGTAAATTATTTTTCTTCTTCCCCTATCTTACTTGCTTCGGGAGTTTTTTGTCCGACGTACTTTGCAGATTTCTTTTTGTAATACGGTACATTTGCAGGGCTACTGAGCTCTTCAAATGATATCGAACATATCCGCATCCCTGGATAAAGCATCACCGGGATTCTGCCCATATTGGCTAGCTCAAGAGTGATGTTGCCGCGAAAACCGCACTCGATATTTGCGGCGGTTGAGTGAATAACCACGCCTAAGCGTCCGATAGATGAACGTCCCTCGAGCCGACCGGTAAGATCGTCGGGCATCTCAATATGTTCTTTTGTAACGGCTAAAATAAATTCTCCAGGATGAAGCGTAAACGCCTCTCCATCCTTGACACGAATTTCTGTCGTGATGCCTTCAAGGGTTTTGGGATTTTGCGGGTCTAGATACGGGGTTTTACTGTGGTTAAACACACGGTACACATTGCCAAGTTGCAAATCGATCATGCAACTGCCAAGCTGAGTAGGCAGATCAGGCATCGGCGTGAGTTTTATCCGTCCGCTTTTGAGTGCTTTTTTAATATCACGATCAGATAATATCATTGTTCGTTTATTTGAATAAGCTCAACCGGTTGCGCTGGAAGTAAATTATGACTCTCGATAAACGATCGCATCTGTTCATCATTCAAATCCTTAATAGAAAGATATTCCATATACTCTGCAATATGAAATGCCCAGTACGGAAACCGTTTCTGACCATATTTATTTTTTAAATAGGAAATGACGTCCAAATGCTGCCAGAGTGCCCACCCTTTTTCTCCAAGATCTGCTGGCGTGACCCCTTTGACTTGTGAGTTAGCAAGATCGTTATACAAAGCAAGCGTCAATCGCCGTCTACTACCACTATCACGACTATGCTCTGATATGTATCGCTCGTCAATCTGGTTATTGACTGTTGGAGGGAGTACATTGGCAATCAACATATCAAAGTTTATGACATGTATGGTTATCAAAAGACAAACACTCATAACAACAGTCGGAAAAAGTATCCTCGCATATTTCAAATCTCGCAGGTATGCCTTTGCATACAAGATAAATACGCCAATAAGCCATATCGTGAGCGCATAGCCCCAGAGGCGTTTTTCAGTAAACCCATGAAGCAGGGTATAGTCAACGTCGCTTTTGACTGCCATCACGATAAGAAATAGTACTTGAAAAATAAGCACCCACGTCAGCATGCGTGAACGAGTATTTTTTTGCCGATCCGCATAGAGAAGAAAAAGGATAATTGTTGCCACAATAATAAGCTGTCCGAACACTTCCCGTGCATACTGTGATTGCGTAAGTCCCATGGCGATAAGTGTTGCTGGCGAGGAAAAATAAAGCGCTGCCTGCGTCACAAAAAAGACGATAAGAATGCAAGCGGCCGCGGCTTTTGCTAAAACAAGAGAAAATGGAAGGACTCCTTGGTGTTCATCGGAATTCTCTTTTTCATCATTATTCACCGATCCAAGAAGAAAAACTCTCGGCAGCATCGCAGCAAAAATGATAAATAGGACGACTCTAAAGCTGTTTACTGCAATAAACTCATTGTCTATTTTCGGAAGATACCTTAGGATATTGATTGTTTTAAGTAGCCAATCTATAAATCGAGCAAACAATGGATTTGCAGACACGAGAAAAGGAGTAATTACTATAACTACCGCGGCAGCAGCAAAAACTGATATAAGCCATGTATATGACTTTTCATGATCTTTTGTCGTATGTTCTTTTTGTATGGGAAAAACTGTATGTCCTGGTGAAAACGGTACTGCAAGTACACGCACAAACGCCATAACCGGCGCTAGGATCGTACCGACCAATGACAAAACCGTGCTGTCTTGGCTCATCCATAGCCCTCCCACGTAGATAATGGTCCAGATATTTATAAACGAAAGGAGAATATTTGCCCGATAGATAAGGAAAAAACTTAAAACTGATGTTGAAAAGAAATAAAAATAATCCAATCGCGACCGTTTCTCTTTACCCAAAAGTACAAGCATTGATAACGACCAAAAAATACAAGCGATTGCAAAAATAGGAAAAAATTCAAAATGAACCAGAAACCAGGAGAGAAAAGCGCTAAGAAGTGTCGTCACAAGTAATGCTTGAGTCGTCATCGTTGACTTTTGATTTTTCATGATTGTCCGAGCTGTTTATGTATTTTACTCGTTTTCTTCCATAATAGAAATGTCGATAGCCACGCAACGATCCCAAGGCCTACAACAGCAAGTGCGCCATATTGAAAGAGTTTCTTTCCATCAATCGCATATGTTTTATCTTGCCCCAGAGATATCGCCTTTTCAGATTGTGTTATATATTCGCTTACCGTCGGATGATCCGGATAAAGCTTTTTTACTTGGGTAAATGCTTTTATCGCATTGATATACTGCTGCCTCCAGAAATACCCAAGCCCCATTGTCCATAGCGTATATACCGGATTTTGAGGAGCACGTTCAATGAAGTGATCGCGCATGAGGCTCATCACATCTTCGCTACCCCTTAAAAAATTATAATTTCCGCTCTGACTTTCAAACGCATAGGTAGCAAGTCCCACAACATGACCATGCTCGTCAAGTGCAGGTCCTCCGCTATTTCCGAGGTCAATGGACGCATCAGTCTGGATCAGTCGACGTCCGCCTTCATCACGCTTTATAGATGAAACGATTCCACGAGTCACCGTTTGTTGTGCAGATGAGGTTTGGTAATCGATAAGACTTGCCGTATTTGCGTCGGTTCCTTCAACGAGCGCCGGAAACCCAATCACCACAAGCGGTGATCCCACTTGTAGATTATCTGTTTGTGCAAATGGCAAAGCAGGAAGAATTTTTGTCCCTACATTTTCCAGTCGTAATACCGCTATATCTGATCCACTCGGAATCTTCTTTCGCAAGATGACATCAACTGCATACCTATTGGGCGCGTCAAAAGCAAGAAGTGCTGCTTTATACATATCCTGGTCCATAACGACCGTACCGGAGACGTCGCCAGCCGTAAGCTTTTTTTTGTCATAGGAAATTGGTACGAGTCCGAGACTTACGATGTAACTTTCAGAAGCAGTAGAAAGTGTTAAAACTTTTGCGTCAACAAGATTGTAAAAGGAAGTAATGACTGCACTTGCTGCGGTTGGGTTCTCTTTTACTAATTGTAAACTTTTTTGCGTTTCCTCGATAGACACCGTACTGCTTGTTTGTTTATATAAAAGTTCCCGTACAAGGTCAGTCGTAAATCCGCTTAAGCCTTCCGTAAACAAATTTTGCACTATCATTTCTTCCGGGTATGATTTCACCACATGACCATTGGTCGCTATAAGCCCGTCAGAGCTTATAATTACTCCGCTTCCTTTGGAGACAAAACAGAACCGATACCCAGTTTGGAGAAAGTGAAGTTGGCGTATGTCTTTGGGCAACACATTGTAGCAATGGACATGGACGATTGCGGCAACAGAGGGTTTGGATAATTCAACAAGCTGGGTGGCTTCATACGTTGAAAGAACCTCTTTATTTGCGTCTTTCGATACTCCAAGTACTTTACGAGCTCTGTTTTCTAAGGTAAATGTATCAAGAAGTTGATCAATCACTTGTTTTGCAGAAGTGACCGTATCATATTTTGCTTCGATACGATATGAATACTGTTTACCCACGATACTATACTCATCAAATGGTATATCGTAACCGAAATGACGTTCTTTTCGAATTATTTTGGTTGCATTGATCCCTCCAAGCGTGGTGTCTGACGAACTGACGAACGAGCCATCGCTTCTGTAGTTTGATTCAAGCTGCCTTCGTATGATATCACGTAATGTGTCTTCTGATTGATCTGGTTTATTGGTATCTTGATTTATTTCGATTGGCATTACGTCAATCGTAACCTTCCCTCTGCCAAATTCTTCCGAAAGAGTAAAAAGATTGCGCTGGGCGACACCAAGGGGAGGAGTCTGAAGCGACTGCTGCCATAGACTGGAATCGTACAAAAGAGTATAGCCATAGGCAGCTATTTGATAGAGATGTTTGCGACTTGTGTCAGCGACTCGTAGAGCATCGATTGCGTTAGATAGTTGTGACAAGCCTACCAAAGGAGGCCCAAGAGAAACCGGTGGTTTTGTTGAGGAAGCGTTACTTACAATTGTCTGTGATAACCCGGTTTGATAGACAACAATTATCGTAGCTATGCAAAGGAGCACGACAAAAATGATCGTTGGTTTTTTGCTCATTGTCTTGCTTATTTTTATCGTATCACAAACTATTGATTTTTTTTCGTTTCAAAAAGCTCTTCGTCGTATTCGGAGATAATAATTTCGGAGAAATAAATTTGTTTATGGAGTACTTATCAACTCCAACTGACGTAAAAGTTAACGTGTCTGCAGTGCAAAATCAACTTTCGAAATCAAAAAATTTACGTTGGCGGCATAAATTCTACATCACGAGCTTCTAGCGGTTGACCATCTGGACCTACATGATTTTCCAAAACGATGGCACGATATATAGTCCTTTCCTTGCCTCCTACTTCTAGCTTACCGTTTCCACGCAAAGCAGCTCCTAATGCATCAAAAGCTTCTGTATCCTTATGAATATGTAACCTACCGTCTGTTTCATTACCCGGTGGTGGCATACGATCACCTCCTATTACTCTGCTTCTATCATAAGAGCCCAATTTATTGCCCATACCATATCATCTCTTTAGAAAAAACACAAGATTTTGCCGACAAATGGCAATTCGAGTACAATACTATATATAACTCCTTCTCAAAAAATATCAACTGATGAGATGAAACAAAAGCTCACTGCCGAGCAGTACAATATTTGCTTTCTGAAAGGCACCGAGCCGCCGTTTAGCGGAAAGTATACGAATAGTCACGAGTCAGGTATGTATCACTGTGTCGCGTGTGGCAATGAGCTTTTTTCAAGTAACACCAAGTTTGACTCTGGTACTGGTTGGCCGAGTTTTTGGGACAGTGCAGGCAAAACAAATGTGAAAACCCAAGAAGATAATTCATTGGGAATGCACCGAACGGAAGTCATGTGTAGCAATTGTGGTGCTCACTTGGGTCATGTATTTAACGATGGACCAAAAGATCCTTCGACTTGGCTCAGGACAGGCAAAACCGGCCTACGGTACTGCATTAACTCTCTTGCCCTTAACTTCCAACCTGGAAAGTAAAGCGCCAATCTCTTGTGGTACAATAGCTCTTCATGAATAAAAAAGTCATAGAAGGTCCATTTACGGTTATGCTTGCAGCAAGCCTGTGGGCTGTTGATGCACTCATTCGCACTCCACTTACCAAAACAATTCCTTCCGCATCAATAGTATTTTATGAACACGCCATCGGTCTTTTTGTATTCAGCCCGCTTTTTATAAAATCAATGACAATACTTCGCACTCTTTCGACAAAAACTTGGATGCATGTCGCATTGCTTGCCCTTGTCAGTAGTGTCGGAGGAACCATACTTTTTACCCAAGCTCTGTCAGTAAGCTTTGCAACCGGCGACTTTATCACTCCCTTACTCCTGCAAAAACTCCAGCCATTTTTGGTCATAGTACTTGCCCGAATTATCCTTAAAGAAAAACTCCATATTCAGTTTTTTATCTGGGCGCCGATTGCGCTTATCGGAAGCCACCTCATGAGTTTCGGAAATTTACTTCCTCATGTATCGCTTGCAAACAAAGAACTGGTCGTTCTCCTGTCCTTAGGCGCAGCAGCCTGTTGGGGATCAGGAACGATCATAAGTAAACTGCTTCTTTCAAAATATAGCCCTCGCGACGCTACCTTCCTAAGGTTTCTCGCAGCTATTCCTTTAAGTTTTGTCATTGCTATAACTCTTGGTCAATATGCTCCACCGAGCGTTTTATCGACGACTGATCTCATTCGTTTTGTGGCAATAAGCCTGACGACCGGCGCTGCGGCGCTCCTTCTTTACTATCAAGGGCTATCGCACACCCGCGCTCATATCGCAACGATTGCAGAGCTTAGCTTTCCGCTTGTGAGTGTCATCATCGGCATCACTGCGCTAAATCCTTACGGCGCGCCGCAATCTCTTTCTGCCTATCAAATCGCTGGCATCATTCTCCTTATCGCTTCCGTCCTTCGCATAAGTTTTTTACAACAATCATCAAGCCCACCGGTACGAGTCGTCGGAGAAGTAATGCGAGGAACCGCCGATGGGAAAAAACTTGGGTTTCCCACAGCAAATATAAAACTTTCAAAATCCTTAGACCTGGTCCACGGCGTCTATGCGTGCGAAGTAACAATCGATGGAAAAACCTATCAAGGTGTCCTCCACTATGGTCCCCGGCTGGTTTTTGGAGAATCCGAGCCACAGTTTGAAGTGAATATTTTTTCCTTCAATAAAAAAATCTACGGGAAAAAAGTTGAGGTTACCGTAAAAGATTTTATCCGCCCGACCCGACAATTTTCTTCAAAACAGGCGCTCATAAGAGAAATGCGCAAAGACGCAGTAGTCGCGAAAAAGATTCTTCAGGCTATATAAATTACGTCTCTACTTCTTTCCCTAGCTCAAGTACCGTTACTGTTTTATTGACCACATGAGATATGAGGCTTTGGGGATCCGTAAATCTTCCCAACTTTTTCCACGAAAAGTTTCGATTATCAAAAAATGTCGCTTGCGAAGGGGTGAGTAAAAACACCGTCTAATGGATCGATAAGCTGATTGAGTATATGGAGCGCATCACGAAGAAGCGGATCCGTATCGCGCTTTATAGCAGCTTGGGCAAACACGACGAAACTACGAAGAGAAATGGGATGTAGGATTTTTTGTTCGAGCAGTTGAGGGAGAAAATGGAGAAATGGTTGTGCAACTGGATCTACATCAGTGACAAGATCAATAAGTGCACCGAGCTCCTTTGATCGTATTGTTGCTTGAGTTTGGTCCATGTTGTGGGTGATCCAGGGATCGAACCTGGGACCTCGTTTACCGCGCCTGCCCGCTAGTGGGCTGCCTAGGAATTGAACCTAGTACCTCTTTCTTATCAGGAAAGCGTTCTACCAATGAACTAGCAGCCCTCTGATCGCGGTTCGGCCGTGCGTCGCCAAAGGCTATGCCGGTGGCATGAGGGTACGGTCAGGCCTCTGCCTGCCCAAAGCAGGCTACGGTCTGCGAAGGCAGGAACGCGCTCCCCGCCTGCAACGCTTTGCGTAGCATTTCGGGCAGGTACCACTGAGCCAATCACCCTGGTCATGTCGCTTGTGCTGTCTGATCTCGTCGATACAATACTCGTTCAAGACCGATTGCCGCGGCAGTAGTTGCAAAACCGCCAACAGCAAGCTCTGCACAGTGTCGAAGCATCCCGAGCAGACCAGCTATCACTCCCCCAACTTGTGTCCACCACAATGCTTTTTCTCCGATACTTCGTTCTTGTATTGCTGCCATATTCATCTTTTTTTAAACTATTTCTATCGAGGCTCGGAGCGGAATCGAACCGCTGCATAGCTGTTTTGCCCCGTACTGCTTAATGAATTGAGGTGCGGGCGGGAATTGAACCCGCGCATGGGAGTTTTGCAGACTCCTGCGTTACCACTTCGCCACCGCACCAATGAGTTTAGCAGTACGGGATCCCGATCATCTATGCCGAATTATATCAATTCGGCATGATGTCTGGGGCAGACAGCCGCGTTACCTCTTCGCCACCGAGCCTTTATTAATTATCTAGTTTCGTCTAGCAAAACCAGATCCTGCTTTGCAGGACAGACCCCTGCGCCTGCCCCGAAGTGGCGCTCCTCGAGAGTGCGAGGCTGTAAGCCTCCAGCTCGAGGTAAGCCTACTTTGGGGTTACCCCTTCGCCAACGCGCCATACTTTGTGATTTTAACATACACAGAAAAACCCCTCAATCGAGGGGTTTTTGATCTTGACAATCCAATGGTGATAGGTATCCATGTACTCAGAGTGCCACTCATTCAGCGATTATACTGTCACAAGCAAGCAATAGAGCCCTTGGATATAGGGTTACCCCGAAAACCTCGGGGTGAGAGAAAACTATCAAAGACCCACCGACTATGTGTCGAGTGTTCTTGACCAAAGATAGTTTTTTAATTAGAAAGGAGGTGATCCATCCCCAGCTTCGGCTAGGGATACCTTGTTACGACTTAGTCCCCATCGCTAGTTTCGGCTTAGCTCCCCT
>CAYVAR010000006.1:0-48304 GCA_964449675.1 uncultured Gammaproteobacteria bacterium
GGACGAACGCCTCTTTTACATCGGCAAGGGACGCATATACGTCCGGGTGATCAAAATCTATGTTCGTAACTACCAAAAGTTCTGGGTGTTGCCATAAAAAACGCGGGGTACTGTTGTGGCCGGGATCAGTAACATATTCATCTCCCTCCGCAACAAAAAATTCGCCATTACCAAAATGGCCTCCCGCACCCAACCCAAATATCTCTCCGCACCCAACTGCGTATGATGGATCTAAACCATTCGAAAAAAGAATGGTTGCTATCATAGCAGCAGTTGTTGTTTTTCCGTGACTTCCGGCCACAGATATCTGCCGTTTTTCATTCATCACAGCACCCAATGCTTTTCCATGGGGTAATACGGGTATGTTTAGTTCAATAGCTTTTTGTACTTCAACATTATCTCTTCCCTCATGTGCTCCTGTGTATATAACGAGATTGGGCATGTATATATCAATATGCGCTGCATAAAATCCTTTATCAACCGTAATTGCTGCTTTAACAAGCTCACTATCAGAAGGAAAATGCTCGTCAATATCTGAACCGGTAACGCTAAAGCCCGCTTCCTTTGCCCACAGCGCAAGCGCTGCCATCGCTATGCCTTTAATTCCAACAAAATGAATCTTTTTTATCTTTTTAAGATCTATGGTATCCATATGTTTTTATATCGATGTATCGATACATCAAAAGTGCGTCACTCATTAAATGCTATGGCTGCTAACATTTCACCATACGTCTCTTGAGTGTCTTTTCGATATGAAAAAAATTTATCGTTCTGACAGGATGTACACGTTATCGGAGCATCAATGTGCTCCGGCAAGACACCGCACGCTATTAGTTGCAGATAGTTGGCGAAGCCGATGTCCAGATGCCAACCATCTTCAAAACGGTGACAAACACGGTGTGAAAACAATAATTCTTTGGCAAAACTGCCAGCTCGATCGTCTGGAATATCATAGCAACACATCCCTATATGTGGCCCAATCGCAACAAGAATATCTTCTGGCTTTGCACTAAGATATTTCATCTGAGCAACTGCCGCAGCTGCTATTTTTCCAATAGTCCCCTTCCATCCCGCATGAACCGCGGCAACCACGTGAGTCTTTGGATCAACACAGAGCATAGGCACGCAGTCTGCTGTGACGACTCCCAGCGCAACAGGCACATTCGTCACAAGACCATCCACGCTAGTAGTATATGAAGAACTTTTATCTGTTGCTATGGCGACGTTTGCTCCGTGCATCTGCTGCGCCATCCGTGGTAACGTTGATATTCCCAACTGACTAATAAATTTCTTTCGATTATCCATATTTTTTTTCATATCTCCTAATGTCCTACTTGAAAATCCATGTTTAAGCCCCGCAATATTCTCCAAAAGAGTAGATGTATAAATATGATCAGGTCTTTTTGTGAGCATAAGATCTTTGCTTAAGAATTTCTCGTACTGCTTTTTGATCGCTCCACGGATATTCTTTGTTACCGCGCGCAAGACTTTTCTCATGTCCTTTACCGGTTATGATGACGAGGTCACGAGGTTTTGCAAGGGAAAAAGCGAGTGCGATAGCCTCTCTTCTGTTAGAAACCTTATATATCTCCTTGTCAGCGGCGATGCCAGAGGCTATTTCACCCATAATCGTTGTGACTTCTTCAGTACGATAATCTTCTTCTGTAAGTATAATAACGTCGCTATAGCGGCCGGATGCTTCGCCCATGAAAGGACGCTTGGAGGCATCTCGAAGCGCTGCCGCACCAAAGACATGGATAAGTCTCCCCTTCGTAAGCGGACGGACAGTTTTCAGGACTTGTTCGATGGCATTTGGCGTATGCGCAAAATCGACTATAACCATAAAAGGCCTTTTTGTAATTACTTCCATCCTTCCTGGTATACCAGAAAACTGTTTGACTACCTCTCGTATAAGGTGTTCCTGTACGCCCAGTGCGCTGGTTGCTGCAATTGCCGCAAGACAATTATATCGGTTAAACTCGCCCATAAGTTTTGTTTGATAGGGAAAAGAGAGAGGTGTGACTTTGGCGTCTCGCAAAATTCCATAGGAAACTATTTTATTTTTGGTAAGTTTCGGTAAAGCCGCCTGGTAAATTTTGGCGTCATCGCGATTAACTACCGCTATTTTTGACTGTAAAAGAAGCGAAAGTTTGGCTTTCTGGTAGGCGCTCATGGTCTTATGCCAGTCAAGATGTTCATGGGTTACATTGGTAAGTACTCCTACTGCAAAGTGAATACCAAAGACACGATGTTGTGTCAGTGCGTGAGACGTAACTTCCAAAACCATATGCGTATCACCGTGATCGACCGCCTCACGAAGATATTTCTGGACATAATATGCATTCGGCGTTGTCACATGAAAACCAGTATCGTACGTTTTATCGCCAATGACCGCGTGGACGGACGAAATCATTGAAGTCTTCATCCCTGCTTTTTTTAATATTTCATAGATAAGGGTCGTCGTGGTCGTTTTTCCGTCAGTTCCGGTCACACCAACTACTATAAGCTTTCGGGCTGGGAAACCGAACTTTATTGAAGAAAAAATAGCAATAAGAAGATGATAGAGCCTTTTCAGGCTGACAATCATAGAAGCATTATATCATTTTGCCCCTACATTTGATTGCCAATTGTCAAACTACTGTGGCGCTATGCCGTAATACCCAAAAATATCTCGTGCGATCGAAAAAAATAAAGGCGCAGCTGTTTCTGAACCCCACGGAGACGTTGTTGGCTCCCGCAGCGTCACAAGCATCACAAATCGTGGGTTATCTGAAGGTCCAAATCCGACAAACGATGCGATAGTTTTATCAGCATCATAATGCCCTGCAACCGGAATCTGTGCGGTCCCTGTTTTTCCCGCAATCCGATACCCTTTAGGCTTCGCCCATTTTGCTTCACCGTTATCAACTGCTGACACCATCATCTCCGTGACAGTGTCTGCAGTTTTTTGACTGACTATGCGACGAATTGTTTTCGGTTTTATTGTGTATACTTTTCCGCTACTATCACGTATCTCTTTGACCAAATGAGGTTCCATGAGAAATCCACCATTTGCCAAAGACGCAACTGCCGTCACCATTTGTATGGGTGTTACCGCAATACCCTGACCAAATGAGGCAGTCGCAAGATCAATCTCTTTCCACTCGTTTATGTCTCGAAGTAAAGGAGTAGCTTCATCTTCAAGATCGATGTGGGTCTTTTCTCCGAACCCAAAATATGAGATATAGGTAACTAATTTTTCTTTACCTAACTTTTTAGACACATGTACCATACCCACATTTGATGAGTATTCGAGTATTTGAGAGGTTGTCATCTGACCATGATATTCATTATTCCAAGTCCTAATAGTATAATCACCTACCTTTACTGGTCCTTTTTCATCAACAGTCGTTATCGGCGTGATAAGATTTTCTTCAATCGCCGCAGCCATAACCAATGTTTTAAACGTCGAACCTGGTTCATACGCTCCGTTGACAATTGGATTTTTATAAAGATCTTTTGCATACGATGTATACATGGCTGGATCGTAACTGGGTGCATGTACCATAGCGATAACTCCTCCTGTTTTTGGATCAATGACAACGATAGACCCTTCTTTTGCACCATATTTTGTGATTGCCTCGCTTAACCTCTCCTCGACAGCTCGTTGTATCGTCCTATCGACCCACAATACAAGAGTACGCCCGTCTTCCGGCTCTATTCGCACCGAATCAGAAATAAGAATAGGAGATCCGCGCGCGTCTTTTTCAAGTTGTAGCTTCCCACTTTTACCAGTCAGTTCCCGATCATAATATCCTTCAAGCCCAAAATATCCTTTATCCCGTCCCTGGTCATCATATCCAACAAATCCTAAAAGATGAGACGCCATAGATGCCTCAGGGTAATATCGCTTCGAATCTTGCTCAAACCCTATTCCTTGCGACTGAAAACTTTTTAGTAGATCAGTTTTGGAATATTCTACACGATGCGCCAAGGCTACCCAAGCTTTGTCTCGATTTGTCAATTTTGAAAGTATTTCCTGCTTATCGATAGACAGAATTGATGTAATATCTCCTGCAAGCTTTTCTGGATTGGCTATTTTTTTTGGCTCAGCATAAACAAGGTGTGCCACTTGACTTATTACCAACGGTTTCATATCGTTTGCAAGTATGCTTCCTCGTTTTGCGGGAAGTAAAAACTCTTGATAATATTGTGAGGCTGCCTGCGTCCGAAAATAATCACCACGCACAATCTGCCAGTAGAAGAGACGAAATACGATACTTATAAATACGCTACATATGAAAATAAATACTGTCCAAATGCGCCACATGAAAATTAAGCTTTATTGAGATACTCCTGAGTTACCAGCAAAAAGAGCTGGTTCTAGACGAGGAGATATGCCTAATGCAACCGATTCGATTCCAATATGTATAAAATCTGAAGCAAGTGATTTTCGCAAGTCCAGAAGCTGTGCTTTTTTTTCAATTGAGGCAAGCGCAGATGCTGAAGCAACTTCAAGAGATAGCAAGTCATTTTCTACTTTAATAAATTTTATTGATGACTCAAATCCACTAATATACCGTTGCAGCGTTGTCAATTGATTGGCAACAATTACTTCAATACATATCAAAGTAACTGCAAAAAGAGGAACAAACACGTGAAGCGAAGACGTAATCTTGTTCATACGATTATGATAGTTTTTCAGTCACGCGCAGTTTTGCGCTGCGAGCACGCATGTTATGTCTGGTTTCATTCTGCGATGCTACTATCGGTTTTTTCGTAATGATTTGAAAAGCACTTTGATTCATAAACTGTTTGACAATTCTATCTTCACCAGAATGAAAACTGATTACGGCGAGTCTTCCTTCACGAGGAAGCAGACTTTTGGCTCCAAATAAACCTTTTGTAAGATTGTCTCTTTCACTGTTTACTTCAATCCGAAGTGCCTGAAATATACGGGAAAGCGCTCCATATTGGCGGCGTTGATCCTTCACTACACGTGCAACGATCTCGACAATATCTCTTGTAGAGATTATCTTTTTTAATAAACGCGCGCTGATAAGAGCATGAGCAATTGGCCGAGCACGCTCTTCTTCACCAAATTTTGTAAAAATTTCATAGAGTTCATCCTCGCTATATGTTTGAACTATCTTGTACGCCGGTTGACCCTCTTTTTGATTGAAACGAAGATCAATCGGAGCATCAAAACGATAACTAAAACCCCTGTTTGGTGTATCAAGCTGGAAACTAGAGACGCCAAGATCAAAAAGAATTCCCCAAACAGTTGCAAATCCTCTCATGTGTGCAATTTTTTCAATGTCACCAAAATTACCCTGAGTTATGATCCAATTCTTTCCTTCTCTAAATACTCGCGGCAGCATATGAAATGTTTCTTTTGCTGCGATAATCGCATCAGGGTCAACATCGATACCCAAAAGAATTCCTCCACGTTTAACAATTTCAATGCCGTGTCCACCTGCCCCAATGGTTGCGTCAATATACTTCTTCCCTTTTTTTATGCGGAGTGCATCGATTGTCTCTTTTGTAAGAACTGGCGTATGGTACGTTACGTTACTTATCATAATGTCTCTTGATATGATCGCCAATTCTTGATATCCCAGATCTCAAAATGATCACCAGCACCGATAATAACTACCGAGTGGGTCAATGAAGCATACTCCTTAAGAAGGGCAGGCAGCAGGATACGACCTAGCTTATCGATTTCAACTTTTTCAGCGGAGGAAAAAAGATACCTCCGCAGTTTTCTTCCTATTTCATCGGTTACTGGTGTGTCAAGGTGCTTTGCCGCTTCTTTCTCCCAACTTGTCCGGTCAAACCCGAATATACACGGGTCAAATCCTTTCAAAAGAACAATTTCGCGTTCTTCTATCTCTTGTCGAATCTTTTTAGGGAGCGATACACGGCCCCGATTGTCTAATGCATGGTCATATTCCCCAAGGAATAACTTCATGCTCTCAATTTACCACTTCTTCCCACTAATTACCATAGTTACCCATTTTTCACGACCTGTCAAGCCCCAATTTTCACGGAAACCTTGACAAAAGAGGTTGTGAGAGAGAATAGGGGGATAAATATGACTGATCCGCAATTTAAAGAACTCGACCCGATACTCCGACCATTTGAAACCAGAGCTGATCTTATCGCAAGAATCCTTGATCAAGAAATTATTGATAATTTTAAAGGACCATCACTTCTAGAAAAGAGAGGATTTAAGCCAGAAGGTATTCAATCAAGCTGGAGTAAAAGTATCCCAGACGAAACAGATACAAAAGGTCAACCTCTGCTCCTAACGGTGGATTATTATCCCGGCTCACAAAAATGGGTGAGAGTCCCTGAAATTGATTCAGAAGCTGGTGATACAATTACGCGGTTCAGCTCGACCGTTGAAAATAAAAATCCAGGCACTATCGATAATCAGCAAAAAACCAGAAAGACATCTTGCTATCATGTGAAAAGAACTAGGCGGCCTATTTGACATCGTACCATCTACGAGCGGTAACGACGTGTAGTGTCAGCACTGAATGTACTTAAAGATCGTATTCTTTGGAACTGGCTTTTTTTACCGAAAGAAGGACAAACTTCGAGCCTGAAGGGATCATTTTACTTGCGGCCGCAACTTTATTGACACCGATAGAAGCTGGGGTCTGACGAGCGCGTAGGCTTTGTCGCCCTTCCACCACGGCGGAAGAAGTGAAAAAGGCAGTTGAGGATCGTCGTTAAGGATGGCAAGGAAGCCAATGAGTACGTGATGATCGATAGCATCGGATTCCCCCACGGAAGCCAACCATGCTTCATAGCGCTCATCAAGCGCGTCGAGCTTATATATGCGAACGAGAAGCGCCCGAAGATCTTCCTCGCCGACTGCTCCGTCTTTTCCCAGATCAGAAACAATGATGGTTCCGGACAGCTCCTTTTCTTCAATAAACGACCGCACAAGGTCGATGGGGTTATAGGGCGTGATCCATACTGACTCTTGAAGCATCGCGCAGCCAATCCTTCGTAAATATTCACGGAGTAACTCCCGATCGATTCTACGAGCCTCGGGAATATCGTATGTCACCAGATGCAACCGTCCGTCCCACGTACGTTTCTCATCGTACAGCGGCAGAGCAGCGGCAAGCCTTCTTTTTCCTTCCGCCGTAATTTCCGGCGGCGCGTTTCGATGCCGAGGTTTTATCCATCCGTTTCTCCTCGCCGTTTTGAGTGCATTTTTGATTACATCATAGTTAATCTCATGTAAAAAACGATCCGCAGCTACTTGCGCCCGCCACACTTGACCGGAAATAGATTGCGGAAGGCTAAGCTCTCCCGCATAAACGATAGTCCAGAGTGCTAAATCTACAGAATAGGAAAATAACCCTTCTGTTAAAGCGACCGCTGCTCTGCTTACTATTTTGGTAACACCTTTCTTTCCCATCTTCTGCACAATATCACTCAATTCCTTAGGAGTCAATTAAATTGCGGCCGCAATTTAATTGACTCCTTCAGATTCATCAGAGTATAATTTCTCTATGACGACCTATATTCTTATTCGCCACGGTGAAACTTCTTGGAACAAAGATGAACGACTCATGGGCACTACCGACGTTCCTCTTACAAAAAAAGGTATTGAGCAAGCTCATAAGCTTGGCAAGTATCTTAGCAAGATCCATATAGACAAAATTTATACATCACCGCTTGTTCGCACCCTTAAAACTGCCAAAACGATAAAGCGCTATCATAAAAAAACGCCGCTTATCTCGTCCGATCTATTACTCGAGCGTTCATTTGGAAACCTAGAGGGATGGAACTATGGAGACGTAAATAATTCTTTTCCAACGCTTGTCTATACCGAAACTTGGAAGTATGAGTATTTCCAACCTCCTGGAGGAGAACGAATTATAGAAGTTCAGGATCGAGTAAAATTATTTCTTAAGGAGATAGAATCATTTAACAATCACACGATTGCAATAGTAAGCCACGGAGTTTTTATAAAAATTATGTTCGCAACTCTTCTCTCTATACCTTTGCCATCGCTTTCGTCTTATCGTATCGATAACACATCGCTTACAATTCTAACAAAAAATAATGAAGGAAAAGTTTCTGTCCAGAGGATCAATGTAGTCGATCATCTTGATACGATGACAAGTCATAATCCTTGGTGAACTGGCTCTTTTTCCCTTCAACAGTAGTAAATTCTAATACTACCGATATTTTTTTGACCCCAGGATGAGGTCGACATACGTTTCGAGAGCATGTACCGAGATATATATCATCGCGAACAAATGAATCCTTCCCGCTGACATCCAACGGCTTACTCGTCACTCCCTGTACTATCCCCCCGCTGTCATAACTTAACTCATAGGCAACAGACGTATATTTTGAACCAAGACCATTGACGCTCAGCACTATTGTATTATCTTTTAATTTACTCTTGGTAAGCTCCACCGATACTGCTTCATCAAGAGGTACCACCTGATCCTGCGGCTTCTCTTCTTGCGCTACTTCTTGCTTTTGAGAAGGAGAAGCAACTGCCTTATAGACCAAAAATCCAGTAAGCGTTGCAAGTGCGACCAGTCCGAGAGCTATAATGAGCCATTTTTTTTGCATAAAAGCGATTTACAATGCCAATCGATCTGCTATATACTCCTCAAGACGTGAAACAGTGACCCTCTCTTGCTTTGTCGTATCACGATCTCGTATTGTCACTGTATCTAAGTCAAGCGTATCATAGTCAATAGTCACGCACCAGGGGGTGCCAATTTCATCTTGGGCAAGGTACCGCTTCCCGATGTTGCCTCGGTCATCCCATGCTGTTACAAAACGCTTTTTAAGTATCTGATAGACAAACCTGGCTTTTTCTATGATCTCTGGTTTATTCGCAACAAGTGGAAAAACCGCCACTTTCACTGGTGCGAGGGAGGGATGTAATCGTAACACGATACGCTTTTCTTCTTGTGTGTATGCATCAAAAAGAAGTGCGAGAAACAACCGCTGCACTGACACTGACGGCTCAATAATATAGGGAATATATGTTTCTTTAGTATCTGAGTCTGTATAGGAAAGATCTTTTCCACTCCACTTCCGGTGAGTTTTAAGGTCATAGTCGGTACGATTTGCAATTCCCTCAAGTTCCTTAAAACCCCAATCAGGGTACTCGTACTCGATATCCCAACTATCAGCAGCATAGTGGGCTCGTTCAGTGGGCTCGTGCTGCCGAAATATCAGGTGACTTTTTGAGAGTCCTAAACGAAGATACCAATTCATACGTTGATCCTTCCAATACTTCAACGTCTCCTGCGCACGAGCTGGGTGTACAAAGTACTCAAGTTCCATTTGCTCAAATTCACGTACACGAAATAAAAACTTTCCAGGAGTCACTTCATTTCGGAATGCTTTACCAATCTGGGCGATTCCAAATGGTATTTTTATTCGCGTGGAAGAGAGTACGCTCTGGTAATCCACATAGATCCCTTGACAGGTCTCCCCCCGTAGGTAAGCAAGACTTGAGTCGTCTTCCACAGGCCCCACAAACGTACGAAAAAGGAGATTAAACTGTTTCGGGTCCGTCCATGCAATATCATGTTCTCCTTTTTTCTTATGAAGTAGTTCGTGAAAAGCAATCTCATCTGGTTGATCCGCTCGAAATCGATTGTGACACGTTTTGCATTCTATAAGCGGATCAGTAAACGAGGAGACATGTCCCGACGCTTCCCATACTTTGGGATTCATGATAATACTCGCATCCAGTCCTACGATGTCTTCGCGATCATATACCATGCTTTTCCACCACAAGTCTTTGATATTTTTCGCAAGTTCTACGCCAAGCGGCCCGAAGTCCCAAAATCCACCAATCCCTCCGTAGATCTCACTTGAAGGAAATACAAATCCTCGTCGTTTTGCTAGTGCAACAATTTTATCCATATGCTTTTTTTACAAAAAATCCCCTAACACGTTGTGTGTGTTAGGGGTCCCGACGTTTCGTCGGGGCGGTTCCACCCTACTTGTCCGATTCAATCGGACCTACTTTTTTTATTTTTACGCTCCCTCATGCCCTTGAGATCATCGCGACTTATATGTAAGTGTAAGATCTTATCTATGCTGTTGTCAAGAACTGGTATGTTTTCATCCTCTTTTCAACGATGTGTTCTATAAATGGCTGAATTTGACTTGACCGTAATGTTTTTTCGATTGGAAGAAATCCCAACTTACGAAGCAAAGACAATGCAAACTCCTCCAAATAGACGGGCAAATCAGTAAATCTTCCATCGTCAATTTCAGAAATCGCATCATCTAAAAGATAAAAAACATCCTCCATTTCCTGTTTTTCAGGAGTGAGTACGTCAATAAGCTCACACATATAATATGAAGCTTGTATGAAGGGTAAATGTTTTCGGATTGAACTAATAAGATGAACAGTCGTCACCTCCGTTACGATATCACACACCTTACCTTTATGAAGTAGTAAGCTCACATGACTAAATATTTCAAGATGAGGAGCCCTCCGACTCGTAATCTTACGAATTCCGCGCGCTATGACAACTATTTTCCCGTACTCCTTGGTAAAAATGGTAACAAGTCGGTCAGTCTCCCCGATATTACGACGCTTGAGTACTATGCCACTTGCTTTATAAACTCGGGGTGATCGCATGGAATCTATAATGTCAACTCGGTGTCGCGAGCGAGAGTAAACTTCTTTCGCTCTTTGCCACCGAGACCAATGATCACTTCGTCACCATTTGTTCCGGGTTGTTTTTGCAAAAGCAATCGATACTTACCATCACTTGATTTGAAAGGCGAGGTGTAGGTTATGTCAACTCGCGCGGTACCTAAAGGATTAACGATGAGAAATCCCTCAAATACTGTTTTTGTGAGATCTTCGTACATATCCATAGGAACGGCTTTATTGTCTTTTGGAGATTGCGTTCCATTACTTTCTATAAGCTTACTCCCTGCCGGCACATAGACGCGAATCCAGTTTCGAAGCGGTGCATTGAGACATAACCCGCCGCTCTCCAATCCGCAATCGCTCCCTGGATAGGGATTCTTATATTCTATGGTAAGCTTGGTCGTGATCGTTCCATCACCATTAACCGTAACCTCTTTTGTGTACTTTTGACTCGTAAACATATTGGCTTTAGCGCCAGCCATATTGCTATTGTTGACATGAAGATAATCCCATTCACTCCCCTCTTTATACGAAAGAAGTGTTGCTGAATCTGTAGCGGTCATGATACGACCGGCCATATTAAAGCTTTCGGAAGCTTTTTGAGCATTTTCGTCGTGAAAATATGCCAATACGTGCTTTTGACTAATTTCTGCCAAAAGCATTTGGAAAAGCTTTCCCCAATATTGTGACGGTGAAACGCCAAGAGCTTTTTGAAGGAGCTGTTGAAGGAGTATCCCGATAATATCCTTTCGTGCTTCCCTCACGTAGCCAACGGGCCTTGTGGAATAGTCTTCGAGTTCATACACGGCTTTCGGACAATCACAGCGTTTATCTATCTCTGCACTAAATTCGCGCCCGGCAATATTCATAGAACCTAAAATCTTCAGTGCTTCTACAAGTACGTGCGTATCTACTGCCCAAATACCATCTATCTTCTCTCTACCAGCGACGGAATCGTAAAGCTGTTCAAACTGCTGCATGGAGAGTTTAAAATCAGGCGATAGATTGGAATCTCGAATATTGAGATTATAAACGTTTTTGTGGAAAGTAAGTATTTCCCTTGGGGCTGGAAATGTCTTCCGTTTCGCGTTATCGAGAGCATAAATATCATCAGATTTCTCAAGAATTGCCCTCCCGCGTACGAAACGAAATTGTGCATATGCAGTAATAAATCCACCTGTCGGTCGGAGCTCCTTGTCATTTTGAAATAATACAAGATACCGTTTTTCATCAGGCTCGCCTAACATTTTAGGAAGATTGATAAGGAGCGGCTGTGCGTTGACAAAAAGATTTGCAGCATTTTCTATAACATCTTTGGCGCCAACGAGACGCTCTCGCACAACCATACTTCCGATCTTTTTCGGATATCGATTTGGATCAATAAACTCAAGTTCTTTCCGCAGGGTATCGACGTATGTAGCCATTTCATTGACTTTCGGAACGAGCGCATTCATAGTTTTGACTGCAGTTTGAATTCGATCATCAGCTGTTCCTTCCACAAATCGACTCTTTCCTTTTAGTCCCAATAAGTCCGCGTTTGGTTCAAGCGCTTCAATCGCCTTATCTGCCGCAGAAAGTCCGGCAAAAGCAGCATTTATAGCATGTTCTCCGTCTGAAATGTAGCCACCAAGAAACGGCACAAATCGCAATCCTAACATCTTTCCATACTCACTTTTCAAAAGTTCTAATTGTTTTCGCGTCTCCTTCAGGCCATCCTTGGCACCGATGAGATCCTGATTTTTTAAAGACTGTGCTGCACTTTTTCCACCCCGCAGGACATCTTGAGCTTTTGCAAATACTCCTCGAAGAGGTAACAGAAGTATTCCAATGAGGAAAATAATAAGAAGTACCCCAGTAACAGGAAATAGTACAAACTTCCATGAAAATGATTTCTTTGTCATTGCATCAGAAGATACTGGCTTACTATCGAGATCGATTTTTTTCAATTCATCCGGCATACTAGTATTGTCAATTGTTAATTGTTAATTGTCAATTGTTGATTACACCGCCCCTTTTCCTGAAATCATCGCCCACGGACTTTTTAATAAAATCATTATATCAAGAAGAAATGAACATTTTCGCACATAATCTGCGTCCATTTTAATGCGTTTATCAAAATTCACTTCGCTTCTGCCGGAAACCTGCCAATGCCCGGTAATGCCGGGTTTTGCCGACAGTACGACTCCCACAAGCTCTTTCGTGTTGGGATATTTTCTCTGTTGCTCGGAAAGCTCATCGGGATAATATGGCCTGGGACCAACCAAACTCATGTCACCGGAAAGTACGTTGATAAGTTGGGGGATCTCATCTATCGAATGTTTCCGAATAAATCTACCGACCCCTGTGACTCGAGGGTCTTCTTTCAGTTTATAGCTATTTTTTTTGTATTCGTTAAAAAGCTTGGCAAGCTTGGGATCTTTTCGAAGTCGTTCATGGGCATTTTCTACCATCGAGCGAAATTTAAATAACTTAAATAATTTTCCTTTTTTCCCAACTCGCTGCGGAGTATCTGCAAAAATAGGTCCGGGACTATCTATAACAATTGCAAGTGCGCATAGTACTCCGACCGGTAAAAAAAATATACCAATGATGATACTTCCTACGACATCAATACAACGCTTTACGATAAAGTAGTTCATGCGTTACATTTGTTACGTGAGGTGATCGTTTTCCGTACCCGCGAAGCCCTCGACGAGTTTTTTAATTTTCGGCACCGATGATTTTTTACACACGAGGACCACGTCATCAGTGTTAACTACTAACATATCCTCAATGTCAATCGTCACGACCAGCTGGTTTGTATAGCTATATACAAGACTATCTCGTGTCTCCTGGGTGAGCACTCTTCCTTGCGTAACGTTCTTTTCTTTTGCTTCCTCGAGCGCTTCTTTCAGCGCTTCCCATGCTCCAATGTCACTCCAGCCAATGTTTTCGGAAACAATGAGAGCATCAGATCCTGCAAGTTTTTCTAAAATTGCGTTGTCGAAGTGGATCTTTTCGAGTGTCGGGTATATCCGACGGAGCGTATCCTCATAGGCGCCCGTATGCCAAGTATCGGCGATTCGTAAAAGACCTTGGTAGAGATTAGGAACAAACTGCTTATACTGGGTCATGAGAAACCGCGGCGTGGTTATAAAATAGCCAAGATTCCATGCGTGGTGACCGCTTGCAACGAATTGCTCGGCGGTTTCTCGATCAGGTCTATACTGATAATCCGTCAGTGCGTAAAAGGAAATTCCACTACGACCTAGTATTTCCTTTCCATAGCCAATCCAGCCGAGATTGACGCTCGCGAATCGAGGCTTTTGGGCTACGAAGACGATTTTATCTGGATTTTCACTAACAATCCCACCGGCAGTAAGGAGAATCTTGCGAAATAGTGCTTCTTTTTTTACGAGATGGTCACTCCAGAGGATTGCCATGGGCTCATCTGGAGATTCGTTCGCAAGAATGGCGGTCACAAGCCCTACCGCTGGGCCTACGTCGCGAATTTCTGGCTCACCAATGACATGATCTGGGGGAAGATCGGGTAATTGTTCATGGATAAGAGGGACATATACCTGACCAGTCGAAACGTAAATACTCGACCATGAAAAGTCAGGTTGAAGACGGAGCGCAGCGAGCTGAAGCGTCGATTTGTTTCCTATGATTTTCTCAAATTGTTTTGGAGATCTTTTCCGAGATAACGGCCAGAGCCTCGTACCAACACCGCCTGCAAAAATTATTACTTTCATAAATATGTTTGAAAAAGTGTATATACCGCTTGTCTCATTTCCTTTTTAAACCGGTCTTTACTAAATCGCACTGAGTTTGCACGACATTTCAAAGGATCATACACTTTATTTTTTCCTGCCATAAGTGCCTTAATACATGAATCAACGGATTGCGCATCAAATAGTTCTCCTGTTTCACCTTCTTTAACTATCTCCGATATACCACTCTTTTTATATGCAATAACTGATTTACCGCACGATTGGGCTTCTGCGGCAACAATTCCAAAGTCTTCGTCTCCCGAAAACACAAAGGCGCGACAATCTTGATAATACCCAAGCAGTTCGCGATCTGTCAAATGTTCCCATACAAATCGAATATTTTTCCTCGCTTTAGATTCTAACTGCTTTCTCGCCCATCCATCCCCAATAACGACAAGAGGCCAACCGAGCTTATTAAATGCATCAATAATAATATCAATACGCTTATAGCCGACTAATCGTGATACCAAAAGGTAATAAGGCACTTGGCTATTTTTCCGATGAAGATCTGGAACAAAAAAGTCAGTAGCAACAGGAGGATAAATTATTTTCTCAACTGGACGATGGTAATACGTCTCTACTCTTTTGCCTACGTGACCTGATATCGCAAAATAATAATCCGGTCTGGTACTTGCGTAGGTATCCCAACGCCTGAGCATCGGAGCAAAATGTGCTAACGACTGTTGCAAAATTTTTTCAAGGACACCGCCACTCGGATACATCTGATAAGCTTCATACCCGCTCCAGAGGTATCGCGTTGGGGTTAAGCAATAACAGATATGGAGTGTGTGCGGCTTAGTAATAAGATTCTTAGCCTCCGCAGACGTAACCGACAGTACGACATCATAGTCATCAAAGTTAAAAGATTGGAAGGCAAGCGGAGTAAGCCACGGATAGAGTTCGTGGTGGGATGTGGCAAAGGGAAACTGTTGGAGAAACGAAGGATGGATTTCAAAAACTTTTGCCCAGGGAGCAGCATCGGGGTCATAGAGAGCTGTAAAAAGGGGCGCATCAGGCCAAATCTCGTGAAGGGCAAGGAGCACCCGCTCCGCCCCTCCCCACTTATTCACCCAATCGTATACAAGGGCTACTCTCATGATCTTCATTATACAGAAAGCGACATCGCGAAACAGTAATTTGCACCAGAACCAACAGTATACGATAATCAACCCGTACTATCAGTCTTACTACTCTACCTATGGCAACAAACCGGACTGAAACACTTGCTTTCGTAACAGAGGATATCGAAGCCCCGTTCACTGAATGTCGAGCTTTACAGAGTATATTTGAAATTATATTTGCATCGGGTGTAACATCAAACCATACTCGTATACTCATTGCAGGAAGTGGGAAAGGAAGTGATGTCTTAGCTATACATAATCTCGTTTCAGAAGATGTTCCAATTGTCGCATTAGACTGTAACGTTCCTCTTGAGCATCGTGTTTTATTACATCTAAAAAGACGTCCTATAATACAAAGTCCTCGTCTCCTTCACGAATATTTACTTCAAAACGATGATCCGTTTAGCACAATAATCCTAAGTACTGGCGGATCGCACGGTATTGTCAAAGTAGAAGAATATAAAGCACTCGGCAGATCTTTAACACAGGATAGACTGCTAATCTGTTCGTGGGACAGTGACCTAAGCGAGGATTTAGCGTCAGAGCATATTGGAGCCAAGCAAGAAACAAATCTACCCTACTATACTACCCTCTGGCAGAAAGGATAGGTTAGTAAGTATTAATGGACTAAAATTTTTGACATGGTTATAGTCACATCGTGGTTTCTTTTTATTGATTATATATACGAAGCGTTTTCTCCACCATAGTACTCCATTCATACGCTTGAGTCCGATTTTTTCCTTTCTCAATGAGTCTGTTTTTCAGCGTGTTATCTGAGATAATAGTATTCAACTTTGTGGTAATATCTTCAGGGTTTCTCGGATCAAAATAGAGGGCTGCGTTTCCATAAATTTCATGAAAGACCGGGATATCTGAGCAAACGACCGGCGTACCCATAGCCATTGCCTCAAGTCCCGGGAGTCCGAATCCTTCCATAAGTGACGGAAAAATCAGGGCGACAGCGTGTGTATATAAATTTTTAAGTTGTATGTCGTTGGCCTCTCCAAAAAATATTACTTGATTAGAAAGGCTTAATTCCTCTACCCTCTCCTTTAACTTCCTATAGAAGAAATCATCTTTTCCAACGAGAACGAGTTTCGTTTTTGATAATGATGAAATACTCACGGTCAACTGTTGAAATGCTCGTAAGAGTGTTTCCAGATTCTTATGCGGATACGCATTCCCGATGTAAAGAAAATATGAATCCTTAATCACTCTTTTTTCAGTTTTGAGCTTTGACATTTGAGTTTTGAGCTTATTGTCTATTCCCTCATATGTCACCTCTATTTTGCCAGAATCAATGCCAAAGTGATCAATGATTTCCTGTTTTGTCGTTTTAGATACCGCTAATATTTTGACCGCACGTCGTAGTCCCACAGCGAGGCTCACAATATACCCGATGCGTCTCAATTTATATAAAATCAGTGGAAGCGTTGTTGCCTTTCCGGTATCAAAATGAAGGATGGTTAAATCATGAATAGTAACGATAAGCTTTCCCGGATAAAAAAGAGGAACATTAAAATATGGTACATGCAAAAGATCGAGGTGTTCCCGAACAAAATACCAGGGCATAAGAAACTGCTCTGCGACGCTATGCCACGGCACCTCTGCCAACCGTTTTTCCCACCTGCTGTTCGGGAGCTTCAATGCGTTAAACGATTTCTTTCGTAAAAATAGTATGTATCTATTCTTTAAGTCAAGCGTACCTAACTCACTCACAAGATTACGAATGTATCGCCCTACTCCTGTTTCTTCAATAAGTCTCGCGTCGATACCGATTTTCATATGTGAATCTAGAAGGTTCGCATACTTCCAAGATAGAAGCTATTAAGTCACCCTCGATATGGAAGATATGGAAGTATGCGAACCTTCTATTACTTCTATTAGAAACTAGCTCGCAGTCTTATACCAAGTTGAACCAGATTAGTGACGAGCCATCCATAGCGATGCTGGTAGTGCTTTTGATAAAAAAGGTTCATAGTATCGTAAAAGTACGTTTCAGTAATTCTCCTCAGTGAAGGGTCATCGCTATCTCTTCCGCTCTGTTTTTTCTTATGAAGCACTGTCGCTTGTGGAACGTAGAAAATCTTCCATCCCGCTTGCTTTATCCGATAACTGTAGTCAAGGTCTTCCCCATACATAAAATAGTCTTCATCAAGATACCCTACTTTATTGATGACTTCGCGTCGGACCATATAAAACGCGCCTGCTGGACTGTCGATTTCGTGAGGCTCATTCATGTTTTTATATCCCTGATGATACTGAGCAAATAAGCGTGATCGAGGGAAAAGGTTTTCGAGTCCCATAAAGTAGGTCAGTGAAGCCCACGGAGTCGGAAATCCCCGATGACAAGCTGGATCTATGCTTCCATCTCGTAGAACAAGCTTACACGAGGCAACACCAACATTGGGATGCTTCTCCATAAACTGCCTGACTTGTCCTACGGCCCCCTCCGAAACTTCAGTATCGGAATTAAGAAGAAGAAGAAACTTACCATGAGCGCACCGAAGGCCAATGTTATTTGCCGTAGAAAATCCAACGTTTTTCTTGTTTTGGATGAATATGACGTCTGGAAATTTTTCTTTTATGAGGTCTCTTATTCCATCAGATGAAGCATTATCAACAACAATAATTTCCCAACTCTTGCTTCCTTTTTGTTTTATAAGAGAAGAAAGACAAACCGAAAGCAAGTCTTTTGTATTGTACGAAACGATAATAATAGAAGTATCGATGCTATTTTTCATAACGACATTCTTTTTGCAGTTCCTTCCCAAACTCGATCCAGGGTATGGGCGATATTGTCCCAGGCATATTCCTGTTCTATAGTTTTTCGCGCGTTTCTCGCTATCTCGGCTCGCTTCTTGGATGACGCAAGGAGCATATCAACGGCAGCAACTAATTCTTCTTCCGTGTTTCCGATAAGGACTTCCTTGCCGTGCGTCACATTGAGTCCCGCAGCTCCGAGTGTCGTCGTAACCACGGGCAATCCACTTGCCATGGCTTCCAGTATCTTAAAGCTTGTCCCACCACCGATCCTAATTGGTGCAAGTAAAAGATCCGCGTTATGAAGTTCTTCTTCGATAGATTCCACATGCTCAAGCAGCATAACCTGATGGTTACTTATAAGCTTTCGAAGCGTAGAGGGCATACTTCGCCCCACTATCCGTAGCGTCGCCCCAGGATAACGCTTCCGAAGCGTCGGCCAGATTGACGTCACGAGCCACACCACAGCATCGCGGTTCTGCATCCAGGTGAAGCTCCCTACAAAAAGAAATACCGGTGCATCCATCGGAATATATTTTTTGGGTCGAAAATCAAACTCATCTATGTCTACGCCATTTGGCACCACTGTGACATCTGTGTGAGTGGCATGCTGTTGTATATACATTAGATCGTTGTCAGATACTGCAATGATATGCATAGCCTTTCGCCAGATATGCCGTTCCCACCACCCAAGCTTGGCAACATCGATGTAAAGAAACGGTCGGAATGGAGCGATCGGAAATCGGCGAACATAGCCTTCGTAGATAGTGTGCTCAATGTTGTGTTCCGTAATAATGGTCGGTATGTCTGTATGTGGTAGCGACGGCCAGACGTAGCTTGGTTCCAGATGTATGAGATCATACGAATGGGTTTTCAACTCTTCGGCTAAACGACTTTTCATCTCAATATTATTATAAGAAGCAAGTAGCAGTGGATACATACCAACTATAGAAGAAATGATATATCGCGGTTGCCACGCGTGTCCCCGAAGCACGGTTTCTACTCTTTTGCAAAAGGCGAAGCTTGTAAGGTATTTGTACTCCTCCCGATCGCGAATAAAACTATATAACGTAATTGCGTGACGAGAGCTAAGCGATTTAAGAAGATTATATATGCGAATTTGTCCTCCGGAATATAAAGGATATGGCAGTACTGCTGAGACAAATAGTATATTCATATATCAACCGAAGTACATTACTACTCACGTTTTTTGGTAAGGTCGATTATCGCGAATTTGTCATTTCGTACTAAAACGGTATATATCTGAGCAAGGTCTCTCGTTTCGAGGTCTTTGTCCGTTGGTGATAGCGTGACATAGTGCGTCGCGCCAAGTGTTATCTTTTTGTCTATATCAAAACCAATAGGCCATCCTTGTCGATCGGTTTGGTAAAGAAAAGTCGTGTCGCCATTATATGGGGCAATTACTTTGGCATTTTTTGGCAACAAGGCATCCGCGTATCGTCCAACATCCACAATTTCCTGTCTATTTATCCAATAATACGTTCGTATGGTATACCAGGAAAATGCAAGCATAAATAAAAGCGTGATAAGCGATAAGGGATAAGCAGTAAGTTTTGAGAATACCGAATTCGTAAGAAGAAAGAAGAATCCTTTCGCAAGATACACACTAACGACCGGTATAATGAGGATCTGATAATAGTCATGTTGCACATTACCGCGAGCGATAATCACCATATAGGCAATTGCACTTATGAGCCACCAGCGAAAAAACCATCCTTCGTTTTTTTCAGGCTTTACAAGTAGTCCAAGACCCAGTGGTACGAGGCCCCAATACCCCAAAATCAACTTACCTAAACGCTCGGCAAATAACCAGTAAAACCACGCGCCCTTGAAACGAATATTGCCCTCATTGAGTAACCAGGTATATACAGGAATGCCTTCCGGATATTGCATAATCCAACTGCGCCACCACCAGAGCGGACATAAACAAATAAACCAATAAACAAATAAACCAATAAACAAATTCTTTGAAAAAGAGAATCTGCGAAAGATTATATAGACAGCAGGGAGTAATAAAAATAGTGCCGGGGGTTTTATCAGAAGAGCTATCGCTCCACATATAGCCGCAGTCGCAAGCAGCAACCATATTTTCTCCCCTTTCGCGCTTTGTGCTTTTACCAAAAGGTAAATACTCAAAAGTGCCCAAAAAACCATGTGAGGATCCGGAAGTGTTGTCCGGCCGTAGTACATACTATACGGAAGTACTGCATATAATAAGGAAGCAATAATTCCTGTATATGCATCCAACACCGATGCCACAATAAGACCTATGAGAATACCGGATCCCACAGAAGCTACGATAGTAAGTGTGCGCAGTAGTATTTCAATCGAAATCCCAGGAAATAAACGTGCTCCAAGTGCTGCAGTGACTTGATAAATGGGAAACTCAACCATCCGATAACCTTTAGGATTATCCTTGCCCGATGGGATATTGGAAAGGTCATCAAATCTCGGTCGCAGCGGATCAATCCCAAATTTCAGAAAATTTCTTGCTACAGTAGCTGTATCCACTTGCCGCCAGCTATGCCAGTCTGCCACAGGGTTACCCAATCCGTATAGACGAGTAGTTACGGCAACAAGAGTTACAATGGCGAGAACAAAAAGCTCTGTCTTCTTCATTGGATATTGCGCGTTTTCCTGTGCTCAATGAGTTTTCCGGTCGGAGTAAACTCAAATACTTTCTGATTTTTGGAATCGTAGTCTATAGCATTAAAAGCAGCCGATACTGATGGCCAGGTAAATACCCGTATATTCGGATTTCGGAAAATGAGCCACAACGCGTCAGCAATCCCCACAGGAAATACCCACGCTTCTCCTATGCGTATCGGCACGTTAACGAAATGGAGTTCTATAGGCTCTATACCCCAATAATCTTGATACGCGCCGTCTATCGACACGATAAATCTTCTCGATTTCTCCCCGGCTTCATACCAATCGGAGTGAATTTGTTGTATTTGGATAATTTGTAACAGTCCAAAAATGCTTCCAATTATTGTAACCACCAAAATTGATATTATCCGTCCGTTCACGAGTAAGAACATATAGAGTTTTTTAAGAGCATAAACAAACAAAATAACAAGACCCACAGTAGAAAGGTAACTATATCGAGAGGTCATATTCCCCAGACCTAAAAATGGCAACAGAGTTATAATGAAAAATCCCAGGGTAAACGACACAATCCTCCTGTCTTCTTTCTCTATATGCTTGAAGTATGCCTTGTACAAAATGACCAAAGTAGTACAAATCATAAAGGTGACACCTATCGCAAGCACCACATGGCTCCTAAGTCCGCCTCGCAGTACTCCGATAGCAGGGACTGCGTACGGCCCAAAAAACGTAAGGAAAAAGTATCCAACAGCATTGCCCATTGCGTTAAACGGTAACTTGAAAAAATTGTAGTTATAGTCACCGCTGAGCCAATGACTATGCGCAAGGTACCGTATGATAAAGTACACAGGTATAGGAGCCAGAAGCCATATGCCACGCGTCGCCCCCAATAATCGACGTAAACCGGAAGTACCGGTCGAGACAAAGGTGTATAAAAGATAAAGTATCGGTGTCACGATGCCCAATTCATGAAACAAGAGAGAAAGAATGAAAAATCCAAGTGTTGTAACAAAATATATCTTTTTTTCTGTTTCCTCCCAACGGGTAAAACAAAGGAAGCTAGCGAGTGAAAAACACGCGGTAAAAAGAAATCCTGTAGCAGAAATCCAAAACACTGATTCAGATAACCCGCTAAGGAGAAGAAACATGACTCCGGTAGCGGCTGAAAGAAGAAAATTCTTAAGTATTTTCCTTGCCAAGAAAAAAACAAGTACAGATACAATAAAATGTAACGCGAGTGAAACGGCGTGATAGACGCTCTGGTTAAGCCAGAATACCGAATACATCAAAAGGAAATAGAGCTTGGCACCCGGTCGATAGAAAAACCCATCTGCTTGGGTAAAGTAACGCACAATCGTTGAAATGTTTACGTTACACCGCTGCGACCCTGCCGTGTTAACACCACAATCTGCAACCCAGCGAAACCATGTAAAATCATCTCCCACGAAGTTATTGCGTATCATGGACGAATATAAAACGACAGTAAGAATGAATAAAAATATAACAACTGCTATCGGGGAGGTGATAATAGTTTTTAACGGTTTGTATAAATCCGGTAGTCTGCGTCCATAGAGCCGAAGGGTCCCGAGTGTGATCCCAAATAAAAGCCAAAGCACAAACGCGACCTTGGACGCTTCAAATACGTCGATAAACAATGCATTAATCGCAATACCCATAACCCCCGCGATAAAACCAATGATGAAACTACGTACCTCATAATTATCCACGTCGGGAATCATCTTTCGAATATAAATCCCTGATAATAGAAATATTGCTAAAAATGCGCCAAATCCTAATAAGCCTACCTCTCCTAACATGCGAAGATAGCTATTGTCCACAGCCAGCCCCACCGAACCGTACCCGCTTCCAACTAAAATATTTCTTCTAAACGCATCTATTGCCCGTGGCCACTCTCCCTGAAACCTGGTGGTGAAAGATAAATCATATGCGAGCACTTTTTTGATCAAAAAATCGCCGTTGATGATAAATACTTCAGCTGACGTGGTTGCGACTTTGGGAATTGGTTCATAATAAAAATAACCAAGCCTTCGCGTAACCGGTGAAAGTGATAGGTTTATATACCCAGTTCCTTGAGGCAAACTCTCACCTGTTGGCGCATTCGGTTCTCGATAAAGAACAACGTTCTCCTCAAGCATTGTATATGGAATTACAAAAGCCGCAGATGGACTTGCATGAGCGTAAATATTTCCAATACTATTGGCAAACACCTGCTTGACAGTCTTTTCGGAAAAATACGTGTTTGGCACAATTTTTGAATGGCCAACTGCTTCACCTGTTGTTGCGTCCACCAAAACGTCAATCTCCTTGAGAGTACTTCCGAATCGATCGACGATACTTGGGGAGGCACTTGCCAGAATAAGCGTACCAAGCGCAATGATAAAAAAAGAAACAATGACAAATTTTTTCTTCTGAACAAAGAGGACAAGTCCAAGTGATAGAAAAAGCGCAAACAGCGAGATTCTCGATACAGTCATAAACAGGACAACCAGTCCCAAAAGTGCGCTCGTCAAAAAAGACGCCCGAACCAGCAAATTCCGAAATCCAAAAACCATGCTAACTAATATCGGGATAATGAGCACCAGATACGCCGCCAGATCGTAGTGCCCGCTAAATGTTGATGAAACGCGTGACAACTGGGAGAGACGTATGGGAACGCCCTTGGCAAACTCCTCGTTCATAGTCAAAAACGCAGGAAAACCCATATACTTCTGTCCAATCCCATAGAGAGTGACTGCAAAGACGGTCACCATGAGTACAATAGCAACCAGCGGAAGAAGTCGCTTGTCTTTCATGGATTTATAGGCGACGAAAAACAAACTCATATATTCTATACGCCGGAGAAAGCTCAAAAACGCCACATTTGGGTACGTATCTGCTAGATTGGGGAAAATAAGTAGTACGCCATGAATCGTGGCTACAGCACCGATGCTCCAAAAAAGTAATATTGGAACTGTAAGGGGGGTGGCAAGACTAATGGCACCTCGCGCGACAAGGATGCCCCAGAAAAAAAGGACAAAAAGAACCATAAAATCTTCTATACGGACATAGACCCATGTATGCTTGATATCGACAAGAGGAAGCTTGGGATAGAGCGGAATAAACACGAGAAGCGCAAGCGTCAACAGAAATAAAGGGTTAGATTTACAGAATTGATAGAGCTTCTTCATACCTTTGAACAATATCCCGCTTTCCTATCATACGCCCTATCAATATTGCTGCCAAGGCTTTAGCTTCAAGCAAACTTCGAAGAATCGCAAGCGCCAGTTTGCTTCGATGTTTCTTGTAAAAATACAAAAGTCCCCGATAAATATTCACAACCGGGGTTCGGTGGTCTCCGCTACTTGCAGCCCCGGTATGGAGAAAACGTGCCTCCGGATCAAATAGAACGGTGTAGCCTATTTGTTTTGCTCTATACAAAAAATCAATTTCTTCCATATAAAGGAAAATATTTTCATCAAAATATCCCACTTCATCAAAAACTTTTTTTTCGCCGAGAAGGCAAGCACCTGAAACCCAATCAACTTCACGAGAAGTATTGGGGCAGTAGCGCGTAATACCAAACGCGTCTCCTTTTGCAAAAAGCATAACCGCAACCACCATAAGTGAATACATTGGACCGCAAGAGGGCTGTGGCGAACCGTCCTCATTAAGCAGTTTACCCCCGACGAATGATCTTGGATGATTTTTTCCGAATGTATAAAGTCTTTCAATTGCACCATTTTTCACTTCAATATCAGAGTTGAGAAGGAGTATGGAGTGCCCTTGCGCTTTTTGTATAGCAATATTGTTCGCTTTTCCATATCCGATATTTGATCTATTGAGTATCGTTTTTACTCGAGGAAATTTTGTATACAATAATTCATTTGTACCGTCTGTTGACGCATTGTCAACCACAATGACCTCAAAGGATATAGCTGAATTTTTAAGGCTTGTAAAAACTGAAGTTAAACAACGCTCCAGAAGCGTTTTTGTGTTGTAACTGGGAATAATGATACTTAAATCCATAAACAAATAATGGCTACATGGTCATATGGCTATATGGCTTCAAAAAAACTTACGATAAAACCATCTAACCATAGTAACCATCTAGCCATTTACGTTACTGAAACAATCTCGCAAACTTCAATGTATACCCAAGATCTTTGTGTCGATACCGTATGTGTTTCGCAGGTACACCGCCGACGATGCTGTACGGCTCTACATCATGTGTTACCACCGCCCCGCTTGCCACAACAGCACCTTTTCCTATATGAACTCCAGAAAGAATCGTTGCGCGCGTGCCGATAACAACGTAGTCATCAATAACGACATCGCCTTCGACTTCGCGGAAATCAGTACTATCGATATCGTGCTGCATAGTATAAATACGTACTTCGCCAGCTATCGAAACGTTGTTACCAATCCGAAGCGGCTTTCTTTTTGGATTAAAAAAATCTTGTAAATACACGATTACCTTCTCCCACCTTCCAGGTGTTCTTAAGTCCGCTTCACCTGAAAGGTGTTTCTTCTCCCACTTACGATAAAATCTGCCATCTAAGAATGCGTCGTTTCCGACAATCGTGTTGTTGCCTATCTCAACACCAGATGGAAGATTAAAACGGGCAAGCCAATGAATCGAGGTGTTATGACCAATTTTGATACGAAAAAGCGTACGATAGAGGAAAAGTCGAATCGTATGACTTGGAATGAGTCCGGTCAGCGTTGCTAAAAAAACCCACAAATCAATAAAAAATCGCATATATCCGATGCTAATATACTAATTGATACTAATGCCACGAATAATGACGTTTTTTATTCGTATCATTCGTATGCATTCGTAGATTGGTATCGCATCAATTTATTTTTTTCCAACTTCTTCTAACACTTCAAGCGTCTGTTTTGCTGCTTTTTCCCAGGTAAATTTTGCGACCTGTGCTTTTGCCGCCATTATGCGCTTCTCTTTTTCTTTTCCCTCAAGCGCTTCAGTCAGACCCTTAGCGATGCTCACTACATCTTCCGGATCTACATAGATACCAGCTTCACCTGCTATTTCAGGAAGACTTGAGACGTTACTTACAACAACAGTCACACCATAGGACATTGCCTCAAGCGCCGGCAATCCAAAACCTTCATAAAGACTCGGAAGTGCAAATACTTTTGCATTCTTATATAGGGAAGGAAGGTCACTGTCTGCCACAAAATCCAAGAATTTTACCCGCTGGGCCACACCATGCTTTTGTGGAGCAGCAAGAATTTCTTCATAGAGCCATCCCTTTTTACCGACAATGACAAGCGTGAGAGCGGGATATTTGGAAGCGATCTGACTGAATGCCTCTATAAGACGCACAAAGTTTTTCCGGGGCTGAAGTGTTCCCACAGAGAGGATATAGTCAGATTCTGGCACTTTGGGTGAAATTTGGGTTTTGGGCATGCTAAAACCGGGATAGGTCACAATGACGGTCTTTTCCGGCACGTTATATGCTTCCATTATAGCACGTTTACTAAACTCGCTGATTGTAAGAATTGCCCGTGCGTGACGCACGCTGTATGCCGTCCAGTGAACGAGCTGATGGAGATCGCCTGGCCGAAACATCTGTGGATAGGAAAGGTAGGAAACATCCATGATAGACATAACTTTTGGGATATTCACCCAGCGGGGAATATAGTGCGTCGGCGAAAAAATTACGTCTGGTCGAGGTCGATCAAGAGTTAAAACCAACGGTAAGCCTACGAAGGTCCATAGATTTTTCGGCACTGCAACTTGATACGTCCACCGATCTGTTTGCATGGGCATATCAGAAAGCGGCGAACCCGGTAGGTAAACTCGAAAAGAATGAGAGTAAGAAATCGCGCGAAGATGTCTTAGTATCTCATGCGCGTACCGCCCTATTCCTACTCTGCTGCCAACATTTGCTTCGTATCCGTCAATAGCAATGATCATAATCCTGGATAAACAACTGTGCCATTTCCAATACCAAGGAGTTCCTGTGCGTCTTTTGCTGTTGCCATGGAATCACAAAAAAAGTTCCTACAATCCTTTTTGGCCCACGCGAGTCTCCTTTTTTGAACGCTAACAATATTGGTGTCTCCAAAGCTTTCCGGAAATCTGAGCACGGTAAGGTCATGAATTGTTGTTATACCTTTTGCTTTACGAAGCGGAGGTTGTGTCCAGTCACTACTCCAGAAAACATCGACATCTCCGATAAACCATTCAATTGGAAAAATATGTAGCATATTCCAAAAAATATCAAGGAGCGTTGGCGGTATCGGAAATACCTTAAGTCTCACATGTTTACTTAAATGATATATAGTATGAAAGTATTTTGAAAAAACATCACGCCTCCGAAGCGAAGCTCCAAAAAGGATATATTGGTTGGTTTTATCAATCGTCAAAAGCGCCCGCACCATTTCTTGTACGTAATTACTAACTCCCGTCCCTTCATACACAATCTGACTTATGTCGATGCCTATTCGCATAAATTAGGTAAAATAACCATTTGGATGATTTTTGTGCCACGCCCATGCTGAGGAAATAATCGTTTCAATATCAGAATGCTGAGGAACCCACCCAAGGAGTCGTTTGGCTTTTGTATTATCTGCCCAAAGCTGCGCCGGGTCACCTGGCCTTCTTGGTTTTACCTCAACGTGAATCTGCTTCCCCGTGATTTTTAGTACAACGTCAAGGACTTCTTTATTGCTGTATCCCCGGCCGACGCCGAGATTTATCACCTCGGACTTCTTATTTTTTGTAAGGAAGTCAAGTGCCCTGATATGCGCGTCTGCTAAGTCTAACACGTGGATATAATCACGGATGCACGTGCCATCCGGTGTCTCATAATCATTGCCGAATAGCTCAAATACATCCCGTTTACCGCTCGCTACGGCAAGCGCGAGGGGGATAATGTGCGTTTCATTGGCGTGATCCTCTCCCATCGTACCATCAAGCAAAGCTCCCGCTGCATTAAAGTAGCGTAACAGTACTGACTTGATACCATAAATTGTATCGTACCAACCGATGATTTCTTCGATCATATGCTTTGAAGATCCGTAAACGCTTACCGGAGCTATATCTTGATCTTCAGTAATTGGACAAACTTTCGGATATCCGTAGACTGCACTTGTTGAAGAAAAAATGATGGTACCACACCCATGCAGTCGCATTGATTCAAGAAGATTTAAGCTCCCAAGAAGATTGTTATAATAATAATCATAGGGACGCTCCATGGACTGCCCAGCGAGTGATAGTGCGGCAAAGTGAACAACAGCGTCAAATTCTTCAGAAGAAAAAATTTTATCAATCGTGTCTTTATTTGTAAGGTCACCGACAATAAGCCTACTTTGTCCGATAGCTTCCTTATGACCAGTCTGTAAGCTGTCAAAAATAACGACAGTATGTCCTGTTTGCCTCAAAAGTGCACTAGTGACCGATCCAATATATCCAGCACCTCCGGTAACAAGGATGTTCATAAAGATATTGTACCTCAAGAGGAATGGCGAAGGGAAATAAGAACGTACATCAAAAAATATGCGGCTGCGTACCATGTTAATCGCTCTGCAGTAAAAAATGTCCACGTGGCAAAGAGAGGAATGGCTAAAACTAAACACAAAAGACCAGTCCATACAAAATATGAGGGTCGACGAAGGAGCATGAGAACTGACAGAATCAGAAAAAATGTAAAATCTTGTATTTTCATTGAATCAACCAGAAAACATCAAAAGCGAGAGAACGCTCATGCAGGATGGACATACATCCACGTCATGATCATCGTCCCGACAAATAATAGAGCTATCTCACTATACGCTATCCACGAAAACATTTTTTTCTTTCCAAAGATAAGCGACAAAAATATAGGGGCAATGATAAAAGCAAGAAGCAGTCGAAACCTCATCGGAGTTAATCCAAATGGAACCTCATACACATATTGGATAAGGCTTGCACCGACAATAAGGACAAACGGAAGTAAAATCATACTTCTCTTTGTGACCGCTTGTTTTAACGTATACCCACTTGCAATTGCCATAAACGGAAAAAGGGGAAGCATATACCACCCATGGATATCTGTCCTCGTTACGCTAGCAACGAGGGAAAATAAATATATCGCTACGGGAATGACAATGTACTTGTGAGATTTCCATTGTAAGCTTAAAAGAATTACGCTCAAAAATCCCCAAAAATACCAACCGTCATAAATAATTTTATTTACAATAATCGGTTGAGTCATGAGAATCCACAGGGTCTCGGCTCCAAGTGCACGGCTTCCTTGGAACGCTTGAACGTGGAAAAAAAAGTCACTACCAAAGTACATACCGTAGGCCATGAAAAGGGCTACAGAAAAAACTACAGGAACCATCATAATAAAGATATGACGAAGTTTTATTTTATCAACGCAAGATAAAACAAAAAGTGTCAGCGGACTGGTCAATCCTAATATTTTTGTAAGAACCGCGAGGCCACTTCCGACTCCCAACATGAGAAGTGTGTTTATGCTCTTAACTTTTTTATGAATAAATATATAAAGAGTAATAAGAAATATCGGGGTGAGCAGACTCTCTGCAACGACGATTCGTGCATTCACAACATAAATCGTTACAACGCTATAGATAAGAAGCGAAAGGAGGCCAACCCAATACCCATACAAAGATTTTCCGAGAATAAACACAAAGCAAAGTGACACGAGAGAAAGCGTGATGGGTACAAGTCTTATAATAGAAAGCGTGACTTCTTCAAACGTTGACTGCCCCATGATAAGCGCCCATGCGCCCACGAGTAGTCCGTAAAGAGGCGGATGATCAAGATATGGTCTTACTATAGAATAATATAATTTATCTATCGTAAGATTCGTACGATTTATATAGAGTGGAATAGCAGACCAGGATATTGGTTCGCCTTTGGTAAGTAAACTTACTCCCAAAAACGCAAAAGCATATTCATCACTTGTTGCACCACGTTGAGGATAGAGGGCATAATTGTGCAAACGAAGTAACAGTCCGAGAAGGAGGATAGTTATGACGAGGATCAAGCGAGATCTACTCATGCGTTTTAAATTTGAGCTATACAGACAAGCGTTGGCTTACATTGAGTAAGAATAATTCCCTGCGTTAGTCCTACTGCCTTCCAAAAATACTCACCGATAAACGAAATGCCCCGCAGTATCGTTTGCTTGAAAAGCTGTATCACTATACTCTCGTCATAGAGCGTATATGAATTTATTTGGAAAAATATATTTTTCGTAAAACCGACATTTTGAAGTAACTGTAAAAGTGACCCTTGTGTATATATAAACTTATGTGTTGTATCGGCAAAAAGTAGATTACTGCTCAATGGATGACTTGCATTAGGAGTTGAGATGAAAATCGTACCATTATCTTTTAAAGACTGCTTGATAAAGCGAAGTAGTATCACCCCGTCGGTAGGTACATAGTGCTCCAATACATCGTAGAGAATAATAAGATCAAACGAATGTGCATATGCTTTATAAAATTTGCTTTCATTCCTCTCGTTGATAAGAAGTGCATCAAAACCCCTCTCCTTACAAATATCGACACATTCAGCCGAGTAATCTATGCCAACTATGTTTTTGTATCCTAGTTTGCGAAGCGCGTATATATTATGGCCCATCCCGCAGCCAACCTCTAAGAAAGAAATATTCTTGTCACTTGGTATATATTTTTCTAAATACGATTTCCAAACATAGTACCTCTTTATATAACTTTGCTCTCCGACAGTAGAGCGATAATGCGTGGTTACATAATGGTCGTAAAAATTCACCGTTGCCATATAGGTATTGTTATATCATTTTTGACAAACGAACTTGTTGTGTATTTTGTCTAATCCAGTCATATAAATATTTCATTCCGAGACGTATAGGTACTCGGGGTTTCCATAAAAAATCTTTCTTCGCTTTTCTGATATCGGATATATAAATAGGCTGATCACCAGGACGCCAGTCAGAGAACGTTGCACTAATTTTCTTTTTGAATAATTTCTCAAGGAGCGGTTTTAATTCATACCATATGGAGATAGTGTTTTGTGGTCCACCGCCAATATTGTAAATCTGGCCTTTTGTTACATTAATATGCTTGAGCGCCAAATCGTAGGCGCGTAATAAATCATCGATATACAAAAGATCTCGCACCTGCTTTCCGTTCCCATAAATAGTGAGCTTTTTTTGCTGGAGTAACGCAATAATAAACCAGGCAACCCACCCCTGGTCCTCCATGCCATACTGGTGCGAACCATATATACACGATTGACGAAAAACAATTGTATTTAATCCGTATATACGGCTATAATCATGCACGTACTGGTCCGCTGCTCCCTTGCTGCAGCCGTAGGGTGAATAAAAATCAAGATTCTGTGTTTCAGGAACACCAAAGTTTAAATCTTGAAATACGTAACGAGTTTTTGATTCCAAAATTCTTAGATCCTTAAGTGAACCATAAACTTTATTCGTTGAACTGTAAATTAACATAGGATTACTTCCGCTTTCTCGTATAGATTCAAGAACATTAAGGGTCCCTCGTGCGTTTATTGCAAAATCTGTTACCGGATCTTCTACAGATGTAGTTACTGCCACTTGCCCTGCTAAATGAAGCACTGCGTCAACGTTTCGAATGCATGTGAGTAATTTTTTTCGATCAGTACAAATATCTCCTTCAATAATACGAACTTTACTCTTATAATTATGATTAAGCCAGGAAATATTATCTCTACAACCAGGCCGGGAAAAATTATCAAAAATGGTTACCTGATGCTTTTGACGCAAGAAATAAGAAGAAGCGTTTATTCCTATAAAACCGGCTCCTCCTGTGATTAATACATTCATAATTATACGTAGGGTTCGTCCGTCCTGCTCAGCGGGACGGATACGGCCCTTTGGGACGCACCGTCTGGTGCATCCCTTTGTGCCGCATCTTCATGCGTAAAAGTATTCAAGTTATTCCCAGATGCGGCCTTACCCGTTAAATAAACGCAGGTATGTTGGTAATACTCTTGTAATGGTATACTTTTTCATTAATGCTTTATACCCATTTTCTCCGAGATCTCTTGATAATACAGGATTTTGTATTAATTTTGTAATAGCCATCTGCAATTTATTCGTATCTCCATAAGGAACGGTCAAACCACCTACATTGTTAACAATTAATTCTCTTACTGGAGGAATATCTGCTCCGATGACAGGTTTTTTTTTATGCCATGCTTCAAGATACGTCAGGCCGAATGTTTCTGTAGCCGACGGCATACAATATACATGAGAAAGCGCAAACAATTCTTCTTTATTCCTCCCGGTTTTGTATGGCAAATCTATGAGACATCGCCCGTCAATATCCTGTTTTGCCATATTCCACTCTCGCGTTTCACTCCCTATGGCTATGAGTACTATAGATGGATCTTTGAGCCATAGCTCGTGTACCGCCCAAAGGACGTGTAGCGCGCCTTTTCCACGGCCTTTAATACCGGCAAAAAGAATTATTTTCCTTCCGAATAATCTGTATGTTTCCTTCGCACGCTGTATATCGTGATGAAGCTCTTTTTGTGTGCGCATGGTGCTCGTATTTATGAATAATGGCGCTATAAAAAACTTCTTGGATTCTATCTGAAAGCTTGCAGAAATATCCTTTTTTTCGGATGTTGATATAACATGTACAGTGTCGGTGACATCAAAAATATGTTGAAACTCAGGATTATAATAATCAGTAACGTGCGCGTGAAAAAATGGGGTTATGAACAACTTCGGTCTATACATTAAATGTTGAATACACTCCGCAATCTCTGCATTTATTTCCAATGGAAACGGTGAACAATGAACGACATCAAACTTTTTCTTATGTAATAGTTTTTCCAAACCTAACAAATAAGGACCGTTAGAAAAGACTTTCAGTTTATTCCTGAAATTCTTTGGAAAAAAATGTACATACCGAGCCAGGATAAAAGAGATACTAGAAATAATCTGTGCGCAGGGCAGTCTATAGACCGAAACGCCGTTTATCTTTTCATATGAGCTATTGAGTTTTCGACCAAAAAACGGATCATACCAATAACGGGGAGTGAGTGCGTCAGAAGTTATAACAGATATATTACAACCTCTTTCGACAAGTCCTTCTGCCAGATACTTTACGAACATTTGGGAACCAGATATAACTGCTGGAAGGTATAAAGGCGTAATAAACACCACTTTCTTATGATTTCTCATGTTATTAGATACCAGTGATACGTTACTTCAATGAACAATCGATTTATCTTCATATTTTTGTGCATGATACAAAAGACAATAGTAATAATATATATCAGGGTTATGCAGTATATGGTTATTTATTTCTTGGTCGGAAACCTTTCGGATTTTACCTTGAACTTCGCGTCTTTTGTCAACTATATCTGCCATATGTGTAATATTCCACCAATAGGCAGCCACCATCGCTCGCATGAGGGAAAACTTACCGGTAAACAAAAAATAACACAAAAGCGACATCTGTAAAACGACAAATATCGAGTATACCGTCATGAGATTAAAATATCCAAAATTTTTCAAATAAGAATAATTCATATTTTTAAAAGTCAGATAAATCCGCCGGGGACGGTCGTATGTATTACTGGTATCACCACCAGCAACATGGAATATAAAAGCATCAGGCTCATAAATTACTTTGTAACCCGCAAGCCACATGCGATAACACAAATCCGTCTCTTCAAAAAAAATAAAGAATTCTTCATCAAATCCGCCTATCTGCGCAAGTACTTTTTTTGGTATGAGCATGCAGGCACCTTTGGCTGAAAAAATCTCTCGCTTTGTTTTGTATATTGGCAACCGGTAGCTTTTTCGGTATCCATAATGATACAGAAACCCGGTACATGTCAGGTACGCTCCAGCTTCATCAAGGAGTGAGGGAGTATGCATAACCCGCATTTCCGGTTGAATGCATCCGATCATCATGTCATTCATACACGCAGTAACAAGACGACCTAAAAAGTCCGGCGTTACCATGGTGTCGTTATTCAGAAATAAAATATACTCCCCGGTTGCGGCAGCCGCCCCGATATTATTCCCACGAGCAAACCCGTTATTTATTTTGCTGGCGATTAGTTTAACCCACGGGAAATTTTTTCGAACATATTGGCCAGACCCATCAGAAGAATTCTGATCGACAAGGATGACTTCAAGCGGTTTATACCTAACTTTTTTAAGGGAGAGAAAACAATCGTTTAAAAACTTTTTTCCATTCCAATTAAGGATCACGACAGAAACTTTTGGCATACGCTAGTATAACTTTTTGCTCCATGATAGCGGGGTGTCTTTCGTTTCAAGTTCTAAACCGTGTTTTAAATAAGTAAATTTTTGTGGCCCCATAGTTTTAGCCCAATCAACCATCTTATCAACACCTTCTTTTAACGTTACACGTGTTTTATATCCCAGTAACTTCACCGCTTTATCATGAGTACAATAGGCTTCCTTGACTTCCTGTGGCCGCATTGGCAGATATTTCGGCTTCAAATGCGCGGGTATTTTGCCATGAGGAAAAAACGTGTCAAGTACGACGTCAGAGAGCTCATTGATCGTGTATTCCTCTTGTGGTCCGATATTAATGATTTCACCATTTACAGAATCTAAAAAACCAGAATTCACGAAATAAGGATTAAAGTCATCAATATAGGTAAACGCCCGCTTTTGTTCACCATTTCCATAAATATAAAAATTTTTGTCATTGAGGATACAGTTGATAAATATACCAATCACATTCCTATATGGATCAGCTAAATTTTGTTTCGGACCATAGACGTTATGCGGACGAACAATAACATACGTAAATCCATGAACTTTTGACAAGATTTCCGTCGCCTCCTCCATGGCAGTTTTAGCAATCGCATAGATATCTTCAGGAATCCGCCTCATGATTTCTGTAAATGGAGGTGTTTGGGCACCATAAACGCTCATGGAACTCGTGAGGACTACTTTTTTTACCCCACAGCGTATACATGGGATAAGCGTATAAAGATATGCCAGATAATTTCGCTCTGTGGCAGATATCGGAGTAAATTGACTCCTGCCTTCTGTAGCATCAGCAGCTAAATGGTAGAGAAGCTGTGGTTTTACATGGGTTATATACGTTTCAGTCTTGCCTTTATCGCGAAGATCCAACACGGTAAAATGGGATTTGGGATGAACATTTCTTGTGTACCCGCCGGAAAGATCATCAACACCATACACGTCGTGCCCTCCCATCGCGATAAGCGAATCCACGAGATGACTTCCCATAAACCCAGCTGCTCCGGTGACAAGTATTCTCATAGTAGAACTATTTTACAAATAATCCCAAGCAATGTCACGGCAGAAACGACTAACCCCCAATGAACATATTTTTGTGGTTCAAATATAATTTTTCCGTAATACGTATCAGGATTGGGAACGGAAAATAAGGATAATCCTGTGTCAGATTTATGAGCGGTAACTCGACGCCCATTTGCTACCAAAACCCACCCTGGATGATATGCCTCGGAAAAATAAAGTTGAGATGGAGCAGAAATCATAAAAGAGACCTCGTATTGAACGAGACTAATCCGCCGATACGTAACCACTCCCCCAGTTGATAGAGAAAATAAATCCTTGTGTTTTGGAGCTCTATAGATCGGGATATCTGCCGCATTGATTTTTGTGAGCCAGGCAGTTCCATCGAGCACCGCTTCATATTCTTTTCGCAGCGTGTTATCATATATTCGATCTTTCAGAAATAACTCTCCGAGAGAATCATACGGAATCATAACGTAACCAACCCCTATATCACTCAGTAGTTTTTGCGAAGAAGGTAATGTTAGTATTTCTTTTAGTTGACCAGGATTGGTAGCACTAAACAATGGCTCTGCTTCTGTTGCTAGATGGTCAAGCGAAGCATACGTAAAACGTGATTGACGAGGTACCCAAAAAGTTCGAGAAAACCCTTTTTGAGATTCCAAAAATACCTGTACCTGCTTGTACTCCACTGGGGTGGTGTGGTATGCAAACGTACCACCAAGTTGACCTGTAACAGCCTGTCGTATGGTTGTAAACCAAAAAATAACAACGACAAGAGTAAACGGTATATTGTACTTTTCAAATCTGCTTACGACAAAAGGAATGAGCATACTAAAGCCAACAGCGGTCAGCACATAAAACTTGGTAGGATCTCGGAACATGACAAACCCTGGGACATGAGAAAACATCCATAGATATAATTGACCGAATGGAGCGTTGGATCCTTTCGACAAAAAAATACCGAGAAGAGACAAGAGGGTAAAAAATAAAACTATTCTTTGATGTTCGTGTTTTAAAGATTTTATATAAAGCAAGCTGGCAAATGCGAGTATTGGGATTATTAAAAATTCCGGTTGCAAAAAGTACGTTTTTCCAAATATATTTTCCGGCCAATTGGGATGGAGCAGAGTCAGCGCATGGGAGAAATCAGCGAAGCTAAAAAACTTGAGTGACTCAATAGACGTATACGTCGATCCCAAACTCTCAAGAGGATTATTCCTCATCACAACCATCGGAAGCACCCAAAACGCATTAAGAAATCCCGCCAAAATAACCGCAGAGCAAAGAGCGATAACAGAAGAAAAAAATATCCGCAGAAAACGATTTCTTTTAACCATGAAACCATGAAACCATGAAACCATGGCATACAATCCTACTCCTACCATCGTCACATAGGCAATACGCGGATCAATCATCAATTGCATCCCGAATAACAATCCTGCGATCAACAAACATTTGACATTTGACATTTGATATTTGACATTTACGACTGCATCGCTGGACAACCTTGTCATTTTGATGAACGACGATAAGACAAGAGGAGCTAAACCGTAGGCAATTGCCACTCCCATCTGCCCGCCTCCCGTTACCATAAGAATGTAGGTATTTGTGCTGTAGAAAAGACCGGAAAGTAAATAAGGCCACCGTAAAGAAACACGGGGAAATACGCGGTACCACAAAACGATCGGCGAAAAAAATGACAGAATGAAAAAAAGACCAAACCATCCGACTTTATACGCAATATTCCATGGAATATGAAGCCACTGGGTAAAAAAAACGATGACCATAGAACCAAAAAGGTGAAGACCGAGAAGAGGCTGTATGTTCCCCAATCCGTTGCCCAGCCAGGGTTGCCAGATTGTGGGAACAAGAAAGAAATTCTTTAGATTAGCTTCGTAATAGTATGGCCAATCTCCCCCAATGATCTCAGGGAGGGTGAACCATTTTCGAAAGACAAAAAAACTTGCGCTAAAAAGGACAAACAGAAAAAAATAGGAATGTCTTTTCATTTACGAATTTTTGTCAACGAAAACACGAGTACAAACAGTACGAGAAAAAATGCACCAGTTGAGAGAAATAGGCTTCCCAAAAATAATTTTTGCGATGTCATTTCGATAATCAATTCGTAATCTCTTGCGTTTCCAACATCTTCAGGTGTGATATACCACGCGTTTGCATAGCCGTTTACCGGCAGATGCGTGGCTTCGGCGATAGGATCATATCCCCATGTCTCAAACGTATCGGCGTTCCAAAAAGAATCCTTACCATTAGGAACGATACGCTTTGTCACGGCCGAGAGCACCTGACCGGCAGGTCTCGTGAATACTCCCCGAAATGTCTTTGCACGGCTTTGACCACTTGGAAAAAATAATTTCCATTTTTGATTAAAGGCTTGGGAGAAAACAAGCGTGTAGGGACGTACCGCACCGCTCACAATCACTTTATATTTCGTTGGATTTATCATAGTAAACGTCAAAGACGGCCTCGATATATCCTTACGTGTCACAACTTTTTTGAAGACTATCCGAGGATTATATATTTTTTGCACGACGAGGTTTTTTATTTCTATTTTTTTAACATCATTATTGCCCGGATCTTCATAGTCATCTTGAGCCCGGACAATTTGTAAATATGCCATCTTTGCATTTTTTGAAGACTGGACAACGATGTTTAGTTTCTTCCATTCATTTGATCTAAACGTCTCTTCGTACAAGGAAGAAAGGTATTGCTTGGACTTGGTCCCTCCTCGTTCGTGAAGAATCACTGAAAAATTACGGTCAGATGTCAGGTAATCAAACGAAATAGTATATATAGAATCTTCTTCCCACTGCGGAATATCACGAACTACACCGCTGGTATTCTCTAAAAAATTGTAGGGTATTATGAGGGTTATTGGATCACTCGTTTCTTCAGCTATAATCCACGAAGAATATGTAGGTAGCTCTGCAACATTCCAACGTGTTTGTGCAATAAGATTTGGAATCTTGTCAATCGAAAGAATAATTGGCAAGGAGGATGCATCGTAAACGACTACATCCTCATACCTCATCCATTCATCGTACTCTGAATTCTTTTGAGCCAACGGCTGTCCTTGAGTGGAGAGTTTTATGTCCAAATTTTCTGTATCTTCTTTATGGACATACACTTCATACTGTCCCTCTTCCAGCGGATATTCCAGGCTATACGGTGTATGGTTAAAATCTGGCAGCTGAAGATTCAATTTTACAAAAATATCAGTGAACATTCTTTCAAGTAAACTTGAGATATATTGTCTGTCTTCTGATCCCCACAATGACTCTTGTCGTATAGCCGTTCGCAAATCACTCTTATGTTTTTTCAAATAGTTCTTCAATTCCACCTTACTCGTTACAAGTGAATAAGCCGATTGGTCTGCTTTTTCCAGATCAACGACGAGTTTCTCAATTGCCCTCTGATATCTCACCATGGTGACTTCCCATGAGTTATATTCGTTGTATCTTGTAAATTCAAAAAGTTTTGGTTCCTCCCATGTACTGCCCAGTTCCGTTATGCTCACAACATCTCTCCGCAAAGGAATATGTTCTAATTTGACGAGTTCGTTGACACGTTTCTCTGCAAAATATATGCTTCGGTCAACATAGGCATCATTAATCGTTGTGAAACGGGCTATATCCCTTTTTTCTTTTACTACCACTAAAGGATAAATGAGGTCAGAGAGTTTTCGTGATATCGTGGGCGAAACGAATTTATCTTCTTTCTTTTTTTTGAAAAAATCAAAAATGGTGCTTGTGTTCCTCGCTTTAAGAAAGACGTCATCAAACATGGTTTTATATTTCTTAAAAATATTTATATCATCATACAGAGCCACTCTCCTATCTTCCGGATAAAACGACAGCGGATTATGAAGATTAACCGCAACGAGGTCGTTCCAATACACATTTTCGTTCGCCATGTATACATGTGGTATGTATGAAGTATCATCCAGTTCATAGATGTGATATTTCCATCCGAATGATTTAATCTCTTTAACACCTAAGTTTTTAATGAACTCTTTATAGCCTTCTTGCGTATCAGGGAAAAAATCACGGACTTGAGTATACGGTAAACCTGGGTAGTTATCGGAATAAATAAATGGGTCTTCATTGTAGAAGATGTATTTAATGTTGAGCATAGTTAAGATTTCTTTGAATGTAGTGAAATTTTTTTCCCGAGCGGCCGTCAAGATGCTTAACCCAAAGTCGCCAAATTCTGCAACACTATTAAACTCATTTCTTGCCGCTACGTAGGTAATAGTGGATGGTCCTACATACGCTGCATTATTTTCTCCTTTAAGGACTTGATAGCCATGATCGTTCAGAGGAAACGATAGAATTTTACCATCAACGGGAAGAGAGCGTAGATACGCGAGAACGTCTTCATAGGCCGGATCCATCTTCACGTGGGATTTAATTCCTTTGCTCTGCCAATGGGTCGTGTCTGTTAATTTTCCGCTAATAAGCGGCCACGAAGTCGCAATGAAAAGTATAACAATAAATCCTATAAACAGATACCTTTGCATCTTTTTTATTTTCGGGAGAACTGTTGCAAGCGCAAGTCCAATCAGCACCGTATAGAAAAACAAATATGCCCATGCCCACTGTCCATAAAACACGCGGAACATAGAAAACCCAGGCAATTGAAACGCGAGCACATAGAGCTTAAATCCGATAGTGGTTATATTTGCGGTGACAAGAAACAGAGTGATAAAGAAAAAAATAGCAGTCAACAGATATAAACGACTCTTATTCCACAAGAACCCCAAGACAAACAAGAGGGGGAACACTATGAAGGCAGGAGCATAGAATTCTGGTTTCCCAAACTGTGGAGCACTGAGTAAAGAGTTACTGACTTTGATAATTGGAGCAGTACCCAAGAAGTACTTCAGGCCCCATTCAAATTTTCCGAATGCGCCAAAAAGGGCTTGGTTTGCAGCACTACCAGAAGTCAGGATGCTTGCTATTTGTGGAAAGAGATGGAATGCATGAATAATAATAAAAAGCAGCAGTCCAATCGCAATTTTTACTATCGGGATAGGTCTCTTTTTAATACCTTTTGTGTAGAGCAAGAGAAACAACACTGCAAGCGGAAAAAAGGCAAAAAACGTAGGCGCCCCGATAAAGCTGAAATTTGGTGCAAAGAAAAACGTTACGAGAAGCGCCAGGAATAAAAAATGTATGGAACTCGTAAGGAAAAAACGCAGAAGCAGAAAAAAGAGAAGTGGATTGAGAAAGATCAGATTCATAGTCAGAAGTGGATATCCCCACCAGCCAATGGGAATAGGGGAAAATGTGTAAAAAAGACCGGCAAGGATACTTGCTGCCTCGATGATCACCTGCTCTTTTCGAGCATCCTCTTCTCTTTTTAATAGTTCTTTGACAACCAGATAACACGAGATAAATCCGAGACTCATATTGAGTCCGTGGAACAAACTGATAAGGATCGTCGGGGAATGAACAAGTGACTTAACTAGTGCAAGGAGTAAAATGAAAGGAATGGCATAGTAGCTCAGATTTTCTCCCCCAAGACCCGAATGAGAGACACTATAGAGCGATTGGCTAGTTAAATAGGAAAGAGGATCATAAAAATAAAGCCTACTGTTATCCCCTCCTAAATCCATTTCCCCGGGCTTGAGCCAGAAAAACGGGATCAAAAAAATACTAACGGTAAGAAGGAGAAGTAGTACAAAATACCGGGATATCTTCATTCTCGCCATTGTTGAATGATACCTGTCACCATAAATAGAACGAACCATACTGTCAATTTTTCTGTTGGAACAGAAGCTTGGCTAAAAAGAAAACTTATACCTACTCCGCATACGAGGCCAAGGCATAAGTAAAAAGTTACCCTGCTATTCATTTGAACAATATTTGCAATAATTATATACAGCAGTAACACACCAAATATGACAATGTCTGAACTTGTTGTTATGAAAAGACTATCGACAAAAACCGTACCTATCAGAAGGGCAAGAGCGAGTATTTGATTGCGCTTGATAATGCCATAAAGTGTTTTATAGCCTCTTGATTTTAGGATTTGGGCAAGAGACTGTTTTACAAAAATTTTCATATTTTATCTTCGTTTTTCGTTTGGAATATATTTTTGTATCCTATCATACCCAGCCACACCAAACAACACGCAAGCGTTGCAATCGAAATGAGTGATGAGAAATAAAATAACTGCTGAGATACCATCTCTACTACGAATGTATATTCAGTTTTACCATCAAAATCTTTTGGTTCTATGTCCCACGCATTTGCATATCCATTCACTAAACGGTGTTTACTCTCGGCAACAGAGGCTTTTCCGAAGGTAGAAAGTGTCTGATTATCAAAAAAAATATCACTTGAATCAACTTCTGTAACGTCTTTTTCAAAATATTGATTCACAGCCACCGACTTACTTTTGCGTTCTTTTGAAAAGATGTCAGAGATAAAATTAAGTAAAGCGCTATAAAGTCTCACCGGAACAATAGTCACATTCGACGATGTTTTATTGGGATTTATAAGCTTCCAATTTTTGTTAAAATTTTGTAAAAAGACCAACGTATAAGGCTTCTGTGCATTTCTAACGGAAATTATATATTTTGTTGGGTTTACCTTCGTAAAAGTAACAGATGGTATTAATGTATCAGAAGGATTTGTTTGACTTAGACTTCTAAAAAGAATTTGTGTTTGTGGTATTCGAATAGCCGTAAGATTTCTGATGATAATTTTCCCTACCGATTTTGTAAATAATAAATCATCTTCCGTATTTTCTCTGAGTAAAATCTGAAGTATTAATGCTGTTTCGGGATCATTACCTGTTTGGATAACAGCATTAAATTTTTTCCAATCATAAGACCTCAGATTATCTCTATATAGCCTATTTGCAGTTATACGTGACTTATTTTCTGCACTTTTAACCAATTCATATATATTTGCCAAATAATTTTGACCATTTGTATTATATTCAAACGAAATATAGTACGGTGCATTAGATACAAAATTAATTTGACGAAATAATCCTTCCCTGTTACCAGCAACCCCATTTAATGTGAAAGTTATTGATTTCGGATCTATTTCCTTTCCTGAAATTGGATGCCACTCGGAATCTTCAACGTGATTTACATAGCTACTGTTGTTCAGAGAAACACTTACGCTGTTTTTTTTGCTAATAAATATATCTTCAAAACGTAATAAATTATTTTTCTCCTTGGTTGAATACCTTCGTAAAGCTTTACCATCAATTGTTAAACCGATACTTGAATTATTGAACATATCAACATCATTGATTCCATATATTTCATACGTGCGATCCGCAGGTATATCTACGAAATAGTCTGATACTGTTGGATTCGGGATATCTATGTCAATAGCTTCATTGGATTTATCGAAAATAGAATTTATATCCTGTATCATTTTTTCTTTTTCTTTTAATACGATTGACTGATTTGATACTATTGCTTTATAGGTCATTATCTCGTGATACACCAATAATCCTTTTAGTTTTATTTTCTTCTCAAGAGCTATAGAGTTATCTCCCATAGAGTCCAATATCTTTATTAAATTTTTTACAATATTTAGATACTCTGTAAATACGCGATCCCATTTTGCTTTATTGTCTTCTAACTCTCTTATTTTGTTTTCAAGTGATAGAAGCTCAACATCCTTTATTGGATCGACCGGTTTAAGTAATGCACTCAAATAATTATACTTACTCTTTGCTAGGCGAATGATTCCATAACGAGAATCATCAATAACATGAGCATCATTTAAATTATAAAAGGCGATACGTTTATCCTGAACATCATTTACATCTAAGGGCAATAACATATCTTTGTTGGGTTGATCTATTAAGTAATTATTTCTCGCCACATAGACATGTGGGAGATAGTCCTTATCATCAATCTCGTATACGTGAAATTTCCCTGCGATCGTTTTGATCTCTTTGACACCTAAATTATTAATTAGTTCTTTGTAGCCTACCTGTGTATCCGGAAAAAAATTCCGGACATTGCCGTATGGCATTCCGGGAAAATTGTCTCCAAAAATATACGGATCCTCATTGTAAAAAATATATCTGATATTGAGTATGGTAAAGATATTTTTTAGTTTGGTATAGTTTTTTTCTCGAGCTGCAGCAAGCAGACCTGATCCAAAAATTCCAAATTCCGCGATACTATTAAATTCGTTTCTCGCTGCCAAGTAGGTGATAGTAGAAGGGCCAACATACGCCGCTTCGTTTTCTCCCTTGAGTACTTGATATCCAGAATCATTTAAGGGAAACGATATAATTTTTCCATCAACCGGGAGAGCACGTAAGTAGGTGAGAACGTCATTATAGGTGGGATCAATCTTAACATGGGATTTAATATTCTTGCTTTGCCAAAGCGTCGTATCGGTCAACTTCCCGCTGATAAATGGCAAAGAGGTGGTCATGAGCACTATAACCAGACTTCCAAGAAGCAAATATCGCAGTATCGGCTTAATTTTCTCCATTACAATCGCGAGCGCCTGCCCGAACAATAAGGTATAAAAAAACAAGTATGCCCATTGCCATTGTCCATAGTAAACCCGGAACATAGAAAACCCAGGAATCTGAAATGCTAATGCATAGAGCTTGAGACCTATATGCGTTATATTCGCCGTTTCTAAAAAGAGCGTAACGAGCATAAACATACCGCTGAGTAGGTACACCCGAGTCTTGTTCCACAAAAATCCGAGGACAAACAGGAGAGGAAAAAGTATAAATATCGACCAATACCATTCAGGTTTTGTAAATTGGATCAGCCCCAAAAGTGAATAAATTACTTTTATAGCTGGTGCATTACCGAGGAAATATTTAAGACCCCACTCTAATTTTCCTTGAGCGCCAAAAATGAATGCATTCGCGTCCGTACCAGGAGTCAAAATACTCGTGAGTTGTGGGACGAGATGAAATGCATGTAAACAAACAAAAAGTAGCAGTCCAACCGCGATCTTTGCAATCGGAATTGCTCTCTTTCTAATATACTTGGTATAGAGTATGAGAAAAAGCATCGCAAGCGGAAAAAATGAGAAAAATGTAGGCGCGCCAATATAACCAAAATTCGGAGAAAAGACAAAGGTTATGAGTAGCGCTAATAACATATACGTAATCCTTTGCGTCAGAAAAAATCGTAAAAGGATAAAAAACAACAAAGGGTTTAAAAATACCAAATTCATGGGTAATAACGGATATCCCCACCAGTGAATAGGATTGAGAGAGAATGTATAATACAAGCCGGCAAGAAGACTGGACGATTCTATAATTAATCGATCGTTTGTATATCCTTCCTTCTCTTGTTTTAAAAGCTCTTTAATTATGAAATAGCACGAAGTAAATCCAACACTCAAATTGAGTCCATGAAATATACCGATGAGAATAGTTGGCGTATGAATCAATGACTTTACAAACGCAAGGAGTAAAAAGAATGGAATCGCATAAAAACTCAGGTTCTCTCCTCCTAGACCCGAATGGGAGACACTATAGAGCGACTGACTGGTTAGATATGAAAGTGGATCGTAAAAATAGAGCCTGCTGTTGTCTCCGCCTAAGTCCATTTCTCCTGGTTTTAACCAGAAAAATGGAATAAAGAAGATAAGGGTAGCAAGAAAAAACAACAGCAAGGAATACCAGAATATCTTCATTCTTTCCATTTCTGAAAAACACTACTGTGTGTCTTTCTCCCACCACCGACATTCATCCGCATATCCCTTCATGATCTCATATGTCTCTTTCAATCCTACTTCAATTGAATTTTTCGGCTCCCATCCGGTAAGACGCTTTATCAGAGAAATATCACAGACAAAGTTCATAGGACCAGACACAGGTTTACCTAAGTCTTTAATCTTCTTGCCTGATAAAGTTTCTATAATCTTTGAAATCCTACCTACACTCACCGAGGTACCTGTTCCCAAATTCACCGGCCCGGTATAATCCGTATCAAGGAGCTTGATAATCGCATCCGAAGCATCAGGTGTATAGAGAAAGTCGCGAACCGGCTTTTTGCTCCAAACGGTAACTTCATCCGGAGATAGCGCTTTCTGGATGAGTGTCGGAACTAAATCGGGTCTCACTAATCTGGTTGGTCCGTAAATATTACTGAAACGAACAATAATGGAAGGAACCTTGTCAGAATAAAATCGAATCAACTCTTCAGATAAATACTTGCTAAACACATAGTCATTATTGATGTACGGATTAACTGGTTGCGTTTCATCTACTGGTAACGTCATTTTGTTCACATCATAAAGTAGGATTGTTGTAAAGCAGATAAATTTTTTGATCTTCCGTTTCTGTAAGTAAAATAGGATTTTTTTTAGTGGTAAAACGTTATATTCGATGCCCATGGTTGGTTTTGTATTTATGACATGATGATTTGAGCTGCCAATCAGAAAAATCATCTTATCAAAATCCAGAGAGTCAAGAACAGTAAGGTCATCAAGAGAGGGCAACGCTATATGCTTGTTTTTGAGATGGGAAGGCAAAGGACTTCGACCAATAGAAACAATATGAGGATATTTCTCTAAGATTATAGGTCCTAAAAAACCGCTACCGCCGAATAGGATTGTTTTATTCATACTCTCGATACAGCAGTATCATAGTTATCTTCAAACCACTGTATTGTGCTTTTCAGTCCTTCTCGTAAATAATACTTCGGTTGCCAACCTAGTTTTGATTTTATGCGGGAGATATCTGAAACCTTACGCAGGGCCCCATCGGGGCCTTTTTTGTTCCATACTATTTTGCCGGTATACCCGGATAGCTCTTTTATCATTTCAGCCAATATTGCTATCGGAATCTCCTCCCCGGTGCCAACGTTAAGCGGCATTTCCTCATCATACATATTGGCTGCCCTAATAATAGCTTCCGCGGCATCTTCAACATACAAAAATTCACGTACGGCCTTCCCAGAACCCAATACCTCTACCTCTGGTAAATTTTCTTTTTTTGCGACAATAAATTTTTTTATTAAAGCTGATGCAACATGCGCGCGCTCAATACTAAAAACATCTCCTGGTCCGTATAGATTTGTTAGAAGAAGTGTAATCGAGTTAAAACTATATTGTTTCCGGTATGCCGTGCTCCCCACATACATAGCTCGTTTGGAAAATCCATATGCTTCAACACTAAAATGCATCGGGCCATTGAGAAATTCATCTTCACGAAAATACCCTGTAGGAAGTTCACCGGGATACGCACAGGTTGAACCGATATTGACGAGTTTTTCTACTCCACATTCATGAGCTGCTTTTAAGACATTTATATTTATTCTCAGATTTGTATCAAATATTTCTGCCGGGTTTTTTAATATATTCAACAGACCACTTATGGCGCCCGCGCAGTGAATAATCAAATTCGGACGATTACGTGAAAAATAGTCTCGACAATTTTCTATCTGGACTAAATCCAACTCTTTATGACTTGGAGCTAATACCTGAACCTTAACCCATTTTAACTTTTCAATAATATGACCGCCTAAAAATCCACTTCCACCTGTCACAAGTATTTTTTTGTTAATTAATTCCATATTTCATTCTCTCCATTTTTGTATGACGCCAATTACCAAAAAAAGATACAACCATACCGCTGTTCTTTCAACGGAGGGTACGAGCGGCACATAAAAAGCTCCTGGATCGGTAAATATATATTGTATATATGTCAATACGAATAGGATTAATGAAAAGAGGAATGTCGCAGAACTATGGAGTGTAAACCGCTTTATAAGATAAAAAAAGAAGAACAATACTGCGAATATTCGAACATCGGAACTTACTTTAAACAGAAAAACGTCACCAAGTATTAACAAAAGGATAGGAGTAAGATAGAAAACCCTATTTTTCCTTGCAAAAACAATTCCTTTTGAAACTCGTTGTACTATTGTTCTTTTGATCATACAAACATACTACCATGTCTTGTTCTTTATAAGTTTTATTCCATACAAAAGAAAAATAAAAAGACTTACGATGGATATGATTGCGCTATAATAAAATACGCGTTGTTGTACCATTTCAATAATTATTTCATACCGCTGATTTCCCGGGCTGTCTGTGGGCAGAATATACCAGGCATTTGCATACCCGTTCACCATAAAATGCCGACTCTCAGGTATGCTTTGCATATCAAGCGTTTCAAATGTTTGACCATTCAAAAAAATGTCTTCATGGATTGACTCACGAACGCTTCCATTATAGTAACTCTCTCGAGAAATCAGCTCCTCAGCTTGCTTTTTAGATACGTACAGCTTCCAGTCATTATGAAATTTTTCAGAAAAGACAAGAACAAATGGTCTTCGTACAGCTGATACTTCCACTTTGTATTTTATGGGATTTACTCGCTTATAGGTTATCACTGGTAAATCTCCTGTATATTTTATCGTATTTTGTATACACTCTTGCTCCGAGAATACTTTACCGCATGTATCACGTTCCACGTACGCAACTCGTGGATCTGGACTGTTATTTTCTACAAAAAATGAGGCATTCTTACCATACCAGTCGCCTGTTGGCTCATATGGTGAAATATTTGTAGCGGTGTACATGTGGGGAAGATAAAAATCTTTATCAGTTTCATACACGACGTAATCTCCCTTCTCAAACACTACACCAGCGCGTAGAGCATCAACGAGCTCAGTAAGCGCCTGTGGGTTGGAAACAGTACTCAGAAATAACGAATAAGGCCACGTTGGGTAATACTGCGTAAATGCCTTGGGGTCCTTTATATAGAATATATACTTAATATTAAGTAGTCCGAATAATCTCTTTAATGCAACATAATTTTTCTCTCTTATAAGTTTCAAAAAACTCTCGGGAAAAGGATAGATAGTTTGATATCCAGAGAAGGCTCGCTTACCGGTAAGATACGATGTGGGAGACAGCCCAATGTAGGCGGCCTGATTTTGCCCAGGTACTACCTGATAAAAAAAGTCCGTGAATGGAAAATTGAAAACGTTTCCATCATCAGGTCTGGTCTTTATAAATGCAAGCGCTTGTTCATAATCCGGATTCATTCGCATGATACTCGTCATATTTTTGGATCCAGGGTGAATACCTCTCAAAATTTGTCCGCTTACGAATGTCCAACTGCTTA
>CAYVAR010000007.1:0-10129 GCA_964449675.1 uncultured Gammaproteobacteria bacterium
AAGAACCTTTGAAAAAAAGTATCCAGGGAGAGGTCCCGGCAGAAGTAGCAACAGGGGTCGCGGAAGGCTCTCGGATTATGGTTGTCGTAGACTGCGGAGGTTTTGCAAACGTAAATAATAGTCGAAACACTTGCGATTGGCGGTTGATTAGTAAGAGTGCTATGAGTATTATGGTGCCTGCTATAGATCCAAATATTAATTTTCGTATATTTTTTTTCCGAATACTCCGATCATCAACCGAAGCAATCGGGTACACAGAAGGTAATGTTACTAGCGGGGTATATGTAGTCGTTTGATCTGTTTTGATAATGTCTTGCAAGACCGACGGAAGGTCGTTGGATTTTTTGTTTTTAGAGACCCAAGACAAAAATTTTGTCAGAGATGACCGCTTTCGATCAACAGAAGAAGGTGCAGCCCCTTTTTGTGTAAGGGTATCAAGATAAACGGTGACGGGCGCAGGCAGTGAGCTCATAAATTTATTAGGATCCAGTTGGATCAAGCCAAAAGAGAAATTGCTTTACATCGTTTACATAATTTGAAATTGTTTTTTTTGATGCCCCTTCAGAAAGTAAATTTTTTTCAAATTCTTTGAGTAATATTTTTTGATAGTCCTCTTCTAATAGACGATCTGGAACGTTAGAAAGAGATTTTGCAGGATTATCACTCATGAGGCCATACTGCTTGCAATACTCGCAAAACATCCGGATACTACTTAACCGACGGTTTATCGTTGCCTTTGGAGTATTTGAATCGATGAGCGACTGTCGATACTGATGAAGGAGGCTTGGCGTAAGAAGGCTTATTATGTGTTCAGGTTCTGCAATCTTAGTATGAGATATGAGAGATGTTTCTGAAGATATCCAGGTAAAAAGGTGAAAGAGGTCAGATCGGTAATTTTTTTGCGTTCTGACGGAACTCCCAATGCTTGCCAAATATGATTCGAAGTGATTAAGGAGGATAACTTGATAATTCAGCACATTAGATACTATTATCTGATTTAATTTCCTCATTATTCCAGTAAAGACTATATATAATAATCTTGTCAAGAGGGAACTTGATATACTTAGGTAGTAGTAAGCGGAGGAAATGAATGACAGTAGAAATATTTGATAAATGAATTTATGCTTATTTTCACGAATTACCGCACAATTAAATTTAGCTTGACTTTATATATACTAAATATATCATTTATCAATAATATTTGATTGATATAGTCTGATAATGTATAAAAAATTGGATTTTGTGAAAACTCTTTGAACCTTCGTATGCGGGAATAAATAATTTGCTAGAACAAGCAATTAGATATTTCTATCTTATAGTATATATATATTTTTCCTATAGTAAATAATGGAAGGTATATGATAAAAGGAGATTAATATGAAACAAAAACTTTTAGAGAATAAATTTTTTCCTAATTCAAACAAAAAAAGTAAAAATATTTTTTTTGTCACTTAATATAAACGAGCGCTAGACACAAATTATCCTATTCTAACGATCTAAACAGTAATTTTTCGATTTTTTTATAATGCATTTTATATCTATATAGAATTGCGCAGATTTGATGTTGTTCGAACCCTTCGGAAGGACTCGGGGTAAACTACGTCAAGAATTTACTCATAACACTTCTCGGTTCTTTGACTAAGCCGGATCATTTGTAGGATATATCCAAAAGTCTTATATAAAAGATCCGTCTATAGTATTCGTTTGTACACTGGTGTCAACTGTATATTGTGCGTTAATTACTCATAAACCTGTTATGAGCCTGAGTATTCCTAGAATATTCATATTTCTGGCTTGTTATACCAGGAAAATAAGGTATACTTATATACATGAGTAAGAGTGGTAGTTTATCACAGAAGTCGAAAAATAGAAATGACGCAAAAACTGTCGGCCGCTATGATCATAAAGCGGTTGAGAACATGTGGCAAAAAATATGGGAAGAATCTAAGCTCAACGAGGTAGATATTCAAACGAGTAAAAAGCCATACTATAACCTTATGATGTTTCCGTATCCTTCTGCAGAAGGCTTGCATGTGGGGAATATGTATGCATTCACCGGAAGCGATATTTACGGAAGGTTCAAGAGAATGCAAGGCTACGAGGTTTTTGAGCCTATCGGCCTGGATGGATTTGGCATCCATAGCGAAAATTACGCACTAAAGGTTGGCAGACACCCCATAGATCATGCCAGTATTACCCAGAAGAATTTTTATCGGCAGCTTGGTGCAATAGGTTGTATGTATGACTGGTCGCGGACGGTAGAAACTTATAACCCTACCTATTATATGTGGACGCAGTGGCTATTTGTACAAATGTTCAAACATGGCCTTGCGTATCGGGGGAAGGCACAGGTTAACTGGTGTCCGAGCTGTAAAACGGTGCTCGCAGACGAGCAAGTTTTACAGAAATCCCAAATCCCAAATCCCAAATCCCAAACAAATTCAAAATCCCAAGCACAAAATTCAAAACAGGAGATTACCATATCCGTTTGTGAACGATGCGGTAATACGGTAATTAAAAAGCTATTAGAGCAGTGGTTTTTTAGAATTACCGCGTATGCGGGGAAACTGCTGGAAAATAGTTTTAAGCTCGATTGGTCAGAAAAGATTCGCGTGGCCCAACAGCGATGGATTGGAAAAAAAGAGGGGATCAATATTGTTTATAAAGTAAAAGATAGCAATGCTGAAATTGTTTGTTTTACCACCACACCAGTCAACTTTGCCGCAACCTTTATTGTAATATCTCCAGAACATCCTTTGGCATTATCTATTACAAGACCAGATAATCTAAAGAACGTGCGTACATATATTGAAGCAAGTAAAAAAGTATCACCTCAGGAACGGATTGCTCAAGGAAGAGAAAAAACTGGTGTATTTACAGGATCATACTGTATAAATCATATAACTAAACAATCAATTCCAATTTGGATATCAGATTTTGTATTGATGACGGTTGGAACAGGAGCAATACAGGGCTGTCCCGGTCATGACATGAGAGATTTTGAGTTTGCGAAAAAATTTGGTTTACCGATAAAAAGAGTTGTGGTGGGACCCGAGGGCGATACATCACCAATTGATCGACCTGAACAAGTCATACAAGCAGGTCAGCCTGGAACGATGATAAATTCAGAGTTCTTAAATGGTTTGCCTTACGCCCAGGCTATGGAGAGAACAAAAGATTATTTTGAAAAAAATGGTTGGGGGAAACGAGTGGTTTCGTATCATCTTCGTGACTGGCTTATCTCCCGCCAGCGCTACTGGGGACCACCGATACCGATGATACGCTGCGAATCTTGTTTAGCGTTTCATAAAGGTGAGCGTCAAGATATGCCCGGATGGTATAGCGTACCTGAAGAGCAATTGCCCGTACTGTTACCTCGAATTGAAGACTACAAACCAGGCGATGACGGAGTTGCGCCGCTTGCTAAACATAAAGAGTTTTACGAAACGAAATGTCCGGGATGTGGAGGAAAAGCTGTACGGGAAACAGATGTATCTGATACATTTCTAGATAGTTCGTGGTATTTCTTGCGATATCCATCAGTTGGAGAAAATCAATTTTATGACGCTGTGCGCGGCTCGTTATCATCTGCGCATCCGTCAAGCAGGCTTGAGTCTTTGCGGGTGACGCGGGCAGGGGGACCCCCAAGAAGGGATCCCCTGGTGGGTGTTCTTGGGGGAAAGCCCGCGGCAGGACCCGCTACCAGTAAGTTGCGCATGACGGTGCTCGAAAAAACTCGCCGCGCCGCGTCAAACTCTGAACAATCCTACAGCCTACAACCCAGAACCCACAACCTCCCGTGGGACCGGGAGGTCACACGGCGGTGGCTTCCGGTTGATATGTATACCGGCGGGGCAGAGCATAGCGTCCTCCACCTTATGTACAGCCGATTTATTACCATGGCCCTTCATGATTGGGGATACATAGACTTTGATGAACCATTTTCAACGTTTTATGCCCATGGTCTGGTTATAAAAGACGGCGCCAAAATGAGTAAGTCAAAAGGTAACGTTGTCAACCCCGATGAGTACATTGAGCACTACGGAGCGGATGCCTTGAGGCTCTACCTCATGTTCACCGGCCCTTATGATCAGGGCGGCGATTTTCGCGACTCTGCCATGGAGGGGATGTATCGCTGGATTAATCGCCTTTGGCGGTTGGCGATGACGAGTATCGAAGGTTCCCACCCCCGGGGTGGAGAAGTTGCTTTACACCCCGGGGGTGAAGTCGAAGTCACCCGTGCGCTTCATAAACTCGTTAAAAAAGTAGGGGAGGATATTGAAAAGCGAAGATACAATACAGCCATCTCCAGTATGATGGAATTCACCAATCTTGTCCAGTCGGGGTCAGGCCTTAAAGACCCTCAAGGCCTGACCCCACTCAGCCATGATGAGCTTAAAACATTTGTTCTCCTTCTTGCGCCGTTTGCCCCATTTATGGCCGAAGAGCTCTGGCAACGAGCTCAGTTGAGGTTAGATAATGGAAATTTGAAATTAGATAGCAAAGTGAGAACATCGAAGTTGGAAAATCAAACTTCCAGCTTCCAATTTCAAGATCCAACTTCCAACTTCCAACGTCTAACCTCAAATGTTTTTGATTCTGTCCACCTCCAACCTTGGCCGAGCTATGATGAAAAAGCTTTTGTAGAAGAAAAAGTGACTATCGTTATTCAAGTCAACGGAAAGCTTCGCGATACGATTATCGTGCAAAAAAAATTGAGCACGGTGCAACGTGAAGTCGAAGCGGCTGCAAAAGCAAGTAGCCTAGTGGAGAAGCATGTAAAAGGTAAGACCGTTAAAAACGTCGTTTTTGTCCCGGGGAAACTTATTAACTTAGTAACAGTCTAATCTATCCCTCTGGTAAATTCAGTGAACAAATAAAGGCGTAGAGGGGATCGTCTTTTTCAAGTAACCTAGCAAGGTCGTATAGGTCAACACGTCGGTCAGGTTCATAGTGTGTGACTTTTAAGATGAGGTTTCTACGAGGATCATCTGGACCAAGAGTATTGAGTAAAGCCATGAGTGCCGGTTGAGCAGCTGCATCGTAGAATGTAGCAAACATTCCAACTGGATCGTCCAATGCGTCACGGGGTCCATTCCAGTTCTCAGGTTCTGGTAAAAATCTCGCTCTGTCTTGCATACAAAAAACCTCCGTAGCTCAAGGAGGTTTGGGTTTATAACTATTTGTAGTACCTTTGTTTACCCCAAACCTCCCTTGGTCCGTCGAAGGACCATATGGAAGGTATTGATAGGGTAGATACACGATTTCATAGACTTCTTCTAGTAATACTCCTGATTTTTCCCGTTGTCAAGGCTCAAAACGGTATGTTGTAATAAGTAGTAATGAATTTCCTTTTGATCTGGAGTGATTACAAACTTCCTATTATATTGGGGAGCGTGAGTTTATTCTTTATCAGTATCTCAGTAGTTCTCCTTATTAAAACAACGCAAACAGCTACTCCGATCCAGTTTTCTTCTGAAGCAAGCGTATCCGGTATAGCTACTGGATCAATAACCATTGACATTGAGGGAGCGATAGTACATCCCGGAGTCTATACACTGCCCACAGGGAGCAGAGTAGAGGATGCAATAACTAAAGCCAGTGGGTTTACGGATACTGCAGATAGACAGCGTATTGAGAAGACCATTAATCGCGCGGCAAAACTTGTTGATGGTGGAAAGTTGTTTATTCCTTCAATAGAAGGTTCGCATACTTCCATAAATTCAGCCTCTAGCAACGATACAGTGTACGACGTTAAAGGTGGGTTGATCAATGTTAATTATTCGAGCCAATCAGAACTCGAAGCGCTCCCCGGCATCGGTCCGGTGACGGCCAAAAAAATTATCGACAACCGGCCGTATCAAACGCTTGAAGAGCTCGTTGCGAAAAAAGCCATCAGTCAGTCACTTTTTACGAAACTGAAAGATCAGCTTTCTTTATGACCTTGAGTTTCCTCGTAAATGCGGTAATGGTAGGACTAATCTTTGAAAAAGGCTTAGCCTTGATGACAAGGCTAAGCCTTGAGCAGCCTTGAGCAAGGAAGACCTATCACTCGTACATGAGGTACATTGTATGATTCCATTTTCAGTCGTCGGATTAACTTCCGTCTTAAACCAGCTCCTCCCGGAACCGCATGCCGGGCTTTTAGCGGGTATCCTTTTTGGCACGAAGGCAACGCTTTCAAAATCTCTCTATCAGCAACTTATAACCACCGGGACGCTTCATGTCGTCGCGCTTTCCGGCATGAATATAACGATTATTGCGTCACTGGTGAGCCTTACTCTCCTGCGATTTATTAGCAGACGAATAGCGAGTCTGCTTACTATACTTCTTGTCGTTGGATTTGTGTGGTTTGTCGGAATGTCCCCGAGCGTCATCCGGGCTGCTATCATGGGATGTATTAGCTTACTGGCGGTGATATTTGGCAAACAACAGTGGGCACTGTTTAGTTGGGCATTAGCAGTAGGAATCATGCTTCTGATAAATATTGGGTGGTTGGGCGATATATCCTTTCAGCTTTCAGCCCTTGCAACGCTAGGTATTATCCTCTTTAGTAGAAAAGGTCATACACACAAAGCAAGGGTAAGTATTTTGAAGAGCACTGAAGCTCCAAACAAGAAGCCCTTTTGGATCTTAGGCTTGCTATTTAATAGCGGAGCTTCACTGAGCGAGGAGCGAGGACCGATACGAGGCGCCGTGCAAGATAGCCGAGCGTCTCTGAAAAATATCTTACCCTTGCTTGGTCAACAGACAAAATATTTATGGTTATTTATCGAAGACGACCTTCGTACTACACTCGCGGCGCAGGTATTTACGATACCACTTATTCTTATTCATTTTCACCGCATCTCGATAGTGTCACCTCTCACGAATGTTCTCATTGGTTGGACTATTGCACCAGTCACGATCCTTGGACTCCTCACTGCGGGAATTGGGTATATCTGGTTACCATTCGGGCAGATTGCAGCTTGGGGAAGCTGGGTTTTTTTAGAGTATCTTATCCAAATAGTTTCTTTAACGAGTAAAATTCCGTTTGCAAGTTTTGGATGGTAGAATTATATGCTCAAGATGACTATATCATAATAGATCATTTTGAGGCTAATAGGTACGATTGATTGAGACACTTTAAATCTGGTTATAGGTCAAAAAAAGTATGTTTCGTTTACGCACAGGATATCTGGTTAGCGGGATTGCTACAGGCTTAGTACTTTTATATAGTTTTTTTTGGACTCTTCCGGATGGAAAATTGCATTTGGTCTTTTGTGACGTTGGTCAAGGCGACGGAGCCTATGTCCGGTTTCCCGATGGACGGGATATGGTCGTTGACGGAGGACCAAACGACAAGATCCTTGGATGTTTGGGTCGCCACATGCCCTTTTGGGACCGGCACATCAACCTTGTCCTCATGACGCACCCGCAAAAAGACCACATGCAGGGGTTAAACCCTGTTTTGGAGCGCTATAGCGTGGACTATTTTATTCGAAGCGATGTAGACAATATGACTGAAGGCTATATAAAGCTTAAGGATGTAGTACGAACTAAAAAGATTCCGATGAAGTTTGTGACCACTGGAGAGCGAGTTGCCATTGGATCGACTTCTCTTTCTCTGCTCTGGCCTTCGGCAGATCAGATAGCCAGTATGCGTAGCCAACAATATAACAATGTAACAATAAAACAATCTGACAGCAGCGTTCTAGGCGCACGAACGACAACGAATTTAAACGACGGAAGTTTAGTATTTTTGCTGCGTTACGGCTCCTTTGATACGCTTTTTACCGGAGATGCAGATAGTCGGGTGGAAGGTAATTATACTGGAGTGAAGCTGGCAGACGATACACTCGAAGTGCTAAAAGTGCCCCATCACGGAAGTAAAACCGGTATGACGAGAGAGTTTGTCCAATGGCTCCGGCCGAAACTTGCGGTAATCTCCGTTGGCAAAAATTCCTACGGCCACCCAAGCACTGAGGCACTCGAACTGCTAAAATCTATCGGAAGCGATATCAGACGGACAGATGAGGAAGGAGATATTGAAGTGGTGAGCGATGGAAGAAGTTGGACCGTCCAATAGTATCTATTAGTTTATGACAGTTACAGATACTGGAATCTGTTTTTCTGCACCAGAAGTATCATCGCGAAATATTCCTGTGCCTGTATATGTTCCTGGAGCAGTATTGATGACGTTTATTGATTGTGTATAGGTATTTCCTGAGCTTATACCGCCGGAGCTCATACCCCAATTGATACCTGGACCTTTGGAAGTCGGATAGCCGGGAAAAGAAAATGATGTTGATCCCGTTGAGGTAAAGGTAAATACGTTGACAGATGGTCCATTATTTTTTGCTGTTATATTGACAGAATCAGCTGAAAACGTAAACCCCATGGCGCTTGCCGGTGGATCTATGACCGTTACAGTAAAGGTAACGAAATGTTCGTCGTTGCCAGGATTATAAAAGAGTATTTTTCCTTGTCCTGTATACGTACCCGTGGGAACATTAGAAGTAACGCTCAATTCAACCTGCGTTGTTTGTCCAGTAGTCATGCCACCAGATGATGGATTCCAGTTAATTCCTGGCCCGTACGAGGTGGGATATCCAAAAAGTGAAAAACCACCAGCACCAGTAGAGGTGAAAGAAAAGACATTTTGCTTTGTTTCTCCTCTATTCATCGTGATGGTGACTGAATTTGTACTTACGGAGCCACCAGTTGTTTTTTGTGTTGGTGTGGCTGTTGGCTGATTGGGTAAAGGAGTAACAGTAGGGTTTGCGCTTGTTGTTTGGGTTGGGACTGTTGGGGATGAACTACCGGTGGTTGTATTTGTCTGACTAACGGTTGGGCTCGGTGTCGGGGTTGTTTTCGCATAGGTTTGTACCGCATATTGGCTAATCGTTGGGCTAATCGAGCCTGATGGACTTGATTCTGGTAATTGATTTTCAGTTGATTCTGTTTGAGAAGTACTTGGTTAGGTAAAGCTAGGTATGGTGAAAAAAAGCATGATGAGTGCAAAAAGAGGGTTGAGTGAAGAGACAGGAAATAATACTATTTGCAGCCACATATAAGTACGATGGTATATACTATAAGACAAATAAAGTCAAGATATTATACCGACGGATGAAGAAAGGGACATGACAGTGGTGAGCGATGGAAAAGAATGGATGGTCAAAAAATAGCCACAAAGACTGCTAATAAATTGACGACCGGCGGTTTAGTTGACAGTGTTCAATACTGACATAATACAATCTTACTTTGGTGAGTCATCTTTATTCGAAAACAGCATGGGAGAGGAGAGTATTCCTTTTGCTACTAATGATCTTTTTATATCTACAACTGATTCGATGCCCTCTTTGAGAACAAGCATAGCTTGATACGCCTTCTCGCTCCTCTCACTGTAGACACGGGCAACCTCACTGGGATGTACATTTGCCATTGCAAGCATGATTCCTGATGCATGATTTCGAAGCGAGAACAAGGCAAACGTCGTGCTTCCCTGAAATAATCTGAAACCCTGATGTAATCGGGGCGCTAAGGCATTTAAATAGTCAGCGTCTCTTGAAGAATCTTTTATGCCCCATATTTGAGGATCTGTGCGGACTTTATCGATGTCACTAAGTAGTATAAAGCGATGACCATGGATTGGAGGATTGTTATAAAGGAGTATGGGAAGGGTGGTGCTTTCTTTTAGCTGGGCGATCTGTGACAAAGGGTCACTATCTCCATACATCGGAGCTATGACAATTGCATCTGCACCATATTGCTCCGCATATTGAGCCAGCGCACACCGCTCATCAATCGTACGAGCGGATACCCCCACAAGGACTGGAACTTTATGGTCAACTGCACGAGTAGTTGCAGCAATGACTTCCTTTTTTTGATCCAAAGAAAGATATGGAAATTCTCCCGTTGTACCGAGGATAAAAATACCGTTACTTCCTCCGGAGATAAGATGATCTACGAGTGATACGATACTATCGGTATCAACTGCAATTTGACCGTCTCGTTTACATGCAGGGGTCACCATCGGGACGATGGAGCCGTAGATTTCAATTGGTAATCTCCGTTCAACTGCTGATTCTGGCGCCGGGGACATAGTTGGCAGATTATAGTGGTACGAATAGAGGGAGTCAAATGAAGC
>CAYVAR010000007.1:10229-47162 GCA_964449675.1 uncultured Gammaproteobacteria bacterium
AGATAATTTATAATACATTATATTTTTACTCTTGATAACTCATCTGTTTGGACCTCTTTCCCTTCTTAGGGAACGAGGCTTAAGCAGAGGAGAAAAGGAAAAAGTTAATAGGCGTTGATGGTGTCGAGCACCGGAGCTAGGTTTCTGAAGAAAGGAATCCTTAAGCAAATGCTTTCGGAGGACAAGTAGGAAACAATAAATGAGGAAAACGCTTCCTTCCGTCAAGGCTGATACGGGGGATTTTTTAGAGCGTTTTTAAACAAGGGTGGCACCGTGCTTACTTAGAAGCGCCCCTTCAACTTCTGATCGTAAAGATTGGAACTTGGAGGGGCGTTTTTAGTGCGACTAGATGAGTCTTGCGAATCGTAGTCGCACTTATGGTGAGCGAAGCGAATCCATTTGTGCATTGTCACTTATGGTGAACTTGACGAACCATAGCGCCCATAAAATAAGGCAAAACTCGCACTGCAGAAACAATCCGGGCGGATTGAAAACGTCAATTGTGCACGTATGCGCACAAACGACGGCGTACTTGTTTTGCCTCACGCGGACTATAGCACATTAAAAGGCGGAAATCACACTCACAAAGGAGAAAATTCAATGGCTACGATCAAGAGGAGACAGCAGAACGGGGTAATTGAGGTGGAGATTGAGTGCGGAGAGGCTTGCCCGGTATGCCGCAGGGTTCCAGGCAAATCGGGAGAGCACCCCAACTGGTGTCCAGTCTGCAAGGGACCGGATAAGATTCATAATGTCCGGTACTTGTGGACCTGCGAAGTCAGCGAGTATCAAAAACCGTACTGGATTTCTGGATGTAGAGTAACGGGCGAAAGGAAGTCCACTCGAACAACCTTGGCTCCCAGTCGGCACAAGCCCCGCTGGCCAAGCCATAACTGAAGAAGCGAAAGGAAAAACCCATGGACCAACTAACGTGTCTCAATTGCGGCGAGTCAATCCCATATGAACATAGTGAGTATCATCCCGATGGGATTGGTTACAGTCGTCAAACGACTCACTTTCCCTACTGCGACAAGCGGGAATGCTATCAGGCCCGCCGGGACGCGATTAACGCTCATGTCAAAGCAATACATGACAAAGAGCATCAAAAGCGGGAAGATCGAGAACGCGAACATCAAACGTGGTTGGCCACGTTATCTCCGAAAGAGCTCTCCGACTACTTGCTCTGGGAAAGCCAACAGTCAAGGATCCAAAGCCTGGAGGACCAAGTAAGAGAACTTCGGCTCCGCGCCTCTTACGACGGACGGCCGATCCGGAGTCGGGAAGGGAGCTATCGCAACTAACAACAAGATTCCGCGTCGTTTAGCCTGATAGGGCGGGTTGTCCGCCTTCAATTCGTCCTATCAGGTATTTTTAAGAATTAATCATAGAGCTATATGATTATTTTTGCTATGATGGACGCAGTATGAAAAAGAAAGAAAAAGGTAATTTTGCATTCATAGATAGTCAGAACTTAAACCTGGGTATCAAAGATCAGAGGTGGCGGTTGGATTTTGGGCGGTTCCGCGTGTATCTCAAAGATAAATATCATGTAGAGAAAGCATTTTTGTTTATCGGGTACCTATTGGGTAACGAATCCCTCTATACCGAACTTCAAAAAGCCGGCTACATCGTCATATTTAAACCAACACTGACGATCAAAAAGGGGCGTACGCTGGTGGTGAAAGGAAATGTTGACGCAGAACTTGTCCTTCATACGATGATTGAATTTCCCCTCTACGATAAGGCCGTCATCGTTACCGGGGATGGAGACTTTCATTGTTTGGTAGAATACTTAGTCGGAAAGAAGAAGCTCGCCCGGCTTTTGGTGCCGAATAGAAAGAAATACTCACGATTACTGTGGGAGTTTCAACCCTTTATTGATTATCTGGGACATTTGCGTGAGAAACTTGGGATCAAAACCCAATAAAAAAAAGGGGTGTCGCTTGGCGGACGAACCGCCAAGACTTTTCCCCTTCGTGATAACGATACTGTATCAAGAACGTAAAGGGAAGTCAAGGGGCGTATGAAAGATAAGATAGCTAAGCTCATAACGAACATTCTTGTGGAGATGGGAATACCGGACGTTGTATCGGAAGTTGAAGTACCGGAGGATGCCTCTCACGGGGACTACACCACGAATGTCGCAATGAGAATTGCGACAAGTTCAAAGTTCAAAGTTCAAAGTTCAAAGTGGAAGTCTCCTATGGAGTTTGCACTATCGGTCAAAGAAAGAATTCAGAATTTAAAATTAAGAATTAAGAATGAAGGAGGGGATCATAATATATATCAAAAAGATCAAAAGGTATCACGTAAGGAGTCATTGAATCAAATATTACAGGCCATTGATAGAGTAGAAGTAGCACCTCCGGGGTTTATAAACTTCTTTTTGACCGAAGCTAGTCTTATCAATCAAATAGACGAAGTGCTAAAGGAGAAAGAGACCTTTGGGACGAGTAAAACGCGAGATTCGGGATTCGAGAATAGAGAATCGAAAAACGAGCTTCAAAAATCGGAATCAGTGTCTCGAAACTCGAAACTCGAAACTCGAAACTCGAAAAAGATCATGGTCGAATTTGCTCACCCCAACACCCACAAAGCCTTTCATATCGGCCACCTTCGCAATATCACAACCGGTGAAAGCATCATAAGGCTCCTTGAGTCGCAAGGATATGAGGTTATTCGCGCCAATTATCAGGGAGACGTGGGTATGCACATTGCAAAAGCGCTCTACGCGCTTTTGCGACTTTCACCATATAAAGACGATGTTATGAAGCACCTGGAAGGTGACAGGCAAGCGAAAGCGCGCCATGGCTCCTTCCAGGTGAGTCAGGAAAAAGCCCGTGACCGCGTCGATTTTCTCGGCAAAGCGTATGCTGCAGGGAGTAAGACATTTGAGGATGATCCGAAAGCGGTAGAGGAGATCAAAGACATTAACTATCTCATATATGCAGCGGTTCAACGCTTCAACAAGGAGCGAGGCATTAAGCCAAGTTCCACAGATTATATGCAGTTTGTCAAAGGGAGGAGTGTTGAAGTTGACCGTGTGTATGAACTTTGGAAAGAAACAAGGGGCTGGAGCCTTGATTACTTTGAAAATATCTACAAGCGCGTTGGAAGCCATTACGACCGGCTCTATTTTGAAAGCGAATGCCTGGAAGGAGTTGACCTTGCCAAAGAGGCGGTGAAAGGTGGAGTACTTAAGGAAAGTGACGGCGCCATCATATTCGACGGAAAACCTTATGGACTCGATACGCGGGTGTTCGTCAATAGCTTGGGCCTACCGACATATGAAGGAAAAGAGCTTGCCCTTTCTACAAAAGAAATGAGCGAATTTGGCAAGTTGGATCGCCTTATTCACGTCGTCGGACCAGAGCAAGCAAGTTTTTTTAAAACGACGTTTAAAGCCGAAGAATTACTTGGGATTGTTGGGCCCAATGTGCAACACCATCTTATCTATGGGTGGGTGAAGCTCAAGCACGGGAAAATGAGTAGTAGAAGTGGCAATGTCGTTTTAGGTGAATGGCTTTTGGATGAAGCAAAGAAATCAATCTATAAAATACTAGAAAGAAGTGAATCAGAAAGTAGCGATTCGGCTCTTCACCCTCCAGGTGAAAGACGTTCGCACCTGGAAGGTGGGGAGAAAGGTGGGGAGAAAAATAAAGAGGAAATTGCCGAAAAAGCAGCAGTTGCTGCAGTCAAATATGCGTTTCTCAAAGTTGGGACGACCAGTGAAATTGCTTTTGATCTGAAAGAGTCAGTCAACTTTCAAGGTGACTCCGGTCCGTATTTGCAATACACATACGCAAGAGCGCGCAGCGTCTTGCGTAAAGCTCAAAGCTCAAAGCTCAAAGCTCAAATCGATTGGTCATTGGTCATTGGTCATTGGTCATTAAACGTCGAGGAGCGCTCGCTCGCTCGGCTTATCCTTTATTTTCCCGACGTTGTTGCCGCTGCCGCAGAAAGTTTTAGCCCCAATACGCTTTGTACCTACCTCTTCGAGCTCGCTCAGGCGTTTAATCTGTTTTACGCCAAACACTCAATATTGGGAGGGTCAGAAGTGCAGAGTGTAAAGGGTAAAGTGAAAAACAAAAAGCAAGATGCCCGTGATTCAACCACTGAGCACTCCTCACTTTCCACTCCTGACTCTTCTTTTCGCCTCGCTATGACAAGCGCCGTCGCCCAGGTCCTCAAAAACGGCCTGTTTTTATTAAGCATTGAGACTCTTGAGCACATGTAGCACTTATATATGGACGAACGGGGAAGTGTCCCAAGCACAGCTAGAGGTGAAAATATACATTGGCGAAGGTTACCCCGCGTCGCAGGACTTCTTCTTACTGCTTCACTACTGGCCCTCCTTGGTGGTCGTGATGAGCAGTCGGTTCGCCCGATTGGTATTTCTGTGATACCTGGTGGAGTATCAGAATTCTCCGAGGCAGCGGAGCAAGTGGTGCTTCCCACCCAAGTACCAAAGGATATCATCGCGTCGTACCAAAGTATCCAAGATTTACCAGTGTCTCCGGTAACGCTTTTTCAGCGGTCGATAGATCCTATGCTTGCCCCTTCTGTCCGTTCGGGAGCCACTACTTATGAGTTTGATACCATCGACACCCAGCTAGGCTCTTCTCTAGCATATTTCTACGGTCAACATCCCGGCAATAAAGCAGGATATCAAACGTATGGTCATGCGATCGCAGGAGGCATCAAGTCGGTTCTTCCTATAGAACTATTGTCACAGATAGAAAGTAATTATTTTTCCAAGAATCCTGTCACGGTTACAGTGATTCACAATGTTCTAGTAGATGGAAAGAAAACAGACTATTATTTTATACGTACGGGCCGTATGAAGGCAGGGTATACATCGTGCCTTTTTTCAGATCCATGCGATTTGGACGAAGTTACCACTATTTTTCTTGATGACGTTGTTGACGCTGAAGTCATTTTCGTTACCCAGGAGTGAAGAACTTTAAGTTGGACTCTAGATTTACAAGGTATGGGATTATATCTATTGGGGATAGAAGTGCTGGAGCAGATGTAGGTGGATTTGGTTATCTCATGTAACCATTCACGAGTTAGCAATATCACCGGTACATCCTGAATGGTTACCCGTGGTAACACGGACAAAAAAAACCACGTGGTGTATTTTGTCCGTGAGTGAACGTTGGTGGAGTCAGGGTATTAGACGCGCAGGGAGAGACTGTTTCTGCGCCGGCTGGCGGAGAAAACAATAAAAAGCTTTGTCAACTCGTGAATGGTTACTATGTAAGAGTTCAGTCTTCTGATAGAAATGTTACTGTTCGAGCGTAGCGCTAGCGAAGTCGAGAACCTACCTGCCGGCAGGCAGGCCGGCATGGCTTCTCGACTCGGCTTTTAGCCTCGCTCGAAGAATAATCGTATCAGAAGTCTGAACTATTACGTTACTATCTCATCAGTTGACAAATGTATGACAATGTGATACATATACTATGAAACGTCGTAGTCCTCAATTAGTTTGGGATGATTGGAATAATAGAGACCATATAAAAAAGCACTTAGTGACTGAAGATGAAATTGAGGAAGCGTATGCAAACGAATTTGCGCGTTCTGATTCTTACAAAAAACGTGAAGCTATTTTTGGTTCAACATTATCTGGTAAGTTAATAACCATAGCAGTATCATATGCAAAACAAATAGATCCATATGTGGTATCTGCCCGAGTAATGAGCGCGGGAGAAAGAAAAAAATATGTTCACAAGGCCAAAACCAATTAAACCATTTAAAACCCTCGACGAGGAGGCAGAGTTCTGGGATACTCATGATATATCCGAGTTGGGTAAAGTACCCCTCATGAAGCTACCTCTCATCGAACCAGAAAAGGAGGAAGTCCTTTCTGTCCGGGTGCAACGCTCCGTTAAAGAACAGCTCACGAACATCGCGCGAAAAAAGGGCATCGGCGCTACAACCCTTGCCCGTATGTGGATCCTCGAGCGGCTTGGCGTGGGGGCCTGAGGTATGCCAACTCCTGAATCGATTCACGAAATTGCAGAGTGCGAAATCAAGGCCTGGCCTTGATTAGGTTTTTGTGGCGGCTCAAACGGAAGTGTTAGCTTCGCAAGGCCTGGCCTTGCGAAGCTACTTATTAATTACGGAAAGACCATTGTACTAGCCTATATCATTCGACTATAATCCGCATACACTCTTGACTTTCACGTATGGCGTTAACTGCAGAAATGCCCAGGCCATTAATTGCTGAATCTCAAACTGACGCTTTCAATCAAGCACCACTGCATGAAGGCAGGATTTTTCATGCTTTACGAAAGATCCATGCATTCGATGATATATACCCCTTTACCCTTCGAGGCGAGGAGTATCTGACAAGTGACTGGAAACGAGGCATGGACCTGGTACTGGGGAGTTTGGCGATGATTCCGGCTGCACCTATTGTGGCAGGAGCAACACTTCTTACAAAAATAGAATCGCCGTATTTACCTGCGATCATTACACAACAGCGGTACGGTCGAGAGTGGAATCTCTTTGGTATGTTGAAGATCCGAAGCATGAGAGATAATTATGAAGCCACAGGAGATATCGCTCCGACACGAGTTGGGAGAGTATTGCGGATAACAAGCATTGATGAGCTTCCTCAACTTATCAATGTACTATTTGGATACATGTCGCTTGTTGGCAGAAGGCCAATTATTGACCAGTCACTGAGAAACATTTATGAGTTGATGCGAGGACACTTACCGTATATACGGGCAAGAAGACGGTTTGGATTTACGGATGAGGAGTGGAGAAGCGGCGAGTTGCCAGAAGAGACGAAACGAGAGATTCGCGAGTACGCTGATCTCGTCCGAGAAAAGACGCTGATGCGGTTTAGCCAATTTATAGAACGAAACACAGGGAGACCTGGAATCACTGGGTTATATCAAGTGCTCGGTCGCAGAATAGTACCCGAACATCAAAGGGTACGTCTGGATATATTCTATGAGCAGCACACGTCGTTGGGACTAGATCTGGCGATTCTTGCCGGTACACTCCCGGCGGTAGTTTCACGAAGCGGTGCGTTTTAAGATTGAACCCGCGAGTTCACAAAGTTCACAAACCCGACGGGTTGATTAGCTTCAAACCTTCTCTCTCTGTAATTGCTATAATTGGCACGCACGTGCGTGTCGAGTTAAGCAATTAGCAGATTCGCTTTAAATTCCACTCGACCGGTGGTTTACTCTAGCGAAATCAAGGCCTGGCCTCGATGAGACCACTGGAACAAGCTGGATGACGAAATTGAACGATTTTTAATCAAATACATGATACACTCCTCTACGATATGACTGCCGAAATCTATAACCGCACCCAAGTTGCCGAGCGTCTTGGCATTGGAACGGCTACGCTTAGGGGTTGGGAAAAAAGAGGATTACTTAGTCCAGAAATATCTGTCAGAGGGCACCAGGGGGAAGTGGTGGTGTATAGTTTTGAGATGCTTAAGCGGGCAGCGCTCATTCGGCAGCTACGAGAGCACGTGCCACCGTATACGTTTGATGAGATATCCGATTCGCTGAGAGATTCGGATTGTCTGGAGAGAAACAGTGATCTTATACAAAGTCTCCTGGGTGAGGAGGAAGGTGGGGATACTTAGTCAAGAGCATGGCGGACTTCGAGATCGCGAATAAAGGGTTTTACGACAAAGATATCATATCCCTTTATCGATCTACCAAAGTGCGTAAGAGAAAAATGGGTAAGGAGATCACCGACGTCCGGATCGGTATCGGGTAGTGGTTCGTATTCCCGGTCCAAAATATCTGATACAGCTTTCACGATACTTCGCATAGTTTCATCCCTGGCATCAAATGCAGCTGGGCTATACATGGAAAAAAGGTAAATACCTGGCGGGATTGATGCTTGTGTGTCATCTGTGACGCTAATGAAATATACTTCGTTGTCATCTTTGAGTCGTATGGGAGCGGAGATAAATATTCCATCGATACCTTCTTCGTTTTCAGGGAGCCTTCGAATTCGACTGTGCCAATTATTCCAGAGACCTGCGTGGATATGTTCTGTCATACATAAGACTTAGAAACAACGAGCTGATGAAGGCTGTGCTTTATTATAGCTTATAGAGACAACATCGAAACATTAAAAGGGTAGGAAAAATTGTCTGAGTATAATCGGTAAGGTAAATTACAATTAAACCTATAGTTTGACACATTTCACTTCGTTGATTACAATAGTATTATCTAAGAAATAGTTCAGGCAAATCGCTGCCTGATTTTTATTTCTTGGATAATAATATTTGCTCTTTGAAATTCTTGCAGAAATAATAAAGGTTACGGAGCAGAAGGGACTGACACTGATTCGGTCTTTCCTGTCCCGTAACCTTAAACGCTTGGGAATGAGCGGGACCCAGAGGGAATGCGTTAAGGACAATGACATGGAGGATTTATGGCAATACCAAAGAAAAGGAAAGTTGTAACTGAAGTAGGCTGTTCTTGTGTTTACAGCAAGTATCCCACTACATGTAGTACCTGTGGTGGGACCGGTGTTGAACCAGGTACATCTGCAGCGAAGTGCCCAACATGCAATGGAACAAAAAGGCATGGTGTGGCAGAAATCAGGAAAAATCTGAATAAGAATTGTCCTATCCACGGAACCGATTAGTCTCAACAATTAAATAACTTGGGGTGCGTGAGCCCCGTTACCCCTTACGCCAGTAAGGCTTAACGAGAGCAATCTCGTTTATGGCCTTTTATCAATGAATCCGCGATGGATTCAATAAATTCTGCAAGATAAGGAGCAAAAAGAGCATGACAGGAGAAAAAAAACGGTTGCGGCCAATGCGCAAATGTCTGGATATCCGGACCGCAACCCCACCTTTCACCGACTATGCTCTTTTTTGTGGCAGTTGCCGAGTCCGCGAGGCTTACTGCCATATATGGTGAGATACAAAGTATCTAATCCATTTGTTAGAGTACAAGGGTAAGGTAATAGTTTTTGAGATTTATAAAGTTAAACAAGTACGATATAATCGACCCCTATGTTACCTGCTATTGAGCAAGCGCTTGCGAATAAATACGATGGGTCGACGGCAAACGCACATCAGCAAATTATCGATACATTATCATGGAGGCTTCGTTTTCAAGATATACAAAGTGACGTACGGAGCGCATTCCGAAGGATCGATAAATTTACCTTTCTTATACCTCTTTGGGATTACCTAGATCACCACCCCAAACTAAAACCTATAGATATCGTAGAAAATGTTAAAAGTGGTATCAAAGAAGAACAAGTCATTATTTGGTCTGATGGGACAAGCACGATCAATACAACCGATACATACCTTATGATCCGTATGGTCGACGCAGGAGTTTCAGATGATAGTAATCTGCGCAAACGCGCCCTTGTCGTGGGGTCGGGGAGTGGATATGTACCGGCGATCCTTGAGCGTTTAGGTTTTAGCGAGATCATTGGTATCGAGCTCATACCTGAGCTTGCTGATATGAGTCGGCAATCACTTACAACGCTCGGATATTCCCGCTCAACGATCCTAGTGGGCAATGCAGCAGAAGTTATAGAAGGACGCGGGGAGTTTGACACCATCTTGGTTTTTGCATCCCTCGGAGATTTTCAATTTGTGGATTTGTTTCGAAGCCACCTCGCAAACGGTGGGCAAATGGTTGCGCCAATTGGACCGCCGGATCGTGGGATCCTCACACAAATAACCCGTGTGGGTGCGGTTTCGATGGAGTACACGAGTCGTCGCCTGGCTGATGTGGCGTTCACGCCGTTTATTGGTCCTGAGGAATAAAATTTCTGTTATTCAAATAACACTGGAATTTAGCTTCGCAAGGCCTGGCCTTGCGAAGCTGGAAAATTTATGGTTTAATAGTCGTATGCCAGCAAAACATCGAATCAAAGAATATGATGAGGACGCATGGTATCACCTATTCAATCGAGGAGTAGAGAAACAGCGCATTTTTCGAGATGAACAGGATTATGCAGTTATTCTTTCGTATCTCAAGACATATCTTGAACCGAAAGATGAGGAACAATTACGCAAAGTTTTAGCCAGCCCGGCATCAGGATGGCGTGAGAAAAACGTAGCCATAAAACTCCTACGACTCAATAATTTCCATGAAGATTTGATGCTTTGTGCATATTGTTTGATGCCGAACCATTTTCATCTCCTGGTACATCAAAGAAAGTCTGACACTATAGATCGTTTTGTTAATTCTATTGGAACGCGATTTAGTATGTATTTCAATAAAAAATACAAACGAATAGGGCCGCTGTTTCAAGGAGTATATAAGGCAGTCCGCATCACGAGCGATGAGCAGCTACTTTATCTTACGCGCTATATTCATAGAAATCCTTTTTCTCTTCCTTTTGCAAAAAAATTAGCTTCGCAAGGCCAGGCCTTGAGAAGCTGGAGTTATAGTTCATATCATGAATATCTTTCCTTAAGGAACACCTCATGGGTTAAGCCTCAAGAAATATTATCTCAGTTTAGTGAAAAAGGGTGGACATCTTATCAAGGGTTTGTGGAAGACAAAGCTTTAGAGGAAATAGCGGTAAAGATTATTGGAAATTCCACAATCGATGATGAATTTTAAAAAGTATAAAATTAGCTTCGCAAGGCCTGGCCTTGCGAAGCTAATTGCGAAGTTATAGTCAATGTATTCATTAATTGTAGGTGAGGTTATATCAAACACAATGCGGCCTTGGTATGGTTTGCGGATGGCATAAGAGTAGTCGTCCTGCCAGTCTCTGCGCGGGAACGTGCAACGAAAATGACTGTATTTCCTTTCTCGTCGATGGCAGTGTTTGGGCCAGCTTTTTCTTTGAGCTTATCAAGTTACGTCGGTGGAAATAAAACTATTTGGGCAAGTCGACAACCCTCTGGTATGCCTCTGCAGATACTTATAACGCCAGTTTCTGTTTCGATGGAACACAAGCGAATTTCTTTGCACGCAATAAGCGTCATTTTTTCCCATTGGTCGGGGCAAGGGATTGTTCAACAGCCTGGCCTAGCTTTACCAGCGGTTCTTTGACGACTTGGGGAAGCGAAGACTGTTCCCCTTTGAGCTGATCTTCGAGCCTGCGCTCAATGTAGGAGGTATCGATGTCTTTAAGCATTGATGTAAGCTCCGGATCTTCTTTTCCTTTCACCCCTAAGTGGGTATGGATATCAGAAAGGAGATGGAGCGCCTTAGTAAGCTCCCGCTCAGTGATGAGGTTAACTTGGAGATCAAGTTCTTCACGAAGTGAGGAGATGAAGCTTTGCCGGTTTTGGCTCATAAGGACGATAATGGTTAAAAATATCGCTTCCAGGGATACGATCATCGTAAGAAGGATAAAAGGGTAGGGATCAAAAATATCAATCGCAGGTTGCAGGTATCCTAAGTTGATCCCTAGCCAAATAGAAAAAAAGAGTATATTCGCAGTAAAAAAGGCGAGAGAGCCAAACTGACTGGTAAGGCTATCAGCGATGCGCACGGAAAAGGAGCGCTTCTTGAGCGCCTTGGCTTCAAGACTTCGTATAATCTGCCGCGTCGACCGACCACTATTTTGTTCTGCCATACTACTAATCTAAAACGAAAAACAGACAATAACAAGAAGCGATTATATAAATTAGCGATTTTATTGCTATAATATGCTTCTATGTTGCCAGCGCTTCATAACCAAATCAACGATGTTACCGGTGGTCATCCTGAGAATGCCCATGAGATAGCTGATAAACATCGTAGACAATATTTTGCAAGTATAGAACTCCCAATATCAGAAGAAGTTTTTACCGCAATGGATACAATTCCTCGAGTTTCTTTCTTAGAGCCTATACTGAAAATTATTGATGCTTCATCCGACGATGGTGTGGGGTTATTTAGGACAGCATTGAGTGGTTTAGTCGCTCAACACGTTATCGAGGGAGAAACTGTGCCTATATGGATAATAGATGATCTATATATAAATGCCACAGATACGGTCATTGTGGCAGAAATGATTGATAGGACTTTGCCTGAAGATCCTGCTCGTCGGGGCAGGGCACTCGTTGTTGGATCAGGGAGCGGATATGTGCCGGCGGTGCTCCAAGAGCTCGGATTTCGTGAAGTCATCGGAATTGAACGGATAGAAGAATTAGCCGGAATCAGTAAAGAGAGTCTTCATAATCACGGGTATGATAGGGTAGAGATCATCACGGGTAATGCCGCAGCCTATATAGACCAATTAGGACAGTTTGATGCAATTTTGGTATTTGCCGAATTAGATTCTGAAAATAGTGAACACTTAACATTTTTGTACCAAATATTAATGTGTATAACTCCGGAGGGTCGGATTATCGTACCGTTTAAATATGGAGACACCTCTCAGGTTATCCAAATAGAGTGTAGAGAATCTGGTGCGGAGCGTCAATTTTTTCAGGTAAGTGTCGGGAGCGTTCCCTTTACACCGTTTATGACTGAATAGATTATAATATCTATCTACTTGTTGCCAGAAAAATTGTATCGTGATATAGTAGGTATAGAAATTCTGCCACATAACGTATGTCTGGTTGGCGAAAAGAAGAGCTACGAATAATTTCACCAGAAGAAGCAAAGGGATTTCCCAGTGATGCAGAAATAAGAGCTGCGTTAGCGAATGTACAATTTTTTGGTGACTCCGGGCCTATATCACCGGAAGCACTACGACTCCATTATGTCTCCGGCGCAGGGCTTCCAGGTGTTCCAGAGCGCATACCGGTTATTATCGTTGCACCTGGGGACGTTGTACTTCACGCAGAGAGCAGTAGAAATCGTATTATTGTTTCTGATGAAGATGCGATGGGTTTTAAGACAAAAGTACTTAGCTTTCATCATGGATTTGCAATCTCGAGTGGTGGAAGATTAGCTGCTGAAACTATATCCGAACTTGGTACGACGAGTATAACAAGAAACCACGATCAAGACGGAGACTCTCGTGCAAGTTTTGCATACTCTGATCAATGTGTTCTTACACCCGACGGATCACTGTACATTGGGCCCGGCACACCTAATATCGCTTACGTCATGATGTTTGTAGGTATGACCGGTATTGTACCGGGTTTGCATGGACCATATGACGACAAAGATCTTCAATTAGGCGGAACAGTTGTTGTAAATGCGCAAATGGAATAACTTCATAGGGAAAATTATTCTTCCATATCAGAATTCACCGGAATAAAAACAGTTGTTGAGCTTCCACACACACACAGGTCCAGGTTCCTATACCGCCAATTTCTTCCATAATATCATTCGCATAAACGAGTAGATTGACTACGTTGCATGGATCTCCTTGGGGAGTAGTATGCGCTACTACGACCCATGAAAAATTTTCGCACGGTGCATCGTTTTCTTCTGGCGGTGGCATAGCCATAATTTGTAAGAATGATGGATAACTCTCATGTAAAAACATACTTAGGGATGCAGTATATCAGGGTCGAGGACGCAGTGGAGCGCCATGTGGTGGGTGTAGGGTACCATACCCCAGATTGGAGTACTACGATCTCCAGTATCTGTCAGATCAACGAATAAAGGAGCAAGACCTCGATTTTGGAGTATATCTTCGATTTCTCGCATCTTTTCAACGCGATGACTCCAAGCACCGGTATTTTCCCCGGCACCTATGGTTGCAAGAAAATGACATCCAGGTTCGATAACTGTAGAAAGCTTTGAGAAAAAACCAGCAATGTCATCGTTGAAAAGATGTGGGTCATACCGAAGCATTGTTACAAGTGTATAAGATCTATCGTGATATGAAGGACTTAGGGTATCAAGAGCGTCCATCGTAAGCATGCGCGTATAGGGATTAAACTGTGGAAACTTTCGACTAAAATGATGAGATAATCCATCGTGTCTTCTTTTTACCTGAGGATTGATATCAACGAGTGTTATTTCTGATGGTTGATCTAGAGAGTAATTATATGATACAGTTTGTCCGTCGACAGTCATCTTCGGTTGAGCATGAAGTCCAAATATTTCATTGATTCCTTCTCCTGAACCTAGCGAGAGTTGTCGAATCTGGCTTGGATCAGGTAGTGGTCTTCCCATATACTCAAGAAGCAGACGAACGCGCGCGGTTGTTGCCATGTAAAGATGCGCGTTTAGATCATTCCAGTCGTCGTGAGAACGGTTCTTCATCGGTCGAAATGGTATCGCATCCTGATAAAGCGAAGCAGTTGGGTTAGAGAGGAGAAACGTCAATCCAGACAGTGCAATACATGTGCCCAGGGCATTTGCTTTGAAACGCTGATTACTAGGTGTATCAGTAGGCAACGACACATCGACAAGCTCCTGGAATCGCGGATCCGTAATAACATCTCTTACCTGGTCAAGCTCCCAATCATAACCTGCGATGAATGCGTAAATATCTTTCCGTTCTGATCCGTAGAAAGCCTCATATAATCGAGTTAGCTGATCGAGCATATCGTATATTATAGGGTTTGAGGCTTAAAAACGCGAGTGTTTTTCGTATCTGATACAATAGTCAGCATTATGATTGATCAATCTCAAATTCGAAATTTCTGTGTAATTGCCCACATTGACCACGCAAATATACACCCGCCGGGTGAAATACGTCTGCACCTGTTCTTTATACATTAAATCCCGTGGTCTTCTGGCCGTCCGACCTTTCCAGAGGTGAAAAACTATTGTTAATCGCGTTGCGACCGCAACGCCAGAAACAATACTTTTCACTTCAGCGAGGTCTGTTTCTGTTGGGCCTAGAGTCCTGCTATAATCCTTTTATGCCCGTCCTAAACAACGCTGCAGATAAACAATCCCACATTCGCAACTTTGCCATTATAGCCCATATAGACCATGGTAAATCCACGCTTGCCGATAGACTTCTTGAGCTTACGGGGACTGTGGAAAAGCGCGACATGCGCGAACAGCTTTTGGACAGTAACCCCATCGAGCGCGAGCGGGGAATCACTATAAAGCTGGCACCGGTGAGGATGCGCTATAAATATCTAAATTCTAAATCCGAATATCTAAACAAATCACAAATTTCAAGCTCTAATGATCCAAATAGTTTAGAAATTAAAAATTAGAAATTAGAAATTGCAGAGTCAGAATATATTCTGAATCTGATCGATACTCCCGGCCATGTAGATTTTACCTACGAAGTCAGTAGAAGCCTTGCTGCTTGCGAAGGAGCGCTTTTGGTCGTCGATGCCACGCAAGGTGTGCAAGCCCAGACGCTTGCCAATCTTCGCCTTGCGCGTGAACATAATCTGACGATCATTCCGATTATCAATAAGATAGATTTGCCTAATGCACGGGTCAAAGAGACGCTTAGAGAGCTTTGTAGCTTAGAGTTTAGGGATGAAGAAGTTCTTCTCATTTCTGCAAAGACAGGAAAAAACGTTGAAAAAGTACTCGATGCAATCGTTGATCGGATTCCGGAACCGCAAGGCGTTCCGAGTAAACCCCTCCGAGCCTTAGTGTTCTCCTCGCAATACGATATCCATAAAGGGGTGATAGTTTTTGTTCGATTAGTTGATGGATCGATAGCATTCACGAATGGATCGCAAATAAAAAAACCGCGAATGGACACGAATACAAAAGCGGAAGCTGGGCAGGGCATTCGGGATGATTCGAGTTTTCCATTCGCGTCACATTCGAAAATTATCTTTATGGCCTCTGGTGCTGAAGTGACGCCTATTGAAGTTGGCTTCTTCAGCCCACAGATGGTTTCCTCAAGCGGTCTTCTGACCGGCGAAGTTGGATACATAGCCACAGGCCTGAAAGATATCCGGTTTGCCAAAGTAGGGGACACGATTACAATAGCTCAAAACTCAAATGTCAAAACTCAAAATTTAACTCACAACTCACAACTCATAGCTTACAACTTACAGCCTCTCCCTGGCTATAAAGAGCCCAAACCAATGGTTTTTTTGGGACTGTTTCCCATTAATACCGACGAAATCACCCTGGCCCGTGAGGCGATGGAGCGATTACGACTTTCAGACAGCGCATTTACGTTTCGGCCGATCGCCTCAGCAGCCCTTGGCAATGGCTTTCATTGTGGTTTCTTAGGACTTCTTCATGCTGAAATAGTGCAAGAGCGACTAAGTCGTGAATTTAACCTCAATATGATTGCAACAGCTCCAAGTGTTGAGTATCGGGTTAAAACAAAACAAGGAATACGGCCTGCTAAAATCCTTCAAAATCCTCTAAATTCCTTTAAAGAAGATGTTAATTGGCTCGTGATCCAATCTGCCTCTGAATACCCGGATCCGAGTTTTATTGAAGAGGTGAAAGAACCTATGATGAATGTAACTGTCCTTAGCCCTAAGCGCTATGTTGGATCTATTATGCAGCTTGCTCAGGAAAAACGGGGTGAATATATTGACCTTCGGTATCTAGCTGGCCCGTCCCAAAGCGATAATCAAGGCCAGGCCTCGGATAGCTTGGTAGAGCTTTCTTATCTCATACCTTTATCGGAAATGATTATAGACTTTTTTGATCGGCTCAAAAGCATTACCGAAGGCTACGCGAGCCTTGACTATGAATTTTTTGAGTATCAGAAAGTCGATGTTGTCAAAGTAGATATACTGGTGAATAAAGAGAAAGTAGATGCGTTATCATTTTTAGTAGTCAAAGATCAGGCGCTCTATCGGTCCCGGCAGATTGTTGAGCGACTCGCCGAAGTGATACCGCGCCAGCAGTTTTTGATTCCAATACAAGGAGCAATTGGCGGGCAAGTCATCGCCCGAGCCAATGTTAAAGCATTTCGTAAAGATGTTACCCAAAAGCTCTACGGCGGCGATAGGACGCGTAAAGATAAACTTTTGGATAAACAGAAAAAAGGCAAGGCGAAGATGAAGATAATCGGCCGTGTAGAAATCCCTCAATCAGCATTTTTCGACGTGCTCCGTCGTTCTTCTTGAAGATCAATATATTCAATTTGCGCGTATTTTAAACCTATAGTATAATACGCTAAACCATTGCCTGTGTTTTCGCGTTTGTACTATGAGAGAAACTATTCAAATTGAGCCAGAAGCAAGGGATATTTTGCTGCCAATGGTCACAGAAAAAATTGGTCAATTTGATAATACTACGGTTTTTCTCGACACCCCACTCTTGGGAGTTGGAAATTCAGATTTAAGATGGGACCTTGATAGTATTGCGAGGCTTGCTCAAGCGGCCCAACTGCTTGACATTAACCCGGAATATTGGGCTGCTGCGGTAGCTGTGCGAAAGGAGCAAGCTGAAACAGAAGCCATCGACCGGGAAGATCCGCTTACCGCTATTGAAATTCGCGAAGAATATATACGATACCTTTGCGATTTAGGAAATTTTCAACAAGCAATAAAACTCGCCAGCGTGGTCACTGATGGTATCATAGCAGCATCGGTTCAACATGGCACTTTTGATCATTCAGATGAACTCAACCGTCGTGCGAGTATATCTGTCCAGAAAAGAATAACCCTTAAACCAGGACAAATATATCGAGATATTGCTCATGCACTTGTTGAGAATGGGTTTCTAGAAAAAGCAATAGAGCTTACGGCGTTGCCTGAAATGGCAATGCATGTCCATGCTATTGCGTATGTGCTCATCAAGCATCACCTGTCCCATGGTAATACTTCAGGAATTTTAGCAATTATTGATCAAGCAGAAGATGTATTTCAAGCGTTCTCTTCAGATCTTTGGCAGCGTATACACTGGAACCGCGTAAGGAATTATGCGTATAACGCGTTGGGGCTACTTGCGATACAATCAGGATCTATTAAGGAAGCACTCAGCCATATCGCGAGTGTCTCTTATCGAATACTTCGAATAGATTATGCAATCGATGCTATGGATGGGTTAGTGGTTGACGCGAACTATAAAGGGGTTTCTGTGATGGCAGAGGCTATTTTCGGTGAGATTGCCGAGGGTTATTCCACTGTCATAGAAATGCCTCAGGATGCAACTTTTAGTTTATCAGATGAAGCGATATCACCACAAAATGCAGCAGAACGGTTAGCCAAGCTTTCCCTCACCCTTTCAAAAAGTGGTCAATATTCAGATCTCGTTGATCGATGTCTTTGGGGTATACATGGTGATAACACGGTTGGACTTTTTCAAGCAATTGAAGATACAGATGAATTCGTTCGGCCATATCTTTTTACCAAAGTATTTGAAGTTTTTGCAGCACGAGATGACTTTGATGGCCTTGCCCATTACTATGGTGAATGCTGTTTAGCTTATCCCGCAAGAGCTAATGACTTTCATCGTGCATATGCTCTTCTTTTGGCGCAGCGGGATGAAGATGAAGCTCGTCGTATTGTATCCCAGATAGATACTACCCAAGACCGTGCAAAAGCATTTGGACACCTTGTCCTTGCAGTGCTTGACTCAAGAAATCTGCTAGCGTGGTCATCGTATATAGATGAGTTAAAAACTTTAGAAGATCATGTAATTGGCACGGATGACGAATGGGATCTTGATGATTTAGATATGGATGGTGGACCGTCAGATGAGATTGGACTACAAAAACAGGAAGTATCATTTGGATCCTTTGCAGTAGGCTATAATCTGGAAGAAGGAGAATATAAACCGTCTTTACCATGGATATTGAGGAATATTGCCATCATAGCCCTTAGAAGAGGTGAGTGGGAAGTATTTCGGCAGATTCTCTTCCATCCTTACTGTACTAATTATTATGCTGTCGACCTTGTATCAGAGGTAGCTCGTGCACTTAATCCAGCCAATTCCTTTCCGAAGAGCCACTCATAAACAGAGCGATTCAAGGCATAGTCGTAATGCATTTTCTATCCAAAAGCTTTATGGTGGAGACCGTACACGTAAAGATAAACTGCTTGATAAACAGAAGAAAGGCAAGGAGAAGATGAAGCGAATCGGTTCAGTGGAAATCCCTCAGTCAGCGTTTTTTGAAGTACTCAAGCGTAGCTAATATGCTCTACGTGCAAGGTCCGACCTTACAAGTCTTCTAAAATAAGACTTCCGAGAAATTCTTCACTGTCTTGTGCAAATTTTTCTACAAAGTCTTGGTAAGAATTTACCTTACTCAATATGGGTATGGTTCCCGTACCAAAAAATGAGAGAACAAATTCAGGTTTTACCCACTGCGCATGTTTTTTTCCCAGATAGTAAGCATAACTAGAGTATGCATCAATTAGGTTGTCAGTATATTCACTGGGGTTAAGGTGAATGTATCGAGTTAGGTGCAGAAGATATGGTTCTTCATTGACAAGTACTGCTTTATATTTACTCTGAAAGAGTGGGCCGACACGTTTATATTTTTTATTGAAGTAAATTGAGTAGCGTGTCGTTATCGATTGCATGAATTCCTTGATTGAACGATCTATACTTTGTTTAATTAGCAGATGGAAATGGTTAGACATAAGGACAAATGCTAATAATTCAATTGTTGTGGAGAAATTTTTAGGCTTTCTGTGCCATACTTGCAAGGTCGGACCTTGCAAGTATGTTGTAGCTACGGTTTTTTTGAGATCTGGTTGAGGTGAAAGCGCGTCCTTCAATATTTTTAAGAAGACAGCGTAGTCTTGATCCTCGAGGAATATTTTTCTTTTTTCGACACCACGATTATAAATGTGGTAAACGCTGTCTGCAGCGTAGATTTTAACGACATTTCTGCCCGGCATGTTTTGAGTATAACTTGTAAGGTCGGACCTTACAAGAGTAAGATTTCCTCAGTCAGCTTTTTTTCAAATATAGCAACGAACGTTCTTAACGAGCGTAGGATTTTGTTGTACAATACCGGTATGGTCGCTGATGCACTCTTAGACAATGCTCCAAAAGTCTTGGAGCTTAATGATAGGGAAAATCTCAAGCGACTTTTTTCTGGTTGGGCAACTCAACATGGATTTAGTCTCGTTTCATCAGAAAAGTAGGAAGAGGAAATAGAATCCGGTGGAAGGGTAAGCTTTGAAGCACCCTTTCTTGGCTTTCTCACTGATCCTCCAGACGATACAGAGTGGTCACCTGGGATTGACGAAACCCATCAAGGAATTCTCGTAGCAAGAGACGTACTACCCGCAGCAATAAATAATCTCCATCAAAGATCCTATGAAAGAGGGGAGTTTGTTGAGTCAGGTGGCATGCTTTTTGGCGTACGATGTATCGACATGGAGGGCAGATCCTACTCTACAGCACATATGTATTTACCGCTTCCGAAAGGTGCACAAGCTACATCAGGATCAATACAATTTACCGCAAGTTCACTGAGAGATATTCAGCGAGCTGTTGATTTTGCAAGAGCCAAGTACAACTTGAATGATGTTGTAGCGACTGGATGGATTCATTCACATCCAGGAATTGCATATGAGTCTCCTTGGGACACAGAAGCACATAAAACTGGTTCAGGTGGAGGTGGTAATTTTTATGGCATAGTCATTGGCAATGAGCTTCTTGGTAAAGGACTTCCGGCAGGACAAGAAAACACCGCAGGCCTTAGACAGGAAATTAACGATCGCCAGCTCCATGTCATTACCTCTAACCAACAACCCGGATCCCTTGGACTAGCTAATCGAGTCGCAATGGCTGAAACATATCTTGGTAAAAATACCCTTGATGCAGCAGAACTTCCGTACGTACTTCATCCAGCAGGAAGTGGAGAATCGACAGAGCGTGGGGCTCAATCAAATCAAGTCCCGATTGTCATCACACGAGAAGTACACGAAACGCGATCGTCTGGGTCTGTCAGGGTTGAGCTTGTTGACCGTCAGGATGACGCGCATGGACCCGATATTATTCTAACTTTTGATGATCTCCAGGAAGTACGTATAGAAATTGCAGATATAGATCAACGTAATCTTCAACAAGTTCTTGATTGGCTTAAAAATATATTTGGTTTTTGATGGAATTAAATAACTCGACGGTGAAAAAATTTTCCCATTAGGTCAATCAGAAGTCGTAGTAGTAGCAGTAATAGGACATTGAGTGCTAAAACGATGCCGATACTGCCAACGAGGGAGAATACGATGGTATTAGTTACTTCAAGTGCTTGTCCAGTCAACATAAATCGGATTCCAGCAAAATAAGCGGCACCTACTAAGATGCCTATCGTTATGAGAAATGGCAGAAATCCTTTAAGATCTTCTGGGGAAGAGAACATAGAATTTGATATCGCAAAAATCAAATACATTAAGACGATTGTTAAAATTGTTATATTGCCTGCCCTGAGCCAAGTCGAAGGGTTGAATTGTTGAAATACGATATACGATAATGCGACAAGAGTTGTCAGTCCGACAAATAAAGGCGCGAGGCCGATAGCGTAGCGGCGGAAGACGTCGGTTTTCGCTATCTGGACGCTTCCGGTTTTGATATCCGCCTCTTCAATGCTTTCCGGCACAAGGGTGAGTTTGCCAGTTCGTACCCCTAATATTTCTGCGGTAAATAGATGGGCCAATTCGTGAACAATTGTGCCGGGGAAAAGGATTACCGTGACAATCGATACTGCTATTGACCGGTGACGAAATAAAAGGAGAAAGAAGGTAAATAGTTTTTGGGTGACTACTCGAGAAATAAAATAAAGTCCACCAAGTTCAACGAGGAATCCAAGGAGATATATCATATCTACCCGTGTCCACCACCCTGTCCTTGCCCCTCCATCATCATCGGTGCAAGAGCCATAAGAAGGACTAACGCGATCCCTCCAAAGGTAAGACCTCTTTTCATCCAATTCACTTTTTCTACTGCTTGAAATGCCGTTTTCAGCCGTGCAACATTTCTTTCTGTAACTTGCTGTCCTGCTGTTTTTAGTACATCCTCGTAGCCGAGTTGAGGTACCCCGGTTGCGCCGGTAAGCGCTTGAGCAAGGGTTCTTCGAAATGCTTTTGTTTCTTCTGCCTTTTCAGAAAAAATAATTTGAAGCGCTTCAGCAAATGACATGTCTCCGGCTTCGACTTTTGTAATAAGTCCATTAGCGTCAAATTTCTCCGGCAAGGCCTGTTCAAGCGTAGCCTTATTCTTATTTAAAAATTCTACAAGTGCACTATCTTTGGGTTCAATTTGAGGAGCATCTGGAGCATAGATATCGTTAATTTTCTTTATTGCATCTGATATTGTTTTCTTATTTTTATCCAACGGCCCTAATGTTTTACCTTTACTTTCAAGTTCTCTTCGTACTCCCTCAAGCACTTGACGTCGCAGTTCTGCACCCAAGGGGAGCGTGCCTTTGGCTTTTGCTGCAAGCGTGGTAAATGCGATATTTGCATCGCCTATTTCAAAAAGGAGCTTGTTTATTTCCAGAAGAACTCCATTAATCTGTTGGGTTTGTTCAGCAGTTTCTACATGAGGTGGTACAGTTGCATTGGTTGCTTCAACAGTGGGTGCTTGAGCTTCTGTAGCGGTTTCTGGAGGCGGTTGCGCTGGTTCAGGAGTAGCAGCATTAGCTGGTTGAGCTTCTCCACGAGCAGCACCTGGTGCTTGTGGTGCGTTTGTACTAGACGCAGCTTCCGGTGGAGAGGCAGGTGAGACGGTTACTGGATGTTCGGATACGACAGATGTGGTACCTGTTGGTGGTTGCACTTCTGTGGTCTCTGTGACTACAGCTTCACCTTGACCGGAAGAAAGATCTGGAGCACTAAATTCTGGTGGTTCAGTATGAGTTGCATTTGCAGCATCATACGTAAGAAAATCATGCGCATCAGCTGCAGGACTTACTCTTGGAGGCGGTGAGGTTGCCATCTCAACAGCAATCCCTGCTGGTGGAGCATTTGGATCAATCGGTCGTTCAGGTACATGAGTCAGAACAGCTTCTGGTTTACTAAGCGTTTCGACAGCGACCGGTAACATCTCAACACCACCCGCTGCTACAGGACCGGGTGGAGTAGCTGGTTTTGGAGAGGGAGGCATAATACATATAGTATACGCACGAGAGGGCGGGGAGTGTCAAGTGTTCTTGGGCCATCCTTCGCTAAAGCTTAGGACGGGTAAAGGGGAGAAAGAATGGTAGCGTGAGAAATAAAAATCCGATCCACTGGAGGAGCTGGGGGAAGAAAAGTACTATGATCGTTCGGTTGTCTTCGATTGGCTTATTGGATAATTGGCTTATTGGATAATTGGTATTTATTCCTGCCTCCGGCAGGCGCCATCCATTTGCTCAGTTGTTGACGACATCAAACATTCGTTTCACAATATAGACATGGAAGTGCTCTACTATGATAAATCAATACAAGAATTCATCGCAGATTTAGAACATCCCACGTATGCTAAAACCCTTCGAACAATTCGACTTTTGGGTCAATTCGGTCATTTGCTCATGATGCCACATAGTAAACATCTAGAGGAAGGACTTTACGAGCTTAGAATTCGCGGGAAGCAAGAAGTTCGGCTCTTCTATACGTTTCACAAAGATCAGGCGATTATCATACATGGATTCGTGAAGAAATCTCAAAAAACGCACGTTTCAGAACTCGTTCTTACACGGGCTCGAATAAAATCATTGACACAAAGATAGCATATATGTTATCTTCATTGTATGTCATTTATACAATTCAAAGATCATCTCAGGGAAGCCTTAAAGGATCCAAAGCTTAAAGCCGAATATGACAAGCTCAGGCCGGAGTTTGATCTTATTGAAGCGGTTATTGCCAAGAGGATTGAAAAAAATTTGACACAGAAGGAACTAGCCCGTCGACTCGGTACAAAGCAATCTGCTATTTCACGTTTAGAGTCCGGTAACGGTAATCCTAGTGTCGGATTTCTTCGGAAAGTTGCCGATGCTCTAGGCGTAGGGCTTCATATCTCCTTCCGATAACAAGTGACCCAAAGAAATGGCAATGGCAGGAGAGCAAATCCGGCAAACTCGAGAAGTTGAGGAAGAAAGAAAATGAATATTGTTGTAGGTTGTTTGTTGTTAGTTGTTTGTTCGCGCAATGTCCATCCGTTTGCCCAATTATTAACCAAAACGTGATCACTCTTTGGCCATGATATCCAACCCGGATCAAAGGCCTGAGAAAGCACGAGAGTGGACCCGGATGGAGCGTCGACCTGAACACGATAAAATGCAGGGTTTGGGTGATCGACGCGTATGGGTTCTATGGTCGTTGAAGCAGTCTTGTTTTCGCCGCTTCGCTCCCTAACAAGTTCTTGATATGGTATGCGATAGAAACGGATGCTTTTGATATCGTTGATTGTATCGTGTCTACCGATGGAATCATTGGAAAGATAAACCGTGTAGCCAAGTCCATCTGATGCCAATGGCGGTAAGATAAAAGATGTCGTTTTCCATTCGTTTGATTGTGGAAGATATGCTTCTGTCTCGACATGTTTTGCGGTTTGATTGATAAGCGCAAATAATAAAGATCGACCGGCTATATTTCGGCTTTCAACTTGAACAAGATAGCCTTCAGTGTGGGTTAGAGTGGGAATACCAAAGGATAGACAAACCTTTTGATTAAGCGTTTCAAAGTGCAAATAGTCCTCCTTTGTCATTACAGCCGTTCTACCGGATTGTACGAGTCCACAGGATGTTGCTTTTGAAGAATTAAGATCAGCGGTTTGGCTACTATCATAGACAAGATCACGAGCTTGACGGAGAGTAAAATCCCGCTCATCAATCGAGCGCTTAGTAAAAAGTGAACGATTGGGATAGGAATATCCATTCTCTCCGATAACATAATCACCAAGCTCTCGGAAAGCAACATCGTTATCAGTCCATGTATATGCTGGAGTGACTCTAGGAAGTGAATCTTGAATTGTCACAAACTCTTTTGTTTCTTCATTTGTACGCTCATAGAGTTTGAGCTTGCCAAATGTTGCCAACAAGTTGATAGTGGGAATTTCATTAATAAGCTGCTTGATCTCGTCAGTATAAAGGGTGCGATTATGGCTTGAGGAAATAATATTTTCATCAAGAAGAATGAAGCCAATATCATACTTATCAAAAACAGCCTCAAGACTTTCGGGATCTTTGCTGTATAAGGCATAAGATAGTTCCCAATAGTAATTTTCGTTTTGCCGGCTCCAAGGATCAAAAGCTCGGTCCATGGTCGGCTCGGCGATGCCAAACCAGCTAAATCCGCTTCCGTGATAGCCCCAGCGGTAATGTTTCCAGCTCCAAAATTCATACTGAGGCAAAAGCGCGACACGGCCATATGGATCAAGGGTATTGAGCATTTGACTCATATGACTATACTCGTCCGGAATTCGCACTTTAAGGTTGCTGTAGAGAAAGTTTCCGGTGAAAGCAGGAAGAGCAAGATAGAGAATTGGGACAACAATTAAGAAAGGCAGAAGTCTCCATTTTATAATCAACGAAATCCCGTAGGCTAAAAGGACACTTGAAGAAAGAGCAAACAAGAGGCTGAATTTAGTAAAAGGAAACCGAAGCGCTTCGCCCAAGATTGGGATCTGGGTTCGAAGGAACGTTATGCCTCCCTCAATGATCGGCGTATCGTTGGCAAGGATAAAAAAACTCGCAATATAAACTAACACAAAAGGCAAGATCGATCGTTTGGAAAAACCCCGTATAAGTCCAAAAACAATTATTCCTGCAATAATCCAGGACGTAGTCATACCACCAGGACTGTTAAAGTGACCCTTCCACACATCCAGGATTGAAGTAACTGTGCCATCTGCCATAAGATCGGTAAAATCAAGTGCATATCCTTTGAAGTGAAGCACACTCACTGGGTCACCAAAAGCTTGATTCCTGCTGAAAGCTTCGCTTGAGGACATCTGATTGATTTTGGCTTGAGAAATTATTGATGCGTTTTGGGGGAGTCCGTATATATAAGGCAAGAGCCAGAATGCATTAATGAGAATAAAGCCAATTGCGGCGATGGCAATACGTCGGCCTTTATAAAACAAAGCAGTCGTAGCTAGAAGTATACCCACTGGGAGTAGAAGCGTTGGCACAAAGTATTGCGGTGTTGATAGGAAAGCAACGACAAGAAAGAATATGAGTGATTTCTTTGAGCCATGAGCAAGATATTGGATAAGACTTAGTGCAAGCCATGGCAGGCCCGCAAAGTGGACAGAAAATGCTTCAAGCGGTGTATAAAACATTTGGATAGTTGCTGGATTAAGAAGATAAAACAGAGCTCCTAATAATCGGACTGTTTTATTGGGAATGAACTCTTTAAGAAGTGTATACATTCCAAGTCCACCGACGAAGTGCATAAGAAAGGTAAATGTATAGCGAAGGAGATTGGTAGGGACTATCAAGGAAAGTGCCCAAAGAAAAATCGTATGAACAAGATTAGCTATGTGACTCATGCCGTCATAGAGGCCTAAGCCGCGATATTCCAACCAAACGCCATAAAAACTTCGAGAAAAATTTAATGGAAAGTTTAGTTCAGGAACGGTATTATCCCATCCAAGAAGCCACGTATCGGGAGTAACGTTGGCAAAAATAAGAACAAGTTCAACTGCGAGAAGGAGCAAAATAGACAGGCTCATACTCTTAGTTTAGCGCGTATCGATATTTTTTGTCTTGTTCAGGCAGGAATGTCTGAGCCTTTTTACCGGTTTTTATATCAATATTGCGTAGTCCTCGCATAAAGAAATAGAGCCAAAGCAAAACCGCCTCGGGCATTACAGAAACCATGAGTGCCTGAATAAGTATAGCCGGGAACATCAAGATTGGTGCCCGGTAATTCATCTTGCTCATGGCGGTAAATCGGACCCGCGTGTCAGTCCAGAATTTTTCTTTGAGGTTTGTAAGCGACTTATTTGCCCCGTGAATGCGGTAGGAAATAAGCTCCTCAGGCAGATTTGCGAACTGGCCCCAGTTGAGAAGTTCAAAATAGGTATGATAGTCGTCCGTTGACTCAAAATTTGATCTGTAAAGGCCTTTATGCTCGGGCAAAAGCGACCTTCGGAACATGACAGATGGGTGGATCATCGCGTTAAAGTAGGCGAATGTAGTATAGATCTTTTCGTGCGTAAGCGGCGTTTTCTTGTGGCCGATGGTTTTTCCTTTTTTATCAATGACCTTGGCCTGCGTTCCCAGGGCGACCACTCGCTCGTGGGCTTCGAGGTACTTAACTTGCTTTGCAAGACGGGTTTTATGGGCAACATCATCGGCATCCATGCGGGCGATGTAGTCACCGCTGCTCTTTTCATAGGCGTAGTTGGCTGCCTTGCTTTCGCCCTGATTCTTTTTGAATCGATAAGCTTTGACAAGCTTGGGAAACTTTTTGCGATAGATTCTAAGTATTTTCCAGGTTAAATCGGTTGACCCGTCATCAACCACGATCAGTTCAAAGCGGGGGTAGGTTTGGGCAAGGATGCTGTCGATAGCCTTGGCCACGAAGGCAGACCCGTTGTAAACGGGCATGATGACCGAAACTAAGGGTGGTTTTTGTGTTTTCATATCTCCTCAGCCAGCAAGTCCTGCTTGCCCGCCGTAGCGTTAGCGTTGGCGGGCCGTACTCAAATTCAAAACCTGCCGTTTTTGAATTCAAGATTAACTTACTGGCTTAGGAGAGCGCAAAAAGCATAAATAAAAGAGAGTTTCCCATTTGATGGGAAATGCTTTTTGCGCGTCGCCATTCACTAAGAATTATGATTGCGCAACTCGGGCCCTTGCGGATCCGAGTTGTTTTGTTGTTGGTATTGCCTCCTTTAGGGCGTCGTGATGTCCCAGCCGTCGGGCACGTTGCCGTCCCAGTGCAGCCAGTTGTCGTCCACGGGGTTGAATTCCGGCTGGGCCAGGAGCAATTCGTTCGGAACGAGATCCGCGTCGCCGACCAGCACCAGGTAGAGGTTGACGATCTTGTCTTTCGCCTGATGCGCGCCGGAAGCCTGCTCCGCGCGCCGGAAGAAGTCGTTGCGATTCTCGTCGTTGAGTCCGGTCGCCGGCCAGCACGTGCCCTGGAATCCCGTAACAGCCACCGCATAGTCGGGCTGGATGAGCAGGTCATAGCTCGTGCTATCCAACGCGGGGCTCCACAGTTCGCAACGGCGCCACATGGCATCGCCACCGATCTTTCCGGTGCTGGTGGTGATGAACTGCTCCGGGAGCCAGTTGACGCCTTCGGGGGTGATGACCTCGCCTTCGGTCTGGAGCGTCTCGACCCACATCACCCAGTCCTCGGGCAGCTCGGTGCTCCAGCCGGCGGGGGCCGTGGCGTCCGAGTCCTTCAGGACGATCAACTTGTAGACGTTCGGATCGCCGATCGCATCCAACTGCGCCTCGCCGTAGCAGCGCGCGCCTTCGAGCGAGCCTTCGAGCTTCCACACCCGGCCGGACATCGAGAACCCCTCTACGTGCAATACCTTGGGGTCTTCGACCAGCAGGCCGACTTTCCGGTCACCCTCTGCGAGGACGGCGAAGATGTTGTAGCGATCGTCCCCGAAGTTGGTGTCCGCCAGCCACTGGAACTCCTCGGCCTCGGTCAAGACGGTCACGCCGGTGCAGTCGGCCGCGGCGGGGGTCGGGGCGGGGGCGCCGCCGTCACTGGCGTCGCCTTCGGGCGCGGGCGCGGGCTTGCCGGCGCAGGTCACTGTCCCGCCGTTCAGCGGGATGGTGGAGCCGGGTCCCACCTCCGCGCACGCGTCGGAGATCTGCTTGGCCACGGACTCGGGTCCGCAGGCCGACAGCACAAACGAGGCGATCAAAAGGGCCGTGATCGCAACGGCTTTCGTGCGGTTGGCGTTCATTCGAATTCTCCTTTCGTGACGCCTTCAATAGTGGGCCAGTTGGCCCTCCAGTAGGTAAAAATGCGTGGAAAGTGCTACACGCAGAGCGAGAAGTAAGCTAATTACTTCCCTCTACGCGTGCAGCAGTTCCAAAAGGAGACTTCCTGGCAACCACGCCATTTTTGCTTGCGCCTGATGCAGAGAAGAAAGAGATATGCTAAGATTATGAAGTATGAAGCTATTTACTTTTACAACTATATTTGTTCCAGAGCGTGGCAAAGGTGACGTGTATAACGTTTCTGTACCAGCGCTTCCTGAAGTGACCACATTTGGTACTTCTTTGGAGGAAGCGCGTTTTATGGCTCAGGACGCTCTTGAACTCGTCGTCCTATCTCGACTCGAGCGCGGTGAAGTTATACCAAGAGATCTCATGCCGAAAAAAATTCCAAAAAACGCTAAAACAGAACAAATCGTTGTTTCTGTCGTCCACCAGGTATCTTCTGCACCCGCGACTTATGTCAAATCTGCCGTCTTTCAGCGCGCGTGAGGTGCTAACGATTCTTTTTCGAGCAGGTTTTGAAAAAATTCGTACGAGTGGCAGCCATATTCGACTGCGTAAAGGAGATCGATATGTAACCGTCCCTTTTCACTCAAGTCGATCACTCCCAGGTGGCACGCTTCGTTCTATTGTTCGCCAAGCCGGATTAACGATAGAAAAATTTCTTTCGTATCGATAAATTTTCTTCCCACGTCAGGCGCAAGCATTTCCAACAACGTATGTGAATGTGCGATTAACAAAAGTTACTTAGTTACTTCGTTAATTCGTTACGTAGTAAAACAATATACTAAGAACAAAAACGAACCTAAGAACTCTCTCGATTTTAATATCGAGAATAATATATCGTCCGTCAGCTGACGGATCAATATATACTTTCCGATATCAAAATAAACTCATTGACACTGATTTACTATCGATATAAAGTAAAGCTATGATCACAGACGCGGATATAAAAAAACTGAGTAAGGTTTTTATGACGAAAGTTGATTTCCGCGATGGTCTTCGAACCACAAAGACTGAACTTCTCGTTGAACTCTCAAAAACCAGATATGAGATCATCAAGCATCTTGGTGATCTTATACACGACGAACTTCTTTCACTTTTGGACAGATACGACAAGCGAATACATAGGGTTGAAAAACGGCTAAATCTTTCTCCCCTTTCTGATTAGTTTTGCTTCTTGTTTGATATCTTTTATCCTGCTTGACTTCTTTTCTTTCGGTTGGTGTATTATCAGTTCCCTATGACCAAACATTTTTGTGATATATGTCTTAAAGAGATAAAACGTAGCGAATCTGTAGATGTCTTAATATCTACAGATTCTTACTACGCATCCAAAGATTATTGTATTTCTTGCTTTCTTGAACGAAAACACTGGAAAAAGATTCACACAATCGAGAAGAAGCCTCAAATTAATTTAAGAAAGAATTAGTTTTAAAAGAGCAAATGGATTCGTCTCCCTTGCTATCGCTCGGGATTCCTCACCATAAGTGCGACTAATCCGCCAAGGGCGGAAAGTCGCACTAAAAACCGGCAACAGGGTGCCGGCTGATTTATTTTTTGAAGCCGGCAGACCTCGTATTAACAAACTGTTACATTGTTACATTGTTTGATATTTTTTTAGCAATGTAGCAATATAGCAATGTAACAATCTCTCTACTATTTAAATAGCCTTACGGGCTAAAAGAAGCCCAACAGATCCAAGTCCAAGGAACGGAATTATAATCATAAGGTCATTAAATCCAGCTACCGGCAGGGTAGAGGCGCCCAAGACTTTACTCGTCACACAAACTTGTGCGGTATCTTCGTCATTTCTATTTAGAGCTGAGACAAAGGATTGATTGGTGACGCAGAAGAGATCGCTAGGAAGGCCGGTTGTTTGCACTTTCGTCAACACTTCTACGACGCGCGTTTCGCCGGCGATCATGTTTTCCAGGGTAAACGTTAGTGTCCGATTGTCTTTGTTATAGGTTCCGGGACCAGCGACAAAATCAAAGTGTTCCGGCAGGACATCACGGACGTCAACTTTTGCAAATGTTTCACCGCTGCCATTTTTGATAGTGAGCTTAAAGAGTATCTCGGAACCCGGGGAATAGGTTGCATCCGTCGCGCTTAGGTTTTCGACAAAGAGGCCGCTTGTTGGATGCTTGACGCTTTTGTTAATCGTGAGATCCGTGGGCACACAGGTTTCTCCACCGCCATACTGGGTTGTACAGTTTTGCGCGTTCGCACTTTGGGCAGATAGCGCGAAGAGCACAGTAGAGATTAGTGATAGAACGATATATTGCTTACCCATATGATCTGTTTACTAATTCGAGTATTGGACTATAGCATGTTTGTTATCCGGAAGTCAAGTATTACAGGCTATTAGTAGTTAATTAGTTAATTAGTTAATTAGTTAATTCGCAATTTCGAAGTAACGAACTAACGAAGCTACGAATTGACCCGTCATTAGATCGATAGAGTCTGTTTTTCAATAAGATCTGCAAATAACAGTAAGCGCTCGGCTGTCGACCCCGGTGGCCCCAGAACAAACCTTACTTCCTCGCGTGGTCTACGTCCTCGCCTCGGAAGGGCGGTTATACGGGGCACGCCAGGTTAGATCTGTTGAGATTGTTCCTCGATGAGATCAGCGAATATCAGTAACCGCTCCGTGGTGCTCCCTGGTGGCCAGCCCCACACAGCCTTGCCATTCGCCTTCAGGTACTATTCGTACACGGCTCACGGAGCGTCTCAGCGGGGCTTGGATTCTAGATCTCGTGAGTTTGCTCTTCTATCAGGTCTGCAAAAATTAACAACCTTTCTGTAGTAGATCCGGGTGGCCAGCAGGTTTGGAGGATGAGTCGTTTTTTACCAGTTTGAGGGAGTAAGTATGAGATCTCCGTTGGTTTAACGACGCGCTTCTCTGTTAGTTTATAGGTATATTGGCTTCCTTTATAATAGACGACGATGAGGTCCTCCTCGCTTAAATTTTTCAAAAGGTAAAAGACTGCATTGAGATCTTTGACAAACCAATCATAGTTGGTTGAATGGGAAAAGAGGTAGACCGTACCATCTTCGTTGGGAAAGTAGGAGAGCGAGGAGTGAGCGACACCTTTTTTGAGGGATTCCAGGTAGTCACCGGAATTGGTTGGGTCGATCCCGGCCAAAACCGGCGCGTTAATGCCAACCTTAGGAACGATCAGGCTAAAGTCCTTGTTGATTGGATTAATGGAGCTACCATCATCTGTTTGTAGAGGATTAAATACTACCGGAACGGCTTTAGGTAGTAGAGTCTCATGGTTGGATGGTTGGATGGTTGAAATGGTCTTTGCGAGCCAATAACTGGCCTCAAGTCGTACCGAAGTGCTTAAGGGGCCAGCGATGCCCCCGAGTGCAAGGGCGATAAGTCCAAGACCAAGAAATCTCATCCACGTTTCATAACTATGCTGATGTTTATAACGGGGTTGAACCCCTTTTCGGGTTGATTTGACGGGCTGGTAAAGGAAGATGATACCGGATCGCTGCATAAGAGATTTGTTTCCAGCAATTGAGTAATACAACAATGAAACAATGTATTTGAAAGAGGATTGTACCCCATGGGCCTATAGAAAGCAATGCTGGAGTGATAGGCGTATGAATGTAAACGCTAAGTGTTGAGGATCTCGTAAATTTGATCGTCGGTGAGTCCTGCTTTACGATAAGCACTAACAGTTGTTGGATTGTCACGGAAGAGAATATCTATTTCAAGTTTCGTTGGACCCTTATCTCGACCCGTATCCCTTGAGAGTACTGCCGCTAAAGTTGGATTACCATGTTGGCCTTGATGATTTTTTGGTCTAAGTACACCCCTTCCAAGATTTGCTTTGAGTTCGATCGGAGATTTCGTTCCAGTTGTTTCACCCATAGCATAATAATGCTAGGACAGTTTCTGAAAAAATACAATCTTTCATAAAACAAAAAACGACTTATTTCTGTCAACGCGAAGAAGAGAACAGCTATTGTAATAATTCGGTATCGAGTCTTTCAAGTTGTTTTATCCAGTCAGGATTGACGATATTCATTGTCCCGTTTGTTTGGTCAAACGCGATGTCATCGTCAAACCTGCCTCTTTCTACGGTTGGATCAGCATCTTTGGTGTATGAACCAACGTCACATTGAAAGTAATATTTGCAGAGCCAGTAGACCTCTTTGGCCGTTGTACCTGTTTTTCTGGCTATATATTGAATTCCCTCAATCGTTTTTTCAAACGTCTGATTCCCTTGTAAAAATTGACCAATCATATCTTGTGAAGCTATTTCAACAATGAGTTCTTTCCGTAGTGCTGGAAGGTCCACATCTGTTAGTATATCTTCTATGATTGGTCTAGTTGCGTCGTGCTGTAATTGAGAAGATGAAGCAATTGGTTTACCGATGTCATGGAGTGCTAACATGAGAGCAAACTCCTGTGCATTGAGATTAAGCGCAATAAATCGTTCTTTCCAGTATCGGTCAAACCGATCAAGTACCATTTTCGTGTGCGCTTGGAGGGAATACTGTTCTTGTACTCCTGCTGACATGTGATAGAGTTTTTTTAGATACGGGTTTTTTTTAAGTGTCTCAATAATATCTTGTCCAGCAATAAATCCATTGATGCCGCTTACCGGTGTTTTATATCGTTCCAATTCTTCAAGATGAGCGACAAGTTTACCTTTATAAATTACCGGTATAGGACAAGCACCATGTGCTATTTGAAAAAATAGTGTAGCAAGATTCGTTTCGTAATTGGGAGATGCGACAAATGCATCAGTCAGAATAATTGCATCAACATCAGTCGCTGCCACTCCAACTAAAACGCCATAATGTCTTCTATTCTGATCTCCTGCTTTTCCATATGTTTTATCGGCATATTTGGACCAAAAGGTTTCATATCGGCTAAAATCGCTCGGGAATCCTGCTACGCTATTAGACGTGTCAAAAAAGTTACCCCGATTCTTTACAAGTAAAAGAAGATCATTATATTGTGACATAGCAGTACGGGTGAGAGCTGCTGCAAGGACTTGATCAAAAGGAAGCGCGAGATCATCGAGAGCGACTCTGCTAAAATCCGCGTCAAATGGCGTATTGTTGCTCTCGAGTTCTGCGCCTAACGCTTCTGCGCTTTTCGGACCGGTTTTTAATACGGCTTTAATGATCTTGCTTTGGGTTGATTTGAGTAGATCGCCTTCTGTAAAGATTGGTCCACCCGCGGTAATCGATGTGGCAAGCGTCGCATTTCTACGAGCAGCATGGGCTGTATATGCATCCATAGCGTGCAAAACGTCGTCAATAGACGTATATCCAAAAGGATGTAAAAATACTTGCTTTAAGCGCTTTGGGATGTCAACATAGGAGTCAGCGCCGAGACTTTTTGCTAGACGGTTAAAGCGCCCCTTTATGTCAGATTCAGGAATTTGACTATCAGGTGAACCTATCGTATATGTAACTCCAAAGAGTGCTTCCGCTCGGTTGAGAAACCTTATTTTTTCTTCCCTGTAGGGTACTGCATCAAAACCATACTTATCAATATAGCCTATTATCCGTTGGGCTTCTCGGAAAGAAGTGAGGTATTCTCGTAAATTACGGTCTCCACTACGAATTGCGTTAGTAAATATATATCCGCGAAATAGACGAAATCTTGTCTGGTCATCCGCTTCTGTCAATACCCGACTCAACAGAACCAGATCATCACGCTGGGCTAGTTTTTTTGCAATAAGAGTTTTTCCTTCTTCGTCTGTCTGTGAAAATACCTGTTCAAAAACCAGACCTTCTTTCATGGCATTAGGAAGATTGTTTCCTACATAAATTCGTTCGACACTAGCAAAATCAGCTTCAGGATGATCTGAGGCTAGAAGGAGGGAGAGGAGTGGCGCTGCGATACGGTGGATTTCTTTAGACGGAGAAGAGTAAATTCTACCCAGTATCAGCAAACTCTTTCGTAATTGTACCTCTCTTCCTTCATCAAACTCAGCTTCATCAAAAGCCGGATCGAATGTTCGTTTCAAATCAGCATTTGAAATAAGTTCAGATTGCACAGGAGAAGGCATTCTTCTCATTACATCTGCGTACTCTTGTAACAGAGTAAGTCGTCTTTGAGTATCAGCTCTGTCACTAACGAAAAGTTCATGATGCGTTTCAAGTAATTTTTCTAAGTCATACGGAGCTCTCGTGTAAAGTTTGAAGAAATTTTGGTCTTGATCTGGAAAAGTTGCTATAAGCTCGTCACTTAGTATATGAGGAGAATCGATATACCTTACATTCCCAGCTTTCATAAATTCATAAAACAGCGCGGGGTTTGGTTGTCCCTCGTCACTGCATAATCCCTTCCATGTTGAGAGATTGTAAAGTACTTCATTAACATCGATAGATCGTTTTTGTGAATAATCAGCAATAAATTTACTTAGTCCGATGAGATCTGGCGGAACATGATCCTCTAAAAAATACGTAATAAATGAATTTCGCTTCTGGTCTTTTTCTTTATATCTGAGATTTCTGATGGCTTCTGTATATCTTTTTTTCAAAGCATCTACAAGTTCTGCTGACGGACTCTCGCCTTGTAGCTGTGATGAAACGTAATCTTTTGAACCAAGGAGAAATCTCGTTACATTTTCATATTCCAGCAGTCCACCCGCCGAAAGCTCTAGCCAGAAGTTCCAGTACGCTGTGCTTGTATCCGGTAAGTTCCCTGACTGACGTAATTGCTCTACAATGGCATTGACAGAAGCAACATCTACGCCGATACCTCTCGCCCTATCAAATCGCAATAATCTGCCTATTTGAATATCCGTGCCTTCCTGACCCGTACTCCCAGTCAATTCGCTCAGTGCATGTGCCGCCGCCAGTGTCTCATCTGCAAATGCAGATTCCATAAGCGCCACAGACCCTAAGCGGTAGAAATCAGAATCCTCCATTCCGTCTGGCTTAACATCTTGAAAAAAAGCCAATCTATCAAGTTTGGTCGGATCTGTAAAATTTCCGCTCGTTATCTCTGCCCGGGTAATAAAATCTTCATTACATTCTTCGCCTTGTGAGACTCTCCAGCCGCTTTTGACGAGTTTTGAGAGTCTGTCTAGTGCGTCTTCATCCATTTGGTATATCTCGTATGGAATGGCATCAGGGTTTGTGTCCTTATAATCTTTTAGATCTTCAACACGTAATCCATGATCTGCTAAGTAACTCGCTATAATAAAGAGTTTGTTTTCTGCTCTCCTTGCGGATGCAATAAGTTGTGCCGGATTACACGTATAGAGAATATCGTCGACTTCAATAACAGCGCCGCGCCCGATCTTTCGAACATCATCAGCAGTACTAATAGCAGTAAGAAGTTCGCCGGAAATTTGCGATGCTCCGAGGATGTCAAGAAATGGTAAGGATTCAGAAAACTTTTTATCGTTTCCGTGATTTATTAAAGTATTAAATCTATCAAAAAGAAACTCATACTGTTCTAATTGCCCGGCATTGCGGTAGAAATTCTCCGAATCCAACTGCGCTGTTCGTCGAAACATCTCCCTGTATCTGTCTGATGGGGTCAGGAGAGACCTCACATTCAAGTCATATTTACTACCAAAACCAAAAAGGTACAATTTCTCTATAGCTTGAGTAATATTAGGAATTTCCTTGAGAGTATCAATTCCATGTCCTTTTTGCAGATCTGCATACAACGTTTTCAGATGGGAAATAATTGTTTGCTTATCTTCATACTGATCGGAAAAAAGAAGTGTACCTTCAAGTAGTCTGAGAACATTCTCTGCATCAGCTACTCCTGCTTGCTCTAGTTTTTTTACTGTAGTACGTCGGGAAAACCGTAGTGGGATAGAAGAACTTGGGTACCTTTCTCGCGTGAGAATTTTTTGATATGCTTGTCGCCTCGCTGCAATCCAACCGGGTTGACTATCTTTATCGGTAATAACAATTTTTTTTATGTCTTGTCTTACTTCCTCTATCTGTTCATTTCTTCTTTGGACGTATTGAGCATGAGTCGTCCTCGGCTTTATCACTCGTTCACCATTTACAACGAGAGGAGTGGCACCAATCTCTAGCTTTTTTTCAATTTTACCGCCATTTATTGGTAGTGGGGAAAATTGGTCACCTTTTGCTTCACCCATAGGATAAACACTCAATAATGTATTAAGATACTCCTAAACAAGAATAGCACAAATGTATCTTTGGTGGTTTTAATAAAAATGTAATGAGGTAGGAATCTTACGGACATCCAGTGGCTTTGCGAAAGCCGGGGGTTTTAAAAGTATAGAGCGTATGCTTACTTTGAATTTCACAAAGCTTTGCTTTGCATAGCCAGCTTATATACCTATCTTACTCCAGTTTGCAGCT
>CAYVAR010000008.1:0-24032 GCA_964449675.1 uncultured Gammaproteobacteria bacterium
ACGAGCTCCGGGATACTTGATATTCTGCTCACAGCAGAATCCGACTCCTTCGACTACGCTCAGGACAAGTCCGCTCAGGGCAGGCCATTAACAATTCGCAGCAACCTCTCCGTCCTCGGAACCACGAGCCTTGGTACAACGTCGATTGCTGGTCCCCTTCTGGTCGATGGTTCGGTAAGACTCAGCGCAAGTGGCATAGAGTCCATCGATGGCACACTCTATATCCAAAAAAACAAGCTTACAAATCTTGACCTTATGGCAGGAACTCTTGTGCTGGACATGAGTGGGAATGTCACAATCTCTGGCTCTCTTGCAGTACATGGGAATGTGAGCATAGAAGGGACTCTTGGAGCAAATACGTTTAGTTCTATTGGAGAAGATGATGTGACCGTGGACTTGTCCTCCGCAAGGGAACACCTTCCAGGTGTGCCGCAGGCGCAACCTCACCTGGAAGGTGGAGGAATCGCTGAGGCTTCTTCTTCTGGATTCGGTCACATCTTGGTGAAAGGTCAAGATGGTGCAGTGGCAGCTTTTGACGCAAGTGGGAATGTTACTACTTCCGGCGATCTTTCATTCAGAAGTGCGACGTTTTCTGGAGAGCTTAAGACGAGTAAGCTTGTGATTGCCCAAAGTGCAACCAGGACAGCAACACAGTCTGCCCAGACCACGAGTAACGCAATCATTGGCGTTGGAACACTCCCGGCAAATACCACCAGTGTATCTATCCCTTCAACGAAGGTGTCTCGTAACAGCTTCATCTATATCACACCTATAACCAGTACTTCAAACCATATATTATACTTAAAGTCAAAAACAGAAGGTGTAGATTTTGTCGTCGGCCTTGATGAAGCGATTGATCGAGATATTCAGTTCAACTGGTGGATAATAAATTGAAAATGATATCTTTCTATATACTTGATAGTGACAGAAAATCTTGATACATTGTACCAATCATATGGAATCACAAAGGTTAAATAAAATCCTAAATAGGATAATGCTACTGGCTGCGTGTATTACATTAGCTTTATCACCAATCTTCTTTCTACCGATAACGCAAGACTTCTATGATGTAAGCAAATGGATGCTCCTTATGGTTATGACTTTGTTTATATTTCTTCTTTGGGTAATTCAGCTGTTCCTTACAAAAAAATTTGTTCTTACCTTCTCACCAGTAGTTGTGGGCTTTGGAAGTTTGTCACTTGCAGCAGGGATGAGTCTATTATTTTCCGGTGGAAATGCCATTGAAGCGATAATGATGCCTATCGGTATATCTACTTTTGCCGCCATAGCGATCATAGGTCTTCTTACAGGACATACATGGGACCATCGTCTTACCCGCATATTTTACTGGTTGCTCCTCAGCGTAACGAGCATACTCGCAATAATTTCAATCTATCAGGTATTTGGCACATTCCGTATCTTGTTTCCAACCGTTGGGTTTCTCACTAATCCTCTCTGGACACCATCTGGATCAAGCCTCGTAACGTTTGTCATAATCGTAACGATGCTTCCTTTTGCACTTATAGGAACCATAGAAAAGATTCAAACAAAAAATTACGGCTTGACAGTCGTTTATGCAATCTTAACCTTCATATATACCGTAAGTCTTATAGTCATTATCGTAGGACTGCGTCCGAAAATAGCACAAACGATGCTCCCGATTTCTGAAGGATGGCGTATTGCCTTTGAATCCATGAAACAGGTTCGAAGCGCGCTTTTTGGTGTGGGTGCAGATAATTTTATCACCGCCTTTACCCGAGGCAGATCTCCAACTCTCAATACGCTGCCCATCTGGAATATACGTTTTACGACGAGTGCGACATTATCACTTCATCTTTTGACGACACTGGGTATCATCGGTGGACTCAGTTTTTTTGTACTCCTTCGATCACTCTTGGTCACTATACGCTCTGTGGATTCATATGACTCAAAGGCAATGCTACTTGCTAAAAGAATATCTTTATGTATTGCCATACTAGCCCTTTTGGTAGGTCCGCCAAGCATACTCATATTTTTAATGATCCTTGCGATAACCTATCTTTGGGATATGAGACAATACATAGTTACTGCAAACATACGAAGTATAAATGCACGTATGACTATTGTCGGGATTTTATGTATTTTTATCATCATACTTTTCTATGTAGTAAGTAGATCATATAAAGCAGAATTTGTGTATTTTCAATCACTCAAAGCGCTCCAGCGGGGCGATGGACTGGTAGCATATAACACAAATGTACAGGCAATTTCACTCTCTCCATCCGTAACTCGATACCATACTCGCTTAAGTCAAACGAGCGCAGCTTTAGGTCTTTCCATAGCGAGCCGTTCGGGAACGCTCGTTGGAACTGACGGTGTTGCGACCATAAGCGCGCAGGATAGACAAACTATTGAACAGCTGTTTCGAAATGCAATCCTCGAAGCTCAAACTGCCACACGACTGTCACCGCAATCGATAACTGTGTGGGAAAACATTGCGCAAATTTATCACACGCTCATGGGGATGATCAAAGGCGCAGACGAGCGAGCTATAACCAATTACCAGCGCGCTATAACCTTAGATCCAACAAACCCCATCTTGAGATTACTTCTCGGCGGCATATACATGCAACGGAAAGACTACAGACGGGCGGCAGAACAATTTATCATAAGCGCAAATCTAAAACCAGACTATCCTACACCTTATTACAACCTTGCACGAGCGTATCTACTTTCTCGAGATTTACCAAACGCTATTGCCGCGCTGAAATCAACTCGATCTCTTCTTTCTAAAGAAAATCCAAGCATTGCGACAATCGACGATGAAATTGCACAACTTGAAAGGCAGTTAGAAAATATGAAAACGAATCCTTCAGCGATTTTTCCGACTCCGAAAGAAAATAAAAAACTCTCCGGTTTTGAACAACAACCGTTACAACTAACAAATCCTTTAGATATTTCTCCTATAGATAACGCTAGCGTACCGCCACAGACGGCAACCCCATCAGCTACACAAAAAAGCGTTCAATGAAAACCGTACTTCTTTACCTCGCTATCTTTTTTTTAACGATTTTCCCGTATAAAGATCCAGACTGGGGATGGCACTATCGCTATGGTGAGTATCTCCTAAATAATCATCAGCTTCTCTATAAAGACATTTTCTCCTGGACTATGGCCGGATACCAGTGGATTAATCCTTCATGGCTATACGATCCGATTTTGTATCTTATCTATAGTACCGGTGGATTTTTCGCTCTGTCCGTTGCAGGAGCACTCATCACGGTTTTGACCTTCCACTTCATGCTATCCCGCATCAACCTTCCGATGTGGCTTAAAGGCGTATTTGCAGTCTTTTTTATATGGATGACCCGAGTAGTAAGCTGGCAGGGTTTACGTTCTCAAATGATTCCGTACCTTTTTTATGCCCTGCTTATTGGTATTCTCATGAGAGATTCTCAAAAAAAATCAGTTATCGTGAAACTTCCACTTTTATTTCTCTTGTGGGCAAATGCTCATGGCTCATTTACAATTGGTCTCGTTGTCTGTATAGGCTTTTTGATCGGCCATGGAATCCTTCGATTTCTTCACAAATCTGATTTTTCTGTCAAGCCACTCGCCATCGCTTTAATTTTCAGTCTTTGCGCCACACTCATAAATCCATTTGGCCTACATATATATACTGAGGTATTTAAGCACGTAGATAGTAAAATTGTGAGAAGTATTAGCGAATGGAATCCCATTGCCTATCATCCTACATGCTTAGCCTGTCATTTCATCGGTAGTTACACTGCTTTCGTCGTTATCGTATTTCTCCTGCGTCATAGTCTCGATGATCTTCCATGGATTTTGGCTATTGCACCCATCTTCTATCTTTCTCTCACCGCTCGGCGATTCGTCCCGACGCTTGCTGTCGTGAGCATGACGATTTTAGGCATGTTTTTTCAAAAATACCAGTGGATCAAGGAGTCAAACATAGGCACATGGTTATTCCTTTTTGGAACGATAGGAAGTATTGTTTTTGCAATTGTCATACTTTTTCCAAAGTATAATTTGACTCTAAACTCATTTGAGGAGTATTGTAAACGAATGAGTTCCTTTTCTATTAGCTGCTCGGAGAAACTCACTACTTTTATTAAAGCAAATCCGCCGAAAGGACGTGGCATTAATTTTTATGGCTGGGGCGGTTACTTTATCGGCAGGGGCGTCCCAATGAAACTATTTATTGACGGACGCATGACCGTCTGGGAGAAAAACGGCTATAGCGCTTATCGAGAGTACGAAGCCATTAAAAATGGAGACATGGAGAAGTTTCGTTCGTATGATTTTGACTGGATAATATTTCCAAAATTAAATTCAGTCCTTTATGCAAATTTTATTAATCTCCCAGGAGAGGACATGAAATATTGGCATATATTATTTGAGGACAATACATCCATGTACCTTGTGCGAAATCGTCTTTAGTTGATATACTTTACGAACAATGCATTGTTTATGGGTATAACTTCTTCTAAACTGTATGCGTCAGCTGACGGATACAGTAAGAAGAGTGTACCATAAGCAGAATCTTTTTATCGTGCGACGCGCCAATAATATGTTTAAAAAATGCATATATAGTCTTATGGTTTCTCTTATGGGACTGTTGCCCCTTGGCTGGGGGAATCGGATATTTGCCCAGGGAGAGAATTATCTTTTTGCTGATAAATTTATAGATTTGGAAAACCCATTATTTTTTCTCGATCCGGCAGCAAAAGATGTTTCTCTGACCCTTGCCGGTACATTAGGCATCAACACTGCTACCCCTTCTGCTGCCTTGCATATAGGATCGGGGCAACTCGTTGGGTTTATCCCTAATGGAATACAGGTACACAGTATATACGATTCTTCATCAACAGCAGGTGACCGGCTGGCTAATCTTTTTGCTACCAAACAAAATGCCGGCACTCCCAACAGTATTCAGACGCTTGAAGCGTATAACTATACGGGAAATCCCCTGGGTACGACGATCAACTTGGCGTTAACAAGTATTGCCAATCTCGAACATGCCGGCAGTGGCACCATTCATGATGCCAGAGGTGTCGACGGGAGCGTTTTTCTCACTGGCACAGGCACGATCGATAAAGCCTATGGATTACTTTCTGACGTCTATTTGCTCCCTGGCAGCAGCGGCAATATAACGACCGGGTTTGCAGGATATTTTGATATCAATGATCAGGGTTCCGGCGCCATAACGAATGGCTATGGCGTCTATATTGACGATATTGATGCCACGAGTGACTATGGCATCTATCAATCCGGTACTACTGACGATAATTATTTTGCAGGCAATGTAGGAATAGGCACCAATAAACCCCAATCTCTTCTGGAGGTAGGTCCGGATGGATACTTGCAAGTGAGCAAAACCGCAAGTGGTTCACCAACCAAAGAAGACTGTAATTCAGATAGTGAGATTGGAAGAATCATACTGGACAGGAAATATTATAGACTTTTTGTCTGCAGTGGTGCACTCAGGGGATGGGATTTCGTAAAACTGAGTAATTGAATAAAACTTACAGGACTTCCGGCAAATCTTTATCCTTGAGAATAGATAGTTGATTTCAGCTTTATCTATATCACTCCTATAACTAGTACATCAAACCATGTCTTGTACCTCAAGACAAAAACTGATGGCGTGGGCTTTACTGTGGGCTTAGACGAAGCAGCTAGTAACGAAATTCAATTTAATTGGTGGGTGATAAACTAATTTTCAATTTTCAGTTTTCAATTTTCAGTTTTCAATATATTTTTAATTTTCAAACAATTTATAATGAAACAAATTTCAAACAACAAATTTACACTCGAAGAACGGACTGCTAAGTTTGGAGAAAACATCATCATATTTTGCCAATCTCTCGCAAGTCAAGATACCGTCATAAAACCTCTTATAGGACAATTAGTACGATCGGCTACAAGTATTGGTGCAAACTATATGGAGGCCAATGGTGCATCCTCAAAAACTGATTTCCGCAATAAAATATTTATTTGTAAAAAAGAATCCCAAGAAACGAAGCATTGGTTGCGGATGATGTCTGTAGCAATACCAAGCAAAAAAGATCAATTGAGACTTCTCTGGCAAGAAGTTCAAGAACTGACCATGATATTTCAAAAAATCACAACCACGCTATATCGCAATAGTTTGAAAAATGAAAAATGAAAATTCAATGTAAATTGAAAATTGTAAATTGAAAATGATCTAAATTTCACTATCAATTATAATATTAGAATATATGAACCACACTGAAAAAATAATTGATCGAATAACGCTCTGGGTTATTGTAACAGCGTTCTCACTTCTCCCGCTTTTTTTCTTGCCCTTTACGCAAGATTTCTACGACTTTAACAAGTGGGTGCTCCTTCTGTCTGGAGCACTTGTCGTATTTTTACTTTGGGGCATTCGTCTTGCAGTGAGTCGCACAATCATTCTAACGTTTCCCCGAGCAGTAAGTGGATTTGCATTACTCACGATATCAGCGCTCCTGACACTCATGGTTGTTTCAACAAATAAAATAGATGCGGCAACAAGCATACTTGGAATTGCGACGTTTGGAGCCCTGACAATCATATCCATTGTTGGATCTTTTGTCATTGACGAGCATGCGAAGCTCTATCTTCGGTGGGGGTTATTTGTATCGGTCATTATCATCGGGCTTCTTACTCTCTATCAGTTCGTCGGACTGGGGCAAACAATTGCTCCTACTTCGTTTCTCTCCAGTACCCGCTGGACACCTACGGGAAGTAGTCTTACTGCAATTGTTGCATTCCTTATCACGCTCCCGCTTCTTATAGCCGAACTTTTGGACAGTATTGAGGATAAAAACGAGACCAAAATAACAATATTTTCCCTCTCAACGCTCCTCATCATTGGATCGCTTAGTATTACCGTCTATCAAATAATTCCCTCTCTGTCGTCAAGCTTCCTCCCTCTCAACTATGGCTGGTCGATTGCTTTGGAATCGATGAAAAATACTCGAAATGCGTTCTTGGGTGTGGGGCCGGAAAATTTTTTGAATGCTTTTTCCGCCGGTCGGCCATTTCAACTCAATGTTTCGCCAGTTTGGAATATACGATTCCTCGCTAACTCTACACTTGCTCTTCATATACTTACCACACTTGGCATCGCGGGATTTTTTGCGATACTTGTTTTGGCAAAAAATCTTCTCAAACTTGCAAAAACAATGCTCTTGCAAAATAGAAACTCTCCTGCGTATCACCGGTATGCTACGTATGCGAAAATTCTGTCTTTACTATTTGCATTCCTATCGCTTTTTATAGCTTCGCCAAGTATTACCGTACTTATTATTGTTTTTGTACTATTTCTGATCGTCCAGGAAGACACGCATACATACACTTTTGACGTGCCAAAAGAACTCTCCTGGGTTTCCTATGCTATTGGAATCATTGTTTTTCTTTCTGTGGCGGGATTAGGATATTTACTCGGACGCCTGTATATGGGTGAAATGACGTATTTTGCCTCTATCAAATCGTATCAAGAAAATAACGGTATGGCCACCTATAACAACCAAATCAATGCATTAAAACTCCTGCCGGCAAACACCCGTATGCATATATCCTTTAGTCAAACAAATTTCGCTCTGGCCCTTGCAATCGCGCGGCAGGCAGTAGGTCAAAAGGGAAAACCCGGTGGCACGATAAACGATCAGGATAGAACAACTATTTCAACCCTCATCTCGCAGGCAATCCGTGAGTCGCGCATCGCTCTTGCTTTGGCGCCACAAAATATCCTCGTATGGGAAAACATAGCGTCTCTATATGAAAATCTTATCGGCATTTCTGAAGGATCTGAAAAATTTGCCATAGCAGCCTACCAACAAGCAATTGCGCTTGATCCGACAAATATAAACTTACGCATGCATCTTGGGGGAATATATACCGGCAACAATGCACTTGACGAGGCGCAGCAACAATTTACCATTGCAGCCAATCTGAAACCGGATTTTACCAATGCATACTATAATCTGGCAAACGTGTATAAAATCAAAGGAGACACCACCTCGGCGATAGCTTCTTTGGAAAAAACAAAGTCCCTTGTGCCTCCCGAAAGCGATGACGCGCGTAAAGTCGAAGAAGAAATACAACACTTAAGTAAGCTCACGATACCTACGGCAGCACTGCGGGAGCAGGAATCCACTCCGTCAAGTCTGACTAAACCAAAAGAACCAGATCTTCTCATCAGTCCAAAGATTGCCTTACCGACCGAACCAAACTAATCCTACCCCACAGCGCACCGGCGAAGATAAAGCAGTAGAGAACAAGGCCTATGAAAAATCCTTTTACGGCAAACACTAGTCCTTTTTCCTGGTAAAGGAAGACGAGAAACTTTCGGATGAGGAAGAGATGGAGGAACAAAATGACTAATGACAAATTCCAAATGACAAATGGGTAATAGCAAGAAAAAATTCTTACTACATTTGACATTTGCCCGCCCTGAGATAGGTCGAAGGGACATTTGACATTTGACATTACGGGAAGCATTGGCGAAAGAAGAAGACTTAGAAAACCCAATACAACCGTTGCTACACCGGATATCGTGGTAATCGCTTCCTGCCACGTGGTCGCTACCGGATCAAACTTCTTTCGTGTTTGATAGAGTTTGGTCCAGTAGTAGGCTCTCAGGAAATATTTTTTCGCTATCGGCCAAAAGCTTTCAAACTCGTGCCTGACACGGACGTTTGGAGCAAAGATGATGGCGTAACGCCTAGCAATTCTATAGGTAAGTTCTATGTCTTCAACTAAAGGCGCTGGATACTTCTCGTTGAATCCGCCGAGCCGTTGAAATACTGTGCGCTTGATTGATGCGATACGAGTGGAAAAAAGGTAGTAGTATCCGCTTTTATCTCTTTCGTTAATCCAATAACTCCAGTCGCGAAGTGCTTTAAAGTTTGGGAAAAACGCTTTGCTCCTTTGCTCTTTGACCCAGACACCGGTGACTGCCACGATATCAGGGTCTTCGCTATAAATTTTATAGAGATTATAAAGGGTATCCCCAAAAAGCTCGACATCGCTATCCAAAAATACGACAAACTTGCCCTTTGCGATTTTCACTCCCCTATTTCGCGCTACTGCCGGGCCGAGGTTTTTGGTGAGACGGATTACTCTATAACTTTTATAATTTTTATAACGATTATAATGATTATAGGGATCTTCGCTGCCATCATCGACCACAATTACCTCGTATGCAGGAGCTTTTTTTGACTTGGCTACTGAATTCAGAAGTCTGCCGATCGTGTCTTCGGAATTATGATACGGGATGATGATAGAAAAAAAGGGTTTCATGCTATGGGTCTTATATTATTAAAACATACGGATTTCTACAATAAGGTGTTATTGAAGTTACGACAAGAGTTACACAAAAGTTAAAACGAATGTCAGATCTTCCGACAAAACTATGCCATGGCATAGTTTTGTCGGAACTTAAATAAAGAAGTATGCGAACATTTCATAACGAGAAGGTTCGGGAGACTTCTGGCAATCTAATATTTCTCGTTTCCCATAAAAATACGGCAGATGCGGGCAAGGAAAAGTAATTGGCTCAAGGTTGAGCGAATAATTAACTTTTCTTGCGGCATCTGCCGGATTTGTTGGTGGGAGGAACTCCTCTGTGCCGATGACGGGGGTCATCGGATTCAGCCGGAGTCCCTCTCCATGATGTCCATCAGGCGGATAGTTTCTCGCAAGCGAGAAAATCCATCTGACGGATGACTTACCAAAGGCCCGACCCGATTTGAACGGGTGATCTCCGCTTTCCCCTTCGCCATTCGGCGTCTGGCAAAAGGAGCGGTGCTCTACCGAGCTGAGCTACGGGCCTATAAAATAACTGGCCGGGAAGGATTCGAACCTTCGACCTCTGCATTTTCAGTGCAGTGCTCTGCCAATTGAGCTACCGGCCACTCGAAATTATTTGATTCGCCAGCTGGCGAACCAAGATGGCGATGATGGGATTCGAACCCATGACTTGCGGGGTATGAGTCCGCTGCTCTACCACTGAGCTACATCGCCAAGCGGGCGGTGGGATTTGAACCCACAACAAACTAGCCCCCAAAGCTAGTGCTCTGCCGATTGAGCTACACCCGCGTGGGGTGGACGATGGGCGATTCTCCCATTCCCCTTTATAAAGGGGCGCATTATCTGCTCATCCACCATGAATCATTTTAATTTTAAGAGCGTAATTTTGTATTGTAATGATTTGGAACCAAGAGTCAAGGAGAAAAATCTAAAAAGATCGAAATACTTTAGATTAAATCACCGATAATATCCTCAACAGCATCCCTACAAAGTCATGCTCGAGCATGACTTTGTAGGGATGCTTTACCTATATTAATTCGTGAGGGTAGATGTTTTTTGTAACCGTTCAGGAGCTCTCAAAGGAATTATTCTTCGAGAGTACGAGAGAAGTTCTCACGGAGTTTACCGTAAGTGTCCTCGCCGAGAGGTTCGAACAATAGAGACTTCGAGGTTTTGTTACGAGTTCTAATGCATTGATTCGAGGATATTTTGAATAGACGAAGAGATATACCGGAGTTCATTCTTTCTTAGTCCTGGATAAATAGGTAAACGTACGAGGGTACGGCTTATTGTATCCGTAACGGGCAATAGAGATCGATGAGTGGTAATCTTTTTACCCATACGAGAACTATGAAGGGGTACGAAGTGGCGAGAAACTTCGATTCCTTTATCGCGCATTTTTTTTATACACGCATCCGCATGATGTTTGTTATAAAATTTTAAAGCGTATATGTGCCAATTAGGAGTAGCATCTTTTGGCACGCGAGGAAGTTGCAATATTCCTTGTTTTTCAAAAACAGATAACTGTTTCGTATAAAAAGAGGCAATTTGATTTCTTAGTTTATTTATCTTATTAATCTGATGTAGTTGTGTAGTAACAATGCTACTTAATATATCAGAAAGAAAATAACTACTTCCTTTACCAACCCAACTATATTTATCTACTTCACCGCGGATATACGCATTTCTATTTGTTCCATTCGCTCTATATATTTCCATATATTTTGCAAGATGCTCATCCTTTACAAGCACCGCCCCGCCTTCTCCGCAGCTTATATTTTTCGTTCCATGAAATGAATACACTCCGACATCTCCAAATGTCCCCAAATGCTTTCCTTTGTACGTTGCCCCAATGGCATGGGCTGCGTCTTCTACGAGAAAAAGCGCATGCTTTTTGGCAATGTTTAAAATTTCTTCCATTTGGCAGGGCATCCCCGCATAATGGACGATGATCATGCCACGCGTACGCTTGCTAATTTTTCTTTCTATATCAAAAGGATCGATACAGTAATACGTTTTTTCAATATCGGCAAATACCGGCTTAGCCCCGGCAAGGACGACGCAGTTGGCTGTTGAGCTCATGGTAAAGCTAGGAATGATGACCTCATCCCGATCACCTAATCTTCCCATACCCCGAAGCGATTGCAGCGCTAATTCGAGTCCATGCGTACACGAGGTCACCGGAAATACAAAGGGGCTTTTTGTCAGTTTTTGAAGTATACTGACAAGTTTTTTGCTATACGGGCCATCGCCAACACCGGTCGAGTAACGAAGGGCATGGGTAGCAGCGTTTTCTTCCTTTTTTGTCCAAAAAGGTTTGGCGAGAGGGATTCTCATAGAATAAGTCACTTAAGCTACCTAAGTTACTTAAGTGACTTAAGTTTTTTTATAACTTGCCGGTACACCAGCCACAACTGTTCTGGGGGCAACGTCTTTTGTCACAACCGCCCCGGCTCCTACAACACTTTCTCGCCCAATTCGGATACCAGGAAGTATAACTACTGCAGATCCGATATACACGTTATCTTCTATATGGATCTTTTCTTCTTTCGTCGGGTATACGGCCATAAGGAGATGATTCGGATACCCCACTGCTATATGCGTCACGAGACAAGCACGACTCGATATCGTCACATTATCTCCCAGGCTGATTCCTCCACGGCAATCGAGCAGAACCTCTTCACCGATAAAACAACGCGTTCCGATAGTTATATTTTTTAATCCGTGATGGTAAAGATCTGAAAACGTACATTCATGGATAATCGTTTCAGGCCCTATCGTTGCTCCAAAAAGACCAAGAAGTATCACCCGCACCTGTGGCATTGGGATAAATCGTAAAATTTTACAAAAAAACCAATACCAGATAAAAAGAAATGCTTTCCGAAAGCCAATTATTTTCAACGCTTCCATACATTACCTTACATTATTTCTTCTGTAATCTCCTTCGCAGCCTCCAAAGATTTATACAATAATCAATGACATCATGAAAAACACGCACTGACGAAGTTTTATCTGTTCGTCTAACAAAAAGAACAGGAATTTCCTTTATTCGCAAACCAGCTCTCCGTCCGTAGACCATAATCTCTGTATCCCAAAACCAATGTGCTTGCCGACATAAAGCGATAACGGGCAGGATTTTTTTCCTGCGAAAGAATTTATATCCTGTCTCCGTATCTATATTTCCTGTATGAACAAGTATATGTGCAAGTCGACGGTATCCTACACTAAGCACCTCGCGAAGAAGCGACGAAAAACTTGATCGATATATTCGTTTTCCGATCACCACATCAGCTTCATTTCGTAAAATTCTATGAGCGATGTCCGGTATATATACAGGTGAAATTTCACAGTCTATATCGATAAACCCTGCTACTTTCCCTTGTGCTGCCTGTATCCCATCGGAGACAGTCTTACCACGTCCCATGTTTATAGTATGATACAACGCTCTACAATGATTATTCGTTTTGCAGTACGAATCGATTTGTTCGCCCGTACGATCACTACTTTTATCGTCTACGAAAATAATTTCATACGAAAAATTTGAACGTTTCAGTACCCGAACGATATCTTTAACACTTTCACGAAAGATGGAAGCTTCATTATAGCAAGCAAGAACAAGCGAAAGATCAATAGACTTCTTTCTCATTATGAGCCCCATCATACACGATCAATAATGACTGTGGCAAATAAGTTACAATGCATACGTATATATGAAAAAACACCTTCCTGGTTTTGGGATCAATGTCGAAATTCTCTCTACGCATAAAAATACGGTGGACCAATATATTGGTGTGCTCAAAGACCTTCGCGTCGAGTGGGTCAGACTAATCATAGACTACTACCATCCGACGGATCTTTTGCTCCTCACGACATTTGCCCAGGCATGTAGAGCAAACGGTATACGTATATTGGGACAATTTGTAAACAATATACCAGGCACTCTTCTCAACTTGTTTATCCCGTACCGGTGGTATCGAAGTATCTATCAAGACCAAGATTTGTTTAATGCATTTGTGAAAAGATATAGTAAAGCGCTATCCGGATATATCTCTCATTGGGAAATACTCAATGAAATGGATACGCTACGATTTTCTGTGGAGCGGCCAAACCCGCTGCTCTACACAAAACTCCTCGCTCATATAGGCAAAACGATCCGCTCGATAGATAAAAATTCAAAAATAGTCTTTTCTGCCACACTCGGTGATGGCTCACAAAAAATCATACCCTTTCACTGGCCAAATTTTTTAGCTGCCTCATTACAGCTTGGAGCGGCACGTCATTTTGACATACTGAGCTTTCATCCATATACGCGCCACAATTCATTTTCCCGAAGAGACATCCGTGGATATCTTGATGATTTTAAAAAGAGTATCGATGCGATCAAACAAGCAGTTCGTCAAACCAAAAAACCGGCTTGGATTACCGAGTACGGAATTTCTTCTCGATGGGTAAAACTTACCGGGAGCGAAATCGCGCAGGTCTATACGAAAGCATATAGCATGTGTCGCGCGTATCATATTCCGTTTATTCTTTGGCATCTGGCTGATATTCGAAAACAAATATATGAACCAGGATCACCGGAAAAACATTATGGACTTTTGCATGAGGACCTCACGCCAAAACCAATCTTTCATGCGCTCAGAGAAAAACTACAGAACATATAAAATGTTAAAACGATTGTCTGTACAAACTATTATAGCTGCAGTTGTCTTTTTTTTAGTGATTATCTTCTTATTTTTTGACCCTCTTACCCATCCCGAAAAAAGCCTTGCGGGTCACGATTTTAAGTTAGCAAATATACATTGGAAAAATTTTGCTGTCTATGAATTAAAACATGGCAGAATACCTCTCTGGAATCCCTTTATCAATAGCGGTCAACCCTTCCTGGCACACCCGGAATCTTCACTTTTTTACCCGCCGAATCTCTTGTATCTCGCTGTGCCTGTTCCCTATGCTATGACCATACTCATCGCTTTTCACGTATGGATAGCTCTACTCTTTATGTATAAACTCGTCTCATATTTTGTCAAAGATACACTACCCGCTGTCGCCTCTGGAGTGACGTATGCACTGTCCGGGTATTTTGCCGGTAAAATTTTTTCCGGGCACCTAAATTCAATCATCTCTGCATCATTATTTCCCCTTATATTATATTTTTTCGTTGTCGCCATGCACTCACCGACAACCAAAAATATTATTAAAAGTATTGTAGCTTTTTCGCTCCTTATCCTTGCCGGATTTCCGGAAAACACCATATATTTTGTCTTGTTTACCACGATTTTTCTCAGTCTCATGTATAGGAAAAAAATAATAATTGTGGTAATACTACTGGCCTGTATCTACTCCGTAAGCGGATTATTGACGAGTGTGCAACTTACTCCCAGCTTGGAATATGCCAGACTGACCACGCGCGCCCAAGGTATGGATTACAAGGAGTCCGTAATCTATTCAATGACAAAACAAGAATTACCAAATCTCATCAATCGATCATATTATACAAGCTCTATCCCCCAAGGACCTACAGCAGGCTTTCATGAATACCTCAACTATTTAGGCATCATATCACTCGGAGCGGCAATCATGGCAGTTCTTATCGCTATTTTGCGATCTTTCTTAGTCAAAAAAAATAAGCTCAACACGACAAAGCACTCGGTAACGATAATTTTAACGCTCCTGGCAGTAGTGGGATTTCTTGTATCATTTGGCGATTCCTTACCGTATCATATTTACGAATTTCTCTGGACCTATATCCCTCTTTTTCGGTTGTTTCGAATACCGTCCCATTATCTTCTTTTTACATTGTTATCAGTAAGCATACTTTCAGGATTAGGTCTGTCGTATTTTAAAAGTACCGCAGTAAAGCTTGCTATCGTTCTTACGATCACCATAGATCTCGTGTTTTTTATGAAACCTTTTATAACAACCGACACCATGCCAACATACCCAACCAATCCCCAATTGATACGAGCCTTTGAACTTTTTGATAAAACATACCGTTTTTATCATACGTACGGAGTATATACGTCTTGGTATAACCTTCTTTGGATATATGACACAAATACTTCACTGACACAAAGAATTGAAAGCACGCGGGGCTATGACACAATGATTTTAAAACGTTATGGGGATTTCACCAGTGCAATAGACGGCAGAACTATAGTACCGTTTTCATCACGACCGGTTGATGTTGAACTGAATAACGTTGCCTCTCCTCTGTTTAATCTGCTGTCTCCCAAATACGTTTTCACCCTCACTACCGACGCAGATCTCCAAAAACAATATCCCGAGCAATTCAAAACAATCGAACAAAACCGCGACTATACATTATATGAAAATAAACGAGCATTTCCCAAAGGCACCATACTCCATACGATAATACGCAAAAACAATGCATCTGAAACACTAAGCTATATGACGAGTAATGAATTTAAGCCGGAAAATGAATTAGTCGTAACAGATAAGGAGTATTCCAAATTATCTAACATATCCGGTCCACCTGTATCTGCCGAAAAAGTTACTATTGTATCGCGTTTGCCAAATAAAACGGTCTTTACTGTCGAAACGAAAAAAGATGGCGTACTCCTTATCACTGACATAGCATATCCGGGATGGATGGCAAAAGTTGATTCATCCTCGCCAGTTCCTGTCGCAACTGTAGATTTTCTATTTCAGGGAGTGCGCATTCCATCGGGAAACCATACTGTTACTGTTTACTTTTCTCCGATGAGTGTAAAAATTGGACTAGCTATAAGCACCCTCACCATGCTGACACTTCTCATACTCTGGCGATTCAGTGATCATTTTGATCTTTTCATCTCAAAATATTTAAAACACGTCCAACGTTCAAATTGAGGATCATATGGGATTTATCATCATATTTGCACTCTTATTAACCGCTGTAAATTCCACCGGTTTGATAACCGGCATACTCTCCCGTCCTCCTGACACCGTCTATTTAGGTATGATTCACTACTACCAAGACTACTTTTTCTACGTTAATCATTTTTTCCAGGGGGCTCACGGGGCATGGCTTACGGCAAATCGCTACACAAGCGAGGTGACGCCTCCAAGTATTTTCTACTGGATCAATATTCTTATGGGAAAGATCGGCGGACTTATAGGATTGTCCCCAATAGCAAGTTATCACACTTCACTCATTGTTTTGACGATACTCATCATATTTACAGTGTATTTACTGCTCGCTCGTATGTTTCCCAAATCTAAAATCCAAGCATTCATCGGATTTGTCTTTGCCTTTCTTTCAACCTCTCTCATGAATCATATTTACGTAGATGGAAAACCCATGTGGTACCCATTTCAACTTTGGAGAACACCGCACTTTGCACTTCTTGATCGCCTTGCCAGTATCCCTCACCAGATATTCCAAACCCTTTTGTTTCTTTTGTTAACAATGATGTGTTTTACTCAAGGCACTGCACACCGGAGAACAAAACTTATACTTATTGGCATCTTAGCATTCTCACTTACTTCAAATAACCCAATCCAGGCCATTATTTTTCTTGCTGCTTTTATAGCTACTCAAGGAGTTGCGTATATTCAAAAAAAACCACTACCTTTCAATAGACTTCTTGTTCTTTTCCTGGTAACTGCATGTACATTCGTCTATATAAATCTGCTTTCTGAGACACTTCCCCATAGTCAAGCGAGAGCCTGGGAAGGACGACAACAAACTATCACATCACCAGCTTTTCTCCTCCTATCAATTGGGCCGATCAGTATTTTGTATTTACTGGGAATAATTCCGTCTTTGCTTTCCGGGAACGCAATTTTTATTTTTGCAATCATTCTGACACTCGGAACATATGGGTTATTTCTCTCAAACATTCCTCAGGCTATCGGTGTGTCTGACCTGCGCTTCATATTCCCGGCTCTTTATCCATTCATGGGAGCAATTGCGGTAAACGGAGTTGTCCTTATTGCAAAAAAACTTGCCAAAATAATTCCTACCATGACCACTATCACCATAGTCATGCTTCTTTTTATACTCATAAGTCTTCCGACGCTCTATTGGGAAATACAGCAAAAAATCCAAAGCCAAACCAATACAAAGGATCAAATTATCTATCTCCCGAGTCCAATATATGACATGTTTATGGCGCTAGGGACAATCGGAGGATATAACGACGTCGTACTGGCAAACCCAAACACTAATATGGACCTCCTGGTCCCTGCGCTCTCCGGTCATACTACCTACTCGGGACATATGCTTCTCACTATCCGTTCCGAGGAAAAACAATTGTTCGGGTCACAATTCTTTTCTCTGAACAAGCCTGATGCTGAAAGCTGGATTAAGGCTAACAATATCCGTTACGTCCTTTTTACCTCTCTTGACGGAGATATCAAGCGGTTTATCCAAACGTACCCATTCCTCAAAATTTACAAAATGTTTGAAGATTCTGCGGCAATTTTTGCTTTATGATTATCCCCCTTCGCCAGAAAACCCCGCCGCTTGCGGCGTGGGTGAATGGCGAGGTAGACCCCGACGAAGCTCCGCAGGAGCGAAGTGGGGTATGCTTCGGAGGGATGAAGCCTTTCGGCGAAATGATACCCCGCCTGAAGAGAAACGGACGACGGAGAGGCTTCATTTCCGCTTGAGGCCGCATACGAAAATAACTTGCAATGCAACCCATCCGAACCTCTTAAGCCTCCTCTGAAAAATTCCGGAAAGGAATTGGCAATAATCGGACGATGAAAAAGCTAAGCTTTGCATTTTGAAAGCTTAGCTTTAGATACTCGGTGCATTGGAAATATCTGAACTGTTACCATTTACACATTTCTCTTCATGTCTCCTTTTATATATAATGCATGGCTACTATCGCATCCTAAATAAGGATTATCCCTTTCTTATCTGCCAAAGCACTATTTTTAAAACCATGAGTATTGACCATATAACTGAAATAGCATCTTTATTTTTATATAACCCATGAACTTCTTACGACGATTAATTCGAGGCAATCGGGTTGAACGAGGCGGGAGTAGTGATCACATGATCCTTCCATTTCAACCCGAATGGCTTCCTCCTCAAGAGTTCCCTGATCCAATTGTTGCACCAGAGGATATGCTTGGTATATTGGAACAATCTCCTGCAACAACATCTGATAGTCAACGCTATGGTTTCCCTATCGAATGGACGCAGGATCCTGGTTTTGGAATAGTGACTGACGGAGAATTAATGACACCAGGGGAATTACATATCGAACATCTGCCTAATATCGCACCATTTCTATTTGACGATGATCCAAATAATAGTTTGGATCATACATTACGACGACTAACTGGTCACACGGCAAGCGATTGCATAAGACTTCGTGGATGGCCAATTACCTTTGGTGTTGTCGCGCACATACTCTTGTATGAAGCACAATTTGGCGACGGAAGTAAACCAGCTATTTTATCGTCTACCTTTCAAAAGAAACATTTAGTGATAAAATTGAGAGTCTTTCAAATCTCGGGTTAGTAGACTTCCAATATCTCGCTAAAATTAGCTTTATCTTTGATCAACTCCTCACACATGAAGCACACCAACGATTTCACATGGTCCGACCTCTTTATGCGGGTACAGCCAGATTCAAAGGAGAAGAATTTGGCAGTGCTCCATTTTTTTTCTATACTGCACCATTTATACCCTATGGTGAAATAAATCTTGATGCAATCCGATTAGTTGATGGCAATAAAATCACAGGAAATGTTCCCTACTTTACCTATGCAGTCACGTATAACAACCAAATGGAAGCTGCAAAACAACAGGAATATGCTATTGCCTATACTTTAGCACAGCAGAAAGTAAATCCACGCAAAAGGCTAAATTATATGACTGACCAATTAGAAAATCGGTTCCGCGCGGGGCGTCACGAATTACTCGTGGCAACTATGGTGCTTCATCTTGCTTCAGGTAGTCATCTTCCTATTAGCCACCTCATCAATGCTGGTGATGTAATGGGGGGTATCGATGAATGGGGAAATTTACGACACTTGACATGGATCACTATTCGTGGTGGTCTCAAAGTGCTACCGAACATAGAAGACGTTAGTGCGTATCTTCAAACACATCAAGAAACACTCCCGCCATTTGCTGAAGGCGAAAAATATCTTCTGTATGGAGATGTATCTGATGATGAATTTCGTCAAGCATTTGAAGAGGCAGTCGGCTGTTTTGACTACAGTGCACTAAACCGATTTCGAAGATAAAATATTATCAAGCAACCAAGTATTTAACCATATATTCAAGTATATTCAAGGCCTTCAAGTATAATCAAGGCCTGGCCTCGATTATATTGTCCTAATGTTCCGTCCAGATACCTTCACTGTATATTGAAGCATAATTATATTGATTCTATTGTCACTGTTTTACTTGAATTGTTTTATGCTGTAAATTTGGAGAAACGAAGTGGAGATTCTGCGGCAATTTTTGCTTTACATCCGTTCTAGGAGTCCGGCGATGTTTGGATCGGGTACAAAATGAGCTCGAATATAATTTTTTTCATCAATAGATAAAGTATTTACCCTCAACAAGTCGCCTTCATAAATATAAAGAGTTTGGGTTTTTTCAAGATAGGAAATAACGGACGACGGCTTTGGCTTCATAAATGGCACAAATTCTCCAAAGGGCAGACAACAGATATAGTAAGGATCTTTATAGTAGAGAGTACGGCCATCCAAATCGAGAAGATACTGGTCAAATGGAATTGTTTTATGAATGTTTTCAATATTTGCTAACGCGGCTTTGTTTGTCCAAACTAGTTTAGGTGAATTGACGAGGAGAAAAGTTTTATAGAGAGTTCCGAGTAAAATAATTATACTCGTTATACCCATTATAAAAGATATAGAATTTCTCTTGGCTTTCGCCCAAACTATGTCTACAGCATCAGCCGCGTAAAAAGACACAAAAACAGCAATAGGAATGAGGTACTGTGCGTGACGAAGAGGATAAATCCAGAAAAAGAATATAACATGGGCAAAAAAAGATCCGGCAATTAGAAACTCACTCCATGACTCTCCCTTGCCCGCCATAGCCGCGCCCTGCGGGGCGACGGAGGGTCCTAGCCATGGAGTCAAAAGTCGTACCGCACCCATCGTTAAGCCAATAATCCATACGACGTGGTTAACAAACAGTCCCGCCGACCACCCAGTCTCCCCGTAGTAGGTATCGTTGGGATAGAAAAACAAGTCCGGCTGCATGGGAAACATTTTGGCTGTCTCTTGTCCCACTACGGCCGGCAACGAAGTAATGGAGTACCACACAAGACCTATGTCTCTCAAAAAGAGCGACCACAATCCTAACATACCTATCGGTACTAAAATTCCGATAAAAAATGGCAAGATATTTTTCCCCTTCTTTTTCTCGCGAAGCGAGATCCCGCTCCGCGGGACCCAAATCCCCCATCCGATTGCTACAAGTACCGCCACAGCAACCTGCGGAAGAGTTTTGGGAAGCACAAGAAGGGAAAGACCATAAAACACTCCAGAAAAAAACCACACTGCAATTTTCTTCCCCCTTATCCCCCTTACTTGAAAAGTAAGTCCCAACGTCGCCAAAAGCATAGCTAATGTATCTGGCCGAATTTCGAGGAATTTATCCGACGGCAGCGGAAGAAATACCAGAAGCAGTGGAGCGAGAAGTGCCACCCAACTTCTTCGTACTTCCCAAAAAAGAAGCCCCGTAACGAGACTGAGCGCACAAAAGATAACAAAGGCCAATACGCGGCCGGCAATAAATGCCGTAACTCCATGGAAAAATGCAAATAACGGAGCCAACACCCATAAAAACCCCGGCGGGACATAGAAAAAAAAGTCTCGATACGGTAGTTTTCCGGAGAATACATTGTACGCCCAGTGCAAATACGCATATTCATCAGCATCAAAATAGCGCGTGAGAGCAAGCTGAAGCTTCCACCAGAAAAAAACGACGAGAACAAATGTTATCGACCCAATCAACATAACCAGTGTAGCTCTGTCTCGCCTCTTTTGTTTCATAGAAAAATCAAGTATGTTTACTGTTATATGATACATCGTTTACCAAAACGTGCGGAAACACTCCTCGTTTTTGTGATATCAGTTGGATTTACTCTGGTTAACTCCCTTCACGTCATCACCCAATGGCTTACGAATGCACCTGATCGTGTTTTTACCGGCATAGCACAATATGTTGAAGACTACTTTTTTTATGTAGATATTATGGCTCAAGGAGCATCAGGACATTTAGCTGCTCTCCCTCATTTTACCAGCGAACAATTTCCAGCTTCATTCATTTATTGGTACAACGCGCTTATCGGTTGGACAGGGCACGTGGTTGGACTCTCTCCGTTTGCTAGCTACAACATAGCACTCATAACTTTTGTCTTTATCCTTTGTTTCCTCTGGTACGTAGTATCCAAACTCATCTACCCAACCAACCGCTTTGCCCGCCTCACGTGTTTCTTTTTTATCCTTTCTGCATCAGGATTTATTGATATCAATAATTTTCTTATACATAAACGGATTGATCTCTTTGGTCAATTTTGGTTTTCCCCAGCCCCGGCATTTAACCGCCTGGGGGCAGTGCCGCACCAAGCCTTGCAAACAATACTTCTCATAATTCTGATTATATGCTTTTCTCACGTATTATCGCGTTTAGTATCAAAACATTTTTTCAGTAAGTCGGACCTGAGCTTACTTATGCTACTTGCCGGATTAAGTTTCCTTACCTCAACCATGAGTCCCATTCAAATGCTTCTCTTGGTGTCGGCAGCTCTCCTTACGACAATTTGGCTTGCACATTCTACGCGGAGAGTCCAATTACTCATGTATATCATGCCTGCTTCTGTTTTGTTACTTGCGACCTTTCCGGGATTTTTTCTGTCTTATCGATGGTTTCTTCATCCAATTTTTGTGGTAGCCAGATTATGGGAGGCTTCTCAAAATGTGTCTGTTTCTATTTTTTCTATGATCTTAGCAATCGGTCCCATCGTTTTTCTGATTCCCTTTGGCATAATTTCATTTCTTAAAAATGCAACGCCACTTCGGGTTACGTTTTTTCTCTACGGAATGCTTTCGTTTATTGTATTTTATTCACCGATACCAAAAACTATCGGTTCTTCCCCGACTCGATGGATCCACCCAGCACCGTATGCCATACTCGCAATTCTAGCAACTGAAGGAGTACTTACTGTGTCACGTGTCCTGTATCAAGTGTCAAGGAAAAAAATTCCATTGGTCATTGGTCATCGGTCATTGGTCATTCTCTACTTCTTCCTGACCCTCCCCGCCCTCTACTCCCAAATTGATGCCCGTACCAATACAACCTTACAAACGGTCTTCACCGATGCCTTAACTTCTAACCTTAACCACGTACCCAGACCCGTAGTTGAAGCGCTCATGTGGCTGAAAAACCAACCGGATACTATTAAATATCATTCCGTCGTCCTCACAGATCCCTCTCTCCCCTACGATATCTTGGTTCCGGTGTTTACAGGAAAAATTTCTTTCACCGGCCATCCGGTACATACCTTGTATGCAGAGGTAAAAGCGACATTGCGTCAACAATTTTTTAATGGAGAAATGAGTAACGTTGAAGCACAAAAATTCCTTACCGACCACCACATCGGATTTGCAATATCAAAAAAACAAATGCTTCCTTTTGCCACAAAAATTTTTTCCAATGAATCGCTATCTGTTTTTGCTTTTTAACAATGTAACAATGAAACAATGTAACAATTTCTGATGTATGGAGAAAAAAACAATCACAATCGGCATTGTTTTTACCGTACTCTTTTTACTTGTCGCCGTCGCAACACTTCCCGATTACGGCCTCACCTGGGACTTTCATTTTCACTTCTTTTCCGGAGCGCACTTTTTCGGGCTCAAATGGCAGGAGGTTGAACCGCGACCACTGCCGTACGTGGAACCGGACCCAAGAAACACGGTGCGACTCCCCTACGGACCGTTTGTACAAATTATCCCGTTTACCAGCTGGCTTTTGTTTTACAAAAATCTCAATCTTCTTCCGTATGATGTTGCCTATAACCTCCCCATTGTTTTTGCAGGAGTTTTGGGAATCGGCGCACTCTATTTTTTGCTTGCGCAAGCTTTCAACTGGAGAGTAGGCCTCCTTGCAGCACTATTTCTTGCCTTGACCCCCCGCTACTTTGCTGACCTTCATAACGACATGAAGGATGCTCCTATGGCTGCTGTATTTACCCTCAACATGTGGATGCTGTGGTGGCTTGTGACGTATCACCGGCCTAAGGATCTTCTCCTGGCCGCCCTGGCATTTGCGCTCGCGTTTAACACGAAAATCAACAGTATCTTCATACCGGCAATATTCGCAGCATGGCTTTTTCTTCTTTTCATTTTTAATAAATATCGTCCTCAATTTACTATTAACTATAAACTATTAACTTACTTTCTCCTCGCTCCCCTATTTGCCTTTCTCCTCTGGTGGTATTTCTGGGGGGATCCTGTTGGCCAGCTCAAGCTCGCCGTCTCAACTTTCGGCGGAGGGGCAGACAACATCGAGGTACTACTGAGTGGCAACTGGTACTGCGCGGGTTCTACCGTTCCGTGGTATTACCCATACTGGTATCTTTTTATTACCACCCCTATCCCCATATTGTTCTTTTTTGGTATAGGAATAGCGAACATACTTTCTAATATCCTGAGGAATTTTCAAACATTATCTGATGGATTAACAAAATTGGCGCGGGGAGGTGTGCGTT
>CAYVAR010000008.1:24132-46762 GCA_964449675.1 uncultured Gammaproteobacteria bacterium
AATTTTCAAACATTATCTGATGGATTAACAAAATTGGCGCGGGGAGGTGTGCGTTTTGGAGAGCGCCACGCCATTTTTCTATGGAGAAAAAGTCTGAATGGAAAGTGGCTTGGCGGAGGCCTCCACAAACGCCACACCGACCTAAGCGCCGCAAACCGAACGGCTCCGAAAAATGCATTCCCCGAGCCCTTCGCAACAAACCTGCTTTTGATTCTTTGGCTCTTTCTCCCCCTCACGCGCTACTTGTTACCCAAAATCGCGGTCATCGACGGAATTCGGCATTTTGAAGAAGTCCTCTACCCCATCACGGCGATCGCTGCAATCGGAGCCGCAACAACCCTCACCTGGCTCCAACATCTACTTTCTCACAAAAGTAATGCTATTTGCGTTGCGGTCGCAATGGTAAAGACAATACTTTTTGGCGGTATGTTTATATTGTTGACTGCGTCTATCGTCCGATACCATCCGTTTCAAATCAGTTACTTTAACGAGCTCGTAGGCGGTGCCAAGGGTGCATTCGGAAAGTATGACCTTGACTACTGGGGCAGTTCACAAAAAAAAGCCGTCGAGTGGCTCAATGTCCACGCGGAGAATAACGCGACGGTCACGATCGTGATGGCCGGCAATGTCGCTGGCACGTACCTCCGGCCGGATCTCCTGACAAATCTTAATTCGCAGTCTTACGACGCTGTCGACTACGTCGTGGTCCTCAATCGTCAATCCTTTTTCTACCGTTTTTATATATATGAGTACCTTCTGACCCACAAACCAATTCATACCATCGACGTAGACGGGGTGCCGCTGGTTTGGATCTTTGATAACCGCCTACCTAAAATCCCCCGCCAAACTCCATGGTGGAGCGACGAAGATCCATGCATTATCAAATATTGGCAGGTATCAAAATGAAATATTTCCTTATCTACACCTCCCACTACCCATTTTTAGAAGTCAGATCTTTTTAAAGACTCGAGCTGGCACGCCCACTACCACCACATGATCCGGCACGTTTTTGGTGACGACCGCCCCGGCTCCCACTACACTTTCAGCTCCAATCGTGACTCCCGGCAAAAGTATCGCACCCGTCCCTATGTATGCACCCCGCTTTATCATCACAGGAGCCTCCTTAGTCGGATATTTTTTTTGAAGCGGATGATCGGCAAATCCTACGTTGATATGAGAAATAATAAAGCAGCCGTTGGATAGGGTCACTTGATCGCCGAGCGTAATGCCACCACGAACATCCATCGTCACATCGTCCCCGACAAAACAATAGTCCCCAATCTCGAGCCGCGAAAATCCGTAGTGAAACAAATTGGCAAATCGGATATTAAAAAGCACGGTCCCGTGCCCCACGCGCGCGCCGGCGATCCGCAGCAACAACAAGCGTATTGGTGGAAGGGTGTTATTCAGCAATCGTGCGTATATGCCATACCACAAAAATCGCCACGCCTTCCCAAATCCAATACTTTCCACCGTTTTCATAGTCTTTTTATGTGACCTAATGTTCGCCGAAATTTCCACAACCGCACCATATAGTCTATCGTATCTTGCACGATGTGCACGGACGATTGTTTATCAAACCGCCGGATAAACAACACGGGAATTTCTACGATCCGCAGGCCCGCTCGCTTACTTCGCACCATAATCTCAGTATCCCAAAACCACCCCGCATGCTCTATTTTAGCTAAAATGGGTACATTTTTTCCTATCAAAAAACTTGTATCCCGCCTCTGTATCGAGTTTTCCCGTCCCAATCATGACGTCGTTTAGCCACTGACATCCACGACTGAGAATCTCTCGCACCAAAGAACCAGCGCTCGTGCGGTAAATGCGTATGCCAATGACAATATATGCTTTTTTTTGAAGAATGATCGAAACCATTTGCGGTATATACTCAGATCCCACCTCACAATCGATATCAATATACCCTACCACGGTCCCCTTTGCAGCTACAATACAATCCGCCACTGTCTTCCCCTTCCCCATATTTTTTTGGTGATATATGGCGCGAAAATGCGTTAGTTTAATCAAACATTGTGTCCCATCGCGACTCCCATCATCCACAAATATGATCTCATATCGTAATTTTGATGAACGCAGCACATCTACAATCCGTGACACACTGCCGGCAAACACATCCGTTTCGCTATAACACGGCAGGATGAGAGACACACCAAGTGATGATTTCTTTTGCTGTATCGTACGATTTTTGAAAATACAATTCAATAGTTTCTATCTTACTATCACATGAAATCACGTAGATGAAAAAACACATGTCCGTCACGCAAAAATGTGTCTACCGCATCTCGGGTCGGCATCGAAAAATAACTTCCCTTCTCCCGTTGTATTATTCCAACCATAGCACGCTTGGAAGCACGCTTGATGGCGGATAACCAGCGTGTTACCAATGTCGCTCCTCCTAATGCAAGCCGCACATACAACTCATGCTCACACGTGTACTGTCCTGCGGGTACCAACGTCTGTCCGAGTATCCGTCCGGTGTCTATACCGGCATCGAGAATATGGAGCGTAACACCCGTGGTCTTTTGCCGCTCTTTCAGCACCCAAAACGTCGGCGACACCCCACGAAAATATGGAAGCGGCGCAGGATGCAAATTGACGCTCCCTATAGTCGGAAGTGCGAGAATCGAGGACGGGATGATTTCTTTAGAAAAAAGGGAAAGCAGCACGTCGACATGCAATGCTTGTACCTCATTGCGTACCGCGTCGGATTTTATGCCATTTACCGTCTCTCTCGTCATCTGTACACGCGCACGTTTCTCATAGGGATACCACAAACTTTTTTTATTGCCGGATACAGTCGCCGTAAATCTTGCTAGCAAAAAAAAACACTGTTTGGCCGCTTGATACCAGACATACCGCGCACCGGCTATGGTCAGATACTTCCGAAGTCCGTCAAACTTCCCTTTCCCAGGCACAATACTGTCTTGTTCCCAAACCGTGACTTGATGCCCATCCAGCACATTCCCGGCAAATAATTGACCCAAAACTATGTTGCCATATGGGTGATCTTTACTCGTCAAAATCAGAATACGCATACCATTAGATATATCATATATACTTACAGTATGCTTTGGATGTATATCGGTATCGCCATTGGTGTATTGGCACCCCTTATGCTCCCGCTTGCCCAACCTGGCACGCTTCATCAGTTCGATACAATCCTCCATTTGGAACGGATTGTGGCATTTTACCGCGCGCTTGGGGACCATAACATTCCTCCGACGTGGTCGACATACTTATCGTATGGTTTCGGCTCCCCGGTACTTATCTATAATTGGTCATTCCCCTATTACATTGCCTCGTTTTTTCTGTCCCTGGGCAGTACGCTTGTGGACGCATACAAATGGATGACCGCGCTTGCCTATATATTGGCCTTTATCTGGATGTTTGTTTGGATCGCTTCATTCACCAAATTCAAAATTGCAGCACTGGTTGCCGCCGCTTGGTACGTGTGGGCACCGTACCGGTTCAACATAAACCAGCTGCGAGGAGCAATGGGAGAAGAATTTGCGACGGCGTTCTGGCCGGGAGTATTTTGGGCCACCACCATAACATTTAACAAACGGTATACGCTCGGCTTTTTTGCCGGCACACTGCTGTGGTCTCTGATGGTGTGGTCTCACCCACCCATGTTTGCCATGATCCTGCCATTATGGCTCCTCTATACCGGTATACAATTTCTGCAGACACGAGACATCCGTGCGGCATTGATATCATTGAGCACGCTGTTGGTCGGTATGGGCTCAGTCGCGTATTCATGGGCTCCGATTATTTTTGAACGCAGGTTTCTCTACTATGGCGTATATGAGGCGATATATCCGGACAACTTTGTGCGGTGGACCCAACTCCTAGCCCAACCTGATATCTATGAATTTGGCCTGCAACTGGGGCCTACCCGGTACCTGGTATTTTATTCCATCGGATGGGCGCTGATCGCGACAGGGATACTCACCGTATACTCTCTAGCCTCATTGCGCCAGAAATGGGCCGGCATCCACATATACCAATTATTGTTTCTTTGTATGGGACTATTTGGAGTATTTCTCCTGCGTCCGGCATCATCATACCTATGGGCACACCTGCCCCTGCTGGCTCCTACCATGGTCTTTCCACAGCGGTTTCTTGGACTGGTCATGTTTTGCGGTAGCACACTAGCCGGATTGTATATATCCCGCATGCATCCACGGCACACATGGACAGTCGCCATGCTATCCATCGCGTGCATCATGCTTATGAATTATCCATATTTTACGCTGAATAAAAACCGCGAACCGAATCTCGACCGGCTCAATGCGCCCGTACTTACCACGACCGATGTATGGGGAGAATTCAGCCCGAAATGGATTCCATCAGATTTTGCGCAACGCGGTCTAGACTATGCCAAACAACCCCTCACCACGCCCCAGTATCCCTGCCAGCAAACATCCACAACAATCCGCTGTCAGGTAAACACAAACAGTGCAGGCACTATTCGTTTTCGTCAATTTTATTTTCCGGGGTGGATTGCCTACGCAGACGATCAAGAAATTCCGGTGATGAAAAATGCTGACGGCACGATTGGACTCACGCTTACCCATCCCACGCAAACTGTACGGATTGTCTTTTCCCAAACGCCTGTACGTCAATGTTCTCTCTTTTTATCTATGATAGTGACGAGTTTGTTTGTATGTTTTGGAGGAAAAACTGTTTATACTCATATAAAGAATAAAATAATAAATCTATGAAACGAGATATCGGGTGGATCATCAACGTATTTCTTCTGGCGTCCCTACTTTTGTACGGATATTATTGTCTTTTTACACCTCACGGCATGAGCTATGTGTATCGAAACTGGGACGGACCGGGATACTTAATTGTCGCCAAAACACTCTACAATGTCGATCTGATCAATAAAATCAATCCCTTCCCTTTTTTGGCGGCCACCCACTATGCATTTCAGTTTCCCGGATATCCGCTCGTGATCCGGCTGTTTTCTTTTATCGGTTGGAATGAATCCATGATATTTTCCAGTCAACTGTTTGCACTTCTTTTTTCCATCGCGCTCTATATATTAGTAAAAGAAGTCATTCCCAAAGCAAATGCTCTGGTCGTTGCCATCCTTTCCATCTTCTACACGCCCCGATGGTTTATCGTGTCTCACGTAGGCAGTACAGAGCCGCAGATGATGTTTTTTATTACACTATTCATGATTTTGTTTCACAGAAAAAAATATTTCTGGGCAGGGCTTGCCATGGGACTGGCACAACTCACCAAACCACAGGGCATCGTCTTTTTTATCGGGATCGGACTGTATTATCTCTATCAAATGACTATCGCAAGAAACATATCCCTCATTCGAAGCATCAAAGAAATTGCGCCCTTTCTGTTCATTCCACTCGCGTTGGTGAGTGTGTTTACTGCGTATTATTTCCAGTACGGAAATTTTTGGCTCTTTTTGTCAAACGGTGCGTTCCCGACCATGCAGCTCCCACCGCTTAAGGTGTTAGTCGCGACGAGTATCATGGGATTTCCCCTCGGGTTCTGGACCGGATGGCTGGAATTTGTCATCTACAACTACGTCCTCTATTTGGGTGGCATCGTCCTGTTGTTTGAAAAGAAATTGCATTTCTTCGGTGTCATTGCATTGATCTATTTTTGCTCGGTGCTCACATTCGTCCAGGCAGACATGGCACGGTTTATACTCCCCATCATGCCGTTTGTGTATCTGGGGTATGCAGAGCTTTTGTCGCAAAAAGCCGTGTATCGCACACTGTTTTTGTCGCTGCCCATGGTATTTCTTTTTGCGGTAGGATATATCAATTATAATCTTGCTCCGCTCTAATATGATGACCCTTCGCGGACTGGCATGCCTGGCGATTATCTGGTTTCACCTGCGTCCACCCACCTGGCTCAGTATAAACGGAATCAATCTAAGCTTCATTACTGCTCCGAGTGGGACGTTGGCTGTCTATATCTTTTATCTCCTATCCGGTTACACGATAGGATACGGATTTTTTTCCCAATAAATACATGTTCACGATCCGGTCGCTGCGAGCATTTTATATTAATCGATTCTTGCGGATCGCGCCGGCTTACTATGCAAGCATCCTCCTGTGTATCTTTGTTTTTTACCCACACGTTCCCCTTGCCCCATTTGATCTCTTTCGATTTTTCACGTTCACCGCAAATATGCAGTATTTTAGTCTTCCCTATCAGCAATTACTCGTGATTATTTCGACACAAATGCAATTTTATCTGGCCGCCCCGATATTCTTTCTCGTACTACGTGCTGCGATACGGAAAATACATCCAGTCGTTATTGGCATATCTATACTTGTGCTTGGTGCTCTAGTCCGGTATCTGTTTGCATCAGCCGGACTCGTCACTGATCTGCCATCATATATGATTCATATCTATGTCACGGTCTGGGGCATGATCGATTACTTTTTGTTTGGTATGTTTATAAGCTCCCTGAGACCAAAAACATTCCGGTTTCCACCGGTTATCGGTTACTTTTTATTTTTTATCTTCTTTTGCGCAATAAGCTATACAAATTATTACGGCCTTTCTTGGAATTCGTATGCCGTGCTTCACCATTATATTATCCCGCCGGTCCTTTGTGTGCTCATCGGCTGGTATATATTATCAGCGCGTGTTGAAGTACCAATACTTTCTTCTATCGGTAAATATTCTTATGGATTGTATCTCTATCACTTTATATTTTTTGACCTGCTCTACCGCCTGCCAAACCACATAGACACCTCGATAATCGGCTTTGTGTACCGATTCGTCACTGTGTTGTTCCTGTCCGGTATTATGGCGCTGGCATCCTATTATTTCATCGAACGCCTGCTTCGTAGTTATCGGAGCCGATAGAAGGAATAATTATTCCGTACCTCGACAAGGTCATAGTATTTGCTAAATGCGCTGATATAAGGCTTCATGTCCTGATACGCCCACCAACACTGCACATCGGTTTTTACGATGATCCATCGTATGTGGGCAGCACGCACAAGATCCATCCATTGACCCACATCTTTGGGGGCCCCAACAGGACCCATATACGAATATGGTAAAGGATTGTGTCGTTTGGTATACGAATAAAAGGGATCTTCACCCGGAATAAAAACTACCGCATCATTTCTGGGAATGTGTGACTGGACATAGGAGAACATGTCCTCCATATTGGGAATCCACGTACCCGGTGTAGATAATCCGGCAAGGGTACCCATGCGGGATGTATAGATCGGGCCGTCATTTCGGTACCCCATTACGTCCCAAATATGGATCGTACCGTAAAGGAAACCCATAGAAAATATGAAAACTGCGGCAATAACAATAGGCTCCGGTGAGAGAACCATAAATGATTTTTTCCAGTAATGTACGAACCATGCGATGACGATGACCCCCAACGGATACATACCGTAATTTCCCCTCGGCATAAAGGCCGTTGCAAGAAGCGGAAGTACAAGATATATCTGCGGATCGAGCCTATTCCGTTTATCGGAAATGAAAAGATAGAGAAACAGCGCGATAGAAAACACCGATAAGACAACCCAGAAATATGGATAGCTTACGTCGTAAATCTGCTTAATCGGATACATGGCAAAGACCAGGACGGTAACAAGTCCCGAAGCAATAGTGGTAATCGACTTGAGCCGAAATTTCCACGCAGCAAGTACAAAAAGGATGAAGGCAACTGCTTTGGGTGACCATTCAGAAAACCTGTGTATGAGAACGTCCGTAAAGATCCAGTTGACGCGCTTGACGGGCTCCAACGGATCAAGAGTTGACCGCACAATACCAAAGAGCTGATAATACCACTGTGTAATCGCGTGATTTGCAACCTCCCATCCTACATATACCGAAGTAAGAAACAAGGCGCCGGAAACCATTGCCACCCATGTTTTAAGAACAGATTTTTTCCGGGAAACAAGCGCCGCGAAGCCGTAAGTGAGGATCATCGAGACAAGATACATCAGCCCTATATTCTGCTTAAAAATCTGAACCATCGCGACCAATACGCCAGCAATAAACCAATGGATGAGCGACGCTGATTCCTTCTTCCATACGTGGGTAAGCCACAACACGCTACCCGTAATGACGAGCGAACTGGTGACATCATAATTCGGGTTCAATACCCAAGCGTGTCCACCTGAAATAAGAACGGTGAGAAGGACAAGCCGCGTAAGCGTAAAAACGGCAAATTGCCGCAGCACTGCATGGGCGACTATCACGATGGCAAACGTCACCGTACACATATAGAGCGCCGATATGGCGTGGTTATACCCGCCGAAAAAATTCATCATCAGTGCCAGTACATAGTAGATACCGGGAGCAAGTACCATAAAAATGTCCCGATACGGAATGTCTCCGAGGTATATCCGGTAGGCATTTTCCATCTGGTAGGAATAGTCGATAAGCGGAGTAAACGTTAAAGACTGCACATACACCAACCACGCAGATAAACATGCGATAAAAATAACGAGAATAAATTCGATAACTTTGACTGTTTTCACCTAATACGTTATATCATAATCATATGAATAAAACAGCTGATCCCCTGCTAACATTACGTGGGGTTGCATGTCTTGCAATCATATGGTTTCATCTACGACCAAGCACCTGGCTTACCATATATGGAATAAATGTAAGTTTTCTCACCGCCCCAAGCGGAACGCTTTCTGTCTATATTTTTTACCTTCTATCCGGCTATACGATAGGATATGGATTTTTTTCAAAAAAATATACACTTATACTCAAATCGCTAAAATCATTTTATATCAATCGCTTCCTTCGTATCGCACCAGCATATTACGTAAGTATCACGCTTTGTATACTCATATTTTATCCGCGTGTCAACATAACAGCATACGATATATTCCGTTTTTTTACCTTCACTGCAAATATTGACTATATTACCCTGCCGTATCAGCACCTACTCGCGATTATCTCAACACAGATGCAATTCTATCTCGTTGCGCCATTTTTTTTTATGATTCTCAATCTCATTCTGAAAAAAATACACCCGGCAATCGTAGGCATATTGATCTTGAGCATTGGCGCACTCACGCGGCACCTTCTGGTTTCAGCAGGACTCGTCACTGATTTGACCACATATATGCTCAATATCTATGTAACCGTTTGGGGAATGATCGATTATTTTCTCTTCGGTATGCTTTTAAGCTTCATCGTTTTAAAACGACCAACAGACATATTGAATATAAAAAAATATATTCCAAACGGTATCTTCTATACGATCCTAATGGGATGGCTATTATGGATAAATTATGGAAATTTTTTTGCACTCCCGTGGCAAACATATGCGCTCTATCACTTATTTATCATTCCGCTTACGCTCTGTTTACTCGTTGGGTGGTATATTCTGTCCTGCCGCATACAAATCCCGATTCTCTCACATATTGGTAAACTCTCCTACGGCATGTATCTGTATCATTTTATACTTTTTGATATTTTATACCGAGTACCGAATCGTATCATCGACACGATGCCCGCGTTCTTAAACCGATTTATTATTATTTTTACACTCACGTGGCTTATAGCTTTTGCATCATTTCATTTTATCGAGCGCCCGTTTCTCCGATTGCGACGGTACTTTGAATAGAGTACTATGGAAAAAATTTATCTATGATACGCGGTGTCGAACCTATTCTCTATCAAAAAAAGGAAGTGGCGTGTGTCTACCGACGAACGATTCCCGTTTCCGGTATCCGCTTCCTCACCAAACCGGACAATGCATTTCAGATCGGCCTCCACAACCGCAAACAACCCATTAAATTACCCGCCCATATCCATAACTGCCCCACACCGCTTTCCATTTCCGAAATTCAGGAAGTTTTATATGTCATCAAGGGAAAAATCCGCGTCACCATAGTCTCTGAGGAAAATGCAGTTATCGCTAAAAAGCTTTTGTCCGCCGGGGATGCGATACTCCTCAAATCCCAGGCACACAGCGTGGAATTTTTGGGTAACGCACGGGTATTTGAAATAAAACAAGGACCCTACCCGGGAGAAGCTCATGCCAAACACTACCTCTCGTAGAGCCTATATCAAAACATCGCCTCAACACCAAGATGTACGCCTGGCAGGACCCGCACCCAAGGGTTTTATTACCACTTCTCGTAATCCGCGTATGATTCCCGTTAACGCGCCCGTGCTATCGCCCAGGGCCACAACGTACGTCTCCGACTGCATCAAATCCGGTTGGATTTCTTCTGCGGGCTCTTATATTTCCCGATTTGAAAATTCTTTTGCTGCGTACATCGGGGTTGGCCATGCCATAACCACTACCAGCGGAACGGCAGCACTCCATCTGGCCATTGCAAGTCTCGGTATCGGACCGGGCGACGAAGTCATCATGCCGGATCTGACCATCATCTCCTGCCCGCTGTCGGTTATGTACTGCGGTGCAACACCCGTATTTGTCGATGTCGATCCTGTGACGTTTACGATTGACCCATCACGCATTGAACAAAAAATCACGAAACGGACTCGTGCCATCATGGTGGTCCATCTCTACGGACACCCCTGCGACATGGATCCAATTATGGCTCTGGCGGAAAAATACAAGCTCGCGGTAATAGAGGATGCTGCCGAAGCACACGGCGCACGCTATAAAGGAAAGCGCGTCGGAGGGATTGGGACTGTCGGGATATTCAGTTTCTATGCAAATAAAATTGTAACCAGCGGTGAGGGCGGTATGGTCGTAACCAATGATTTGCGTCTTGCCAAACGCGCGCGTCTGCTTAAGGACCTGGCCCACAGTCCGCGCCGTCGGTTTTGGCATGAACACATTGGCTTCAACTATCGTATGACCAATGTATCCGCTGCCATAGGTCTTGCACAACTCGAATCAATAGAAGTATATATTAAAAAAAAGAAATGGATGGCCCGTGAATATACAAAAGCACTCCGGGGTATTCCATTCCTTGTGCTCCCGCCGCACCAGCCATGGGCAGAGAGCGTGTACTGGATGTATGCCCTTACGTTAACAAACGATGCGCCTTTGTCCAAAACTGAAGTAAGAAATCGTCTGATAATGCGCGGGATAGATACGCGGGACTTCTTTTACCCGTTACATATTCAGCCGATATTGAGACAATTTGTCAAAAAAAATGACCACTTTCCCATATCTCATTTCGCCTCTCGTCATGGATTTTATGTGCCCAGCGGCCTTGCCATCACACGTCAGGAAATATATGCAGTCGCCCGGGCTCTGGGTGAGATCCTCGCAAGATAAGGCATGAAAAATTCATCCCTCACCGTCATCATCCCCACGTATAACGAAGCAGAAAACATCGTCCCGCTTCTCCGGGAAATTCAAAAATACATTCCCGCCTTTTCAACAATCCTTGTCGTCGATGACAATTCTCCGGACGGCACGGCGAGACTGGTCAAAACCAATACACACGTCAAACTTCTCGTCCGCACGGGAAACCGGGGGTTAACCAACAGCCTGCGTGACGGTATTTCTGCCACCAAAAGCGACATCGTAGCCTGGATGGATTGTGATTTTTCCCACCCGCCGGAAGTACTACCAAAATTATTGTCAGGTGTGCAACATGGCGCTGATATTGTCCTTGCTACTCGAATTCATAACCATGGGTTGAGTTTACTCCTCAATCGCCTCTCTATGCTTCTGTTTGGCACATCTATCACCGACTATACTACGGGGTTTCTCGCCGCTCGACGTGAGGTACTCAGTCACATTCCGCTTCGGGGTAACTATGGCGAATATTGTATAGATTTGCTCGTCCGCGCACAAAGAAAGGGGTATCGTATAGAAGAAATTCCATATGCCAGCCCGCCACGCCGATACGGGCAGTCAAAAACGGCACCCAATATCTCTACACTCATTCGTCACGGATATGGATATATCGAAACAGTACTCCGTCTCCTATGGACCATAAAATTTCAACACAGGTAAACTCTATGAAACATACTATACGTATCCGCCACATGAATCTAACCGATGTTGCCATCGTGAGTACTATCCACGTGCGGGTACTTCCAACGACCATAGCGCGTATTGGCAATCAGTATCTTTCCTGGATATATACAGAGCTTCTGCGCGATCCGTCACTTCATGTAGCTCTCATCGCCTATTCTGGCTCTACCATTCTTGGCGTCATCACTGCAACAGTTGACTTACACAGAACACAACATCAATTGCAAAAAATACTTATCCGCCCGGGTATTATCTGGAACGTAGGCAGAGCACTTTTACATCACCATATTACGATACCGGAGATAGTTGAACGCATGTCTACCGAGCGCCAAATCCTTGCACAGTTTCCTGCCCCGTACGCGACCATCCTTACATTTTTCGTTGATACACCTCACCAACATCAAGGGATAGGTAAACGACTCCTGTCAGCTTTACGTAAGCTACTTCCCCGTCGTACAAAACTCTTTGTCGATACCCGGGTATCCAACAAGAAGGCGCAAAATTGGTACAGAACACATGGGTTCCACATCCTCAAAACCATCGGACAAAGCACTATTTTTTCTCAGTGACAAAAATAGAAATCTGGCCTTACCAGGTTTCACCTCCCAGGTGTTACCGTCATCGAATTAGGCGCTCTGATTTACCACGTAGTAATCAATAAGTCTTCTAATCATGGCCTGATAGGAAGCATTATGTTTTTTCGCGGCGCTTTTAAAAAAGCTCAGACTCTTTTGAGTAAGCGTCAATGTTACCTTTGTCTTTTTTTCATTTAAACTCAAAGTTTCTGGACTGGGTAAAAAATCACTTATTACTCTCGCCTCAATTGCTTGGTTACTATATCTGATTTTGTTTTTCATATATATTTTTCCCCTTCCTCCAATAACCTGCGCCGATTATACGAACTCGACTGTGTCGGTAAGTAAAACGAACAGTTAAAATACCTCCCTTCACTTTTCCGAAACAATAATAACGTTTTTCTCTCCTGCTATGGGCCAAATCTTCTGCAACCACACGTTTTGGATCAATAAACGCGTATTGTGCTGTTTGAAAATTGACACTGTGTTTTTGTAAATTGTCTGCGTTTTTGCTTTCGTCCCACTCAAAAGTCGTATTCATAAATATATTACCATATAGCCATACATTTTACCATACTCCTATTCAGTAAAATTATTCTAAAAATTTAAAACAGGCTCTCAAGGATGTTTCCGTATCCAAATGAGAAGTATAAAAATGGTTGAGATGCTTACTGCCGTAGCAACATAGAAAATAGTAGGTCTATATACGTACGAAACCATATGTTTTCCGGCAGGGACAAAAAGTGTTCGGAATGCATAATTTCCTCTTATAATATCAGTCTTTTTATCATCAATGTACGCCCCCCATCCGGGAAAGTAGACCTCTGAAGAAACCATAAACGCGTTACAGGAATTATCCGTAAAAAGTTCGATGCGGTTGGGGGTATATGACCTAATAGTGATGGATGGATCGGTCGAGCTCTTGCATGGAGAAACAGTCGGAAGCATTTCTTTTGTATTTTCAAAAAGTACACTCGTATATGGATTGACCGATCCGTCCAGGATTTTTGAAAGTACGTCACTTTTCGTCGGGACAACGAGTGATTCGGAAACGTAAAAAAATCTCGGCAAAACCGTTTTGTTTTCATACAGGCGATAGTCATATGTGGTATCTTCCCGGATGAGAGTAAACCTATCATTTTTTGTACCGAATAACGGATCGTACGCGCGCGGGTGCATAATATATTTTATGTTGAGAAAATCTACCCACGGAGAAAATTGAGTTATGTAAGGCACCTGCACATCCTGCTCAAGGATGCTTGATCCCCTGTTTCCGGCAGCTGCATCGATAAATTCATAATATGATTTTAGAATTGCTACATCGTAGCCTGTTGCCGAAAATATTCTTTTGCTCATCGTTTCGTCAAATTCAAGTGCATCACGCTGCGAAATCCAGACGCCGAAATTTTGAAGCAAGCGGTACAGACAGTCATCCTCAACCACCCCCGAGGTGAAAGAAGTCCCGCACCTCGGGGGTGAAAGCAATTGGATAAGCGCTGCGTCATGGCGGGTTTCCGGTACTGGCCGAAGCTCGATAAAGTGGCGGGCAAACCCGACCATTTCTATGAGTACGAGGACCGCAATAATCACTTGAACAACGCGGATTTTTACCATCTGCAGGCCAAAAGCCGCAAGCGCGCTTCCTGCAAAAACAAAAAGTATCAGATGCCGCGAAGGAATCCGGAGCGAGTGATAGATGGGTACGAATTTCCAAAGAATATATAGAAGATCAATAGGAGCATTGGGTCCAAGCGAAACCCACAAACCGAAGACTGCCACGACAATAAAAATAAGGATCCAGATATTTTCAGTTTTTGTCTTATAGTACGTAAATCCCTTAAGTGACTTCAACAAAAAGACTATAAAAACAAGTGCTACCAACCCCAACCCTACCCGTCCCACGAAGGCCGCGTGCTCGATGTAGTTGGGCGGTGGACCGTGATAGGTCAGCTGATCACCGAAATAAAAGGGGCTAAGGAGCTGCTTGAGGCTTTCCCACGTCATCGACCCATACAATGCCCACTCGTAGGGTTTTGGTATTGTCCGTATGCTTTGTGAAAGAAATTCGTACAAAGGGAAGATTTGTATCGCCGCAATGCCGATTCCCAATAGACTCATAACAGCTGCACGAATTGCTGGAGTTGCCGAACGCTGCCGAAAACTAAAAAATACAGTTGCAACAGCTACTACTTCCATCGTAAATATCGCAATCGTCTGATACCCGGCCAAAAGCTGCATCGCCAAGACAACAGCGGCAACGACAACGTCTTTCTTTTGCTTTGAGTTTTGAGCTTTGAGATTTGCGCTTATGACAAAAGGCATCCAGCTTGCTGCTGCTATCACATCCACGTGTCCCGCCCATACCCGTGCCATGAAAAAACCAGACAAGCCAAATAGCAATCCTCCAACCCACGCGGGAAGCGATGCGATAAGTGATAAGTGATAAGTGATAAGTTTTTGTTTTTCATTTAAAATTGAAAATTGAAAATTGAAAATTCTGTTTCTTAACAGTACATACATTCCCACCATAGCCCAGAGGATGTGAAGGGCTATGTGCCAACTGTACGCGATGTTCAGAGGTAGTAAGAAAAAAAGCCACGTGGCGGGGTACCATATATTTGCAATAGGACTTGCGATAAAGGGCGTACCGGAAAAATTATATGGATTCCAAAAGGAAAAAATCCCTTGACGTAAATAATTATTAAAAAACTCGCGGTAAAAAAAATACTGATGATGTATGTCATCGCCAAATATAAGCTGATCCGATGATGGGAATAATGCTCTACCAAAAACCAGAAAAACAGCTACACCATAAAAAACTACCGGAAACACATATGGTGTTATTTTTTTGCGCATATCACGAGTGTCGCTCCCCGGGCATAGCGGTATCGTAAAAAGAATGCTTGTTCCAATCGTAAAAGATAATACAAAAGATTATTAAATAACCCATACGGTGTTTGTAGGTAGAACGTCATTTTTGCAGCAGATTTACTGCGTACCGTATACATTCTATAAAGTATATACCACGGCAAGGTCAAGACATTCCAATGGTTTGAAAATAGTATTTGAAATCCTAACTTGCGAAGCGTATTGTGGAGGTCTTCCGCTTCATATCTCCTTTTATGTCCGGATGAAACATCCAAAGGGCTCCACAGCCACATACCTGCAGGTACAGTAAGAAGGAACGTGCCATTCTCTTCCAATAGTTCGTAACAACGTTTCAAAAATAATACGTCTCTGGCTTGATGTTCGAGTACATCAAAAGCGCCGATTGCCTGAAACCGTCGTGGACTCTGATAGGAATAGAGCGATTGGCGTATCAACTTCGCATCGGGACATTTGGCCTGAGCATATTCGAGAGCCATCTGATTGACGTCAAGCCCTGTGACGTGAAATCCCAAAGATTCCATCGTAGCAAGAACGATTCCCGTACCGCACCCCACTTCCAGAAACGTCCGTCGCTCATGTTTCGGTACAAACGCATTAACGAGTACCGTGATCATATTGTTCCTGGCTTTAAACCAAAAATGCTCTGATTCTACTTGGGATATCGCCTTGTAATGAGATAAACTGTATGTTGCAGACATAGAGCTCTTATCAATTCTCCCTTCGGCCTCGCTCAGGGCAGGCGCTTCTTGCTTTTTTTGCAATTACTACTATATTGTCGCGCATAGAAAGGTAGAGAGGGATGCGGCCCAACGGAAATGTTTCCATTATGGGATAAAGCCACTGAGCAAATCTGGACTCTCCTGTGGTTTGCGCTAAATGAAATATATACTGCAATGAAAGCCACTTGCCTACCCGAAACCACTCAACCGGCACGAGACCGCTTTGGTCTAAAAGCTCTGTCAGATTGGATGCATTAAAAAAAAATAAATGTTGCGGGGGGATATAAAATGTCCATCGCCTGCCAAGCATTTTTGCGGTAAGACTGTCTGTGTCACCCGTTGCGATAAGTATCCTCCCGTCGTCAGCCAGTAGTCGAGCGGCCCTCCGCAGGTCAGCTCGCGGATCGGCAAGGTGTTCTACAACGTCAAGTAAAGTGATAACGTCAAATCGCTTGTCCAAAGGAAATTTTACAGATCCAATCGTCCCCTCTTGAATCCTCCCGTTTAGCCGTTGTTTCGCCCTGCCGGCGGCATGGGAAGAGGGATCGATGCCATACGCATCGTAGCCAGATAGGACCGCTAGCTCCACAAAATATCCGTAGGCACAGCCAACGTCCAACAGTCGTACTGGTACCCTCGACAATGCGTGAGAAGGTGGTCGTATAGATTTAATCTTAGTAATAAACTTTCCCATCGTACGGGTGACATACTGTTTATCAGCATCATAGTTACTGTATGCCCCATGGAAAAAAGCACCGGTAAAATATCCTTGGGTATAAAACTTTTTAATAAATTGTGCATAGGGTACGGTCAACTTGGTTGATTTGAGACCGCAGGACGGACATGTAAACACGTCGTAACCGTTCTTATGGAGAAACGGCCGCATGGAATTTTTGCAAAGATAACAGGCACCCTTTGTCATAGTGATAGAAAAAAAGCCTTAAAGGATCTTCATACAATATCGCAAGAAGTACCATAAGTAAACCCAGAGCGCATCGGCCTGTTGTTACGATTTACTTGACTCGATACACAGTCACAAGATCATTCTGATACATAATTTCGAGAAACGGATAGACTTTTGTTACATCAATACCTCCCGCGTCTTCCCTTTCTTGCGGACCAAAAAAGATTATATGAAGGTTATTGGTAAGGAGCCACAGCCGTGCTTGGTCGGCAGTCATTGCCGTACCAAAAAAATCACGTACGAACATTTGTTTCTTTTCAAAATCTACCGTATTATCATGCCCCACAAATACTCTATTGCCGCTATGAACAGGTATATAGTTTCCTGCTGTTGTTTCAGACAAAATAACTGTGCTGACATCTGTCGCATCTTTGAGAAAATATATCGCTGCCATAAAATCTTTTAGGGGATACATGACGTAACTGCCTGTCGGAACTAAAGGAAGTGTTGCCCGCATTTTGTGATCGATAAAGTCCCTTTGCCAAAGGATGGAAGAGTACATGACCCCGAGGCCGATCGCGATAAGCGCGATCGGAGTGATAAGTGATAAGTGATACGTGATAAGAAAAGGAGAGGTTGCGAACGACAAAATTTTCGCAGATCGCTTCCCGAGCTTAAAACGAATTCCTTTGAAACTTTGTATAACGTTTTTAGAAACGATAGATTTGAGAAAAGGTAGACCAGCGAGCAGCGGATCAAGAAAATTTTGTTGCGAGCGTAACCCTCTCCATACCGTGAAAAATAAGTACGCTGACAATACCCCCAAAGGCACGTGCGGGATCATTTCACTAAACCGCAAGGGGCTTTGTTGCGGTACAAAGCGAAATGCACCAAGGAGAATTAGCCAACTCATAACCCACGCGACAGATGGCAACATTGCTTTTTCTTTTTTCTTAAATGCAATAAAAAGCCCTGCCATACCGAAGAGCAAAAGCGGTCCAACAGCCTTAAAGTAGTCTAGATATTCAAAGGGAAGTGGACGAATGATGTCGACGTCCACAAGCCGCTTCCACGGATAAAACGAAGTCATAAGCATAAGATATATAAACGAAGGAATACTTATGAATACAAAAACTATACGAGGAGATACATGTGAGGCTATCCAATAGTTAATCTTTGTAGGCTTATCAAATAATAATTCAAGAACAATGAGTATGCCGATCGTCACAAAAACAAACAGTAATCCAGGTGGAAAAATGATCCCAAGCAGTAATCCTAGGATACCTAAAAATACCCAGCTTCCAGGTTTTTTGAGTACGGTCGTATCTGAAATCATCATTATTATAAACAGTACGAGTGCTTGACCAGCCAGAAGGTGCGGGATATGCGTAATACGCTGCAGACTGTCCATGACCGACCACCACGCCATATACCCACCAAAGCGCCAGTGGGTAATATTGGCAAGCGTCGCTTGAACAACGTTATCATTGATAACTGCAACGAGCTTAGGCCAAGTACTTGCGGTAACGGCGAGAAGAAAAGCGAGGATAGCCCAGTTATCAGTTTTCAGTTGTCTGTTTTCAGTTTCTTGTTTATCGGTTTTCGGTTTATCAGTTACTGACTGACTGAAAACTGACCGACCAAAATCTGATAACCGAAAACTGAGAACCGATAGCTTATCCTTCACGTTGCTAAACGACCGCTTACAGTACTCCCCGATAAGCACCATAAGAAGCATGCCAAACACAAACCGCGCCACATGATACACATCTCCAGATCTTCCCCATGGCACGCGCGTCCATCGCCCAAGCCAACCTAAAAACAGATAAAAAACTTGTATATAACTTCCTTTATGCGGCTCTGACGTGTACTGCTCGATGACAGACGTTCTCCCTTCGATCCCCTGCCGGATACGAGAAAGATAAAAGTTATAGTCTGTCGGGAAATTATGAACGAGTTCAAAATACCTATTCGGTTGAAGTCGATCTCGATGGCCAAGTTCATAGAAGGTGGGATAAAACGACAGAAGTACAAATAAAAAGCACAAACACATCAATAATCTACTTATGGATAATTCCTTCATACACTTCCTGTCTTATCGATGCAGCGAAAATAGATAGGTTCCTCCAATCGGCAACCACGAAGGAAGCACACCCACCATTTTTTCCTCTTCAAGAGTAAGTCCATGGATGGCAAAAAGGCGATACCACTCGCGAAGTGATAAAAAATGATAGGGCATGGATATGGCTTCATCTTTCCATCGATTAAACACCCAGTCAGTTACGCGTATTCCAATATTGTCAAAACGAGATCGTATTACTGATTCAACAAATATAATGCGCTTCTTACTAACCCGAAGACATTCTCCAAACATAATCCGGGGGTCATCGCAATGATGAAATACATGATAGCTTATAATCGTATCAAACATCTTATCTTTGTACGGTAGTCGCACACCATCATAGTGTTGAAAACTTATTCCTTTTGGTCGATGATGAAAATCAACGACATCGACGCCAGTGATATGAAGTTTAGGATTTTTTGCGAGCAATAATACTGCAAGCGTCAAATCTCCACAACCAAAATCAAGTACCCGCTCATTTTCTTTTATAAATTGCTGCAATATATCCGCCTGATATTGTACATACGATCGATGGAGATAGTGAACAAGTGCCATAGGTGTATTTTATTCTATTTGATAAATTTGAAAATAATCATTCTTATATTTTAGTCTCAGAAAAGGATAGTGTTTCGGTAAGTCGGAAATACCTCGTTCCATTTCTTGTGGACCATAGAGAACATATGCGATTTCTGAACGGGTTAACCACTCTCTCGCTTCTAATGCGCTTAATCGGCCGGCATAAAAATCACGTACTCTCTCTATCTTCTCTTCGTACCAAACCGTATTATCATGCCCCACATAAACTGTTCGTCCACTATAGACTGGTATATAATTCCCTGCAGTAGTATCAGAAAGTATGACAGAGGTGGGTATGGTTTCATTCTCCAGAAACGAAAGCGCGCTGACAAAGTCTTTTAGCGGATACATGACGTACGTCCCGCTTGGTACGAGTGGAATATCTGCCCACATTTTATGATCGATAAAGTCTCTTTGCCCAACCCATGACTCATACATCATAAAAAATCCATAGACTGTCATTATAAACGGCAGTATAAATATGACTATTGGAGTGATCTTACTCAATGAGTGGTTAGATTTTTTTATAAGCTTAGTCAATTCATAGAAAAAAAATCCGGATAGAATACCCAACGGTATCTGCGGGGCCATCTGGGTGAGGCGCAGGGGGCTCGTCTGCGGAGTATAGGCAAATACTTGGAGCATGAAAAACCACGTGATAACCCAACTGGCAAAAACAAACAGTTCAGCTCTTTTGCGAATAAAAACTATAATTATTCCAAATAATCCAAGCGGCAGTACAGGCCCGACGCTTTTTATGTATTCGATAAATGAGTATATAGTCGGATGAATTGTGTCAAATTCTACGAGTCTTTTCCACGGATAAAAACTCACAATAAGCTGTACATATACCAATGCAGGCAAACTCAATGCGATCAAGGTGATTCTTCCGAAAATGATGGCTTTCCACAGTTGTATCTTTTTTAGATTATTTATCATAAAAACACGCTCAACGGATGATTGAACTATCAGACTGATGATTACAAAAAGGAGGCCGGGTGGAAAAATCACTCCCAGAAGAAATGCCAAAAAACCAAGTGCTAGCCAATTACGAGGCCGTTGCATGATTGTCGGGTCCGTTGCTTTGACAAGAAGAAACAGTATGAGTGCTTGGCCCACGAGTAAATGAGGTATGAAGGCTATACGAATCAATGGATCAACCAAAGACCACCACCGCATAAAACCAGTGAGAACCAATTGTCCTTGCTCGTAGGTAATATGTGGCCAACTAGACGCAGTAACAATCAGAAGAAACGTAATAATTTGCCATCGTTGTCCGGCGATCACTTGTTGTACTACTTTCCCGATCATATATAAAAGAAAAAAACCAAAAACCAATCGAGCGATGTGATAAATATATGCTGATTCTCGGGGCGGAATCTGAAGTATTCTCCCAGACCAACCGAGTATCAAATAGAATTCCTGAAGAAACGAACCCTGATGCTTTTCCGATGTATACCGTTCAACGACGGTCAACCGTCCTTCCATCCCCTGCCGGATTCTTGAAAGGTAGAAGTTATAATCCGTTGGAAAATTATGCACAAGCTCAAAGGCGCGAATAGGTTTGAGTCTATCTTTGTAAGCTATTTCATAAAGCGATGGAGAAAATGAGAGTAGTACAACAAAAAGACACAAGAAAAAAAATAATTTCCCTAGCATACTACACTATTTTAGGAGAATAAAGGAAAAACTTAAATGGAGAAAACCTTAAAAGTCCCTTATTTTTTACAAAGACAGCCTTGTTTTGCCTTCTGTGTATCCATTGATAAGAAGGCCAATGAGCGTTTGATACGGTATATTATTTCTTGCTGCTTTTGCTTTGAGTTTTATTAAATCTTTATTCTTCACTCGAAGCGTTATACTTTTACTTTCCTGAAGTTCTATGTGTCGCTTGGCAGCTTCTTCGAAAATTTTCTTCGTTGTTTCAAAATTTGGAGCACTGATAAAATCCCCTTTGTCAAGGAATCCTTTTAGTTCCTCCTCGTAAGTATCCAAAGGGATCTCATCACGATATTTTTTGTCTAATATTTTTTTCATAGGTTATTTGATATAGTGCGCTTTAAGCTTCCTACTCGGGTACATAGTTTTCAAAAAAGTCTTCCCTCTTTCTTTGTCATAAACATATGGCACTGCGTAAATTTTAAGTATAGGATGTGTACATACTTTGTCAATACATCTCTACCTGACAAATGTCATGGAACGATACGAGAGTCTTGACGCTTCACCTCATGTTTGATAGGTTGTCCCTATGGACGAAGATGAAAACATTTCAATAGAAGATTACAAAAAAATCCTTCCGGTTGCTGTCATTATTGTAATCGTATTAACTTCAATAAGCGTACTAGCCTATATATCCGCCAAAAATCGCACCCCCACCATTGTCCTTCCCGGCGGCATCACGTATCTAGGGCCCTCAGAGGCAGCCCCAACTCAAAACTCAAAACTCAAAACTCAAAACGAGATACAACCTATACAAAGCGGGAAAATCCCCATCCCTCCTGATGCGAAATGGTCGACGCAAACAGGAAGAAAATATCCGTACTCCTTCCTCTACCCTTCTACTTTACCCCTTGGGGTATTCCCCAATGACCCCTATGATGCCGTGGGAATTTTTTGGAATAACCAGGACGCATCCGCCAATCTCCTGCTTCGCATGGAAGATCTTAATCAAATAAAAGAGGGGAAAGAGTTCGTTGCGAAGTCAAAAAAAGAATATGCCAATATCTGGTGGAAACAGTATGGGTATAAAAGCGTCGCAAGCATTGAAAAATTTACTAATAGGAATGGTTTAACAGGATATCGGGCTAAATATATGAGTGATAAGGGCCAAACACCATACGATAATGTATTTTTTGAAGTTCCCAATCGTCCGGA
>CAYVAR010000009.1:0-44168 GCA_964449675.1 uncultured Gammaproteobacteria bacterium
TTTTAAGTCAACGCTCTGTCTTTCTTCTTAAAAAAAGACCCTTCTTCAAGGGTCTCATTGATCCGTTCTGAGAAGTTCTATAAGACGAATGTCCGGATAGTCTTTCATGATCGTTCCTTAGATTGGTTTTCCAATACGACGCGCAGAGAAATAAGCGCTTCTTTAAGTTTTGGGAGATCGTTCTCAATTACGTCCCAGGCTTTCCCCAACGACACGTTGGTATATTCATGGATGACAATATTTCGCAGTCCAACAACTGATTTCCACGGGATGGTTGGAGCAAGCAAGCGGACTTCCAAAGAAATCCGTGTTGCCGCTTCTCCTATAATGCCAAACCGCCGGAGTACCGCATCCTGTAACTGCGTATCTTGAGAAAACCGTACGTTATCCACAGCCGATACATACTGGGCTATTTTGTCAATTGCTTCAAGCATATCGTCTATGTAGACACGATAATCTTTCTTCATGCAGCAAAGATGGGCGTTTGATCATGCAATATATATGGCTTCAATCGTTCTTTAATCGCCTCATACTCCACGAGATCCACTGGGCGTGACAGCGTTTCCTCCAAATCGCTTTGAAGCGCTAAAAAATCAAACAGTCTGCTCGTTTTGGGCATTTCCACGAGTATATCAATATCGCTTCCCGGTTTTCCTTCTCCACGGGCAACAGAACCGAACAGTGCGGCTCTTTTGACGTTATAGCGTTGAAACAGTGGTAACGTCTTTTGCCGAATGGTTTGTATATCCATGCGTACAGTATAGCAGGACTGGTCAATTGCCTCAAAAAAAGACCCCATCGCTGGGATCTTCTATGTCCTCTGTGCAAAGCTTTTATAAAACGAATGTCCGGACACTCTTTCATCTGTATGCTTCTATACAAAACCATACCGCCTCCTGTCAAGAAACCTGTATATCTTTGGTCCTATGTTATGTCAGTGCAAGAACTACGAAGCCACAGCAGTGGGCACACTGAGCGTCAAAGACATTATATCTTTTTTTGCCACTTTTTTGGAAACATCAAGTACTTCAATTCCGATCATCTCCGTTCCTGCGTAGTCCACCAAAAGATCGTCACGAAGCTCTACAGTGTTCGTGCTTTTTTTATCGGAAAAATAAATATACATCGCATCGGCCTTAGGATCGTACGTGACATTCATATACAGTAATCTTACCGGTTTATCCGGCGTTTTGCAACCCAATAGAGCGTTACCACAACTAGGGCGCCGTCCTCCTCTGAAACAATCACTTTGAGGTAATTTATCCCAAAATCCTTAAGGAAGGCTACCTTCCCTTCTCTTACTTTGAAACGCCGGGATGGTTGTGTGAGTGTTAATTTGATTTTATCTCTATCGACATGGCGCACGACAAGCATTTCTTCTGCGTGTTTGGTAAATACAATTCGTTTCATATGTCTCAATTTCTGTATTTTATCAAAACAACATATACACAAACGGAGAAATGGGGGAGACGGAGGAAAACGCAATAAGCGCACCGAAGATGAGAAATACGATAATGGGCGGCACCATCCACCAGAGTTTATTTTTCCAAAGATATGAAAAAAGATCCTTTATCATTTTTTTACTACGAACGGTCCAATCACTAAGTAATCAATATCCGTTTTCAAAAAGCAATGTACAGCGTCAGCTGGAGTACAGACAATTGGTTCTCCACGAACATTAAAGGACGTGTTAATTATTATAGGAATTCCAGTTTTACTTCGATACGCCTCAATAAGGTCATAGTACAACGGATTATCCGCTCGTTCAATCACCTGGAGCCTCCCTGAACCATCTACATGCACCGTCGCCGGTACGTCTTTTTTGCCTTTTTCGGTAAACGGATAGACCATAAGCATATATTTGGCTGATGGAGAGAGATTTTTATCGGCACGAAAATAATCATAGATATATCGATCAAGGATCACCGGTGCAAAAGGACGAAAAAGCTCTCGGTGCTTTACCTTACTATTAATAATATCTTTCATCTCCTCTTTGGCCGCCGAAGCAAGGATGCTTCTGTTGCCAAGCGCCCTCGGTCCCCATTCCATGCGCCCCTGAAACCACCCGATGATTTTTTGGCGGATGAGGAGGGTACTGACATGGTTAAGAAGTTTCGCGCGATCTGGATAATGCGAGTAAGTAAGACGAAAGTGCTTGAGTACATCCTCAATCTGTTCATCTGAAAAACTCGGGCCGAAAAAAGGCGTAAAAGACTTAGATCTGACCACCTGGAAGGTGGCAGGCTGAGCACGCGAAGCCATGACTCCTTCCAGATGAGCGCTTCTTGAGTGCCACCAATACAGTGCTGCGCCCATGGCACCCCCGCCGTCTCCCGGATCAGGAGGAATGTACACATGGGCAAAAGGAGTTTTTGTAAGAATTTTTCCGTTTAAAACAGAATTAAGCGCCACTCCACCAGCAAAGGACAAATTTTTTGTTCCATAGGTCTTATACGCCACTGAAAGTATTTGAAAAACTACTTCCTCAAGTTTCCGTTGCAAACTTGCCGCGATATTTTCATAGTGACGCTGCATTGGAGCTTCGGGGTGCCGAGCGGGATAGCCAAAGAGGTCGGGAAGATTTCTGTTAAACATCCCTTCACGCCATGTGTAATCAAAGTAATGCATGTTTAAGGCGTAGCTCCCATCGGCAAACTGTTGAATAAGCTCATTCATCTTTGACTCAAATGGTTTTGGATCGCCATACGCCGCAAGCCCCATTACTTTGTATTCAGCGTCATTGACCGAAAAACCAAGGTAAGAAGTTAGCGCACTATAAAGAAGTCCGAGCGAGTGGGGGAAATGGATTTGGCGATCTATACGAATCTTCGTCCCTTTCCCGTAGCCCATGGTGGTCGTTGCCCATTCGCCGACGCCGTCAAGAGTGACGATTGCCGCTTCATCAAAATCTGAAAGATAATACGAGCTTGCTGCATGGGAGAGGTGATGCTCGATGTAATAAACAGGACCTTTGTAGTTAAATTTCTTCTTAAGCGTGTTGGGGATTCGCAGTTTCAAATCAAACCAACTACCGATGGTATCGACAAAAACTTTTCGGCTCTTGGGAAAATGCTCCAGGTGTTGCCGAAGCATCCGATCAAATTTGACTATCGGTTTTTCGTAAAAGACAACCGACGTAAGATCTGTTGCAGTAATCCCAGCCCAACGAAGACAAAAGTCAATCGCATGCTCCGGAAAATTATTGTCATGCTTGATACGTGTGAACCGTTCTTCCGCAGCCGCTGCGACAATCCTGCCATCCTCCAAAAGACACGCTGCCGCATCATGATAGTAACAAGAGATTCCTAGGATATACATACCAAAATTCTAAGCACGAAATTCTAAATTCTAAACAATTTCAAATATCCAAAATATAAATTATAAACAGTTTTGAATTTAGAACATTTGAATTTGGATATTGTTTAGGATTTAGATATTAGGATTTATAATTTACAAACAAATCTCAGCTGGGAAGGAAACCGTGGCAGGACTCACACGCAACCAAAATTTAGTACATTGTTTTGATGGGTCCACTAGTTTTATGCTTTACCCAATTTGATTTGACTGGACGCATCGGGAAAAATGATCGTTTTAGGAGTTTCCCAACGATTGACGTTATACCGATCCCAACCATATATGCTAGGTGTAACAATAGAAACGTCATCACTTTCTGCATGATCGTAGAGAACTGCTTGAGTCGGTACAACATATCCTAAGATACGAATCGATCTTCCACTTCGTGTATAAAAAGTTTTCCCATAAATACTATCGTTTTGCCTAAAAGTATACAATCTGATATAAATGATTTGCTTTTGGCATACGTAATATCACTTTTCATCCACTCGACAAATGATTTACTGTGGTATCCCTCAAACACCCATGGAGAAATAATTCCGGGCTTTATAGCGTGACGCGCTTGTTGCCACGTTTTAAGTTTTTTTGCTTCCGCAACTGGCAAGGGTCGAGGACCAAAAAACGCCATGTCCCCCTTTAACACATTCCATAGTTGTGGGAGCTCATCAAGTCCAGTGTGACTTAAAAATTTTCCAATGGGGGTAAAACGGGGGTCATCATGAATTTTAAACACAGGTCCATCTGCTTCATTGAACTTTGTATACTTTTTCTGTAACCGCTGCGCCCCGGAAATCATTGTCCGAAATTTATAAAGCGTGAATGGCTTTCCGTCTCTGCCAATTCGTCGTTGTCGAAAAACTATCGGAAAACCAGATGTTACCCCAATCCATATACTTATGAGTACCAACAAAGGAAATGTGACAATAAAAAGTAAACTAACAAATAATACATATAGAGAAAAAATGAAGTACTTCATAACAATTGAATCCCGCGAAGCGGGATCTTGTCCTGCGGAGCTGGATCCGGCTTCGCGGGACTTCTCAAGACAATATACCAATGTAGCAATGCATCATCGGTTTGTCTATATCGTATAATACAACCCGAGGTAAAAATGAAAAAGCAAACACGAGAGAACATACAGCATTTTTTTGATCTTCTCATTGGCATGACGGAAAAAGAACTTCGCGCGCGCTATAAATATACCGTCTTTGGATTTTTGTGGATTGTCCTAAATCCTATCCTTCAAATGCTCGTCATAGGATTTATTTTTACCTTTTTTATGAAAGAACCCATTGAACACTATTATTTCTTTCTTTTCACCGGACTTCTTATCTGGAATTTCTTTTCTCTATCGCTTACCAAGGCAACACCGTCTATCGTTTACGAAAGAAGCCTTATCAAAAAAGCGAAATTTCCCCATGTGGTGATACCACTTTCCATCATCCTTTCCAATCTCGTTCACTTTGTGTTGGCGTTTGCGCTCTTTTTAATACCGGTAGTATTCCTTGGTACCGCCTCGTTAGCGCGACTTCCGTATATTCTCTTCGGATCTCTTCTTCTTGTAAGTTTTACGGCTGGCTTAAGCCTCCTCACGAGCGCTCTCAATGTCCGGTTTCGGGACGTGAACTTTTTCGTCCAAGCTATTCTCATCGTCTGGTTTTACGCAACGCCGATTATCTATTCCCTTGAAATAATGCCACGCAACCTCCTGTGGCTCTGGCGTCTCAACCCACTCACCTCAACGCTACAGCTTTTTCAACACGGACTTTTGGATGCTCCGCTCCCAGGACCGGCGATGCTCACCGCAAACACTTTGGTAACGGCAGTTATTGTATCGCTGGGGATATATGTTTTTTCTAAGGAGAGTAAATATTTTGATGATTGGATTTAAGTTAATTAGTTAAAGTTAATTGTTAAAAGATGATTGATTATTATTTCAAGTATAGCCATCCGCTTGACCAGCATTAAGAATTTTTGAAAAATTTTCTTATATAACGCGCAACGACATTGACTTCTTCTGCCTTCATTTCCGGGTACAGAGGCAACGATAATGCTTCGCGAGCACTTTGTTCGCTGACTGGAAAGTCTCCTTTTTTATATCCCAATGCTTTCATACATGATTGCAGGTGGATTGGGATGGGGTAGTGGATGCCGCATAAAATGCCATTATTTTCTAAGTATCGCTTCAGGTCATCCCTATCGGGCGTTCGGATTACATATAAATGGTAGCTTGATTCGGTTGATTCCAATTTAACCGGTAAAATTACCGGTAGGCCAACAAGTAACGAATTGTACCTATGAGCAAGTTGCTTTCTTTTTTGTACCCATCGATGAAGATACGGAAGCTTCACGCGAAGCATAGCCGCCTGCATCGTATCAAGTCTACTGTTGTACCCTAACACACTATGCACATTTTTTTCTTTTTGTCCGATGTTTCGTAGAATCCGCAATCTATCTGCTATGTCCTTCGTATTTGTCGTTACTATGCCCGCGTCACCGAAGGCGCCGAGATTTTTACTTGGGTAAAACGAAAAACACCCAACATCACCAATACTTCCCGTATTCCTGCCTTTATAAGTAGCTCCATGGGCCTGACACGCATCTTCTATGATGGCAAGCTTATATTTTTTTGCAAGTTGCATGAGGGGGACCATATTTACTGGCAATCCAAATAAGTGGACGGGAATAATCGCCCGCGTACGGGTCGTAATACGCTCTTCTATGAGCGCTATATTAAGAAGCAGCGTTGTTGGATCCACATCCACGAAAATCGGCTGCGCACCGACTGCAAGAATGGGAAAAACTGTACTAATAAATGTATTGGGGACAGTAATGACTTCGTCTCCTTTCCTTATGCCAAACACGATAAGGGAAAGGAAAAGCGCGTCAAATCCTGAAGCGACACCGACGGCGTACTTCACCCCACAATATGAAGCAAACTCACGTTCAAACGCATCAACGTCGGGCCCCAATATGTACGACTGGCTATCTATTACGCGCTCAACTGTGCGTAAAAGCTTTTTTTTAAGCAGCTTGTTTTGGCGAGAAAAATCAACGAGAGGAATCATACGATAGTGTGATAAGTATCCCGTTCTTCCGGCACGATTCGTGTGCGACCTCAAGAATATGGACAACGCGCCTTCCGTCTTCTCCGGATACTAGTGGTGACTTTCCTGTTTGTATACACTTGATAAAATCAGTATACGCTTCCAAAAGCGGTTCTTTGTGCGATACCCGAATAACCGATACACCGTGGTCAGTATATCTGAAGCTTGTTTGTTTCTGCTTGTTATTTCTCTTTATTGAAACACTGCGATCGTATATTCTAATTTCATTGTTTACGGCCACATCATCGTAGACAAGTATTTTTTTGCTTCCGGCGATAGTAAGCCGCCTCTCCTTAACCGGAGAAAGCCAGCTAGTCCGGATATACGCTTCAATACCATTTGGGTAGACCAAGCGCATATCCGCTCTATCCTGCAGATTGGAAACCACATGGGCGCTTCCGTACGCGGCAACGGCGGTTGGGGTTTTCTGCAATATATAATTAGCTATTGCTACATCGTGCGGCGCGAGGTCCCAGAGTACATCGCTTTCCAAAGAAAACCGCCCTAAATTTGCTCGTGTGCTCTCCACAAAATAAATTTTTCCCAACGCGCCTTCGGCAATAAGCTCTTGAATTTTTTGTATCGGTTTTGCGTAAATGTAAGTATGGTCAACCAGAAGTGTTAACCGCTTCTGACGTACCAGTGTGAGCAATCTATTTGCTTGCTCGACGGTTTTGACCATTGGCTTTTCTATAAATACGTGTTTACCGTGAATGAGGGCATAGGAAGTTATTTCGTAGTGTATCGATGGCGGCGTCGCGACGACAACTGCTTGAATACGATGATCACGGATTGCATCTTTGTAGATCTTGGTAACACGCACTGTAGGATGATGGGGAAGCGTCAAGTCGGATTTCGCGGCCACTACTACTATCCGCGCATCAGATTTCATCGATAAGCTTTTAAATAGCTGCGACCCCCAATACCCATACCCAATGAGCGCCACACCTATCGATCCCTTCCTATTCATATTCACTACCTGTCCGAGAGCACGCTCGATTGTATGATAAAATGTGTCAGAATTATAGTTACCGTTTATATGATACATACAAAATCAAACATCGCCATACAACTCTCCCACGTCACAAAGGAATATACCATCCACCACGAAAAACCCACCCTCATCGAACGCCTTGCAAAAGGGAAAGATGAGGAGTTCTTGGCGCTCAAAGATATCAACCTGACCATCAAAAAAGGCGAGCGGGTGGGCATCATCGGCCCCAACGGATCGGGAAAGACGACATTTCCCCGGCCTTGACATATCGATCAAACTATATTATCCTGTACATAAGTGTACAGAATGAGCCAAAACAAAAATGCTGCGTTGTTGCAATCTAAACAGACCCTCTTCCACACCCGTGATCTTGCGGCTCTTTGGAATATCGACAATCCCAATACGCTCTATACAACAATTTCACGATTCATCCGCAACCAGACACTCTTTCCTGTCCAAAAAGGCCTCTACAGTACGCTTCCTGTTGAAAAAGCCAATCCCATCGAACTGGGAATATTTTTGCTCCATCGCTTTGCCTACGTAAGCACAGAAACCGTTCTAGCGCGCATCGGCATTATCCACCAGGCTGTCTATCGTTATACCTTTGTATCGGATATAGCAAAATCCTTTTCTTGCCTCACCCATGCATATGTCACACGAAAAATGGCAGAAAAATACCTGCACAACCCCGCAGGGATAGCTCTCGATGACCACAATGTGTTTGTTGCCGGTTCCGAACGGGCGATTGCCGATTTGCTCTACTTTCAACCGCGGTACCATTTTGACGCATCGGATGCCGTTGATTGGAAAAAAATACATGAAATACAAAAAGAGGTAGGATACCTATGATCCTGCTCCGGCCACAAGATACTCTGCATAAATCTCATCTCCTGAGACTCCTTATGGAAATAATGGATGATACGGTACTCGCGGCGGCACTTCGGTTTAAAGGCGGAACCTGCGCCGCGATGATGGGTATTCTTGATCGTTTTTCCGTTGATCTGGACTTTGATCTCACTCCGAACGCCGACGAACACATGTTGCAAAAGCGATTCCATGATGTTTTTTCTCATCTTGATCTTATTGTTGACAACGAAAGCAAAAAAGCTCTTGAGTTTTTTGTAAAATACAAAAGCATACCCGGGCAACGAAATACGATAAAAATAGACGCGCTGAATGTTCGATATAACGCTGCCACCTATGCTCCCCAATATCTTCCAGAAATCAACCGTACGGTTCTATGCCAAACAATCGACACAATCGTCGCGAGTAAGCTGGTAGCGCCACTGGACCGGTTTACAAGAAATAAAACCATTGCCGGACGAGACATCTACGATATCCACTATTTTTTCCAACAGGGATTGCCCTACAACCGAGAACTGATCATCGAACGCACAAACGGCAACTGTCCGACATTTTTTGGACGCCTCATCGGATTTATAGATCGTTATGTGACGGAAACAGTCATCAACGAAGATCTCAATGTTCTCCTACCGCCGATACAGTTTCAACGCATCCGCAAGATTCTCAAACAGGAAACGCTCCAATTTCTTGTACTCGAACGTGAGCGGCTTGCCCGTGAATCCGCATAAATCAATCCGTATATGAATAGCAATATTGCCATCCGGCTCACGGGCGTAACTAAGCAGTACACCATCCACCACGAGAAGCCGACACTGGTTGAGAAAATGGTTAAGGGAAGAGAGGAGAAATTTTTAGCGCTCAATAATGTAAACCTGACGATAAAAAAAGGGGAGAAGGTCGGCCTGCCTGCCGGCAGGCAGGCATTATCGACCCCAACGGATCCGGTAAAACAACGCTCCTTAAATGGCTAACAGCATATAATCCTTTCATTGACAATGAAAACAATTAGGTATATACTTTCATTATAAATGAAATCTTTTGAAAACATACGCACCCTACTAGTTGAACAACAAAAGGAATTCCTGCAAAAGGAATTGGGTACGAAAAGACAAAAATTGACGGAAATAACTGCGTATAAGGATACGCCATTCCCGGTTATCATTTCAGGGTTGCGCAGAGCGGGAAAGTCAACGCTACTTGCACAACTTGCACATACGTTCTATCCGAATAACGAATATTTTTTTGTAAACTTTGAAGACGAACGGTTTTTACCGTTTACGGTTTCTGACTTTACAAAACTCCACGAAATCCTCATAGAACTCTTTGGAAATCAGAAAATCTTTTTATTTGATGAGATACAAAATATTGACGGATGGGAACGGTTTGTGAGCAGGATGATAACCAGTGGATATAAGTTCTACATTACCGGATCAAATGCTTCACTTTTAAGCAGTGAACTGGGAACAAAACTGACCGGACGATATATGCCTGTTGAACTGTTCCCGTTTTCTTTTGAAGAATACCTCCGGTTTAAAAAAATACCAATCCCAAACACAACACGATTTACAACTATTGAAAGAGGGGCATTAAAACGTGCTTTCGCAGGCTACCTAATAAAAGGAGGAATTCCTCAGGCGCTGCAATACCCGGAACTACCCATACACAAAACGATGTATGATGACATTCTCAGCAGGGACGTTGCTGCACGGTATAAGATAACAGATACAAAGCCGCTCAGGGAACTTTCCTACTATCTTCTTAGCAATATTTCATCTCTGATTTCCTATAATAAACTTAAAGAACTGTTGCAGTTGGGAAGCGTCAATACTGTGTCAAGTTATATAGAGTATCTAGGAACCAGCTGGCTTCTCTTTGCCATGAACCGCTACGCGTTCTCTGTGAAGCAGCAGCAAATCGCAAATAAAAAAATTTATTGCATTGATTCGGGGCTTACCAAGTCAGTTGCTTTTTCCTTCTCTGAAGATAAAGGGAAGTTCTTGGAAAATACCGTATTTTTACATCTTCGGCGATTCTCTACAGATGGTATATATTATTACAAAACAAAAAAAGGTAAAGAGCTTGATTTTTATCTGCCCAAGAAAAAAGTCTTTATCCAGGTTTCTCAATCATTGACGGATCAAAACACACGCAAAAGAGAGTTGCAAACACTATTGGAAGCCATAAAGGAAGTCGAGGGGAGTACCGGCATAATAATAACTGAGGATGAAAAAGATGTAATAAAAACTGAAGGAAACACTATACCGATCCTTCCCGTATATGAATGGTTTTTATCCACCAATGTATAAATCATGGCTCATCGAGCGGCTCACCCGCGGCAGGGACGAAGAGTTCTGGGCACTCAAAGACATCAATCCTAGGTATTGACATTGACTAATGTAGATATATAATAGTCAGTATGATAGACTATAGTTATCTTACACTACAAAACCCTTGGTGGAGGGACGCTGCCGCAATCAAGGAAGATGACAAAATCAAAGAGTTTGAAAGCTTGAAGTTTCAATATAATCCCACGCAGATTCTCGATGTGAAATTACGGATGGAGGATATTACCCTTATTACCGGCCCGCGACAAACAGGCAAAAGCACGGCAATGAAACTCCTTATCCGGAAACTGATACGGGAGAAGTGGAATCCGCACCACCTGTTCTATTTTAACTGCGACGCGCTATCAAACGAAAAAGACGTCATCGACCTCGTCATACAATGCCAAGAGATCACGGAGTCCAAGAAAACCATCATCTTCCTCGATGAAATTTCCTCTGTGCCCAATTGGCCGCAAGGTATCAAGTGGCTGGCAGATGCAGGGCTTACCAAACAAACGACCGTGTTCCTCACTGGATCTTCCAGTATTAATCTCAAAAAGAGCGGAGAACTGCTGCCCGGCAGAAGGGGCAAGGGCAAAGATATCAATTTCCTCCCCGTTTCATTCTCCGAATATCTGGTACTCCATGATGTCCGTATCGATCCGATCGGCGCGGTAACCGTCAAAAAACTCGCAGAATTGACCAGCATGAAACACGCGGTGCAAAAACACTACCAAGCGTTTCTCGTAAACGGAGGCTTTTTACGAAATATTAATTACGGCATCACCCAAATCGGCAATGATCTCTATCTGAAAACATTAAAAAGTGAACTCTACAAAGCCGGCAAGAAAGAAGACAGTATGCGTGAAGTAGTACGAAAAATCCTCAACTCGCTCTCTGGGCAAACGTCCTATACGAACGTTGCGGAGGAGGCGGAACTTGGGTCAAAAAATACCGCCATCGACTACCTCAACTTCCTCGCCGACTCGTTTTTTCTGAAGGAAACGAAGTGCTGGGATATACCGACCAAACGGGTTGTTTTGAAAAAAAACAAGAAATTCTACACAGTCGATCCCTATCTCGTGTGGCTCTTTGAAGGGTTTATCTCGGCCTCCACATCGTTTCAGGGATTTACCCATCTCATAGACGAATCGCGCCTCGCGGAAAACTTCGTCGCCGGTGAACTCTTAAAAGCCGGACACGATACCTATTTTTATCAAAACGCGTCAGAGCTTGATTTTTATATCCCCAAACTTCAAGTGGGAGTTGAAGTGAAATATAAGGAAAAAATCACTCACGAGGATATAAAGTCTCTCGAAAAAGCACAAAGAAAAATCCTGGTTTCCAAAAATACGCTGGAAAAAAGAGGCGACGTATTCATTATCCCAATATATTTTTTCCCGCTGCTCAACCTGACGGACTACCGCAGATAATCATTATGAATGACCGTCATCCAATTACCATCAAATTCACCCATGCGAGTAAAAAGTACGATAACCGTTTATTTCAGGATGTCTCGTGGTCACAGACACCATTTCATACCCATCACGAAATAGCCAAAGCACTACGCCATAAAAACCCATATACCATTACTGTCATTATCGAGCCGCTGAGGTGGGATTTGAGAAACAAAAAAGAATACGTCAAAAAAACAAAAAGTCCGATGGTGAGCAAATACCGGGAATTGCTCTACGATCTGTATTTCAGGGAATTCGGACAATTGGACGGAAATGAATTGTATGGGAAGTGGCTCGACACGTATCAAACCGTCTGGAAGAAAAACAATACGCATCCGTCAATCGATGACTATATTATCGAAAAAGAACTGGAACCGCGATACAAACGCACGATTCTCGCCAAACACCGCAATCACGTAAAACTTTTTCAAAACCGCGTTCGGATCGACAGGGAACGGTATTACCGCTTGCCGGAACCGCTCAATTGGATTGATTGGCGCAACCCGTATGACAACATCTTTGTTTGGGAACAAGACGATCAAAAAGTCGCCAGCCGTGGGGGAAGCGGATCCTCCGGCGGCCGGGAAAGAAACAGCATGTTCATCCTTGGCCTTCTGGAACTAAACCGACTTCATCCGGTTCCGTCTTATTTATTTGTATATACCGATGAAAATAAATTGAAATTTCTCAAAAAATTCGACCGGCTTTGTGTCCCGAGAAACGACATTGGCTCTAACTATCCCGCGTGCACGAATACACAAATCAATGATTTGAAGCGGGGCGGGTTTTTTATGCAGTGGGACCCATGGGAACGGAAGCACGTCGACGTTATCCGATATGATTCATGAACACTCCGAATAACTCGTCTATGAACGCAAAAAATACGAACAAAACCATCATCCTGCCGGAATTGTCATACAAAATAATGGGGGTACTTTTTGCTGTGTATAACGAACTCGGGTCATCTTTGTTGGAAAAATACTATCAGAAAGCGGTTGCCAAAGAGCTTAATGCGCATAAGCTTTTCTATAAGAGAGAAGTGCCGGTCGCACTCACATATAAAAACGAATCGATAGGCAAATATTTTCTGGATTTTATCGTGGAAGACATAGTCATCCTTGAAACGAAAGCCCAGGTTGCCTATAGCCCCAAATTCTTTAAACAAACCCTTGCATACCTCAAAGAAACCGGGCTGCCTTTAGCTATCCTCGTCAACTTTAGGCGATCAAGACTAGAATACAAACGTGTCATCAATTCGAGTTATATTCGAGAAACATTCGAATAAATTCGCGAATAAACCGTTATGCAAAAAACAAACAACCGTAACCAGGTGGCTATTGAGCTTAAAGGGGTCTCGAAGAAATATGTGATCCACCACGAGAAGCCCACGCTTGTGGAAAAGATGGTGAAGGGGAGGGAGGAAAAGTTTCTGGCGCTTAATGATGTAAACCTCACTATCAAAAAAGGTGAAAAAGTCGGCATCATCGGCCCCAATGGATCGGGGAAAACGACACTCCTTAAGGTGATCGCCGGCATCACGACGCCAACCGCTGGGACCGTAGAGACCCACGGAAAAATCGTCTCCCTCATCGACCTCGAAGCCGGCTTCCACCCGGATCTGACGGGGATACAAAATATATTTCTCAATGGGATGTTGTTGGGGATGAGTAGGCAAATAATAACAAAAAAAATTGATCAGATAATCAAATATGCAGATATCGGTCAGTTCATCGACATACCACTCTTTACGTATTCTTCTGGAATGAAGTTACGGCTTGGTTTTTCTATAGCTATCCATTGTTACCAAGATATTCTTCTATTAGATGAAGGGTCATCATTCGGAGATCAAAACTTTATAAATAAGGCGCGCCATACATTATTTTCTGAAAAATTATATAAAAATAGAACAATCTTTATGGTTTATCACAATCCCAAATTACTATCAATACAATGCACACGAGCGATCAGCATGAAGCGAGGTGGTATCGTGCAAAACAGAGACCTAAAAAGTGACACGCGTGGAAATAAATCAACACAAAACCAAACTAACCACTTCTAATATTTTTAACAAAAACAGTTAAATTTTACATCGTATGGTCTATAACCCAAAAGCGATCGCATATATTATCCCGCCTTATTTCCAAGATTCGGCAATATCAGAAAATGTACGCAGAAGAAAAGAGGTATTAGAAAAACTTGGCTATTCTGTATGTCTCATTGAACACCAGAAGAAACATTTTCTTGAGATATGCCTATCTCTTTGGAAGAAACGAAGATTTTTTAAATACATTATTATTCGGCTTGACGGCACAAGCCTGCTCGACAAATATTCCTTACTAAAATTGGTATTACCAAAACATGAATTTATTTGGGAAGTCCATGGTTTTCCCCAAGAACTCTTAGAATTCTCAGAAAATATTTCAACACGATTGATTGTATTGAAAGACTCCGTGAAACGAAAAATGCTTTCTTTTTTGATCTCTGCCTACATCTTTATTTCTCCCGAGCTCCATGCTTATGCGAAACGTAATATATTTATCCGACGCGCATTTATAATTCCTAACTTCATACACACTTACCCAAAACGACCTGCTAAACGCCAATTATTGACTTCCCTTCTTCAAAAAAAAGCCTACATTGTCCTTTGGGGAGGGGATGCCAGCTTACCTTGGCAAGCAACCGATCTCATACCAATAATCGCCCAAGAAATATATCAACATGACAAAAATATTCTTTTTTTTCTGGTAGGGACTCATCGCTATTATCCCACACGCACCGCTAATAACGTTGTTTATCTTCAATCTATGCCACATCCCCAATTTATCAGCCTTGTGAATCAATCTGACGTCTGCCTTGCCTTATACCATAAACCAAAACACTTTCCTTTTTATTTCTATCCGATGAAGCTCATCGATTATCTTTCAGCTGGGAAGCCAGTTATAGCAACCAAACTCGGGAGTATTGCCACGCTTATAGAACACAATATAAATGGTTTTATAACCAATAATGATATTAATGTTATTGCGCAAATTATATTACGACTAAAACAAAACAAAAAACTAGCAAAACGGATAGCAAAAAATGCCCGCACTGGTGCTATAAAGCGCCTTAGCGAATACCAAGCTAAATTAATGTATATGTCACTATTTCAGTCGTTATCAAAATCTTAAACTCAAAGACTTACCTCGAAATGTTCGAGATAAACCTATGGTATACTGAAATTGTTTTCGCACGTTGTTATACTGATTTACTTTCTACCTTCTATGTTTGGTATCAAAACCGCAATACGAAATAAAATCGACGAGCTGAGTGAAACCAATGAACTTACAGAGATTCGCATATTCCCCATGGGTTACATTTGCAACCATGCCTGTCCCATGTGCTGGCGAGAAAATCTTTCACCAGCAATTCGCCAACATTTAACAAAAGCAGCATTCACAATTGACCTACAACTGGATGATTATATTAATCTCATTAAGACGTTACCACCCACAGTTAAACGTATCTCAATATGTGGTGGAGGGGAACCTACACTTTTTAAAGGCATCAAAACAATTATGGCCACCATTAAAAAACAAAACCTTTATGGACACATAATAACCAATGGAAGCACCCTCACTCCTGAATTTATCGATTTACTCATCAGTATCGGGTGGGACAGTATGCATATATCTGTCAATGCAGCCACTAGAAGTGTATATAAAATTATAAATGGTGTAGACCATTATGATCTTGTCCTCAACAATATCAAAAACATGCAAAAACACAAAGGTAAACGATCGCTTCCTGAATTACGGTTCTCGTTCGTCATCCAAAAAGGGAATTATGAGGAAATTATCCCATTTGCTAAGCTGGCAGCTTCGTATAAAGCTGATGATATATATTATAATCCGCTTATACCGTTTGATCTTACTCTAAAAACTCCTAGCCCTTTTGCGCTCGATTTAAAGGAAAAGTTGTTAACACTAAAATATCTTAAAGAAGCTGAAGAACTTATGAAAAAATTTCCCACCCGCACCAATATTAATTATGTTCTGCCTATTTACCAACACCATCCTAACTACAACCTGGAGAATCCAGATCAATCATATTGGGCAACTAAATATTGTGATCGGGTGCTACAGACAATAGATATTATGAGCAGTGGCAAGGTTCTTCCGTGCGGGTTTGGATTTGAACTACGAGAAGATTTTGATCTTAAAATGAATGTTAAAAAAGGTGACATCACATCATTCTGGAATTCACCGGTATATAGACAATTCCGTAAGCGATTACGCCGGGGTGATTTTTATCCTGCCTGCAAAAAATATTGCACCTTCTTCCTGGCCAGCAAACGCATTCCGAATAAAACAGTATTTACAAAGCGTTTATACCCTTCGCTCTATAGAACTATAGATTCATAGTCACACGAGCAAGCTATTTACAAAAACCTTCACGCCATGATCAGAAAAATTGCAGATACATATTCCTACCTCCTTTCGTTGATTCGTTGGAATGATTGGTATGATGTTCGAACACCTTTTGTCTTTATTGTCGTATTGTATTTTCAATATACAACTGCATTTTTAGGAAACGGCGGCATCGCATACTTGAAATTTATAACCATCTTTCTTTTCTCTCTTTGCTATTATGCCTTTTTATTCCTCACAAACGATTATTTTGATTTCGACCAAGACGTTCATTCTGCCAAAGGTGATAAAAATAGAAGTCGCATCTTGATGCTGTTGCTCATCGGATTGTCATTTATAACGAGCGCCTCTTTTTTACTTTTAAGTTGGAATACTTACTCGCCGGTATATGCACTGACTGCAGCATTTGGATATGGCCTCGCATTTTTTTATTCCGCACCGCCTCTGCGATTCAAGGAGCGAAACTACTGGGGTATCATTGTTGGGTCGACGGTTCTCCGCCCAATGTGTATTCTCATGATACTTGCAGGATTAGATCCCAACAAAAACTTCTATGAAGTGATTATTTATACGCTTTGGATGGAGATATTTGGCATTCGAACCATGCTGTTTCATCAGATAGGTGATTATCAAAATGACCTCAAGACCCGTGTTCGTACGTTTGTTATGCAGCACGGCAAACAACATGCCTATAAATTAATCATCTCGATCTTGCTTCCTGCAGAAATGATAATATTACTTGCCGTCATTATCATAATGACAATAAACATACCAAATCTTGTCTATCTGGTAATTGTGTATGGGTTGTACCTAGTTTGGACAGGTGGATGGCATAAATGGGCTTGGAAAAATGTTCCACACTACCGGCCACTTTTGGGTAATATCGTATTTTTTCTTCTCCCTGTTTATCTTGCTATGTTAGTTGCCATAAAATATTCGCTGTGGCTGCTTCCTATTTTTATACTCTACTGGCAAAAGAGATTTGTTAAAGAATTTCTCCAACGCTTCCACGTGTGAAAAATTATTTATCGGACGTGTGGTTTGCTCAGGAGTGATATTTATACAGATGACTAGGAGAGTTATGATGCTCTGGCAATATATGGCTTTAACCACAATAAAACAAAACGCCAAGACAAGGAATTTGCCAAAGAAATTGAAACACACATTAATAGGACTGGACCTTTGGAGTTTTGCAAAAAAGAAGGCTTGATAAATATAACGGAATACCAAAACGGTTATTCCTAATTTATTTACTTGAAACCGAGTGACGGTTTAATCACATGTGTAATATATTGAAACGATGAGGAAGTTGATTAGAAAGACTAACTCCAATAAATACTTATAGTTTGATGTTCAAGTCAAGACCCATCACCATTGTCATACATTATGGTAGAATTACCCCAAAAAATAATTAATCGGCTTGCTTTTTTTCTTTTAAGAATTTTTTGGAAATTGCATTTACCGACTTGGAGGGCTCCTCCGAAAGATCACGCGGTTTACTTAAAAATCGGGAGAAAAAACAGTTTACGTCTATTTTTATTGGAATTGAAATATCATTCAAAAATTTTGAATGAGAAAGACCCGAAAAAACGATATCTGATTTATACGGAAGCTTATTCAGAGGCATATCGCCGTATCCGAAATTTTCTTCCTGATAACTATTTATTCGGATATGATGAAAACTTCATTAAACAATATACAGGAGAACTGAAAAATAATATAGTTATAGATTACGGATGTGGATTCGGATATTCAACCCTTTTTATTGCTAAATATGCCCGCAAAGTTTTTGGCATAGATTGTGCTCCTGAAGCAATAAAATATGCCCGAAAAAAATTTTCAAAGAAGAATATGGAATTTTGGCAGATAGCGAATTTTATATTACCATTCAAATCTGGAACTGTTGATTTTGTCTATTCGAACGACTTACTCGAACATTTACATCCGGATGACCTTTTCGTCCACCTCCGTGAAATTTTTAGGGTTTTAAAATCGGGAGGAAAATATCTTTTTTGGACTCCGGGTAAATCTACAGGACCGCACGATATAACAGATCTTTTTTATCCGAAAAATTCAGGATTTCAACCGCTTGGCTTACATTTAAAAGAATATGATTTTAATGAGATGATAGCAACTATCAGATCATGCGGGTTTTCACATATTTACTTGAAAAAACCTTTTGCTGAAGTAGCTATGATGGTACAAAAATAATATTTATGAGAAAACTATGGGTGCCGTTGTTTATTGTATTTATCATTTCTCTCATTATTTCTTAAGTGATTCACTTATATATCCCCTTCTCCTGGTTACTGCGCGAAATTGGGTAATATTATCATACTGATTTTTTTAGACTGTTGTTTTTGCAGCACGATCTAACTTCTGCTGTTTAGGATTTATACTGGGCTTATGACCATCATAACACTGCGACGTATGCGTATGATGCTACCTGTACATTAACAATCACTCGTATGCGAGGAAGAAATGCGCTTATGTGCGTATATGGGCATGCAAATTTTGTTTTACGACCCCAATAACTCCTTTTTTGTAAGTATATCGAATGAGCCAAATCTCCACCGTTATTACCGTGGGTTCTTTGTTATTAATCCTTTGGTTACTTGCCAAAAGTATCCTTAGGAATTTTAGTTATTCGGGTTGCTCCTTATATATTCGGTTTATAAGTTCGGTAGAGCAAAATAGCTAAACTGGTAAACAGATCACATGAAACAAGTGCTAAAAGATTCAATTTTTCATTTGATAGAAATTCTTTTTCCTATCTTAGCTGATTCATAGGATTGCATAATAGTATATAAAACATTCCGCGCATGAGAAAGAGAAACAACTGGTTCTTTGCAATGTTGAACTCGGTCAATAGTATCATCAATCGCACGGATATTTGACTCTGTCCACCAATTTTTCTCAACAAATTCATACCTGATCTTATTCTCTTTTATGAGCTGGAGTACCTTTGCTTCCTTCCCTTGATCAATAATAGTTATCACGCCGTCTGTCCCATATATCCGTACCTCCCACCGGAATCGGTATCCTGTATCGTTTTCCGTACAGCTCATGTTGACGACGAGGTTATTTGGAAATTCAATAACCGCGGTTGCAAAATCTTCTCCCTTTTGTGGCAAGGGCGAAAGCAGTTTTCTTGTTTGAGCATATGTGGCAACCGGTTGTCCAAACATCATCTGCATCAAATCAAGCATATGAACACCTACGTCTATGAATATTCCTCCCCCTGCTTCTTTTTTATTACCCTTCCAGATACGTGGATTGGTATAATCTTGAACAGAGTTGGTGGTAAACATACATTGCACAAAATATGGCCGCCCGATGCTATTTGAAAGGAGTAGTTTATGAGCCTTCTGATAGGCAAGCGAATAACGTAAATATTGTTTGACGTAGACCTCTTTACGCATTTTTCTGGAAACCTGAATTATTTTATCTATATCTTCAATCGTTGTAGCTAGCGGTTTTTCGCAGATAACCGTAAATCCTGCCAGTAATGCATCGCATACGCACTGCGCATGGAAAAAATGAGGCGTCATAATGTCGATGACATCAAGTGACGTATCTTGAAGCATAAATCGATAATCGGGATACAGCTCCTCTATGCCCAAAACTTTTCCTCTCTCTACTAGTCGGGCCTGGTTATTATCCGATATCGCTTTGATGCGCACGTCTTTCCGACGTTGATACGCCTCAATGTGTACATTGCTAATCAAGCCCAAACCGATGAGTCCCAACGATAACGGCTTTCTTTTTTTAAGAAAAGGAATCATATATGTGATAGCGTGTAATCCGAAAAAGTCTGACACATATAGCGCAAGTGGTCTTCAGTTATATACGGACTGAATTCTATCCCGACTTGGTTCTTACAGAATAATTCAACAAACGGAAGGTGAAGTTTGGAATAACGAACACGTGTATTCATGGTAAAAGGGAACGTGGTATTGAGCAGCACATCCTTTCTTTTTTGAAACAAGGTATATGCATACAAAGGGACTGGATAAAATGTTCTCACGGGTATTCCTTTGGTGTTCATTGATTGAATAAAATTTCTGCGTGTGACCCCCAAATGATCGAAGTCGACCATAAACACCAAACGAGAAAAAGAGGGGAGAGACTGAGGAAGAATTCTGTACCAACGCAGCGGTATGCGCTCCGTGTCTATCATCTCGATAAACAAATCGTAGTTTTTTTTCCGTGTTTCATTTAGTTTGTCCAATTGAGTAAGCGCAGACCTCGCAAGTGAAGCCTGCATTTCTGTCAACGCGAACGTATTTCCTGTTGTCACGACGTCGCTAGCCAGCGAATCGTCAAGCTGGCCGGTTTCTCTGGTATGATTGGCGATAGTAAAAAAATCTTTACTATTGGTTATGAACATTCCTCCTTGACCAGTGGTAATTGCTTTCTTTTCGTTAAAGGAGAAACACCCAATATCGCCAAGCGATCCAACTTTTTTCCCTCTAAAACTCGCACCGATTGCTTGACAACAATCCTCAACGACCAGCAACTTGTGCTGTTTCGCAATTTTATTAATCTCATCCATATCTGCGACGTTACCGAACATATGTACCGCAACGATAGCCTTCGTGCGGGGGGATATATACTTCCTCACGGAGCCAGGAGATAGCGTAAATGTATCGTCTATGTCTGCAAAAACCGGCACACCTCCACGCGACAACACTGCCTGAGCAGTGGCAATAAAAGTATACGCTGGCACTATGACTTCATCTCCCGGTTTGATCCCAATTGCTTTTATGGCCATCTCAAGTGCTGACGTTCCCGCATTGGTTGCCAAAGCGAAACGCACCCCGTGATACGCAGCGAATTCTTTTTCCAACATCGAAACTTCAGTTCCTGTCCGATGATGGAGTTTACCAGAAAGAATGATTGTATAGACGCGGCGAGCCTCCTCTTTGGAAAACAGATATGGCCGGGTAGGAAATTCCACCAGTTTCTGTGTCAAATGCCGACGGACGATTTTATATACCGCTCGCATTGGCTGATACAGTGGTGTTTTCTGAAGCAGTCTTTTAAGTTGAGTCATCATCTATAACATCCTATACGGGCATAACCTTCTTGGCAAGACGAATAGCTTGCTGAACAATCGAATGATGCTGTAGCGGCAAACAAAAATCAAAAAAGAAAGAAAACTTATCGACTACCAACGAAACAACTGCATCATAGATCGCCTCAGTATCTGAGTAGGTGTCGCGAGGATGTGCCGCAAGCGAAGATACCAATAGTCGCATGAGCCCTTCTATTTTTTGACAATTGATTGTCGTCGTATCGATAAATTGAGAAGATAGCGCTTGATATTTTTTGTTCTGAATAATCATCGACTCTTCTACATCACCGGTTAAACGGACTCCTATATAAACATTATTTTTATGAAGGTAATGAAGCGTAGTAATCGGTGCCGAGCTTATTGGGTAATCGGCGATAGCTCCTTTTTCACCGACAATCAAAAAACGCCCAACGGAATAGTCTCGCGGCCCAATAATGGTAGCCCGAACCTCATTTGGCAATAAAACTTGCATCTCATAGACTTCTCCGTTCCTATTGATAAAACGGGAAGATTTGATATAGGTAGAAGCTGCTAGTTTCTTGAGTAAGGCGAGTGCATGATATTTGTACCCACTGTGGAATAAATATATATAGCGAAGCCTTCCAATAACTCCTCGTCGGATCAGGCTGCTTACCATGTCATAGCTAGTCATCCCAATATAATCTTCCGAAACATAGATACGTCGAAACCGTGATAAAAGTCGAAGTCCACCGATGTTTTTGGGAAGCAATACCGGCGTGTCCAAAAAAAGAGTGCACTGACGAACATCATGGGTAATCAAAAGCTTAATAACCGGTAAAACCTGCGAAGGTGTAACGGCGACCACAATGATATCAATATGTTTGAAATCGACACTAATAAGATCGGTAATGGTGCGTATGGGTACAGGTTGACCTGGGACTACCACTTGTTTTGGGTGCCGGGAGTATATTCCTATTAAAGAAAATGTGTCAGATAAACACGCAAGAGCAGGAAGGATTGTTTTTTGAACGCGATTACCAGAGCCAATAATAAGTACGTTTTTCTTACGCATTGAATATGGTGATCACAGAGCACGTCCACTGATTTTACTATAAAATAACTATGAGACGAATTATTATGGGTAGGTGATTGGCCTTTAAGTATGAATGACCTTGATATTATACTACCTGTTCACAACGAAAAAGAAACGGTGGCACAAGTCCTAGAGGAGTGGGCGAAGATATTAAAGATAATGGATATATCGTATTCGTTTATCGTCTGTGAGGACGGGTCTACCGATGGAACACAAACAGTTTTACATAATCTGGGGCACATATACCCTATCCTCTTAAATCAGAGGATACATCGCCGTGGATATGGGCAAGCTGTAATTGATGGTATTTTTTCATCAACTGGAAAATATATACTTTGCATAGATTCAGATGGTCAGTGTGACCCCAATGATTTTCCGAAGTTATGGAAACAGCGAAATATAGAAACTGTTGTAATTGGATGGCGTTTAACGCGTCAGGATACCTGGCTGCGCAAAATATATTCCAAGTTATTTAAGATACTATTTTCTATACTGTTTCCCAAATGTCCACGTGACCCAAGTACACCATATGTATTATTTCAGAAAAAAAAGATATTCCCCTACATACGTTATTTAACTTTTTTGAGAGAGGGATTTTGGTGGGGATTTATTGGAACATGTCTTAAATTTTCAATTCCAATTAAAGAGCTGCCTATAAACCATAAGGCGCGTCTTAAAGGAAAAACTCAAGTCTATGCTTTAAGAAGTTTGCCTCTACTTGCAATTAGAAATATTGTCGGATTGATTAAACTACGCTTTGTGGAATAATATTTTAGCTCAATAAAAATAATACTTTTTACAGTGTCGTTGTTGACAATAATTTGTCATAAGATTCTCATCAGCAGGTGAACTTACAAAAACGAGGGTGCAGGATGAATCATCAAAATTATCCAGAGTATCAACTTGCTTTGTGGAGCCGACCATTTTAACTTCAGAAAAAATAGAGTACGGATACTTTGAATAGTAATCAATAAACGGTGACATTTCATGAAATGGTGTTATGTCTTGTGGGGGTTGTCCAAAATACACAACCTTACAGCCGCTTTCAGCTTCTCTCCTAACCTCTCTCCAGTTAATTTCAGGTTTGAAATAATCATTTCGGATAGCGAGAAAAAAAGACCCTAGGGCAATGGTAAGAAAAACACCGCTTACCAACTTCATGGTAAAGCTGTGTCTGAACCGTTCAAGAATAAGCCCAAAAGCAACAATCATAAAAAGCGAAACTTGTATCTGATTCCTCACGTGAAACAAGTTCTGGCCAGCTAGATAAAAGATAGTCGGAATGATAAGGGCCAAACTCATACCAAAAAGTGTTATTAAATAAATTGGAAACTTCTTTACTTTGCTAGCATAAGATTTGTAGGTGAAAAATAGCATCGCAATTAAGGGTTCAAACAGAATAAAACTGATCATCAATGATATTGCCAAAGCATGTTCTTTTACCATCGAGCCACTAAAAGGATTAAACGTCACTATCTGAAATTGCCCAAATTCCCAGCCCCAGTGGGCTAAACCCGTAAACATGTTAAACAACCCTAGGCCATATCGTCGCAAATCACCACTCGAGTGTTGCGTCGTAGTCAGGAATTTAATCTCGTCTAAGTGGGTCATCAACACGATAATTTGTGGAATAATAAAGAGACTAATGAATGTCATGATTTTCAACAAAACCTTCCTTTTGGGGTGACGGATTAGCATTAAAACCAACGTCATAGCCGTTATTGTCACAATAATCCAGATGGCGGAGTAATCAATATAAAAACTTAATGCAGGTAACAAAATAAGACCATTGACAAGCAACGCACTCTCTTTGTTGTGAAAGAACTTAAAAAATAAATAGATGATGATAAGATCAGCACCAATTACTATAGAGTACATTTTTATCTCTGTGCCCAATTGAACAATCAACGGATGAAAGGAATAATAGATCAGTAAAAAAAGGGTTATATATTTAGATTTGAAAAAATCAGTAATTTTTTTTAGAAAAATTGCTCCTACAACATAAAAAAATACAGAGGGTAATCTGAGAAAAAATTCGGAGGTGTTAAACAAACTCAAAAATTTAATTAATATAAAATAGCCTGGTGGGTGATTATAATCCCAATATGCGTTTTGCTGCAAGAGCAAGTCATGCAAAGAAATCTGAGAATGCTGAAAAGTAAGCGACTCATCAATCCATAAATTTTTATGGAAAACAAAGCTGAATCGCAAAAAAACACCTAGTCCCACCACTATGAGAAGACTTGCTGGAACGAAAATACTCACAATCTTATCGCGCGTCCACATAAAAGATTACATTCGGTGGGGGGACTATTCTCTTAAGAGAGTAAATTATGTAATAAGTATATCATGACATAGAGAGATGGGAAACTTCCACGCAGCGGAACCGGCGTTTAGCTAGAAATCAAATCAACCATTATGTTAAAGTACTAACTGCGTAAGTCTTACAACGTATTTTCAATGTTCGACTGTATCAATCTAACAGAGATATTCTTATGCGCAACTACAGATCCTCTATGCCCAAATCGACCAATCGCGAGGGGCACTCCATCATCTTAACCGTAATAAAGTACCTTAGCTCTAAACCAGAATTCCTCATTGTCATAACTACCCTCGGATTTTTCTTCTCTATTTATGCCCTCAAAAACAATTTTAAACTTGGTGTAATCGCTGCACTGTTGGTAATGGTTCTTTATTACTTGATTTTCAAAAATCTATTTGCGTCTCTTTTTTCTACTTTTATCGCTTCCGCGCCGTTTATTTTTCCCTCAAAACACTACGAGTTTATGTATGCCTCGACATCAAAGTTTGTGTTTTACGAATTCCCAAATGGCATAATCAGGTCGATAGATTTGACCATATCAAATCTACTGGTATTACTCATCGTTTTATTTTTTCTTCTAGAGGCAATAAAACGAATAGTTCATATTGAGAGTCATGCTGCACATCCATTTGTTATTATGTCCAATCTGCCGTTATTTAAATTTGTCTCTCTTTGCTGGCTCGGATACTTTAGCATCTCTCTTTACAGTTCGTTGAATTACTCATATTTTCCGACGTACTCTCTCTATATGCTCTTTGAGCATAGTAAATTCTTCGTCGGATTTATAGGAATAATTTACCTATTTGTTACAAAAACAAAATCTGTCAAGTATATATATCTTATTCTCCTAACCACGCTCCTATTCCAAAACATAGTAGGCATTTCCCAATTTTTTACTTCCATAAGTCCTGTTGGATATGTAAACCAGCCCTACTCTCAGGATATTGAGGAGAATATTCCTCTTCTGCGAATCGGTGGTCTTCCGGGTAGGAACAATATCCATGCGTTTATTATTCTTATACAATCGATTCTCGTCCTTCCTTATGTCGCACAGCTTGGTGGATGGCTTCTCAACATAACAGTTTTTTTGAGCATGACAAACTTAATTCTGTCTCAAAGCAGAACAGCGTGGTTAGGTATTGTTATCGTCATCGCGTACATTTTTGTTGTACAAGGAAACGAAGCTAAAAAGTTCGTTCTTACTCTTGTGAGGGGGAAACGTTTGTATCGCGTGGTTTTACTAATTCTCTCGGCATTCCTCATCATGTTGCCTCGACTACAAGCAAGCAGTCTTTTTTTTACAAAGGAAGGCGGCGGAACATTGCGTAAAAAAATGTTATTGGAAGGATGGCAACTACTACAAGAGTCGCCGCTTGTCGGTTTTGGAGTGGCAAATTCAGTGAAAGTTTTTATAGACAATTATTCAAAGAGCTATGCTGCAACATTCCCATTTACTATACACTTCACCTTCCTGCAGATAGCGTTAGAGTCAGGAATTCCTGGTGTAATTTTTTTCTTTTTACCTTTTCTTGTATTCCTTATTAAATACGCACGTCTTCCAAAGCATCAAAAAGGTTATTCTAAACGTATGCTACTCTGTGCATTGTGTATTATAATTATATTGTTTGTCAATTCTTCTTTGCAACCGTCATTAGGTATGTTAGAATTCTACCTCATAGGGATCGCGCTTGGTTCTGGCGTGTTTTCTCTATCAAAAATCAATCCAAAAATCTATCCATGAAGCTACCGGCTCGTTTCTCATCAATTTTCAAAAATCTTGGCTCGTTTGACATACTCTTCGTAGCGATCAGCATTGTTCTGATCGCAGGAATATACGTTATATTTAAACGGGAAGTTGTTTATATCACAGTTCGCTTTAAAGTAACGGATGAAAACATCCTCTACGCCGGTAGCTCTCCCCGAGACGAGTATGCTTTACGCTTCGTCATCGGCGATAAAGAAATAGACGAGTTAGGAAGAGTATCTTCTGAAATTGTTGGTATTGAATCGTATAAGACGGACACTGATCATACCGTGACATATTTAGATATTAAATTGCGAGCTATATATAACCCGAGAAAAAACTTGTATACGATCCGAGGAAAACAAATTACCTTCGGAGAATCAATTCCGTTTTATTTTTCTAACGTAAAAGTCACAGGTCTGGTTATGGATTTCCCGGGATTCGCCGGATATAAAGATATGAAAACAGGCACCACAACCGTACGCGCTCAACTGAGATGGGATAGCCGGGAATTTTCAGACATTTATGGTGTGCCGAGCTTTATGGCTTATTCTCTCCGCCCCGGTGACACTGTCAAAGACTCAAAAAACAACATATTAGCAAAAATATTAGACGTTCAAGTTCTCCCGGCAAAACGGACTATCGTTACTAGCAGCGGGAACTCTTTTCTAACAAACGACCCTGACTTAAAAGATGTTTATTATACAATCGAACTTACAACCAAAACTTCTAAAGATAGGGTTTATATGTTCGATTATATTCCTGTACAAATCGGGACAAGTGTTCCTCTAAACATAAAAACCGTAAGCGTGTGGCCTGTTATAACCGAAATTGTTAATAGAATAGAATTTTAATATTTTGCGTATAGGTGAAAAATTGAAATCAGTTGACGGATTATTGCATCTTCATTGTATTTTTTTACTATTGTCTCCCGCGCCCGTTGTCGTATCAAATCTTTTTCTTTCTCCGACAGCGCAAGAATGTGTTTAATCATCCGAACAATATTTTTCGACGTCGCGGACTGGATAAGAAAACCGTTATAGCCATCTTGAATCACCTCGCGAATACCTCCAAGGGCACTCGTTATAACGATTAGCTTCATAGACATTGCTTCTTTGATCGCATTCGGTTGCATGTCACGATCTTTCTTTGAGTCAATGTGGGAGGGTAAAACAAAAATATCTGCTTTATTCATCAGCTGTAGAAACTTTTTTGTGTGACCGATCGGGCCTACGAGCAAAACGTGTTTTTCCAAATGAAACGTTCGAACGATTTGTTCGAGGCGTGTTTTCTGTGAACCATATCCTACAATGACGCATATAACATCCTTGTGTTCGTTTCTTAGAATTTTAACCGCATGAATTAAACGATCAAAACCCTTCATTTCTTCGAGGCGTCCGACACTCAGAATTCGGATACTCTGGTGCGGTTTTTTATCTCTATGCGGTTGGAAAAAATCTATATTGACGCCGGGAGATGAAATTACATGAGCGTGCTGTTGATTCAGTTTTGTCGCCTTTGTTCTTATTATGACATATTGCTTTGAGTACCGGGATTGAAATATAGAAAACGATGCGTGTGCTATTTTTAGGGATAAATCTTCCGGATGTGCAAATACATACTCTGTATGAAAGATGATTCCGCAGGGAATACCTGATATATAACTGCAGAAAATTCCCATTTTGGAAATTCGCTTGCCGTCGTGAACGTAAATGAGAGATATATTATCAGCAACTAAACGTTGTCCAATCAATGCGCTTCGTACAAAAAGAAAAAGGCTCTCTCGCGTCGGGTTACTAAAAAAAACCATTGTAGCTCGTATATATCCTATCGGGCGATGTAGAAAAAAAGATACATGTGCGTAAATTGTTTCTATCCGATGACGGTAAAATCTGCGAAACGGAAACGAGTACAGACACCGGGCTGAATAACATAAACGTCTATTAATCGGCTGAATATTTTGGTGGTTAATTTTTTCATAATATATTGACCCTGCAATACCGCGCTCTTGAAGCGCCAATAATTCATTCGAGACAAATGTTTCATTAACAGCTCGGTACCAAGGCACAAAAAATGCAACCGGACCAATATTGTTTGCTTTGATATTCTTCATTAAAAACGGTCCTGCTACCAATAATTCTTTTTATGATTGTGTTTATTGTGTTTATCATTAATCAACGAGTCTATAAGCTGTTTCATTTCTTTATGGAATCGTTTTTCGCTAAATTGTTTTGCATAGTTATATAGCACACGAGAATTGAATAGTCCCGGCTTATGCCTACGAATTGCTCCCACGAGAGCTTCTGGTGTATATTTTTGAAAAAAAGTACCGGTTATTCCTTCGATCACGGTCTCTTTTGCTCCGCCTCCGTAGTATGCGATAACGGGTGCCCCATGAGCCAAAGCCTCAACCGGAGCGATACCAAAATCTTCTGCGCGAGGGGAAAATAAAAATGCAATTGCGTCAACATACAGATGATCAATCTCACTATCACTCCTAAAACCTAAGAATTCAACTGTGGGGCCGGCCATGATCCGAAGATGGTTAACGTACCGTTCATCATTTCCCGTACCAACGATCTTTAAAGGTGCGCGCAGTATATTACAAGCCTGGATTACAGTCTCTATTTCTTTAGTGTCGTCAAGACGGCAGACTGTTAAATAATATAAGCCCTTATTATGCTTTGGCGGTGTTTTTGGCAGAAATACGGGAGGGTAAAGCACTACTGAAGAAACTCCAAACATTTGTTTAAGCATCTTTTGGGTATGTTTTGAGTTGGTTACTACATAAGGACTGCTCAGAAGCGAATCTCTATATTCTCGCCTAATAAATGGCTCGTAGGGAAATATTTTTTGCGTTGGTATTTCAGAGGAAAGATTAAAAATATTTTTGGGAACGCTATGAATATATTGAATATGGACTGGCCTCTTGGCTCTGATGGTGTTTGCTAAAAAAAACGAAGAATTTGATATGACTACATCATAGCTTTCGAAGGAAAAACTTCTCCACACCATCGGAGCAAACGGCTGGAGCAAATATCCCCACCGACTTAGCTTCATTCTTTGGATAAAAGATGTATATAGTTTCTTCGGAGATATCATCGGCATCATCAACCTAACAAATGTTTTATCCATATAAGCCGTATAAACATCTGCGTCGGGGTATAGTCGCAACACAGATTGTAAAAACCGTTCTGATCCTCCAAACTCTGTTAGGCTGTCATGTGTTATGGCTATTTTCATTGTATTATTTTGACTGGAGCGAATAATTCATCGATGTCATTATATGATGAATATATTGATTTATCTGATCTTTAAATGTTTGCTTGCTAAATAGTTGCGCATACTTGTAAAGCTTGCTTGCAGAAAAGCTTTCTCTTCGAAATGTACGGAGCACGTTTACGAGAGAATCTCCACTGTGTTCGTAAAAAAAGGTCCCAGTTTTTCCAGGTATAACTGTATCCTTTAAGCCTCCGCCGTGATAGGCAATAACCGGCACGCCGTGTGCCATAGCCTCAATGGGCGCAATGCCAAAATCCTCATTTTTGGCCGGAAAAATAAACGCAATCGCAGACATGTAGAGTTTGTGAGTCTCTTCATCTGACAAAAATCCGAGAAACTCTACTGTCGGTCCAGCAATTGACCGGAGATACTCTTCGTATTTAGGCTCATTCGTCGTTCCGACTATCTTCAAGCGAAGTTTGAGCCGGGTACACGCTTCGATAGAAATTTCCAGGCTCTTCGCTCTGTCTATGCGAGAAACGCACACATAGTATTGCAACCTTTTCCTCTTTGGTAGTGATCGCGGAATGTCTACTGGGGGATAAATCACCGTTGACCAAACACCGGTTTTTTCATACAAAACATGCCTCGTATGCTCCGAATTTGTGATAATGTGCGGAGTAGAGAGAAGTGAACGTCGAAATAGTTTGGTAACGAACCAACTGTATGGAACGATCTTTTGCAACCAAAACGTGGGGTCTAATCCGAAAAGATTTTTGGGGAGCGACTGGATATATTGAATATGCGCGGGTTTCTTAACTACTACCATATTTGCAGCGAGATAAGATGTCGCAGAAATCACAACGTCGTACTGCTCAAGATTAAAGCTCCTCCATACAAAAGGGGAGATGCATTGAAAAAGAGAACCGTGTTTCGCAATAATAGTCCCATTTACCCAAGAAGGATGTACACGGGACCATTCAAGGTCTGGGAAAAAAGTTTGGACGAATGCTTTATCGGCATATCCAGTATAAACATGAGCATCAGAATACAGTTCCAGGAGCGCCAAGAGCACGCGCTCCGCACCGCCAAATTCAACCAGCGAATCATGCACTATGGCAATCTTCATGATGGATGTTTATATTACGTCTCCACGAAAGTGTAGAATAACATGGTGAGTATAAGCGTCATCATTATCACTCGCAATAGAGCCGCGCTACTTGACTGTTGTCTTTCCTCTATAGCTAACCAAGTCCTAATTCCTCAAGAGGTGGTTATTGTTAATAATGACTCTACTGATTATACCCGGTCGGTGATCACCAAGTATAAAAAACTTCTCCCAATCAGATCAATCCGAGAAGCGCAGATTGGAACCCCGTATGCCCGAAATGCAGGCATCAGAATCGTGAAGGGGGATATCGTTGCTTTTCTGGATGATGATTGCACCGCTAATGACAAATGGGTATCATCTATTAAAGAATTTTTTAAAAAACTCCCTACGGCAATAGGTGTCATCGGCAATACGTCAGTGGCTAATAACAAATCTGTCTCTGCGTTGGTTGAGTTTGCCTATAATCGCCGTTGGGTTTTGACGCACATTGAAAATCCAAAAACTGTCTGCAAGATACGGTCCGGTGTGGTAATTGACTCTAAAAATGCCGCGTTTCGATTGGGGTTTATCAAGCACTTTCTTTTTTCAACGCTTGCCCCCTTCGGAGAAGTTAGTAATGAAGATGCAGAGATAGGATCCAGAATGTTTCAACAAAATCACAATATATTTTATAACCCGTTAATGAAAGCATCACATATATACTCTCCAACCGTTTCAAAGCTCCTGTTGCGAAATTTTTGGAGGGGATACGGAGACCAACTTCTCTTTTTGCGAAACGGTATTGATCTCAACAGTCCTAGTCATAAACCTAAAGGTCGAGTGTGGGCCTTACTCAGCCTCAAAATATCAAAACATTTACCTATAATCAAGAAAATCATTTTATTCACTCTTCTTTTTATATATCCCCTGTTTTCACGACTAGGCAGGCTTGTCGCAATAATAACCTGGAAATTAAAAATACCAATTTCAATCCCACAACGGTAAGAGTTACGATTGGGGTAGTCATGAAGATATTCTCGTCACATATATTACATATTTGTAATTTTTTTGATACGTTATAGCTCGAATAAATGTGTATTGCGGGTAGCGCTGGTAAAGCTTCTCGTAGCAGTCGAAGTCTTCTTGTAGCGAATTAAAATTCTTGCAGACAAAAATTCTATAAACATACTCTTGGTTATTTTCTTCTAAATTTTCACCATAGTTGACGGTATGTACTAATCTCGTCTGGGTATCTCTTTCTAAGAAATACCAAAGCGTTGGACTTTCCCATCCGGGCGATGTATCTGGAGCGCTTGTCGTCACTTGAAACGAAGATCTTCCCACCTGAGATAAAATTAGATCGGCAACCTCACGAGACTCTCTGTAATCAGAAGGAATATACTTGATATACGAAAAATTGTTCGAAATAATAAGCAACAACGCTCCGCCAACACCGATGACGCATATTTGCAACAAACGAGAACCCTGGGCATAGCGAAATGCCTTTGCTAGTAAATACCCAGCAACGAGAAACAGTATTGGTTCGTACGGGGTGAGATAATGCACTAAAAATTCCCCACGCCTTAATGAGCCGAGCAAGGCTATGTACACAACTGCGAATGTCGGCAAAATAAGTTTGGATAATGAGCATGGAGACTTCCAAACAAGAAAGAGGGTCAATAACAAAAGAAAAACAGCGCCATAGATGGCAAAAAGCGAATTCTGATCAAAAACAGCAATAAAATAGATTTGGACAATATCTATGAATGATCCAAATAACGAAAAATCAAAGCGAATACTACTTTGAGGCAAAAAAACTGCAATTACTCGATCAATCCCAAAATAAAGAACTAGTGGAAGTACCACAACCATCAAACCCACAAAGATATAAATAACAAGTGTAATCAAAAATCTGTTCTGACTGCGGAACTTCCAAAATGCAAGAATGAGCATATAGGGCAATAAGGTGAAAGCCCCATACCAAAAGGAGCCTGCTATGAATAAAAGCGTAAGAGCTAAACACACATACCCCTTATGTGCGTTTTTAATCCCCTTTATATAAAAAAGCAGAGAAAGCATAACAAGGGGCAACGTTGCATTGGCTGATATTAATCCTCTGCTTGTGTTCACCATTTTTGCTGATAAAGCAAAAAAACCAGCACTCAATAACCCTACCCGCCGGTCATATAATTCTTTTCCAATTCCATACATTGTAAATATGCTTAACGAATGAAGTAGGGTAAAAAAACCTGTTGCAAAAAATGGAGATTCAAAAATACGAATGAGAAGTGAAATGAAATAGTAATAATATGGCGGATGGTAAAACCCACCAGCCAACCCGGTGGCGAAATGTCCAACCAATAGTGTTTCGTTAAACTTAGCTAAATGAAGGGCAACAAGGTAATCTCTAGCAGCATCTCCCCACCATCCTATAGTATCGCCAAAGCGGTAAAATCTCAAAACTATACCCACAAACACCAATAGTAAAAGCAGTTTGTTAATTTTGTTCATGCTTCCCGCTCAAGTACCCAATGATTCGTGTGATTACAAGCAGTAGATAAACGGATGGAAGATAAGATATATCTTTGTACCTTCTTACGCGCCAATAACGAATCAAAAGCTCCAAAGCACTATGAAAATTACAATGCCATGTGCGTCTGTTAAAAACGAAAAGCCTCTGTTTTGATAAGACTTTACGATCCAAAACCGCATGACTTTTCGCAATGCGATAATGCTGAAAAAGAAAATCTTTCAGATTGGTGCGTTCGTGATGGTATACAAGATGCGATGGGTCATAGATAATGGGGATTCCGGAGCTAAACAGTCGTAATCCGAACTCAACATCTTCAGAGCCGGTTTTCATGCCTGGAGAAAAATTGCCCACCCTGTCTATAATTACTTTTGGAATAACAACGTTTCTATTGTCAATAACTTGAAGCTTGTTTCCTGCAACAACATTGGCGTTTATCCAGTTTGCGAGGTGGCGTTCTGATATTTCTGAAAATATATTGTTTCGTGGCAAGCTAAGCGTTTTTCCTTGTAATACATAATTCTGTTTTATACTATACTTATTGCGGATTCTAGCTATGAAACCCGGGGTCGCCATACAATCGTCGTCTAAAAAAACTATCAATGGATTGACGCATTTAGAAATAGCAAAATTATAGAGATTCGGATAGCCGGATAAACCAGACTTGTATACTCGTACTGGAAGAATCCTTTTATATTTCTTTAAAAGTATTTGAGTATTATCTGTAGAATTATTATCAATAATGATGATTTCGTCTGTAACAAGCAGCTGTCCTTTCAGTGACGCTAGACATTTTTCTAAAAGGTGCGCTCGGTTTCTCGTCAACGTGATGACAGATAACAATATGGCGTTATTCATGTAAAGCAACTATACTCAGTTGTTATGAAAACGGCAATTGTTACGGGCGCCGGCGGGTTTATAGGCACGCACTTTGTTCAATTCCTCAAGTCTAAAGGCTACACGGTGATAGGTATCGATATCAAAAAACCTGCGTTCTCAAAAACTGCGGCCGATCGGTTTCTGCTGGGTGACCTGCGAAATGAACGCAATGCGCTCCGGTTGATAAAACGCGCAGATGAATTGTATATGTTTGCAGCTGATATGGGAGGAGTAGGTTACATCAATACTGTGCATGCAAGTATTGCCCGAAACAACATACGTATTAACGTAAATAGTCTGGAGGCGGCCCGAATTAACGGCATCCGCAATGTATTTTTTGCCTCGACTGCATGCGTCTACCCAGTGTCAAAACAACAAGACAGCGATGTTTCCGGTCTAAAAGAGTCAGAAGCGATACCCGCTGAACCAGACAGTATGTATGCATGGGAAAAACTTTTTACCGAACAACTCTGCACCGCATACACCAAAGAACATAACCTACGTATCCATGTCGCGAGGCTACATAATATCTATGGCCCAGAAGGTACATATGAAGGCGGAAGAGAGAAATCTCCGGCCGCCCTTTGCCGGAAGGTTGCTCTTGCCAAAAATGGAGAAGCTATAGAAATATGGGGAGATGGCAAACAAATACGGTCTTATTGTTATATTGATGACTGTTGCGAAGGAATATATAGACTAACTCACTCAAAACACCTTGGTCCTGTTAATATTGGATCCTCTCATGCAATCTCTATCGATGAATTAGCAATGCTTATCAGTAGAATCGCTCAAAAAAAGATATTTATATCGCACAATCAATCAGCCCCCCAGGGAGTACGCAGCAGAAACTCCAACAATACACTCGTGAAAAAATTACTTGGTTGGGAACCACAAATACCGCTAGAGGTGGGTTTAAAAAAAACATACCTTTGGATTGAAGAGCAAGTTCAAAAGAGAAAATAGCCTCTTAGTCGTATTAGTGCCTCCTGTAGTAAAAACTTGGGAATAAGAAATAAATATCGTTTATATAATCTTCTTGGCTCAACCATCAGACGAAATAGCCACTCAAGTCCTAAATATTGCATCCATCTGGGTACGACTGGAATCGCACCTGAGATTAGGTCAAGTGCTGCTCCCACACAAAAAATGGTGGTGTGGGGAAAATATCGTTTCCAACGAGAAGCTAACACAACCTGCTTAGGAGAACTTATTCCAATCCACAAGATCGACGGCCTACAATCAATTACCTTTTGCAAACATTCTTTTTCTTCTTTCGTTTCTTTAATATGGATCGTCGGAGTAAAAGTTCCCATAATGTGAGTCTTGGGTGCTATTTTAAAAATACTCTCCACCAAACTCTTGAGCCGGACAGGGGATGATCCGCAAAAAACATGTCTAAAATGATCACCCTGAACGTCAACAAGAATACTCTTCATTAAATCCGGACCATAGACGCGATCAACTCTCTGCCGCGCCTGAAGAGTTGCCCACCAAACCAATGGCGTACCATCGGTGGTACAAATATCTACTCGTCGATAATAGTTCTTTAACTCGGGGTACAAGGAGGCACTGGCAAGATCATGCAGGGAACAAGGAAGAACAATCAAACCATTTCGAAGCGTAATTTGTCTTAATATTTCATCTTTAACATTGTTATACGGCCCAACAAAAAACGCTAAGCCTTTTATAATGAGATGTGTTTCCATAACGCTCGTTTACTAGGGCATTGTAAGAACATAGTCCTTTATTTCGTTAAGAGTGGGTATAGAAAGCTTAATAACATCGGCGCAGTGATCGCCAGCATACTCATACCGTAAGCAGTTTTTTAATACGTCCTGTGCAAGCTCTTTTTGATCTTCGTAATAATGGTAGTAAGAAGATAGCGCGAGATGAAAATAGGACCAGGTGGGAGAAATGTCTCGCGCCACAGTAAACAGTTGTTTTGTAGCAAGAGGATTAGTGTCAACCAAGGCAAATCCGAGTAAAAACAAATTTATTGATGTTTCATCATGAGAATACGAATTAATTTGTATCTGAGAATTAAGCATAGCACGGGGACCTTCGGCGATATCTTCATTGGCAAAAACTATTTCGTTAAATGAATTAGGATTCTGGTCTGGATGTTTTTCATAAATTATTGATTTATATTCATTAAAAAATAACCAAAATTCTCCTGTGTGTAAATAGAACTTTTCTCGTATCCTTTGATATTCTTCGTTATATGGATCTCTATATTTCGCTAATTCATAATATTCTCGCGCAGCCATTGTGTTTTGTGCGTCATTATAATTCTGTGCGAAACGCATTAGTATGTCCGGGTGTCGCCTATGATAAAACGTTATCATTGGGATATACGAGCCAGCCTCACTCACTTCTTTCTTCTTTTGTTTCCCTAAAAATACTTTTACGGCGTTTTCATCGTGTGGCGCAAACAAAAAAGCAAGTTTTGGATAACCCAAAATAGACGCCCCGAGGCTGCCGACGCTGGAAAGGTAAAACAGGATAAGAACGCCCAAAGCAGGTGCAACGCTTATTGTGTTGAGCCTCACCCGAAACGAAGCCAGAGCTCTGTGTTCTGTTAACGCCCCCAGCGCGGCCAACACGAGAAGCCACATCACAGTATAGTCGAGGGTAAACTCGTAGAAGCCGTATGCAAACACCAGGGCTGCTCCGGTCAGTAGAGGCGATGTGGTTTTTATCCTGCGCAGGAGTGAATAGAAAAGGAAAGCAAAAATCAAAAAACCCACAGCGCCCGTCTCAACCGCTAGTTGCAATGGAAAGCTGTGAACAAACCATGAAAAGGATGCAGGCGCTTCCTGAAGGCGTTTTGACTGGAGGTAGAACGTTCCCGGGCCGCTGCCGAATAACGGGCGTTCTTTGATGGCTTCCACGGCCTGCCTCCAGTACTCCCACCGGCCGTCGGCAAGAAGCGAGGGTTTTTGCGTCGGTATGCCGGCAAATGAGACGAGAAGAAATGTAGTTATTATTACTGCTGCGACAAACAAGCCAACTTTTCTCGCTATCACATTTTTGCTTCTCCAAACCAGAAACAGAAGATAAAACACGAGGAGGATCCACGCCCCACGGGCAAACGTCAGGAGCATGCCAATGGTAAAGAGAGCCAACAATCCAACGCTCACAACGGTTCGTTTTTTTTCAACCACCCCAATTGCGACGGGAAACACAAACAGGAGAAGGTCCGCCAGGTGATTGTGGCCGTAGGTTGCGTAGAGAAGGTTCATCGGCGGCAGGAAGCTCGTCCACGAAGGAGCAAGGAGAAACACAAACGAGGCAAGGGTTGCCACCACACCAACGAACAAAAGCCCCTTTGTAAACAGGGTAATCGTTTTTTCGAAGGAAATCGTCGCAAACATCACATAAACCAAATAGGCCTCAATAAGTCTAATGGTTGCAGTAATCGAGTACCCGGCACTATCTGAAAACGGAATCAGAATAATGTAATAGAGAATAAGCGAAATCCACGCATATCCAATAGAGCGGGGGAGAGGACGCAAGTCAAGCTTGCCCCGCTGATAATACCGGATTCCATACATCATGAGAATCCCTAGCGCCCACCATGCGTCTACAAACGGCTGCTTGCCATCACCCAGGAAGAGGGAGGTGGTGAGAAAAAAGAAAAAGATCGATAGACCCGTGTTTTCTCTTGTAAGCCGACGGATGCTCGCAAAAAACACTCGAAGATAATAAAAAGAAAACGACATGCTTTTTCTATTCTACTACGGACGTGAGCACTAATAATTCTAAGGTTTAACGGCTGACTTTTTTGAGCTGTTTATCGAGTGTGAGAAGAGGAAGATCTTGGACTTGTGCTAAATGTAGGTAAGCAGCGTCATAAAACGTGAGATTATACGACAAGGCCGTTTTTAGAGTTCCAAGGTAGTCATTTTCCTCGATTTGGATATTGAGTTTAATAAATTTCCCTGCCAGTTCCTCGATTTTTTCCGGCGAATTTCTTCTTCGAAGAAGGCCAGTTTTTAATCCGTTTAATACTTCAAACGGCAGGAGCACGGAGGAAATGAAGTTGATTTTCCTTGCTTTGTACGCGTCGAAATATTTTTCGATGACCGAAGTCGCCTCGTCCGGGAGCAAGAAAGCAAGTACAAAGGAAGCGTCGACGACGAATTTAGTATTTTCGTCCATGGTTAATAAGAGCTTTATAATCGATTTTCCCTTTAAAGTGGGGCCGAATTCTCCTGATTTCATCGACGGCCTCAGCTATTTTTTCGTCACGGGCTGTTTTTAAGAAGGTTTCTTGCACGGCCTTGCGAACAAGCTGGTTAACGGAGCAATGTTCCGCGGCCGCAATCTGCACCAACTGTTTCCATTCCTGGGGATCAAAAAGAATATGCGCGTTTTTCGTTAACATGTACATGGATGCTAACATGTTAATATTTGGTTGTCAAGCAGCTATCGCGTCAAAAACAATCCGGCCCAAAAGAGCATCGCCTCCCGGAGTTTTTCAAAATATCTCTCTTTCGGAAATCTGATCTTCTGTGCTAACTCCCGGTAGCACTGCGCCGGAGAGTTTTGTTTTAACGCAACCTCATCAACCTCCCTCCAAAGCTTTTCATTCACCGCAAGCCCGGCCCTTTCTTTTTCCAGGTTTTTATTGGGGTCAGAAGCCTTCCGGTGCTCCACAAATGGAGAACCGTTAACCACCCCAAGCCCTAAATGGTCACATATTTTTTTGGCAAATATCCCAGCCCAAATATCATCAAATCTATCGTATCCCCAAGGAATTCCTTTTGGGTCATATCCCATGAGTGGAAAGTACATAAGCGGGGTTACTTCGCGCCGGAAAGCAAGGTTCATTGAGCTCATCGGGAAAAAATATCCTTTCGGTATAAAAGAAACCATTGGTGGATAAGCGTCTATCATAGCATCTGGATTTCTAAGCTGTGTTCTGGCGTCGAGGTCCATTTTATTGCTCCATAATCCATGACTTATTACAACTGGGTGCTTGTTGCGTATTTTATATGGAAATCCACGGGTATACATAAAATCTGGGTGGGGAATGTAGTTGCCCATTTTTGGGGAGCTTTAAGAGATAAGTTTTGTACGTGTCGGGAGACAAATCCTATTTCAACGGGATAACAATCATCATCAAGAGTAATAATGATATCTGCTCCAAGTCTGTAGGCTTTCCAAAATCCGTACGACCTTATACCGGCGTTTTTTCTCGAAAAAATCCATTCGTCTTTTCCAAAGTCTGTTTGAATATCTTCCCATTTACAGTGGTGTACTGATTGATATCTTTTTTTTGGTGTTTTTATTTCTTTTTTGGCATGGTCTTCACCAATAATTAAGTGGCATTCGTCAAACTCGTTATTCCATTCCTCTAAAAATGATAAGTTACGAATTGTTGGGATAATAATAAAAATATTCATTTTTGTGTCCTTGACTTTTGTGGATAAGTTTTTTAGGATGTGGATAGTTTTTCCACACTATGAACTTAGAAACCCTTTGGAAATCAGTGCTTGCTGAAATCGAACTTTCGGTTTCAAAACCTATCTACCGTACGCAATTTGCTCAAACCACACTCGTTTCGTTGCAGCAAAATATCGCAACGATCGGCTGTCCCAATGCGCTCATGCGTACACTCGTTGAGTCGCGCTACTATTCACTTATAAAAAACATCTTAGATCAACGAACCAAAACAAACAATAGTCTTTTGTTTATTGTTTCAACAAAAAAAACAACACTCACCCTAAACGAAGCAGGTCCATTGTTTTCACAAAGCACTGACTACCAAACAGTTGATACAAGAACGACTGCTAAAAGGCTTCATATCCGGTTTGAATCAACATTTGAAACGTTTGCCGTCTCAACAAGTAACCACATGGCATATGCCGCAGCAACCGCTGTTGCCAAAAGTCCAGGAACCGCATACAATCCGCTGTTTCTGTACGGAGGGGTTGGTGTAGGGAAGACCCATCTGGTCCACGCAGTTGCAAATGTTATCTTAACCAAAAAACCCAACACGAAAGTCGTGTACTGTATGGGGGAGGAGTTCTTAAATGAAATTATAGAAGCTATTCAAACGAAATCAGCGCGTCAGTTTAAACAAAAATATCGAAAGGCAGAACTTTTTCTTGTCGATGATGTACAGTTTATCGCAGGAAAACAAACTGCCCAGGAAGAATTTTTTCATACGTTTAACGCAGTCCACAGAGAGGGAGGACAAATTATTCTGACGAGTGACCGATCTCCAAATGAAATTGCCAAACTCGAAGACCGCCTTAGGTCTCGTTTTGAGCAGGGACTTATTGTTGACATTTCTCAACCGGATTTTGAGCTTCGTGTTGCCATTAGTAATATAAAATCAAATGAGATGCACATAACCCTTCCCGAGGATGCGTCAAAACTTATCGCAGCAAACATGTCTGAAGCGCGGTCGATAGAGGGGTTTCTGAAAAGATTGTCTTCTGAGTCGCTTTTAAAAAGTGTTCCAATTACCACTGACATGGTTATGTCTCTTCTAAAAATTAAACCAGAGGAAAATGACGCAAATGGGCACAAAAACAATCCTAGGATCTCTCCTCAGGAACTTCTTGAAAAAGTAGCAAAACACTTTGAGCTCAAGCCGTCAACCTTAAAGGGGCCAAAAAGAGACCGTCCCATTGCTAGACCCAGACAGGTTGTCATGTATTTATGTAAAACAGAACTTGGTCTTACCCTTGATGATATTGGTGGACTCTTGGGTGGCCGTGATCACACTACGGTTATGCATGGTGTAAATACAATAACCCATGAACTATCTGTAAATGGTTCACTCCGCGCTGCAGTTGAGGGGATAAAACAAATTCTTTGGGTATAATTTGTCCACTTTTCCACTTTTTGTTTCTTTTTATCCACAAAGATATCCACAAAGGTTTTTCTCTTTGTCAACGTGGTTTCCTTAACCATTTACTTGTTGTTGACTTCTTCCTTGGAAAACCATACACTTTCCCACACCTCTTATTACTAATAACTACTACTTTATATGAACATACAAATTCTTCAAGAAAACCTTTTGAGAGCGTTAATAAAAACAGGAAGAATTATTTCCTCTAAACCCCAACTTCCTATTTTGCAAAGCCTCCTCTTAACAACAAGAGAAGGACAACTTACTATTATCGCATCAAGCTTAGAAGCTACAGAAATAGTAACCACAAGGGGAAAAATTACCAAAGAAGGGGGAATGTGTGTCCCCTCTCGGCTACTCATAGAATTTATTTCTTCTCTTCCCCAGGAGACAGTCACGCTTGAGGCAAAAGAGGGAGCACTGTCTGTGGCGTGCGGAAAAATCCACGCCACTATTCCAGGGACCCTGGTAAGCGAGTTTCCGACGGTTCCAAGCAGAGGCAAAGGTAGCTCTTTTTCTTTTGATAAAGATAGCTTTGTCTTAGCGCTGCAGGGCGTTCTTTTCGCTGCAGCAACAGACGAAAGCAGGCCGCTTCTCACCGGTGTTAAAATAATTGGTGGAAAAGATGGCATGTCGCTTACTGCTACCGATGGATATAGACTATCTCAAAAAAACCTTAGAGGAGGCGCGAATTTTTCCTCAACAGTAGTCATTCCTTCTCGTGCTCTTTCAGAGGTGGTAAAGCTTTGTCAAGAAGACAAAGAGGTAAAAGAATTATTTTTCGAGGAAACCAAAGAAGGCCAACTTGTTTTTTCAGTAGGTGATACCAATCTGTTTACGCGACGTATTGACGGCGAGTACCCAAATACCGAAAAAATTATCCCGAAGACCTACACAACAAAAATCACTCTAGACAAGGAACAGTTTGGCCGCGCAGTAAAGTCTGCTTCAGTGTTTGCTAGAGATAATGCCAATATCATCCGCTTTCATATAGAAGGAAATCTTTTGACTGTTTCCGCAAATACCCCAAGCGTGGGAGAAAACACTATTGAAGTAGACGGTAAGGCAGAAGGAGATGGGGGAGACATAGCCTTTAACAGCAGATTTTTAACTGAGTTTTTATCAAACACCAAAGGAGATGAGCTGGTTTTTGAAATGACCGGTTCGCTTAACCCTGGTGTTTTCCGTGTCGTCGGCGACGACTCATTTTTTCACATCATCATGCCCGTTCGAGTGCAAAACTGAAATACTACATGTATTAATTCGTTGCTCGTACAAGGTAGGTTGCCCGATAGGGACCAACTCTTTTCGCATTGTTTGTTGCTGTTCCAGTAAAAATATAGACAGGAACAACAAGCCCCTCTTTATACAAGTAAAGATAGCCAAGCGATACCCCTGATACAGAAACAGTAGAAAAATCAGGGGGAGGATTCATTTCAGGCGAAATGCTTGTAACACTGTCAACGCCAATAAGTATTCCCGAACCATTTTTGAGCGCCTGCACAGCAGTCTCCACAGATCCAAGAGGGCGCTCATATACGGGGGAAAAAGCAAGCGGAAGCGCAAAGGAGGCTCGGTACACAGAGGGCTTAGCATCGATAAACATGGATACGCTTGGACTGTCTGTGGTGTCTATAAACAACCGGTATCCATTAAGCAAAAAATTTAACCGTGCAAGTGTTGCCGTTCTGGCGCTTTGGACAAACATAAGCCCCCCTGTTTCATCTGTAGATATGCTTTTTATAGAGTCAACCTGAAGAGACAATGTTGGCATAGGTAAAACAGACAAAAATTTTTCAGTAACAGATAAAACAGCGCTTTGGGGCAAAACGGTTTGATCAGGAGCGCTTGAAGCTTCTTTGTAGGCGACAAGAGTAGGTGGACCTGGTTGTAGTGTTAGTAATTTTTCGTTTTCTTTCCATTCCCATGAAGTAAAATTTTTATCTGAAATAATACGCGGTTGATTTGCAAATCCAAGAGATGAGCCAATGCGCAAAAATAATACCTGGTTTGCTACTGTGGTGATTTTATATACCGGAAGTTTTTCTGGAAACGACTGGTCCCTAAACGATTTTTGAAATAGCGGAGCACGAGGGGCGCCTGAAACCGCAAGTGACCGGTCTATGGAGGGAAGCGTGTATGGTCGGATTATTGGTGTCGGTGTTAGCAAAAGAGACGGACCTGTTTGGGGGGATTTTTGAGTGGTCACAAAAAACGCAATACCACCGACTGCAATAGCAAATAAACCAACGATAAAGACGCGCCGTTTCATGTTATTGTCTTCCTCCTATACAGGTGCCAATAGCATAAGGAGGTAAAATGGTATTAATGCTTCCGCCTCCTCGGTATTCATAGTGTAAATGATTTCCAGAAGAGAATCCCGTGTCGTCAACCGTACCAATTGGGTCTCCTTTTTGGACTGTTTGACAAGGGGTGACAGACACTTTTTCCAAGTGTGCATAAACAGTAGAGTACGTGTTTCCTTTTTCGTCTGTGCCTTTGATTTGCACAACATTTCCGTATCCCTTGTCGAATACCCCAACGCCATACCGAGCATTATAGTGTCCACCGTCATTACCGCATCCCATTGTAGTCCCGTTGTGTGTAGCAGTTACCACTGTGCCTTGTTCTGCCTTAATATCGATTGCATTGAGGCCTTCATGGGTTGGACCGCCTCCGGGTCCCTGGTTTACGCATCCGGTCGAAACCGGCCAGCTACAATCTTGCGCAGACTGATTACACGGAGAAAGCGCACATTGAGGATCTATTCCCGGGTCACACAAGGCAAACGTCTCATCAGTTATGCCCCCTCCTATTCCAGCCATCAGAAACGAAGTGTCTTTGGTGACGGTTTGAAAAAGGACGATAAGCATGA
>CAYVAR010000010.1:0-12012 GCA_964449675.1 uncultured Gammaproteobacteria bacterium
CAGGGGTGTCGATAATATTAATTTTGGTATCTTTGTAAACAACTGCAGTATTTTTTGCAAGTATGGTTATCCCCTTTTCCCGCTCGAGATCGTTTCGATCAAGGATCGTGGTTTGGCTCATCTCCGCCTGATTATCGCGAAAGGTATGGGTCTGCTTAAGCATCCCATCAACAAGCGTGGTTTTCCCATGATCCACGTGGGCGATAATGGCTATGTTTCTTATATCTTTCGTCATAAAAAAATAGACCCGCACGGGCATTTCGCGGGTTACATGGCCATTATACCATTTCTTGCATCTATTTTCTGCTACAATAGCCTCAGGATGGAAACTATATTAGAAATTGCAACACTTGCCGGTGGATGTTTTTGGTGTACGGAGGCAATTTTTAAAAGACTCAATGGAGTTACTTCTGTGATACCAGGCTATACTGGTGGCATGAAAGATCATCCAACGTATCAAGATATCTGTTCAGGAACTACTGGGCATGCTGAGGCAATTCAAATCACGTTTGACCCGACAATTATTTCATACAAAAAACTTCTCGAGGTATTTTTTCACCTCCACGACCCGACGACCCTTAATCAACAAGGAAATGATGTCGGAACCCAGTACCGCTCGGCAATTTTTTACCATAGTGCTCATCAAAAACAAATAGCGCAGTCACTAAAACAAAAACTAAACAATGAAGATGCTTATAAAGGAAAAATCGTAACTGAGGTAATCGCTTTCACCCAATTTTATCCTGCTGAAGACTATCACCGTGATTACTACACAAAAAATTCGTACGCGCCATACTGCCAATATGTAATCGACCCCAAAATTACTAAACTCTATAAGGAATTTCCAAAGATAATAAAAGATAGAACGAGTAACTTCTAATTTAGGATGAATGACCTTGTTCGAGCTGAACGGCTGAAGAGATTGTACTGAATGCTTCAATTACTCTTGTTTCATCTGCACTATCCGCCGCTTCCAACGCGAGTTTCGGGAGTTGTCCGCCGGTAAGTCCATCCAATGTTGGACCTGCATCAAGGAGTAATACCGCATCCGGTTTACCGCTGAGTGCTTCTTCCTCAAGTTCATCTAGTTGTTCTGGATCGATATCCGGTCTAGTCTTCCGTATGTGACGTATGAGAACTATAATTCCAGCGGCAATAACACCAGCACCGAGTGCGACCGCTTCTGGCCAATGCTCTTTGAAAAACATTTTTCTTCCTTGATCTTGTTCACTCCCCATATCGGTATTTAAGCAGAATAATAGCACGTTTAGTATTTTTTGGGTCAGACCGTGTATTAGTCGTTCCAATAATCCAGCAAGACGCTCTAACGCTTATTCTACCGCACATCTTCTCTAACAAAATTAAAGAGTACCTATAAAGTCTTATACATCAAAAATATCTATTCTCGGGATCCTGACCCCTCGGAAACAGGATAAGGATGACCATAACAAAATTGATAATCATTATATACATGGGGTAAGAAAATTCTTGGATAGTCCAGCTTGATAATGCAAAAAGGCTAAATAATGCAGCCGCAACATCAAGTCCATAAAATGTCCATATTTCAGTTTTTGGAAAATGGTAGGTTTTGATAAGCGCCGGAACCATGCCGGTAAAATCAGCAGCAATTGCAAAATAGAGTGCAAGCGTGGGACTGCTCGTTGTTTTCCACAAAACGATACCACTAAGCGCGATAAGTAAACAAAAGAGATCAGTTTTCGACCAACCGCCCATCCCGTACTTTATGCTTAGTATAAAAATGATGATTGACTGTAGAGTCGATACTCCGGCAAGCCAAACGGCAACGGTATCCCTCTGGGCATAGAGCGATGCAGTGGTAAGGGCGGTAATAAGAAGAAGAACAAATCGAGTGGTGCGATGCGGCTTGGCCTCTCCTTTGAGAATCGCCTGGGAATACACTAATGGAGATATGAGGGCAAGGAGGCTGCTGATACCAATAAACACAGCCTTCATGTAACTTTTCCTTCTGGAATAAATTTAAGGGAGAGGGAATTGACGCAGTGGCGGGTGTTTTTAGCCGTCTGTTGCTCACCCAGAAATACGTGACCAAGATGTCCACCGCAGGTTGCGCACTGGATTTCTGTTCGTCGGCCATCAGCGTCCATACGTCGTGTCACTGCTCCGGGAATCTCAGCATCAAAACTCGGCCATCCGCATCCGGAGTGAAATTTATCGGACCAATGGTGCAGTGGAGTATTACACCTGCGACACACATACGTCCCCGGTGCAAATAAACTATCATACTCACCGGAAAATGGCGCCTCCGTGCCTTTACGAACAATCACGTCTCCTTCCTCCGGAGTCAGTGGATTGAGTTTCATACTGAAAAACAATTCCGGGAATCTAAAAGATTCCCGGAATTATATATATTTAGTAAGGTCGACGACCTCTGTCTCCGCCGTGTCCACCTCTATCTCCTCCACGTCCGCCGCCGTGTCCACCTCTGCCTCCACCTCCGCCAAACGAACCTCCTCCACCGCCTCCACCAAATCGGTTTTCCCGAGGAGCTTGTGGTTTTGCTTCATTGACAGCAACATTTCTTCCGTCCAGTGATTGGCCATTGAGTTTTTCCATCGCTTCTTTTGCCTCAGCATCCGAAGACATCTCCACAAAGCCAAATCCTTTGGACTTACCAGTAAATTTGTCCATGATTACTTGTGCCGAAACGACTGTACCAGATCCTGCAAAAAATCCACGAAGCGAATCGTCTGTCGTATCCCATGATAGTCCCCCAACGAATAATTTACTTGCCATATATCTCGTTCACCTCCTATTCCTGCGATCCTCTATACTCTTCTTGACTCGTATCCCGACGTACGTCGGGATCAGTCTAGAAGAAGTTATACCCGAACAATGTATTGTTTGTAGGGTATACCAACCAGTTCCGTCTCACTCTTTCGGGGGAAATATCTGAGATGAACCGACACGTGTAAAAGGAGCAACTTAGTAGGCATTATACAACAATAAGTATCATTTCACAGGTAGAGCACCGCGTATTAATAGAAACAAAAAAATCATCCGCACTTCGTTCCAAAACTTCTCTGATATTTGCAAGGAAAATGCACCGTATTCATACTACTCATATGCATCAAAACCACATAACGTAAAACAGTAGAACAAGAAAAAACATAAGTATACGTCCTATCATAACGGTTCGAAGTCGGACATGAATCCATCCAATATATGGTAAAGCAATACTTGGAAAATCAGCTAGCCAGTTATCAAAGACAATTTTTCCAAACAACATGTCCCAGGGAACAAACAAAAACGTTGCAATATACACGATGAGATATTTTATCCCACCAATATAATAGGAAACCAAAAGAGGAAATCCAAGCGGAAGAAGTATTAAAAGGAGTAATCCTATTACTTTCCACTCCCATAACCGATAAATGGTTTGCTTAGTCGTTGTATTATAGGATAAAAACTTATGCTCTCGGAAAATAAGCCTATTAAATATTCCATCAACAATAGCAAGAGTGCTTACATAACAAACTGATCCTAAGATAAATCTCATCATAACACTATGGTTTTGTTTTGACGTCTTTGAAAAATTTCAAATAGGACAAATGCAAAAAATGCCATGATGCTTCCGTAGTAAAAGGTCGCCGATGGATTAATCTTATACCATAACAATCCTCCAATAAGTGATGCGAAAAATGTTCCAATTGCAGTCAGTGTATAGTACGCGCCAAAATAGGTACCGGACTGCTCCTTGCTAATAAACTCCGCAATGTATGCTTTGGACACGCCATCAGTTGCCGCGATATAGATGCCGTAGACAGGAAATAGTATCCACAGCCAATTTGGATTGACAATAGCGCCAATGAAAAAATAGACGAGGGAAAAAACGAACAACCCAGCAGAATAAACTTTCCTGGCTCCGAGTCGATCAGACAAAATCCCCAGTGGCGTTGCGAGAAGCGTCTGGGAAATGTTATAGAGCACATACGTCAAAACGACCAGGGTTGTTGAAAAACCTAGATTATGTGCGCGAAGGAGGAGAAATGCATCAGAGCTATTGCCGAGAGAAAAAAGAAAACTAATACCAAGAAAAAAGAGGAGTTGAGGACGCAAAGAGTGTAACGCAATGTGAAAGAGTTGTTTTGGTCGGTTGCCCACCTCCTTCTTTTTTTCATGAACGAAGAGTACCAAAAGAGTTACGGCAATTGCAGCGGGAATGAATGCGATAAAAAAGGTGAGTCGCATATTTTCCTTAAAAAAATATAATAATGCAAGCGCAGCAAGCGGCCCAACCACAGCGCCGAGGCTATCCAACGCACGATGAAATCCAAAAATATATCCTTTATTTGACGTTGTTGCTTCTTCCAGAAGTAAGCTATCTCGCGGAGCGGTCCGAAGTCCCTTGCCAAATCGATCAACAAATCGAGCAAGGAGCACCAGCGGCCAGCCGAATGCAAGGCCGATGAGAAGTTTTGACACCGCGGCAAACGAATATCCCAACACCACGAAAGGCTTTCGTTTCCGAAGGTAATCTGAGTAGCTTCCGAAAAAATATTTTGTGATACTTGCAACCGCTTCAACAAATCCTTCGATTAACCCGACGATCGGAACGGTCGCGTGAAGAACAGTTGTCAAAAATATAGGCACGAGCGGATAGATCATCTCAGAGGAGAGGTCATTAAAAAAACTGACGAGTCCGAGAAGTACGACGTTGCGGGGAAGTTTTTGCCTCATACGAAGCATTATATCTTTTTATTTTTAGATAGGCTTAGTACAAAATTACGAATTGTCCTCTCTCCGTCGACGAACAAAGAAGAAAATACTAAAAGCTCCAATACCTCCAAGAAGGAGGCCAAGTAACCATCCATTTCTCTTGCCTACTTTTGTTTTTTCACCCACCGTGTCTGCGGTAACCGCTTCTTTCTCTGGAGTCGGCGTTACCTGAATATCTGCATTTTTTTCATCTGTTGAAGCACCAAGAACGCCTGGAGTAAATCCAGTAGCTACTCCCGTTATCAATTCACCCCGTGGTGAGGCGGAAAGCTCATTAGAGTAGTCGCCCGGCATACAACCATTGCCGGCCCGTACACGGAAATAGTATGTCGTACCGCCAGAAAGGTTGTTTACCGTGTAGCTTGACGTGCCGGCCCCACCAACATTTGGATTGCCGTAGGTTTGTGCGCCAGATACGGTGCCATAGGTCACCAGGTAGTACGTGACCGGGGAAGCCGCTTGGCTCCACAAAAGTGTCACGCTGTTGACGCCAGAAACAGCACTCGTCAGATTCGGTGCTGATCCGGGTTTTGTATCGTTGCAAACGGGTGCGGAGGCAGTGGTCCCTGTGCTACTACTGCTTCCTCCGGTTCCCCCATCTCCTCCTGATGAGGAGGGTGAAGTTGTTGCAAAGCTCTTTTCGCCCCCTACTGACTCCGGTGACCCATGCGATACAGTACGAAAGTAATAAGTCGTCCCTGAGGTCAAACCTGAAATGACAACTGAATGGCTCGTCACTTTTGGCGAAGTATCTGATTCAACCGTTGAACTAGCATAGCCGTAATTGGGCGCCGCGCCAAGCTCGGCATGGGGTAGCGTATCGTAAACGACACGAGAGGTAGCCAGATCGTCGGTTGTCCAGGTAATGGTCGTAGACGTGGTCGTTACTGTCGTAGCTACCTCAGAGGAGATAACCGGTGCAATACCGTACTGCGCAGTCAAGACGTTACTTGCGTTCCCAGCGTTGTCGTAAGCAATTGCTTTGAGTGTCGTATCTACGCCAATTGGAATGGCGTCACCGTATAACGTCCCGTTCGTATCGCTGGGTTCACTACCATCGGTGGTGTAAAAAATACTCGCCACCCCGCTGAGATCATCACTGCTTGCAAGCGTGACGCTTTGATCAGTGGTGTAATCACCCGCAACCGGATCAGCGGTAGGCGTTGTGGGCGGCGTGGTGTCGTAGGTAATGTCATGAACCTCCGGACTTGATTCAGTATTGCCGGCGGTATCAGTCGCCTCGGCTTTGATATCAAATGTTCCGTCGTTTGGAGGAGTCCAGAAAAAGCTCCAGTCAAAAGGCTCATCTCCCTCGGTATTTTGTAAGGGTTGGTTGCCTTCTTCCTCGTCGTCGGTATCAATCTCGGTCCACTCATTTTCTTCCTCTTCTTCTCCCACTGACTCCCTATAGAAAAGCTGGACATAGTGAACCGTATCCAAAGATTCATCAGAGGATGATCCGGAAATTTCAATGGGTAAATTGGTGGTAAAACCTTCCTCGGGTGAGCTAATTTGCGAAACCGGAGGAATTGTATCTTCCTCTTCCTCACCTGCAAAGTAAAAGTGAACTACGTTCGTATCCTCGAGATTACCAGCATTGTCTTCTGCGTGAGACCTCGCCGTATAGCCCTCATCTTCCCCTTCCGGCTCGATAAACTCAAACTCGTAGAACCAATTGCCAGAATCAGAAGAGAAATCAGTCTCGTTAAGATATTCTGGTTCCAGATCACCGGTTACCCAGTCTCCTTCTTCTCCATCCCAGTAGTATCCGTCTGAATCCCTTTGAATAGAAAGATACACCGTATAAACTCCCGAGTTCTCATCTTGGGCTGTCCCGAATATCTCTTCCTCCCACATATTGTAGGTATAAGAGACTTCCTCCTCCGGATAGTTAATCTCTGAAGTCGGATTGGTTACATCGTAGTAAACATTGTTTACTTGCGGGCTTTCCTCAGTGTTTTCCGCAGTATCTGTTGCCTCTACCAAAATATCGTAGACTCCTTCATCCTCTGGCTCCCACTCATAATACCAATCGAAGGGATCCGCTCCGTCATTTCCAAGCTCGGTGATTTCAACCCAATCTCCTTCGTTGTCATCCCAATAGTACAAAGTTACGTAATCAACTGTTCTATTGGGAATATCAGTCGAACTTCCGGAAATTACGATTGGCGTATTCCAAAAGCTCCCTTCAGCCGGAGATGTAAATTCAGAGACCGGGGGAGTTATGTCTTCTGGTAGTGCATTAAAAATTGCCTCCACTGTTACCTCGTTATTTTCGGTTAGTCCGGATGGTGTACAAGTACCTGTACCTGCGCAGGTTCCGCCAGTCCAGCCATCAAAACTCGAGCTTGCGTCCGGTATAGCAGTCAAAATAACAACGGGATTGTCGCCTCCATATGTATGAGAGCACGTCCCAAAGGTCGAACCATCAGCCACCACACAATTAATAAACCCGTCGTTGCTAGTGACTGTTCCGCCGCCGCCGCCCGATCTTGTAATAGTTAAAGTTGGTGCGGCGTCGGTGAAAGTAGTTGAGGCAATTACGTTGCCAGCTGAATTCTTTACCTCAATTTTATAGTTTTGCCTGTAATTTCCATCGAGTTGGTACCGAGCGATGAAAATGCCTTGACTATCGGTCGTAACCTGAGTGTTATAGGTCACGGCGGGCGGATCACTTGAACTAATAAATAAGGTATAGTCTTGGTTTGGGGTGAGTAGGGTTCCGGTAATGACCACTGTGTCCGTGGGTGCGTAGTCTCCTTTATCTGTCGACAGTTGAGCACTACTGGTATCTATTGAGCCAAGATCAAGCGAATCGGCTTTAACGTTTTGAGTAATTGCTACAGAAAGTTCTCCTTGTTCTGTTGTCTCTGTTTCAACTGTCGCAGGTGTGGTTGGAGCTTTTTCATTTGGCCCGCTTTCTTTGGGCAACTCGTTTGCTCGCTGCGGATCTGCTTCCTGCGCTGGTGTCTCTGTCGGGGTAGGTTCATCCGTTGGTGTTACTGTCATGACTGGGGTAGGAGTAGACGAAGGTTGTGATTCTATTTGTTCTGATGGTGTGGGAGTTACCTCGTTTTGGACCACTTGCGCTTCCTCAACAGTCTCTTGCGCTTGTACACGACCGACACGACTCCATGGGACAATTGCTGGAGTAAGTGAATGAAGAACAATAAGCACTGCTGTTCCAAATGAAATGAGTTGCTGTGAGAGACGTTGGTTCATAACGCAATTTGGGCCTATAGGACAATACGTCCAACAGTCTATACACTAAAATGAAGAAAATGTCAAATTATAGGATATTGTTATGCTGGGGTAAAAAATTGAATTTTCGTTGGCTATATGTCGCAGTGAGAGTAGAGTTGTTTCTCTTTTTTCTTTACTCCTTCGCCCAAATGACAAACGTGAAGAGCTTGTTACCGCCACCGAAGTCTCGTTCAAAAAGCGCTATGTGACCATTGTTGCGAAGCTCTTTGCCCCAATCGCTGCGATTTTCAGAGTCACTGTCGCGTACCGCTTGTGACACTGACAAGCCCAACGGTAATTTTTGTGAACCACTCTGGACCGTTGTAAAGCTATCGAGATGCGCATAGATGGCTTCTAATTGATCATAATCATGTTGGTTGGGGTGTTCGTTGCTGGGCGGACCAAGCGGATTACTCGTGTAGTCCATACATGTGCCGAGATTGGGATTATCGAAGGTTTCATCCTGGTGATCGAGGCCAAACGTATGCGCGACCTCCTGGCACATCACCATGTTTTTCCAAGCAGGAGTATTATATGTCGCCAAGCTGAAGTAGGTATCATTCACTTTTGCAACTCCTTGAGTTATGTGGTCGCCGCTCGCCCAAATCTGAGCCAAACCAAGCCAGCCATTGCTGCCATATTTGGCGTTGCATACTTCAACTCGTCCCGAGGTCGGCCGGCAGCGCTTCGGATTTTGTGTGCCGGGCACGATCGTTGTGTCAAGGACTGAGGACTGACTCCAATCGGTTGAGGTTGTAACAAGGTACGGATCCCAGCTTGACGAAAGGTTATCAGCGAGCTTGAGCGTAAATGGGTTACTCGTTCGCGCCCAGTGGTAGTTGCCCCACGAATGGGTTGCGCTAACGAGCGCTGGGAAAGAAGCAAAAACAATGAGTGCAACGAAGAGCTGTAGGATTGACCGGATGTTGAATCTGCTGTCCTTCATATGCATTGCCATTGCTCTTGATTCAAGATGGCTACGATATATTATATACCCTTTTGTCAAATGTAGCTCACTTCACCGGCATCATGAGGTGTTCGTATGGGGTACCAGCGTACATGATCCACGGATTGCCTGACTTATAGTCTGTCCCATATACCTTCGGATCAAGTTTGCCAACAGGAAATACCATCACATGTGGAGGTGCCGTAACCCAATCTTCACCATCGGCGGGTTTAGTGGCATATGGATCGGTATTACTTGCGTCACTGCCGCCTTGGAGCATATAGCCTAAACCCGCTTGAGTGAGCTTTGGCTCTTTATGCGCCCTATATGCGCCAAACCATTGCACACCAGATTTGTCTGCACATATGGGATCATTTCCAGGGGAACCCGGATAGTCCGGAAGACATGTCCAATCGTTCGTTCCTTTTTGTAACTCCAGCATATCTGCGCCTTCTTTTTCCGGCCAATCTAAAACTATCGCATTTTTTCCGATACTTTCTGGCGCTGCACTGACGGCATTTTGAATTTTCCATTCTTTTGAGCCTTTTTCCGGACCAGCGGATTCGTTCGTCGTCATTTTTTCAGAAGGAGGAGAAGAGGGTTTAGCGCTACCACGGACTACATATCCCACACCAACTCCAAATAGAAGAAGAATTCCTGCACCAATCGCCATGGATCGTGTATCGAGTGTCGTAATGTACTCCTTGTAACATAGATTACATCCATTATCGATTCGTTGTCAAGAGTTTTGCGAAACTATATAAATATGCTATAATAAATTGTTATCAATTATAAAGGAGGTGTTTCATTATGGACGGAGGTTGTTGCGGCGGTCACGGCGGATGCGGTTGCTAAGGGATCGTTCCTAAATAATCTTTACGATTATTTAGGAGTGCGTCCTAAACGAAATAGGATATTCCTTCAATTTCCTTCTTTGCTGCGAATTAATCTGGGTCGTATGACCAGTAGTACCATAGCAAAATTTATAAGGATAATATAAAACGGATACGATACTTCCCGTATGTTCCATTGTTGTATTGCAAACATATTGAAAAGTCCTGCAAAAACATCTAGAAGGTAAAATGTCCAGACTTCAGTCCTTGGAAAATGATAGGTTTTTATAAGTGCTGGAATCATCCCAGTAAAATCCGCAATAATACTGGCATACAAAGCAAGCAAGGGATTTTTAGTTGTCTGCCAAAGGATGATGCCTATGATGGATATCACAAGACAACTGATATCGCTTTTACTCCATCCCCCCATTCCATGCTTGATGCTTAGGGTAAAAATAAAAATTGCCTGAAGTGCCGATACACCAGCAAGCCAAACTGCGACAGTATTATGCGCAGCAATGAGTGATGCAGTGCTTATGGTCGTTGTGAGTAGTATGGTAAAGCGCGTCGTCCGGTGTGGCTTCGCCTGGCCTTTTATGATCGCATGCCCGTAGACGATCGGAGAAATAAGTGCAAGCACGCTGCTAATGGCAATAAAATAACTATGCACGCGCGTATTATACCAATCATCAATCCTTAATCATCGTATTTACCTTAATATTTAGGAAAAAAGAGAATCTCCCATCATTGCTTTTTAAAAAACAGAACCTTAGAAGGTTCTGTTTTTTAAAAAATGTATCTAACGAAATTCGAATTACCAATCTCGTCCACCAGTGTTGTCATTTCTGTGACCACCGTGTCCTCCACGGTCGCCACCTCGGTGGCCACCGCCACCGTATCCACCACGTCCACCTCCACCACCTCGGTATCCACCGCTACCACCGCCGGTACGCGGTTCCATGGGTCGGGCTTCATTGACGGCGACATTTCTGCCGTCTAGAGGTTTTCCGTTCCACAGGTCCATAGCCTTTTGCGCTTCCTCAGGCGAGGACATTTCGACAAATCCAAATCCCTTAGACCGTCCGGTCATCCGATCCATGATCACTTTAGCTGAAACCACGGTTCCCGCTTGTGCAAATGCATCAGATAATGACTGATCCGTTGTATCAAATGATAAACTACCAACAAATAACTTTGATCCCATACTGCTCCTTTAAAAAAAATTATATAATGTATTGCTTGATAAAAATACAATCGCGGGATCCCCGCTTACATGCGTCCCCCCTTAAATAAAATTAAGAAATGCCGGTCTTTACTCCCGGTGGTAATGGAAGTGTATCAGAAATGATCATTAAACCCAATAGGTACTTTCATAATGTGTGTGTTAAAAAACAATAGAGTGGATTGATGGCATAATCCAAAAACCGTGATATAATAATCTCGTTCATTGACATTCCCCTGTAGCTCAATGGTAGAGCGGCTTCCTGTTGAAGACCGAAGGTCTGAAATCCTGAGCTTATCGAGGGATCAAAGGATTTTTGGTTATTGGCAGCCCCGAGTAGTAATATTCGGGTGAAAATCGGGCTAATTCGGGGAACTCCGGATATCATGACTTCGTCATCATCCGGACTATCCCGAGCTAAACTTCTTCGAAAAACTCGTCCTGAGCGAAGTCGAAGGATAAATGTGTAGAGACTATATACCCGAGTCTCGTCCTCGATTTTTATCGGGACGGACATAAGATAGTCCAGACCTTTTGGTAACAGAAGGATTCTTGTAAGAAGAAGGTTGTAGGTTCGAATCCTACCGGGGGAGCACTTCGGCAAGCTCAGTGCAAGCTCAGTGCAAGCCAAAATTAAGGATATATAATAGGGAAGCATGTGGTATGTTTATATGCTTCTTTGCGATCAGAAAACTTTTTACACGGGTATTACACCAGACATAATAAATCGATACCGGCAGCACAGAAATAAAACGTCATTTTTTACCAAAAAGTTTTCTGATATTACATTTTTTGTATAGCGAACAATACCAAAAGAAACATGATGCTGCACAGAGAGAAAAACAGCTAAAAGGTTGGTCTCATGCAAAGAAGCAAATGCTGATAGATGGAACACTCGGAATAAACGTTTGCACTGAGTTTGTCGTAGCTCTCCTGAAAAGAGAGAACCTTTGGTGAGTTTACCCTGAGTTTACCGAAGGAGTTTACCCTGAGTTTACCGAAGGGAATCC
>CAYVAR010000010.1:12112-42275 GCA_964449675.1 uncultured Gammaproteobacteria bacterium
GAGTTTACCCTGAGTTTACCGAAGGAGTTTACCCTGAGTTTACCGAAGGGAATCCTACCGGGGGAGCAAGATGAAAAAAACAACTCTCTTTCTTATTCGTCAATACGCAAAAATGTCTGGTGACAAAAAAGTACGGATTGCCCTCAAACTTTCAAAGGTAGTGAGGGATGTCAGAAAGGCCGGTGTTGTTGCCACTGGTGCATAACATCATGGAAACAGATCAAGCAGAACTTCTGGTAACGATAGCTTCATTCCTTGAACATCACAATATCCCTTATATGATTACCGGCGCTTGGAGCGTTATCTATTACGGTCGGCCGAGAGCATCCCATGATATTGACTTTGTTGTTGAGATGTACAAACGTGACACGAAACGAATTCTCACTGCATTACACCATATTCCCCATGATTTCATGATCGACATTGAGTCAGCAAAGAATGCAGTCGCGCTCAAAGGGATGTTTCAAGTGTTTCATAAAGAAACATTACTGAAGCTTGATTTTTGGATACTTACCGATGAAGGGTTTGATCAATCGCGGTTTACCCGGCGTCAACGCGTAACCGTTCTTGATCAGCCCATGTATTTTGCAAGTCCCGAAGATACTATCATTCAGAAATTGCGTTGGTACCAAATGGCAAAAATCGAAAAACACATTGTTGACGCCGCGTTCGTCTATCAGATTCAAAAAAAGAACTTGGATGTAAAGTACCTCACCACATGGATTAAAAAGTTGAGGCTGCTTAGATATTTCAACCAGGTGCAAAAAATTGATTTAGCGCAATATTTATAAGATCTATCGGGCAAAACTAAATCACCCGACAGGTGGCAAAAATATGAAGCGTATCGGAATGAAAAAGATGCCAAACGCAGAGAAGAATATTTCAAAACAACCAAAGGTAAAACGACATTGCGGACAATGTTAAAAAAATTCTTCTTATATAGTATAGAAGAGGTTTATATCTATTCAACCCGTCAGGTTGATATATAATATTTACATGGACGACTTGAGATTCATCACATCTGAGGGTGATCCAAAACCGGAAGACAAAAAGGTATTGACTGAAGGACTATTGGCTCATCACATGAGCAAAGGACATCCGAGAAAATCAAAAGTATTTTCTATTTTTCTGAAAAATCAGAACGATAAAGTATTTGGCGGAATTATCGTGTCTTTATTGTGGAATGGCATGGAGATTCAGTCTTTGTGGGTTGACGAATCGGTTAGAAAACAAGGGTGGGGCCGAAAGCTTCTTGAGGCTGTTGAAACTGAAGCTATTAAAAGGGGCTGCACGATTGTGTACACAAATACATTCTCATGGCAGGCCGGAGATTTCTATACAAAGCTCGGCTATGCTACTTATGGGAAATTGGATGGCTTTCCTGAAAACAACTCGTTAATTTACTATCGTAAGAATCTAGTGTCCTGAAACCGTCTCAGTACGTTAGCCAAGTTTGACGACCGATCAAATGAAATTTGAATAAAATGGTAATATAAGGAAAGCGACAGGTAGAAAGAACTATGGTTAAAAAGGGAACGGTCAAGAAGGCAACCAAGAGCTCCACCGCGATTGGCAAGACGTTCTCGGACGAGGAACGAGCGGCGATGAGGGAGCGCGCCCAAGAGTTGAGGGCGGACAAGGCGGATGGGGAAAGTGCCGTGCTTGCAAAGATCGCCAAGATGCCGGAACCGGATCGCTCCATGGCCAAGCGGCTCCACGCCATCATTAAAACCAGCGCGCCAGATCTTTTCCCAAAAACCTGGTATGGGATGCCTGCGTATGCAAATAAGGACGGCAAAGTTGTCTGTTTTTTCCAAAGCGCGCAGAAGTTCAAATCGAGATACGCGACAATCGGTTTCAGCGATGCGGCGAACCTTGACGAAGGCGCTATGTGGCCGACCTCTTTCGCCGTGAAAAAGTTAACTGCCACCGAAGAGGCAAGGATCGCTACCCTTGTGAAGAAAGCAACGAGCTGAGATTCTCTCAATCAGGGGAACTAAATATTTTTTGCCTCAATTTTTCGATACCCCGACTAGGACATGAGTATCTGATAGAATCAGTCTATGACCCAAAAATATTTGGAACAGTTATCTGGATTGATGAAAGGAGTTAAAGTAGATAAAAATATACGGCTGGAATGTAAACATTTCTTTGGTGGGGCAGCGTGTTACGTAAACGGCAAAATATTTGCTTCTTTTTCTCCCGTAGGGTTTGCACTTAAATTGCCAGAGAGGCAAAGAACAGAACTTATAAAGGACAACGAAGCTAAACCTCTGCAATACTTCCCTAAAGCTCCGATTAAAAAAGAGTACGTTGTTTTGCCGGAACGAATAGTTATAATTAGTGAGGCGCTTAAGGACCTGGTCAAGATAAGTATTGGTTACGTGTTAGGTTAGTTACTAACAGAAAATATGGCGTACGACGAACACCTTGCTCAAAAGGTACGAAACGCACTTGCGAGACAATCCCGCGTTGAGGAAAAGAACATGATGGGCGGACTCACGTTTATGGTCAATAGCAAAATGTGCGTTGGTGTTTTGAAAGATGAGTTGATGGTTCGTCTTAATCCGATGATTTATGAGAGTGCACTTAAGAAAAAAGGTTGTCGTGAAATGAATTTCACCGGCAGACCGATGAAGGGCTTTGTTTTTGTCAGCCCAGAGGGAACGAGCAATGTAAAAGATTTCAACTATTGGATACATCTCGCGCTTGATTTCAACGCGAAAGCCAAAGCCTCTAAAAAGTAAAATCTATTTATCATCCGGCCACGCAGCAAAGTCTTTCTGAAACTTTTCCATCCACTGTTTTTGTGCCTCCGGAGTCATGTTCATGTATTGTTTTTTCATAGCTTCCAAAGCATCGATGTGTACGTTATCTCCCTTAGCAACCATTTCCATTGCGTGTTTCTGACTATTCTCCATCATTTCTTCAGCCGTTGCGCCATGGATTAGTGCATCACACGGTCCATATAATTGTTTACAAGTCATTGTTTTCATAATTATCACACCTCCCCCCAAAAAAAATCATTTGTAACGTGCTTGTTATTATATGCTAAAGAATATGTTAAATCCGCCCCAATTTATTTTTGTGTAAAAAGATTAGAATAAAGCTATGAACCCCTATCGATTCAGTCCAATACAAAGCAGAGAGGTGATGATAGAGGCAATACATCATATTCATATGACTTGCCACACGTTGTGTAAACAATCAATAGGGAGATACTTGCCAGTTGCTGGAAACGTCGGTGTTTTTTGCCATTATGACGACGAATATACATTTCTTACAAAACTCCGAGAAGAATTGACGAATTCAACTGACAGCGTATACGGCAAATATTATAAACTTCACGAACCGATTATTGTCCCGGCACAGGATGATATCCCAAAGACGACGTACAGTTTCCTCTATATTCGGAACCCAGATCCAAATAAACACCAAGTGGGCGATATAGATTTCTATTTAGAGCCGATAAAATATGCGGAACTTAAACAATCACTTCTTGATGGAAAAGAAATTAAGAGCGCACGGATACTTCCGAGCCGTCCTGACCTAGATTTGATTGAATTGTATGATTCGGAAGTTGATGCGTTTGGTTATATCGGTAACAAAAAATGGCACTGAAGACAGCCGCAAGATACCTATCGGTATAACCGAATTGACAAAGTATAATAGGTTCGAACATCACTCTTCCGAGTGAAACAAATGATTTAATACATAGACTTACTTCTTGACAAATCGTCTCAAAATGATACGATCATGCTATATGAATGAGACGATTACTCCTAGACAGGCACGGATACTAAATATTATTGCTTCCTCAAGCGGCATTGCGAGAGACGCTATTGGGACAGAAATTGAGAAGATTTACGTTACTTCCAAACCCACCCTGATTCGTGACCTCAATGATTTAATACGGCAAAAACGAATAAAGAGTGTCGGAAAAGGTCCATTGACACGGTATGTTTCATATGTTGATAACCCACTGTTTAAAAAATTCGATATCGATGCATATTTTTCAGTCGATCCAGATCAAAGAAATGCAAAAAAAAGATTTGATCTTAACGTTTTTCATCATATAACTCATATTTTTACTCAAGAAGAAATGGATCTTTTAGATAACACAAAAAAGAGTTTTTCTATGGTAACCTCTGATCTAGATCCAACTATATTAAAACGGGAATTGGAACGATTTGTTATTGAACTTTCCTGGAAATCTTCAAAGATTGAAGGGAATACATATACGCTTCTTGAAACAGAATCGTTGATTAAAGATAAAATTGAAGCCAAAGGCAGGAGAAAAGATGAAGCAATCATGATTCTTAATCACAAAGCAGCGTTTGATGCGATTGTAAATAATGCACAGGATTTTATTACTCTTACGTTTTCAAACATAAACCAATTGCATAATGTATTAGTTAACGATTTGAATATTAGCACTGGAATCAGAAAACAGGCAGTGGGAATAACTGGCACTGCTTATACACCTCTTGATAACCAACATCAGATCAGAGAAGCAGTAGAAAAAATGATCGCTGTCGTCAACAAAACAAACAATCCTTTTGAAAAAGCTCTCATGGTTCATTGCTTCATCCCATATATTCAACCATATACTGATGGAAATAAACGGACTGCCCGAATGCTTACCAATGCAGTTCTTCTTGCATATGACTTGTTCCCGCTTTCCTATAGAAGCGTTCATGAAGAAGAATTTAAGAAAGCACTGATTTTGTTTTACGAACAACAAAGTATCGTTTCAGTGAAAAAAATATTCATTGATCAATTTCTTTTTGCAAACAGTACATATTTTAATGCCAAATAATGCCAAAACATGATCTCACCACAGAATTTGAAAAATCAGTATGATCATAGAAATTAAAAAATTTGGTACCACATTAGTATCTCACTCTTCAGGGAAAGAGGCGTGGCTCGCTTTTCAACCAGTTCTCAATACCGTATCGGACAACGAAGAGATACTCGTTGATTTTGCTGATGTTATGGTGCTGACTCCCTCATGGGCAGATGAATTTTTGACGCCGCTTCGAGCGCGCTATGGTCAAAGAGTAACATTGAAAAATACCGACAACGCCTCTGTCAAAGCCACACTTGCAATACTTGACAAGCAATACATTACGGAAATGGAAGAAGTAGTTTGAAAATCGCCCCAGTAAGCGAGAACTTCAGATTCTAGAGTTCGCAGGAGGTTTCTGTTTCGGCTGTACAGGTATCTGTTCCAGTTCCGCCTTTGGCATCATCAATTCCGACTTCACCGTCTATCAAATCACTCCCTGAGCCGCCTCTTAAATCATCATTTCCGTTTCCGCCAAATAGCGTATCGTTTCCGCTATCCCCGTCTAATCTATCATTATCATCTCCCCCAATTAGTACATCTTTTCCTGATCCACCAACAAGTTTATCGTCTCCCGAACCGCCAACCAAACAATCATCACCTGAACCACCGGAAAGCTTATCATTGCCGCCGTAGGCAAAAATCAGATCGCGGCCTGCTCCACCGTTTAAATTGTCATCTCCGTTTGTTCCCTGGATAATGGTGTAATTTCCTATGTTACCTGAGCACTGTGGGGGAAGTGTCGGAGGATGTTCGTAAGAACCACTGTCGCAACCCGCCCCTTGCGGACGAGCTACACCACGTTGGTCGGTAGTTACACCACAGGAAGAAAGCGGCACTAAATCTATGGCCGGGCTTCCCAATAGCAATGCATGCGTCATTGTGGGTCCACCATTGCTTGCGAGTGGACCAATCATAGAGTTAGTACTATTTAAATCACCAGTCCCTGCAAGAACACAGGAGGCATCGCTTGCTATGTTGTACCCAAGAGAACTGATGCCTCCGGCGCAGTCATCAGCTGCAGTAGCTGCGGTATTAATGGCCAAAATACTATTTGACAATGTTAGTGTCCCGCCAAAGTTCCAGACTCCTCCACCGTTATCGGTAGCAATATTATTGGCAATTGTAGTATTGGTAAAGTTTACTGTTCCGAATCTGTTGAATACGCCACCGCCGTTGAGTGCCGTGTTCCCACTGACAGTGCTGTTTATGATATTAATCGTCGGGTCTTGGCCAAGAATGCCACCGCCTCGACCAATCGTACTATTACCGCTGACCGTAGTTCTTGTCAGCGTCAATGTGCCAGTGCTGTAGATACCACCGCCACCGCCACTGTTGTTGGAACCGAGCAGGATATTGTCACTGACGGTGGTGTCAACCAATGTTAGTGTACCTATGTTGTAAATGCCGCCGCCGAAATTTTCGCCAGTGTTATCGGTAACAGTACTGTTCGTCAGGGTCAATGTGCCGCTATTGAGGATGCCGGCAGCGCCAAAACCCGCACCGGGGTTGCCATTTTGGATGGTAACCGCATTGATTCCAACGGTCGCCCCGGGACGGACTTCAATCACTCTATCGATACTGCCGCCGTCTATTATTGTGGATGCGGCGCCCGCGCCGTTAATAGTCAAAGGACTTGTGATGTCTAAATCACCGGTTGCATTTGCATCCTCACCAGTACCCGCAATGCTCAGGGTGTAGGTGCCCGCTGGAACCGTGACGGTATCTGCGCCTGGTAGGGCGTTGGCAGCTCCTATCGCCTCGCGCAGGGAGCAATCAGCATCACAAACACCGTCGTTGGTGTCGGTAATTTTGGTGACGGTGAAGTTGGCTGCAAATGCAGGTTGAATAAAATTGAGAGAGAAAAAAACCGCGAGACCAACAAGTACTGCTGTTGCCGCATTAATTTGAAACTTCATAGCCTTGCGTATGTGAATGACTCTTTTTACCTCCGATTGCGGTCAGCAAAATGTTGTGCCAATGATAATCGTAAAGACTATGCCTGTCAATAGCATATTATCCCTCAAAAGCTTATTTACAGTTGTTATAATAATTTTAGGGTTAGGAAATCAACATCCTATAGTTTGATATTAACCTCTCATTCTGCTATAATTCACTGTTGATGTAAAAATAAGTTTAAAAATTTATGAATCCAAAACTGATTATTCCAGTTTTAGGCTTTCTTGTTTTAGGTTTGATCGGGTATTTTATTGTTGTAAACAAAGTGAATAAACAGCCCGAAACAAACTTACCCGCGGGTGTGGTAGTTGGGGGTACCTTTGACTTTGGCGACGCTCCGGATGGAGCTCAAGGACAACAATTCCCATCTCTTCTTGCCTCCAATGGCGCTCATGCCAAAAAAACCGATGATGTCTGGCTCGGACAAGCGGCAACCATTGAAAAAGACTCCAAACAGGTGAATATCGATGAAGCTGATGATGGAGTCAAACTTAACGCAACTTCCTGCAAGCAAAGTACCGTATACTTCTTTGTTCATATCAAAAACCCAGGTAAAATGGCTGGGACCGCCTATCTGAATCTATATGCAGACTGGAACAAGGACGGCAGATGGAGTGGCAGCGATGAGTGTGGGGCAGAATGGGCTGTACAAAATTTTGCTATTGATCTTGGGAAACAAACAGATGAAATCGCTGTTTACAAAGCTCAATTTACCGCCGGAAAAAACGTAGAAAATATGTGGTATCGAGGGGCAATCACTCTCGATCAACAAATGGATGGGTCTGCAACCGGTGAATTTGCAAGCGGTGAAGTTGAGGATTACGGACCTACGCTACCCGGTGAGGAAAAATACTACAATTTTTATTGCATGCCTGATCCGCTCATAATCAATCACGGTTCCAAAGGGAATGTTAAAATTCTTCCGGATCTCTTTTCCGAGCCCATTTTTGACGCTCAATTCGGCCAAAATTATCAACCGAAGAATGATAAACGCCAGGTCACCATTGCAAACAATACGTTTACCTATGAATCTTCCAATAAGGATATCGATCCTCCAAAGCGAAGCGTTCCTCATTTTGTTGATGTCAGAGTACGCTTTGGAGTAGATGGGAAAGAAGCAACCATTGAGAAATCATGCACTGTGATTGTCGAGCACGATGAAATTACTATAATAGAACCGCCAGGCAGAAGAAAGGTTCCCTTTCCTTCTGAGACTCCATACATAAAAACAGAAGAGGACGGGTCAACAAAAACCGAATCGCCCCAGTCGCCTCAAACCGAAGACCATCCCCTCCAAGAAGGAGCCCCTGGGGTTATAAAGTTTTAAATAATCGGATGTATCGTCCCAACAAGCGAGCCAGACTGATTTTATCAGACCCAGGATAACAGATTTATGTTACAGTTGAATTAATGCTTTTTTGGAAAAGTACGTACAAGCTGCCTTTAAGTTTTATCGTATTCTTTGTACTGATGTTCTTTCTCCTAGGTGAGCAGCTTCCAGCCTTGCCTACTTACTTTGGTTTCGGGCCGGAAGGTGGGAATGGTAAGCCTCATATACTGGATTTGGGCCCAAGTGATGCTCTCCATCGCCCTGTTGCCTATATCCTGATTGGTACAGTTATATGGGGACTGTTTAGAATATTTTCTTGGCCTCTTGCTTGGACTCTCGGAGCATCTCTCTGGGCACTAGAGCAGTTGACTCTAACCCCACTGGATCAGCGCCCGTCACTATCAAACGTAATAGTTTTTACATTTACTTTCTGGATTATTCTCACTTTAGTTCCCTATTTCATTTATAGGTGGGTGGATAAAAAATGGGGAGGGGAAGGTAGGCGCAATGCCATCCTGATTGTACTCGTAATAAACCTTTTGCTTTTTGGATTTTTTGCTTTTCAAATTTACGTTTTGCATAATTCCTACCGTGGCTTGCAAGAAAGCAGATCGGGCCAGCAAGGTAATCCATCGGGTTCTATGCCAGGATTGCCTCCAAACACTTGCCCTGAGCGTTTAATTACCGAAAGAGACAAACAGACAACTGCCTATTGGAATGGAAAGACCCTTACGGTATCTGGCGAAGTGCAGAATTGGGTAGAGGAAAATTGTCCAGGAGCATTGGAAAGAGCAGAGTAACTATAAATTCCGAATGATTCGGATAGTATCCCACAAAGGGAGCACTGCAGTAGCATTACTTGATAAACATCCCAGTGAGGGGCTAAAAAATGAGCATGAACGAAGTTAGAAGATTTTCTGCCGCAACCCGTAAAGTCTTAAAAAAAGGAGGTTATATTATTTATGAAATTAAATGAAATGAATTAAAAGCATCGTTGTGCTAGCTCCGGTTCCCGAAGTTCAAAAAAACAGCACTCCTCCCTGCGGTACAATACATGTATGCAAAAAAAGATCTCGTTTATCGTTGACAACAAAAAGCTTCGAGGAACGTTAATTATCCCGAAGCATAGACACAGTGGTACTTCCGCAGTCTTATTTATTCACGGATGGACCAGTAGTGAAAAGGGGTATATCCCCCGTGCGCAGGTAATCTCTAAATTAGGATATGTCTGTCTGACATTTAGTATGCGTGGACATGGAGAGAGCGAAGGAAATCTGGAAAATCTATCCCGAGAGGATCATATCAAAGACTGTAGTGCTGCATATGATTTTCTGGCTACCCAACCAAGCGTTGACCGCGATCGTATTCACGTCGTTGGCGCAAGTTATGGCGGGTATATGGCGTCACTACTTAGTACGAAGCGACCTATTGCGTCCCTTGTTCTTCGTGCACCCGCACTCTATCCTGATGAAAAATTTAGGACTCCAACGCTCCACATTGTTGGCAGTGACATACAGATCTATCGTCAACAACATCTTACATATCAAAAAAACAAAGCATTATCCGCAATCCATGCATACGGCGGAAAAATTCTCCTCATCGAGTGTGAAAACGATGATGATGTACCCAAACCCACGACCAATAACTTCGCCCGTGTAATCCGCGATCAAAAACAACTGACCCGTATAGTTATTCCCGGTGCAGATCACACCCTCTCCCAACCCCAATGGAAACAATTCTTTATAGATACTTCAGCGTCGTGGTTTTCAAAAAAGGACCATTGAGACAAAAATTCCGAACTCCCTCTACCGCTCGGAGCACCGTTTTTTATCTTCAAATTTTTTTATGCCTGTTATGACTCGAACGTTTGGTATACTCAAAGGGTGAAATATTGGAATTCACGGGGATATAAAAATCTCACGAATAAAATACTTTTTATCGTTTGCCTTTTTACTTCGCTTATTATTTCCTCCCGTAAAGCATTTGCACAAGATTGGTACTATCCTATGGATCGGTATCAAGATCGTATTCAAATAAAAGATTTTGGATCACTGATCAATGACGAATTTTATAAAGGAAAAGAGAAACTATTTCCTTTTAATACATTCTATGGCTATCATGCTGCTGTTGATCTTGAAGCATTGAAGGAGGAAAAAGAAAAAGATGTGCCAGTGTATGCCGTCTCAACGGGTACCATAACGTACATTGGTCAATTAGAAGGATACGGAGGTATAATTTTACAAAAACTTGATGAAGAAAATCGTACAGCTCTCTACGGTCACGTAAAAATATCAAATCTTCCTTTTTCAGAAGGTGATAAGATTACAAAGGCGGGTCAAAGATTCACGTATTTAGGAGACGCGTTTAGCAAAGAAACTTCCAAAGAACGAAAGCATCTCCATTTTGGTATATACAAAGGTGGGGACATTTATTTCAAAGGTCATGAGTCATCTGAAAAGGCACTGCGGGAAAAATGGGATAATCCATCACTATACTTGAAAGAAAGAGGCGCCAAAGATCCAAACCCTCCTCACCCCTCTCCTTCTCAAGGAGCTAGTACATCTGATATGATCAAAGATGGACTCTTGCAAAAAATCCGTACTTTCTTAAGAAAGTTACTTAGCTTTTAACTGTATGAGTAAAGTTTATATCGTCATAGTAAGCATTGGCATAGTATTAGCTTCCATTACCTATGTAACTATTGGATCGAAAATGAAATCAACACCTCTGCCCGGAGTGACACAAAAAGAAACACCTAGTGTCACTCTCACCCATCAAGCCCCAGTAAGTTATGAAGCCGGTTTTGCAATATTCACTCATGGAACCTTTCGGGTCTTCACCGCAGCTATGTATCACAATCGATCTTCCGATGTTTACCTTGCGGCAGATAATCCGAATGTTATTCATATTAAAAAAAGTGGGACAACATGGGATGATTTCTTTAAGACATTACCGTTCACATTGACTAAGGAGTGTCTCACAACAGGCACGAAAGAAACGTTCTGTACAAATAACACTGCGGCACTACAATTTTATCTCAATGGAAAACAAGACCAACATGCTCTAGATAAGCAAATTAATGCTGGTGATCAGTTACTTGTTAGTTATGGTAATGAAAGTAAAAAACAGATTGAGAGACAACTTCAACAGATTCCTAAAGCAGAATAGGCCGTTAGCATTGTTGTATATTTTCCGCTATGGTATAGTTTTTTGTAGTGAAAAAAATTATAAAGAGAATCATTTTCATTACTGTCGCCATAAATGTGATAATTTTTTTGGTGATTGCCGGAAAAATCACCCTACAAAAGACAAAAGAAGGATTTGCAAAACATTCTGGTGACTTCTCAAAAAATTTCCCCAAATTCCCAGGTAGTGGCGGAGGTTCTTCCTTTTTTGTTTCAGGCACACCTGCCTGTACTGATGAAAAAGACTACCATGCCAAAATTTTATATGCCAGGTCAAGTGATAGTGCAAGTAGGTATCAAGAAATGGCACCGAAGCTTAGGGATTGGTTTAAAAGTGCAGATGGGATAGTCAGTGATGAAGCGAAAAAATTTAACGTTACTGCCCATTTAAAAGTTTTTTGTGAGGATGGGCAAATTTCTGTAGCTGAGGTTGTGCTTCCAAACATAGGCACGTTTTACGCGCAATCTTCTGATACGAGAGGAGTTTTAACTGCTGATCTGACGAAGCTGGGGTTTGATAAGAAAAATGAAAAATACATTGTTCACTATGATGGGAGCGCTTCAGGCTGTAGACAGGATGGAGGATCAGCACCATGCATTGCTCAAAATAGTGAAAAAGGTCCTGATGACCGTTTAGCGGAAGATAACGTGTATAACATTGGACCAGACTATGCTTTTTCGTATAGAGTCAATGAGACAGTAGTGCAACAGTACTTTGGTGCAAGTTATGACATGCTTGGGCCAATTATAATTTTGCATGAATATGCCCATACCATGGGGGCAGTACAAGGAAGTGCACCCCACTCAACAAAAAAAGAAACTTTATCAAAACAAAAGCACTGTACAGATTCACAAACATTAGGCAGAGGCGGAACAGACATTATGTGCAAAAGCGATGGAGAGGGCGAAGTGTTTGGTGATGCCTGCCCGGGTATGTATCCGTTCCACTTTGATTGTAATAATGATGACTACTTTAATCCTAAACCAGAACCGGGGAGTTATCTGACAACTCACTGGAATTTAGGGTCTCCATTGAATAGATTTATCAAGTTTGGAAAATAATAGAGGTTCAAACTCCCTCTCCGCTCGGAGCAACGTTTTTAGCCCCGATTTTTTAATACCCCGGGTAGAAAAATCGAATCCTTTGATATAATTATTTTGTGAATATTACTATTTCTGAATATACTCCATCTGATCAGCAAGGTGTAAAAAGGGTTGTTTTAGAAAGTTTAAAGGAGTTTGGGTTTGAATATCACCAAGAGTATGACTATGATCTTAACGATCCTCAAACGTATTACCTTGATCAAGGAGGAATGTTTTTTGTCTTAAAAGAAGGTAAGAAAGTTATCGGAACTGTGGCAATTATTAAAAGAGGAAATAAGGTAGCAGAATTGAAACGACTCTATGTAGATACGTTGTATCAAGGAAAAGGATATGGTTCCAAGTTGCTTGATACAGCAATTCAGTATTGTAAGGAGAACGGTTTTACAAAACTAGAATTTGAGACAAACAAGAAATTCACAAAAGCGCATTTGCTTTATCAACGTAGAGGTTTTAAAACAGTTAGGGAAGATAAGAGAAGTTACTACATGGAAAAAGAATTAAGCTGAAAAATAGTTTCAATGTACGAAGTGAGAACTTCTTAATATAATTTAAGCTATGGATAAGAGCAACCTTGCTGTTTCAACGTATAATAAAATTGCAGGCATCTATACAAAACAATATTTTGATGATTTATCAGATACTCCATATATTGATAAATTTTTATCTTTTCTTCCTGTAAGCTCCAAAATTTTAGAGGTAGGTTGTGGTCCAGGACAGTTCGTGAAGTATCTTCTTAATAAGGGTTATCAAGCTCAGGGAGTGGATTTATCTGAAGAAATGATACATATTGCAAAATCAAAAGTTCCTGAAGGCAAGTTTCAGGTAATGGATATGAGAAAGTTGGATTTTAAGGATAAAATTTTTGACGGTATGATGGTTCCTTACTCTCTCATTCATATACCTTCAGAAGAAATACCTCAAACGCTCAAAGGTTTTGCTCGTGTTTTAAAACCAAATGGATATATGCTTATTATTACCCAACGAGGAGAACCGGACAGAATAATAGTTGAACCTCTCAAAAAAGATGAAAAAATGTTTATTAACTTTTTTACCAAAAAACGATTGTCAAAGTTTCTAAGAGAGTCTGGTTTTACAATAGAATATTTAGAAGAAACCAAGTCTCAAGATCCAGATTCCATAAGTGACAGAGTTCTTTACACCATCGCAAAGAAATTCTGATTATTGAGTTTTTACGAGTAAAAAGTTTGAACGTGCTCTCCCACCCGGAGTGCAACAAAAGTTGTTCGAACTAATGTAAAGAAACCGCTACTTTAGTGGCTGAGTATCATTAAGCATATGTGGTTTTATGAAGCACTTTTAACATCGGTTATTACAGCAATAATCGCAATTGTGAGTAAGAAGCTTGTGTTAAATGTAAGTGCATCTGTTTTGACCTGGGCTACGCTAGTGCTGGCTACACCGATTATTTTTATCTTTGTTCTGAGAGAAGGGGTGCCACAACTGAACTATTTATTTCTTCTCGGTGTAACGGGGTCCGTCTTATTCTATACAGCTTCCCAGATAACGGGTTTTCAGGCAATGAGGATGGTCAACTTATCAGCTATCTGGCCTCTAATTTCATTGGGTCCAATTTTTACTATGCTTATTGCCCTCTTACCACCGCTATCAGAAAGACCAAGCGTATTGGCAACAGGAGGAGTTATTGTCACGTTAGCTGGGGCGTACATTTTAAATGCAGCCAAGTCAAAAGAAGGACTGTTAGAGCCAGAGTTATATCTCTACTCAAAAGCAGAGCTTCACTTTTGATGATGTTTTCGGTCGTAACTAATAGTGTAGTCATTGTTTTCGATAAACTTGCAATCAATAATACCTTTCCCCAAAACACAACCTTTACACTTTTTATTGAGAACATAATGGTAATTTTCGGATTGCTGCCCTTACTATACGTTAGGGATAAAAATTTTATCAGCAAATCACAAACAATACTAAGTTGTTTCTCCTTTTGGGTTTGCTAAATGCCATTTCAACTATACTGGCTTTTTCAGCAGTCGGTGGGGGCAGCGTTGGGCTTGTGGCAACAATTCTAAAAACTCAAATACTTCTTGTTTTACTATTCAGCTATATAGCGTTTAAGGATAAACCGAAGTTAGAAACATTGATAGGAAGTGCAATTATGATAGCGGGGGTTGTACTGATAAAGATAGGAACATAAAATTAAACTGACAATATAGTTTCGAATATTGTTTAACCCTCGGAATCAATCGAAAATGACGGTATTGCAGTATGTCTCCATGTCATTCTTGACAAAATGTATAGTTAAATGTATAGTTAAATGTATATATGAATCTCATCACCTCTACCGAACTGCGTACAAAAGTTCCGCTTCTCCTGGAACTCTTGAGCCGTGGCGAGACGGTTGACCTTGTTCACCGGTCTAAAGTTATTGGAGAAATCAAACCAAAAATGAGAATTCCCAAACCCTTTAACCCGGACCGATTCATCGCGGCTATTTCTAAACTCAACCTTCCAAAACTTACGCATAAACAGATGGAACGAAACTATCAGGAACACATCATGAAGAAATATGGCAAGGGTCTTTCTTGACACGAATATCTATATAGACGTGGCAAAACGAAAGAGAAAGGTCATAGATCCCTTACGGAGTGAAATCCTCTTTATTTCGGCTCTTTCTACACACATCCTATTTTACTCCTACCATCTGGTTGTTCCAGATCGAAGCATCGATGAAGTACAAAATCAGCTTGGGGTAGTAGCATTCACAGAAGAAATTCTCGTCAAAGCACTTGTTGGCCCTACAAAAGACTTCGAAGACAACATCCAGCTCCATTCCGCGGCGGAAGCCGAGTGCGACTACTTTCTCACGTCAGATAAAAAGCTCCTTGCTATGAAGTTTTTCGGGAAGACGAGGATCGTGGATACCCTCAAATATTCTTAGATAAACAACCAAGCGTTGACCGCGATCGTATTCACGTCGTTGGCGCAAGTTATGGCGGGTATATGGCGTCACTACTTAGTACGAAGCGACCTATTGCGTCCCTTGTTCTTCGTGCACCCGCACTCTATCCTGATGAAAAATTTAGGACTCCAACGCTCCACATTGTTGGCAGTGACATACAGATCTATCGTCAACAACATCTTACATATCAAAAAAACAAAGCATTATCCGCAATCCATGCATACGGCGGAAAAATTCTCCTCATCGAGTGTGAAAACGATGATGATGTACCCAAACCCACGACCAATAACTTCGCCCGTGTAATCCGCGATCAAAAACAACTGACCCGTATAGTTATTCCCGGTGCAGATCACACCCTCTCCCAACCCCAATGGAAACAATTCTTTATAGATACTTCAGCGTCGTGGTTTTCAAAAAAGGACCATTGAGACAAAAATTCCGAACTCCCTCTACCGCTCGGAGCACATCGGCACATTCGGTAAACTCAGTGTAAACAGGCTCAGTGTCAACAAAATTATTTAGCCCCTTTTGACAATCTATATAATTAACATCAGATGGACAATCGAACTTTTTTTGATATAATTTCGTTGGTTAAACAAACACTCTATGGTTAACCTTCAAAAATATGAGAAATTATTTTCTCGCGATTTTTGTCTCTCTTCTATTGAAGCGTGGGTTAGAGGAGAAAGTACAAATCCTAAAGGGTGGACAGCAGAAAAACAACCGTATCTCCCATATATTGTAACAGAACGGTCAGATGACACCGTCCATTTCTACTACAACGCACAAGGGGTGGCATGGGTTCAAAATCTACTCGTCAAACGTGCGCGTAAAAATATCAATTTCATTACACAAATTGAAAAAACGGTGTTAGAAAAATTAGCTTTTATCCGCCCAATCTACGAAAAAGAACAAGCGATTAGCCTTCCACAACTGAAACGTTTTTTAAAAGAGCTTGAGGGAGGATGCCCTTGGTTTGAAGCGATGTGGTGGTTTTTTCAAATGGATGATGCATCTAAAGTAGCGCTGTTAGATCTAAAAAACTTAGCAAAAGTCAGAAAACTCACGGATACGCTCTGTAATAGTGCTGACACTGTTATTCGTAAATCTCTTATAAAAATATTTCACCAACTTGGTGAGCAGTCTTGGGTACTACAAACAAAAGAAATTATTTCCGAAAATATTCCTCCAAGGAAGGAGCTCGAAAAAAGAGAGAGCGGATATTTTTTTGCTAATAATCGATTACTTACAGGATCTGATAAGTCAAATATAGAAAAGATGTTTGGCATTCATTTTATCATTGAACCGATAAAAAACGTGAGGCAGCTCACTGGTTCTCCAGCATATCGAGGTGTTGTGAGAGGGTTTGTACGAAGAGTCATGGGCCATAGACAAATCAATGAAGTCAAAGAGGGTGAGATACTCATTTCACCGATGACGATACCAGATTTTCTTCCGGCTATAAAAAAAGCTGCAGCGATAGTCACCGATGAGGGAGGGGTACTGAGTCACGCAGCAATTATAGCCAGAGAATTTAGGAAACCAACTGTTGTCGGAACAACAATCGCAACAAAGAGGTTGCGAGATGGCGATATTGTAGAAGTGAATGCGACGAAAGGCAACGTTACGCTTATCTGTCACGCGGCCATAGTCGCGAATGAGCTTAAAAAACCCTGCATTATTGGTACTCACTTTGCGACTGATTTATTCACAGATGGTGATTATATCGAGGTTGATGCTGATAAGGGACGTCTCACTGATAAATAAAAAAGACACCTTCCAAACATTCAAAAAAACATTGACCTGGAATACCCTGTTTCAATAGAAGAATCTCGATACATATGAGTCATACATTATTTACGTGGCACGGTTGATATAGCTTAAGGGCTTGTGCTCGCTGATAAATAGTGAGCTCAACTTTTTAAAAGTAGGGTTCTTCTGCTAGGTCTCCTTTTTTTGCATATTTTACTATTCTGCGTGCTTCTCGAAGTGTTGTTCCTACTATATCTTGTGTTTCTGGCACAGATGCATCTAAAAGATTAACATCTGGCGGAAATAATTGTATGTAGTGCTTAAGGTATCGGGCTACCCTTCTTTGATGATGGACTCTTGCGACAACCGCGATGTTTTTAAATTGAGGATTTTGGCGTAGAAATTGCGCAATATTTTTTACTTGACCAGGTGTATTAGATTCGTCGGTTAGGTGACGAATGCTAACTTTTGCTTGAGGAATAGGAAATTCAGTAGTAGCAACTAAAACTTCAAAGTCTTCGATCTGTGCATATCTACCATTAGTTTTATCTTCTCCATTATAAAAAAATGTTGGTCCGGCTCGCTCAACATCTTCTTTTGATATTTCTTCAGGGTTTTTATGTAAGCAAAGCGCAGTAATTTGTAAAACTATGTGCACCCCTGCATCTACAATTTCTCGATCTGCTACTCTACCTCTATACATACCATCGTCTGATGGTGTAAAAACCGTTCCCGGAAGGGATACGACCCAAACCAAGTCAATATCTGGTGTAGGCGTAAAAGGTGGTCTTTCATAGGCATCACGAATTTCGTGTATAACATTTCTAACTAGTTCCCTATTTTCCATGCACACATTATGCCATAACACTCTTATTTAAGCGGTTCTAACATCCTCCATCCCCCAGCAGTATTTTAATTCATAAATTTAATTAAGGACAACGAATGACGCATTAAGGAGTGTGGCAAAACCTACCCAGAGAAGATATGGCACAAGTAAAAAGAAGGCTACTTTTGAAAGCGGATAGAACTTCCTCATGGTCAGGATAATTAACCCTAATAACACGACGATATTCATAAGTCCCAGTAGTGGCGACTTCAGTCCAAAAAAGGACAGAGACCACAGGAAGTTAAGAGACAATTGAACTAAGAAATACCATCCTGCCGTTTTCACTTTTTTCTTCTTCCATCCTTGTCTCCAAATAAGATAAAAAGCCACCCCCATGAGAAAATATAAAAGGGTCCACACAGGGCCAAAGACCCAATTGGGAGGTGAAAAGAAAGGTTTCACCAAAAAAACATACCAGGTGGATATGGCAGCGACCGTAAACGGAGTACTTGCTATCCCCACAATTTCACACCCAACGACTGAAATAATAAGTTTATACAGGTTTTTCATCTTATGTTCAGTATGAAGCAAATCATTCATCACAGCAATACGATCTATTTACTCGTTACCGTTTGATGTAGAATGTAAGGTAATGAAAAAGGCGCTCATTCTCACCGCGGACCAGTTTGAGGACATGGAAGTTATGTATCCCTTATTTCGTCTGCAAGAAGCAGGTTGGCAGGTGGACGTTGCCGCACCCAAATAGCAAGCGATCCATGGCGGGTTTGGTTACGGAGAGCTTATGCCAGATGTCACGATTGAAAAAGTAAATCCTGATAACTACGATTTACTCATCATTCCGGGAGGCTCACCAGAAGGAGCACCAGCGACGGTACGAAAAATCAAAAAGGCCCTTGAAATAACCAAGGTCTTTTTTGCTAAAAATAAACCCGTTGCCTCTATCTGTCACGGTCCGTGGACGCTTGCTGATGCTGGTGTCGTGAAGGGCAGACACCTGACTTCCTACTGGCATGACGGCGTGCCGGAAAGCGTCAAAGAAGCTGGCGGCGCGTGGGAAGACAAAGACGTTGTCGTGGACGGAAACCTCGTCACCTCTCGATGGCCTGCGGATTTGCCTGCATTTATGAGGGAAGTAATGAAAGTCGTGAAATTAGAAACCAATATATGTTTGCTATGACAAAAAACCATAGAAAAATACAATCACTTCTAGAGATAGCAGATATATTTAAATCGACTGGTACGAGGCTCATTTTTTATTTTACCCCAATAAATTACGAACCTAAAAAAAACTACATTGGTAACGACTTTGAAACTCATTTGAAAAAAAATATTGACCTCTTTAAGTCTGCTCTTCTCAGTAGAAACCTAACGGTACTAGATCTATCTATGGATCTTCCTCTGAACGCTTTTACATGGAATGAAGAACTTTATATAAATGAGCACATGGGTGAACAAGGGAGACGCTTTGTAGCAGAATCTCTGGCAAATGAAATTAAAAAAAATGATTGAAACGATCAATAGGAAAAGGACGATCGACACTGTATAAAAAAATGAAATAGAAGATTTCTACGTTGTTTGTGAGTAATACGGCTAAAGAATAAGCTGAACTTGCTGCGGCATCAACCGAACGTCAAGAAGATGGAAGTAAATCAAAATTGACTAAATCTCAGTGCAACAGCATCAACGCAAATTCAAGAGAGTTTTAATTTCTGCTTCTAGAACCGACGGCGCCCCAAAAGCCACCATGCCCTCTCCCCTCCATCCGTTTGAATGGGCCACAACCATGTCACCTTCCCTTGATGCTGACACGATAAATTTGTCAGCTCCTGGCCGCATCGCAGAAACCCTAACAACTTTGTTCTGTATATCATCAGTCCTCTCGGCCCATTCAGCCCGATGTTTGACAGAATTCCACTCATCTTTAAGGAGACGGGGAAAGACACCGGGGATTGCCACCATGGCATCAATCATCCGAATTGTTTTTGTTTCCTCCTCGTCAGTAGGCTCATTACTCTGGAATTCGCCCGGGGGCAAAGCAAGGGCGCTGACGACCGTCTTAGTTGTGCCAGGTCGAGTAGCAATAATTGCTGGTCCCGCACTCGCTATGTAATCAAGACCAGCATAAGGAAAAAGTAGCTCTACCCCTTTTACCGGATAGAGCGGCAAGTCGGGAAAGAGTTTCTTGGCTGCTAAGCCCATACAATCTAGCACTACATCAAATTTTCCTTTGAGTTGGTCCAAGGATTCGATTGTTTTATAATCGTACCATCCATGATTGTTCAAAAAACGACGTTCCAAAGCGGAAACCAAATATGAACCGTTTACCGCCATAGTGCGAAAATGGTATCCATGGGTAACGCCTAGAATCTCAGCTGCTTCACAACGAGGTACGTCAAATTCTTCTACTTCCATGCCGCCCACATTTTTAAATAAATTCTTCAGGTCAGGTGGGATTTCCTGCCCGTCGCCCATTAAATCGAATTTGTCGACTAATCGGAGACTACTGTACTTACCCCCCAGCGTATCATACCTATTATCCTTCCTTAGCTCCATTAATGCAGTTGCCGACGCCTTAACAATAGCCATTATTTTAGGGTCGCCAAGATCCAAATCGCTTGCTCTCGGGTACCACTGGAAAGGGAATCTCCAAGCAGGCTCAATCTGATTGTGCTGAAGATAATGAAAGTCTGCTGGTAAAGGACTGCGTGGCGTCCCAAATATATTCACATGATATCCGTCGCGTTGAAGGTAATCAGCCGCAGCAAGTCCTGCCAGCCCATTTCCAAGGACAGCAATCCGAGCCTTTGTGTGTCCAATTTGCTCCGGATGAATTCGCACAGGTTCGACTCCTGATTCGGCAACCATAGGTTGTGGTTATTATAGCTTATAGTCTATATAGCATCAAAACCAAGTAATAATTGTTTTACCCCTTCCTCTTGAAATAATTTAAGCTATTGACCCAATATTTGTGTTTAATCAATAGATTCTGATATCATCCATCAGGTAGAGCAAATTTATTTAGTCTATGGATTTTGGCGACGAACGTTAAATTTTTCTAAAATAAAGATAGGAATTTTATATTTCAGTTTATGAAGATTGTACTTTTTAACACCAAAGAAAGGCTTACGCATAAACAACAAACGCTCTTATCATCCTTGGGTCACGTTTCTTACACAGAAACCTTAGATGAATTACCAATACATACGCTTTTGGAAATGGCCAAAGGGGCTGAAATTATTGGAGTTCACCCATACCCCTTAGGTGGTTTTGAAAAAGCCAAAGAAAACTTAACAAAGATTATGGACTCTCTTCCCAACCTGAAAGGAGTGTGTCTTACTTCTACTTCTTTTGGTTGGGTGGATTTGAATTACTGTAAAAAGAGAAAAATCCCAGTAAGTAATGTCCCTGGATACTCGAGAGAATCGATAGCGGAACACGCAATCGCGCTTCTTCTTGGTTTAGCAAAAAGAATTTTTATTTCCGACAGAAGAACACAAAAAAGGTACGTATAAGATGACACAAGGCGTTGAGCTCAGAGGGAAAACCCTTGGCATAATTGGTTTAGGAAGCATTGGCAGCGCTACTGCAAATCTCGGAAAAGGAATGGGAATGCATGTCATTGCCTATAATCGTACGCCGAAAAAAATGAAGGGAGTGAAAATGGTCTCTTTAGATACGTTACTGAAATCATCAGATGCAATTTCACTACACACGACTCATGAGGAGGCAAACAACAATATGATTGGAGCCAAAAAGCTTGCAAAGATGAAAAATGGAGTAATTATTGTAAACACAGTTGACAGAGAGTTAGTTGACGAAAACGCAATGGCTCACGCTTTAAAATCCGGTAAAGTCGACTCATACGGGTATGAGGGAGAGGATTTAGTTCACACTCCTTTAGCAAAGTTAGAAAGCGCTATAGGAATACAATCTTTTGGTTGGTTTACTAAGGAGGCGTTAGATAATCTATACAAGATTTGGACGAACAATTTGGTCACCATGGTCAAAGGTAAACCTCAAAATAGAGTTATTCTTAACTAATCTTCTCGAATTTATAGGACGGCAAACACTCATCCATACGTTATACTATATATATCCTTCATGCGTGGCAAAAAATCACTTTTGTTGTTTGCGTTTTTACTCATCATCCTGACGACGTCTGGTATCATCCTATGGCCTACAATAGAAAACAAATTATTTAGTAATGCTCCTATCGTTGATCCAACGGTTTTAGGAACGATAACTGAAAGTTTGACAACTCTACCACCAAAAGCACCAAATAATCCCTTCTTTAACAGAGTACCATCATTACGTGATACGCCCAAAGCACCGACTCCAACCGTAGTCCTGCCATTGCCAGATGCACACACGATACTCGTCATCAATGCTCCGGAGGAAATCACCGAAGGAAATAGCGGTACTTTTACGTGGGAAGTCCGTGGTCCTGCCACAACAATTCATACGACGACCATGTATTATGGCACCTCTCGTTCTCCCGGACTTTTAGCAACATCTGTGGAACCAGGAAGTACCGCGTATACAGATACTATCAAAGATTTTATGCACGGCGATTTTACCGTACCGCTTCGCTTTATTGGTAACGTCATCGTATCAAAACCGGAAACATATTATTTTCGCGCATATGCACTTATTGGCGGCAAACACTATTGGAGTAGCGAGCGTTCTTTTGTCGTCAAACAAATACCCAAACACGAAATAAAAATAGTAAATCCTCCGGGTGCCGTTATCGCCGGAGGAAATGTAACTTTTACGTGGGACGTCTATGGACCTGCCGCAACAACCGGGTTTACGGCGATCGTTGGCGGCACGCAATCAAAACCGGGAGCGCTTGATACTTCCGTTGATATCCCCAAGACTCCCTATGCGGTCTTAGTAAATGACTTTACGAGTGGCACCTACGATGTACCACTGCGATTTATTGGCAATGCCAAGATACCAGAACTGGGAGCGTATTACTTTCGTGGACTTGCATTTATAAATGGAAAAAATATCTGGTCAGACGAGTACTCGTTTACTGTCCAGTGAAGCTCCACGGGCTAAAGCCCGTGGCATCTATTGATGCGCCCCGATCAGATCGGGGCGAGCGGAACCCGTCCGAAGCAGTGTAGGAGTCCCACTTCGCCAAGGCTTCGTTAGGGGCCCTCCATTCCGCATTCATCCACGGGCTGTCGACCGTGGCTTTCTGCGAAGGAGGGTAACATGCTCGTATCCAGTTTCGTTTATGCGTAAAGATTCGCTTTCGGGGGAAAACGTGTTGAAGTTATAGACATATTTCATCTACACCATTTTTTACGCGTCTTAAAATTCTGATAGATTTTAGAAGAAAATTTCAACAATATTGCGAATAGTCCGTACTCCATTTATTTCTGACGATAATGAGTGAAACTCTGTCATTAGTTCAGCAAAAATACGACTCCTTGATATATCAGACTAGAAGTTTTATTGATGACTTTCGTTTGGAGATGGAATATAGATCTAAAAAGGAAATGTCCGACTGGGAGTTGTTTTTCCGCACTGATCCATATCTAGCGCACGAGATGGGGCATGAATGTTTTTTGATGTTGCAGAAAAAGATGAAAGGGGCGGATGACGAAGTTATTGATCTGGGTTCAGGTCGGAATCTTCTCAGAGGATTGATTTTTCTAAACGCTAAAAAAATTATTGGTATTGATCCGGGATATGAATGGTATGAATCGACAGATGACCGGTACAGTCTAGTACCAGAACTGTCGAATGTTTTTGGTGGGGTAGGTGAAAAACAAGACATGGTCAGATTGCTTAAAAGAGCCTGTAAGAATCTGGCAATACCTCAAAGAATAGAGGACAGTGGAGTGCATGAAATTAGTGGAATAAGAAATGGACAAAGAAGAGAATTTCAGCTTCATCCTGTAGATGCCGGTCAATGGATAGACGATCAAGTTGAGAACTCGATACCAAATATAATAGTATGGAGGACTTTTGTTCCCGCAGATATCTGGGGTAAAATAATCACTTCCCTGAAAATTGGTGGTTATTTGATCACTACCGGTTATGGAAAGATATACCCTAGATCCAAAATTGAACTGTTTAGGGATTTTGATAGTATAACCTGCGGTGTAGATGTAGATGATTCACCAGTTCCGGTAAACGGAAATACACAATCTGTAGGTTTGGAATCACTAACCTTACTGCCTAATATGTATTTTTACCAAAAAACAAAGCAGATAGATTCTAAGGTAATACGTGAAGAAGTTTTAAGAAACAAGTGATTGTTTTCATGGTAGCAAATCTTTCTGTTTTATTTTTTTCAATTCCTACTTACAATTTCACACTTAATTGCACAATAAATGATCCGTAAGCGTAAATCCGAGAGTGTATCGGATTTAGCTATAAAGAAAGTGTACTTTATTTTTATCTCTCTCTATCGCGCGGAGCAAGCTCGGTTGGTTGTTGCGGATCCGCCTGCAAGAGATGGGTTTTGCATGATTGATGAAAAGGGAGAAATTTGATACGCTCCCGGTCTTTTGGTTTATCCCGTGGTTTATCATCGCCTGGTGGTGGTGGCTAGACTGGTGGGACTGGTGCGATAGCTATTGGAATTCAAGAAGTCTACTTTTAATTCTTCTCCATCGTCATAGAGAAGCTTGTAACTGTAGAGTCCCAGGAATTGTGACTCTTTAATTTTTGTTACTCCCAACGCCCAAGCCTTTCGTTTTAGGAAAGACTTGATCACGACCTGGTTGACTTCACTTTGTTCCGTAAAAAGATCAATGTCTTCTGAGAGGCGATGCTTGAGGTAGTATTCCGCAAGAGCAGTGCCGCCGGTGAAATAGAACCGTTTCGTTATATGCGGCTCTGACTGGATAAGTTCCAGAAAGTCAAGTTGTTTGGGAGTGAGTATAGTTTTCCCCATAATAAGTATTCTATTACCCTTTTTTTATAGGGATCAAGTCTATCTTTAATTGTTTCCCAGACCTGTTTTACTTCTTCTTTGTCGAGCTTTTCTCCATCCAACCCATAATTGATAAGCTGTGTGAGGCGCCAGAGACGGTACTCTTTAGGGTTTTCTTTTTTGAATTTCTCCTCATCGACAGACCAGTTGTACATATGCGATAGTATAGCAGTTAGCTATAGTGACTCCAAGAGTTGGACGATCAAATCTTCTGATATTCCTGCTTAAGAACTAGCTATGCGTTAATGAAATAGATTTGAACGCTGCAACCGATGAGGATATATGGTTGGCGCACTTTCTCTTGCAGCGGCGTTTATAACCCGCTCGGAAACGACAACATCTTGTTTAGTTTGATCATCAAAAGTAAGTTTTGCGGTCTGCTTAAAGGTAAACCACGATACCGTGTCACTAGGAAAAATTGGACATGCATGCATATCCTTTACTTTTGCATAAAACACGTAATGAATTTTATTTCGTGCATGGAAATAGTAGTCATATACCGGATATATGTGTTTGCGAGAAAGTTGGAGCTTCATGAGTTTAAAAATAATGCGCGTAAACACGTCTTGCGCATTTTCTCCATTTTTATTTAAACCACCAAACATACTCCAAGAAGGGGGCAAATCATTAGTTATAGTAGGGTGGTGTAAGAGAATTTGTTGCGTCTTTAGATGATAGAGAAATCCACTTACATAAAAGGAAGTTCGCACTCTATGAGTATACCATACTCAGATACGAATTGGGAGGAGTAATCAAATTTGCAATAGATTACTCGAGGCAGTCTTTTAACTTCTTGTTTCTACTAGGATGACGAGGTTTGCGAAGGGCTTTTACCTCAATTTGAGGTATACATTCACGGACGATTTACTGGAGAACGCGAAGCCCCACTTTAGTAAAATCCGAATCGAGAGTCAAAATCGCATCGATGGTGTATCGCTTCACTAAAACTATGCTCGTTGCATCTGTTAATGACAACCTATGTTCATGATATTTTTCAAGATATACCAATGCCTCAGTTTCGCATTGCTCATCTACCCATAAGGAAACAAGCGTTCTTTGTGATACACTTTTTTGATAATATTGAATAAATCTTTTTGTAATGGGCCAGTCAGTGTCGTAAAGAAGTCGAGTGATCGTCTCGTCGGAAATATAATTTGAAGTATAAAGAGTAGTTCCAGATTTGACTGCTTGTTTTACTAGAGTACTTACACGCTGATGCTGTTTCTCTGTTGGAATATAGACTGCAAGCCACGCTGACGTATCGATAAATATTTTTGATCTCACATCTTAATCGCGTAAATAGATTTCATCAACATTCTTTGAAACGTGCTTTTTGGAAGTTTGTCCCATGCCAATCATTTTGAGAATTGGATTTTGATCAGGAGAAACGTAATTACGTATTGAAAGGATCTTTTTGTATTCCAGTATAACGCGACTAACCACATCGCGGATAATTTGTGAACGCGAGATGTCAAGAGAACGAGCAAGCTCGTCGGTGCTCTGTACCGACTGTGGATCGAGATAAACTTGGTATCTGTTCATATTTATACACCATAGCACCTATGGTGTATGTTGTCAATATCACTCTAAATAATCCTTAAGCTTCTTACTCCTACTAGGATGTCTAAGCTTTCTCAATGCCTTCGCCTCAATTTGCCGGATACGTTCTCGCGTCACACCAAATTGCGCGCCCACTTCCTCAAGCGTCCGCGGGCGACCATCTTCGAGTCCAAAACGAAGGATGAGGACTCTCTTTTCTCTATCTGATAATGTCGCTAAAACTTCCTCCATGTGTTCTTTGAGGAGTTGCCGCGATGTTTGATCATACGGCGTGGGTCCGGGATCAGAAATAAAATCCCCTAAGTGGCTGTCTTCTTCATCTCCAACCGGCGTTTCAAGGCTCGTTGGCTCTTGGGAAACTTTCATAATCTCACGAACCTTGGTGACATCAACCTCCATGACTTTTGCTATCTCCTCCGGCGTCGGTTCACGACCAAGCTCTTGCATGAGGCGGCGGCTAGCGCGTACAAAACGATTGATCGTCTCTACCATATGCACTGGAATTCGGATGGTACGCGCTTGATCAGCTATAGCCCGAGTAATAGCTTGACGTATCCACCAGGTCGCGTACGTAGAAAATTTGTAACCTTTTCGCCAATCATACTTTTCAACAGCCCGAATAAGGCCTTGATTTCCCTCTTGAATAAGGTCAAGAAGGCTCATGCCGCGGCCGATATATTTTTTTGCGATGGAAACGACTAATCGGAGGTTACTTTCGATAAGCTTTTTTTTCGCTTTCCTATCCCCTTTTTCGTAGCGCTTGGCGAGATATATTTCGTCTTCAAACTTAAGAAGCGGAATCCTGCCGATTTCTTTTAAATACATTCGCACCGGATCGGAAACGCTTTCGGCACTTGCTCGAACGAGCGCTTCTATTTCTTTTTCCAGATCTTGGATGCTTTTACTCGCTTCTTTTTCCACATCCCACGACGTCGTTTCAAACACGTCGATGCCGGCACGAATCAATTTATTGTAAAGATCATCAAGTTCACTTATGTGATCTTCGGGCTTGGGAATAAGGGCAAGAATATCGTCTTGGGTAATAAATCCGTTTTCTTTACCTTCTTTGAGAAGGTCGGTGATAGAAGTATGCGTATGCGCTTTTGCCATACCAGGTAGTGAAAATTCGACCTTTCCAGGTAGTGAAAGCTTCGCTTCTCCTACCTGGTTTGCCTTACGCGGCCGAAATCTCAATCTCCTTTCGATTTAAAAGTATATGTATTCCTATTAGAAATCCTGTTCGTGTGGCAAAGTAAAAACCGCGTGTCGCATTTCTACTACTTGGCATAGTATCCGAGAATTCCGGTTTACTAGGATAAAGGGTAACACTCTATTATCCAAGCACACTGGTAATTTCGCTTGAGTGTAAAGTATAGCAGATTTAGCTTGAATTTTCTAGCTTTTTTAACTGCCCGCTTACGTCTCGAATACGTTTTTGTATTGCATCCTCTGAGAGTTTGCCTCCTTCTTGATGAAGAAGCTTCGACAAATCAAAAAGCTTTTTTTTTAGGATTTGACGGCGAAACGCAACAAGAGTGCGGTACCATTCGCGAGCAAAACGTTCCCTATCAGAAAGCGTATGAGATACATCCCACAAATACGCTTTATCAAGGGTTGGAACCAGTTCTTGAGGCAAAAACGATGCAAAATCTTTAATAAAAAATTTAGTATGATCCTTTAGAAACCCATCTAATGCGAGTACTATTTTTTTGACCGGTTCATACGGTATGTCAAAAACAATCTCAAGCTCTTTGAATTCTTCGTATAACTGACTCGTATCCCCTTGCAAAAGAAGCGCCAATAGATACATAGTAAGATTTTCATCCCCGGTTTTTGTGGCTTGCACCGGTTGGATTTGGCTACCGACCGATTGTTGCAGTGGTTGTTTTCGGACTTTTTTCATACTCTCCATAACGACTGCGACATCAACGCCGAGAATATCAGAAAATTTTTTCACGTAGTGGTTTTGGACTATGGGATTATCGATTTTCGCAAATATCGGCAAAAGCTCATCACTCGCCTTCTTTTTTCCAAAAGCAGTCGTCACATCAAAGCGTCTCTGGCTTGAGGAGATAAAATAATCATAAATGGGTATAGCCTCGGTAATTGCTTTTTTGAGTAAGCCCGGGTGTTGCCGCGCTTCCTCGTCCGGATCTTTCCCCGTCGGCAGGATAACAACTTTCATATCAAGCCCGGCGCGGTCGGCAATTTCTATGCCACGCCTACTTGCGCTATCGCCAGCAACGTCACTATCCAAAGCAAAAAGTATCCGCTCGGCAAATCGACGCAAGAGATGAACGTGACCTTCTGTGAGTGCTGATCCTTTTATCGCGACCGCATTACCAATCCCCGCTTGAAAGGAAGAAATCACATCAAACTCTCCTTCCATGATAATTGCCTCTTGTTCTTTTTGAATTGCCTCTTTTGTTATATCAAGACCATACAAAAGCGAACTTTTATTGTAGACTGCAGTCTCTGATGTATTAATGTATTTAGCCTCTTTTGCTTCCGGGTCAAGAAGCCGTCCAGAAAAACCCACCACGTTCCCCCTGTGATCTTTTAGCGTGAACATGACGCGACCGCGAAATCGATCATAACCGCCGCGCGCCGATGAGACCATAAGCCCTGCTTGTTCAAGAAGTTTTTTTTCATATCCTTTTCTCTGAAGGAATTTTAGTAAACCATCCCAGCTATTGGCACTATAGCCCAAAGAAAATGTTTTGATGGATTTTTCCGTTACACCGCGATCTTTGAGGTAATCCCTGGCTTTCGCTCCCAAAGCGTGTTTAGTTAAAAGATAGTGATAAAATTCACTTGTCAAGTGATTCACTTCATATAACCGTGTTTTTAGTTTTGCTTCCGGTGTATCAGAACTTCTGCGTTCAAGTTTCACCCCTGCTTTTTCCGCAAGCGTCTCGAGTGCCTCCAAAAAATCCACGTGCTCATACTCCATGACAAAATCAATGACGGATCCGCCCTTCGCGCAACCAAAACAATGCCAACTTTGCCGCTCCGGTGATACGATAAACGAAGGAGTTTTCTCGTTATGGAACGGACACAATGCTTTAAAATGTCGCCCGGCTTTTTTAAGAGCCACACGACTTCCAATAATGTCAACGATATTAAGTCGCGACTTAACCTCATCAATATCGCTCATAGGAATTAAAAAATAAAATGGCGTAAAACGTATCTGAAGAATAACACGAACGCCAAAGAAGTCCTAATCTCTATAGTGGAGTCCTGACTTCTGCTACTTCATGTTACTATGTTTTAAAACAAGATAACATGGAGTACTGCAGTGTTTACTGTTAAAAAACCCGCTTTACAAAAAAAGAGGGAGAGAAAATGGCTTTTCTCGATACTTGAGGTAGAGCTTAATACTCTCTCCATGGTCAAAAGCGAACTGGTCAAACGATATGAGATTTTCTATAGAAATCCATTCTACTTTTGATGATTCGTGGTCTTTATCTCCGATCTGACGAAGTGGCTTGACGAGAAAATCAAATGCGATATTTTGTCGATCCTCGTGAGGCCGGTTGGGGTTTGAATTAATGCGAAGAAGCGATACCGCTTCTCCCTGCCATCCAGTTTCCTCACGAAGCTCCCGAAGGACTGCCTGAGATACTGTTTCATCACGACCAACAAACCCACCAGGAAGCGCCCACTTCCCGGACTCTAAGATATTGCCAG